>NZ_JBHUKR010000022.1:29745-182457 GCF_042684065.1 Amycolatopsis pigmentata | reverse complement strand
AAACAAAGCTCTACTGGCTATAGTTCACTAGCACACTGTTGAGTTCTCAAACAACACATCCGTTGTCTCCGCCACCAGGCCACGCTCCAACCCCGGTTGAATCGATTGATTCGGCCGAAGGCTGATGCCGTGGGCAAGCGGTACCTCTGGAGGTTTTCCCTCCGTCGGCCCCGGTCTTCCCTGGCGACGAAGAGAAGATTACACACCCGTTGATCACTGCCCGACGGGGGGTCCCCCTAACGAGAAAACCGCAGTACAGCGAGGGTGTGGGCCCGTTGAGACCACTCAGGCCGGCAGGGCACTGGCGTAGACCAGAACGGCGGGTTGCGGGTCGCGTCCGCGGCGGGCAGCCTCGACAGGCATGGCGAAGCTGCTGATCGTCCATCACACGCCCTCGCCCAATGTGCAGGCGATGCTGGAGGCCGTGATCTCGGGCGCGACCACGGAGGAGATCGAGGGCGTCGACGTCGTCCGCCGGCCGGCGCTGGCGGCGACCGTGCCCGACGCGCTGGACGCCGACGGCTATCTGCTCGGCACCACCGCGAACCTCGGCTACATGTCCGGCGCGCTGAAGCACTTCTTCGACCAGATCTACTACCCGTGCCTCGACGCCACCAAGGGCAGGCCCTTCGGTTACTACGTGCACGGCGGAAGTGATGTGGCGGGCACCGTCAGGGGAATCGAGTCCATCACCACGGGACTGGGCTGGTCGCGGGCGGCCGCGTCGGTCACGGTGACGGGCGAACCGTCGAAGTCCGATCTGGCGGCCTGCTGGGAGCTGGGCGCGACCGTGGCCGCCACGCTCATGGGCTGAAGCGGTTAGCGCGTGTTCTGAAGCCTGTGTCTCCACATGAGGTGAGTAGACGCGCGCGGGTGCCGAAGGCTTCGGATTTTCGGAGGCGGGCCGCCTGCCTGCCGAGATGAGGCTGGCGGCGAGAGTCACGGCCCGTCTACGCAAATCCGATCGCGCGCCTTTGAAACACGGGCAATGCCCAGGTCGGCGGTGTTGGTGTTGAGTCGCGTTGGGTTGTGTTGACTTCCCCTCTCAGGCGGCGCGAGCCCGGCGGCCGGGCGCACGCCGATAGACTTCCGTGCAGAACAGCCGTCATCCACGCGAAGGAAGCAGTCCACCGTGCCCGAGTAC
Source organism: Amycolatopsis pigmentata (assembly GCF_042684065.1). NCBI lineage: Bacteria > Bacillati > Actinomycetota > Actinomycetes > Pseudonocardiales > Pseudonocardiaceae > Amycolatopsis > Amycolatopsis pigmentata. The sequence continues at coordinate 181,313 of NZ_JBHUKR010000022.1, read as the reverse complement.
CTGCCCACCGCGCCCTACCGGGGCACCAGGGATTTCCTGCCCCCGGAGATGTCCGTCCGGACGCAGGTGTTCGGCCATCTCTACGAGGTACTCGAACGCTTCGGGTACCTGCGCTACGACGGCCCCGTCCTGGAATCGGCGGAGATCTACGAGCGCAAGTCCGGCGAGGAGATCGTCGACCAGCAGCTCTACACGCTCACCGACCGGGGTGGCCGCAGGCTGGCCCTGCGCCCGGAGATGACGCCGTCGGTGGCCAGGATGATCGCGGGCAACGCCGGCAAGCTCCAGTTCCCGGTGCGCTGGTACAGCCACCCCAACTGCCACCGCTACGAACGTCCGCAGCGGGGCCGGGTGCGGGAGCACTGGCAGATCAACGCCGACATCTTCGGTTCGGAGAGCGCGAACTGCGAGATCGAGATGTTCGAGCTGATCCACGAACTGCTCCACGCGCTCGGCGCGACCGAGGACATGTTCCTGGTCCGCGCCAACGACCGGAACCTTCTCGCGTCCGCGATCACCGACCTCGCGGGCGTGCCCGCCGAGCTCCTGAACCCGGTGTTCTCGTTGGTGGACCGCTGGGAGAAGTACGACCGCGACACGCTCGCCGCGCAGGCGGAGGAGATCGGCCTGTCCGACAAGCAGTTCGACAAGCTCGGTGACGTCCTCGGCGCCGGGACGGCGCTGCTCGACGAGCTGCCCGCGGCGGTCAAGGAGGCGTCGAACCTGGTTCGGGTGCTCTCCAGCGAAGCCTCCGGGCTGGTGCGGTTCGATCCGATGATCGTGCGGGGGCTGGCGTACTACACGTCGACCGTGTTCGAGGTCTTCGACATCTCCCCGGACAACAACCGCGCGCTCTTCGGCGGCGGCCGGTACGCCGACCTGGCGGGGATGTTCACGTCGCAGCAGATCACCGGCATCGGGTTCGGCATGGGCGACGTGACCTTGATGGACTTCCTGGACACGCACGGCCTGACGCCGAACCCGCGCAGCGAGGCCGACGTCATGGTGATCCCGGTCGGCGACGAGCTCCACGCCGCCGCCCGGCAGGTGGCGAGCGGCCTGCGGCGCGCGGGCCTGCGCACCGCGACTCCGCTGGAGCCCCGGAAGCTGGGCAAGGAGCTGGCGCGGGCGGACAAGGCAGGCGCCAAGGCGGTGGTCATCGTCGGGCGGGAAGACTGGGACAGTGGCCTTGTCACCGTCCGCAGCCTCTCCACCCGCGAGCAGCGCCAGGTCCCGGTCGACGAGACCCCCGCCACGGTCGCCGCGTTCCTGGAGTCGTGAGCTAGCGGCCTGAGGTCCGGGCGAGCCTTTCGGGATAACGCTCGCCCGCGACGGCCTCGGGCGGAGCGGCCGCCTCGATCCTCCGGATGTCCTCTTCGGACAGTTCGAGGCCGGCCGCGGCGGCGTTCTCTTCCAGGTACTTGCGCCGCTTGGTGCCGGGAATCGGGACGACGTCGGTGCCCTGGTGCTGGACCCACGCCAGCGCGAGCTGACCCGGGGTCACGCCCTTCTCCTCGGCCAGCTCCCGCAGCGCTCGCACGATTCCCAGGTTGCGATCGAGGTTGTCCTCGGTGAACCGGGGCATGCCACGGCGCATGTCGCCTTCGGCGAGCTGGCTCACGGACGTGATGGTGCCGGTGAGAAAACCACGGCCCAGCGGCGAAAACGGCACGATGCCGATGCCGAGTTCGCGACAGGTGGGCACGATTTCGTCTTCGATGCCTCGCGTCCACAAAGACCACTCAAACATCAATGTGAGGCGGTATAACGTCCGCCCGCAACCCCCTGGGGGGTATACGTGTTTGATAAAAGCGACAATTCGTCGCTCGCCTCTGGTTTTCGTTCATTTCTGAATCGCTTAGCCGGGCCGCGCGAGCCGTGGCTCCTCCGGCACCACTTCATCTTGACGGCGACCGCCACGGCGTTCGTCATCGTCTTCGCCGCGATCTTCCGGGGATGGCTGTGACCCGCCCGGCGCCCCGGCGCGCAATCCGGCCGACGTTCACGCCGTGGCGCATCGTCGTCCTCAGCATGATCGGCCCGGTGACGTTCGTGGCGATGGCGGTCGGCATCCGGTTGTCCCCGGACGCGTGGACGCTCGGTGTCGAGCTCGCCCCGCCGCCCGCGGCGACTGCTCCGGTGTGTGGCCCGTGACCGCCGCGCGCATGAGCGACGAGGACCTCACCGGGTACGCCAGGCGTCTGGCCGAGATGCGGGACGAGGCGAGCGATCCGCGTGTGGTGCTCGCCTACTCGCGCGCCCTCGACGCGTTGCGTGCCGCGAGTGGCGGCCAGTACGGGGAGCGGTCGAGCCGGGTCCGGCTGTGGGCGGCCGTGTGGCGTGCCAGTCGGTTCAGGTCTGAACCAAACGTAACAGCGTCTCCCAGGGCTGCGACTCCTTGCAGCCATCCTCCGCAATCGTTTACCGCCGAAAGGACGACATGAGGACCGCCCCGAAAACCGTGCTCGCCGCCGTCGCGCTCATCGCCGTGATCGCGTGGACCATGCTTCCCCGCCGTCGCGAGCCGGGCCCCGAACAGTGGATGGCCGGACGGCGGGCAGCACGCGACGCCTCCGCCACGGTCCCGAAACAGCGCGAGACGAAGTAGTCCCCGAGAAGTCCCCGCATACGAAACGGCCCCAGGCATCGCCTGGGGCCGTTGTCGTGCTCGTCCTACAGCGTGCTGTGCCTGCCGGGGATTGCCCGGATCTGTGGCCGGGGGCAGTCGCAGGACTGGTCGGTCATCGCGACCGCGGTGATGGTCGGACCACCCTGGGGGCCCGTGGTGATGGTCTGGTCGTCGCGGACCAGATTCGTCCACACCTCGCGCTCGTCGGCGAGCTCCAGATCCGGCTTGCCGATGGCTTCCCGGAGCTGCTCGGCCAACCAGTCCGCAACGGCTTCTTCGCCGTCGAGCGCCTTGCGGAAGGTGCTGGCGCCGGTCTGGGCTGCCGGTGTCCAGTTCCGTGCGAGGTGCCCGTGGTAGTGGGGTGTGACTGTTCTACGTGCCATCGTTCACTCCGGTTTCCCGCAGTGGCGGCAACGGCCACCGCTGTAGTCGTGCCAGCCGTCCGGCGAGTTGGGGCACTCCCTATGCTTGTCGAACTCGCCAGCATCCACGCCAGCGTAGAACGCCGTCATTTCGTCGGCCGTGAAGGTGAGGACCACCTTCCCCTTCGTCATGCGTGCGCCGCCGTCGGCGAGCAGCTCGACGTTCACGCCGCCGGGCTGGTGCGCGAAGTCCCGTTCACGGGCGGCCTTGAGGAACTCCGTCCATTCGTCACCGGTTAACGGGATCTCGCCGCCGCTACGATTCTTACTGTCGCGGACGAGCCGGCCAGGACCCGGCTCGTCCGCCACCTCGACGCAGTTCGCCCCGTTCTCGGAGAACGAGGATTTTCGCCAGTTCATCAGGTCTCCAGTTCCTTGATCAGGTCGGTGATGGCCTGCTGGGTGCGAGCCGGAGTCATCGCCACCGCCTCTCGCGGGTCGTCGCCAACCATCCGGTTGAAGGCATCACGATATGACTTGACGTCCTCCGCGTCGTAGAAGAAGAGCCCGCTGCGTCTCGTTTCGAGATAGACGAGCGGCGACTCCTCGTCGCTCTCAATGAGGGCGAAGAACCCTTCCAGCCCGGGATGCCAGTCCGCGGTGTAGTCCCACGCGCGGATGTCGATGTTCGGCCAGTCCGAGAGTTCACGCAGGTGCTTGAGCTGGCCGATCAACGTCTTGAGGCCGCCGATCTGCTGTCGCAGGGCGGCTGGTCCGAGGATCACCGAGAACTGGGCGCCGTCTGGGCGCGTGATGACGTCACGGCGCCCGTTGCGGGTGGTGACCCGTATTTCGATCTCGTCTTCGTCGAGGCCGGCGCGCTCGAAGATGGCGCGTGCGTAGGGCGTTGTCTGGAGCGGGCCGGGAATGAGTTCGGGTGCGACCTGGCGGATGCTCTTGGCCTTGCGTTCGGCGCGGATCAGCGCGGCCTGTTGCGCACGCTGTTCCGGGAGTGTGGTGGCGAGCCAGCGCGGCGCGTCGGCACCGCGGGCAGTCGCCAGGATCTCTTCGCGGCGGTCGCCGGAGATCCCCAGTTTGGCGAGCACGCGCTCGATGGTGGGCACGCTGGGTGTGCGCGTGCCGCGTTCGTATTTGGCCCAGGTTCCCTGGTCGATGTCGACAAGTTCGCAGAAGTCGCGCTGAACCAGCTTGCGTTCGGTGCGCAAGCTCTTGACCAGATCGGCCAGTGGCCCAGCGTTAGCGGCCTTCTTGATGACGCCCATGCCATCAACGATAACGCAGGTAGCCGGGGGGTCGACTACCGCCCATTCGGAGTATTGCGTATGTTTGATGGCGCGCGGTTACCTATAGATGTCATCAGCGCCATCACGGGCCTTGGTGACCAGCTCAGGCCAGCGCACCAAGGAGGAAAGCCGTGGACCCGAGATGGCTCGTACAGCCTCTCATCACTCCCGTTCGTGCGCGTGATGACGGGCTGCCAGCTCAGATCCGTGTCGGCGTCATCGAGGTCGATGGCCGTGAGCGGGTCGGGGTCGAGGTCACCGCGCCTGGTCCTGTCGGTGTGTCTCCGGAACTTGTCGAGGAGCTGAACGACCACATCGGGCGCATGGCTCGGATCGTCGTGCAGCGCTCCCAGCAGCAGCGGAGCGACCGGCGATGACCGGCCGCGCCCCCTTCCACGCCCGCCGTTACTCCGTCGACGGCCTCGTGCACCAGTACCCCGCCACGGAGTTCGAGCCGCCGCTCCAGCCGGTCGTCACCCCGCTGCACGCGGACACGCACCTCAACCCCGACGACCACGACCGCCGCGACGTCTCCGACATCGTGCTGGACCTCGCGGGCGTGGACCTCTGCCAGCCCTGCAACACCGTCGCCCGCATCCGGGCACAGACCATGGCCGTTCGCCGGTCCCGGGACGAGACGGGACCTCCCGAGCTGGACGGCCCACATGCCTCGGCGGGCGCGAAGTCCGGCACGCCCGCCGAGGCCCCCACAAGGAGGCGGTAGTGACCGAGAACCAGGAAGCCCTGCGGACCCTCAACGCTGTGCGCCACCAGGCCGAAGCCGCCGGGTTCTGCTTCACGCACGCCGGCCCGCTCATCACCGGCACCCGTACTCGCGCTGACCACGTCGATTTCCTCTGGCTCTCCCTGCTCAACACAGCCAGCGGATCCATCGGCGCCCGCTACAGCGCTGAAGACGCCGACCGTGCCACCGGCAGCAACCCGCCGCGAGCGCTGCTGAGCACCACCGGCGGCCTCAAGCAGGTCGTGTTCGACGTCCTCGACTGGCCCTAACCCCCAGACCGCCGGTCACGCCGACCCCCGACGGCTGACCGGCCGTTGCCCCGCGCTGACCCTCCCCCAGTTCCCGGCGCGGGGCACCACCTCAAGTCCCCGTCTGTCGCGTGAATCAGTCCGGCGCGACGGATGGCGGTCCTCCCGAAAGGGCGTGGAGGGCCAGCCCGGCCGGGCGCTCCGGTGCCCGGCCGGGTTTCCACCCAGAACGACAAGGACAGGAGCAGGAATGACCAGCACGATCATGGCCCGGCTCGACGAGAACGGCCTCTACCTCGGCGCCCACGTCCCCGTCGGCCAGGCCGAGCAGATGAACAAGTGGCTGGCCGACAACGGGCGCCCGACCTCGGACGATCCGATCAGCCTCGTCGGCTACATCCGCGCCTTCTACCCCGGCGGCATCGAAGCCTGGGGCCAGGCCAACGGCGTGGCCGTCAAGATCGACGACCCCCGGGCGTGATCGGGATGCTCGAGAAGATCGGCGCGAAGGTCACCCAGAAGATCGCTGAGTTCCGCGAGGACTGGGCGGCCGCGCAGGATGCCCTGGACCGCGCCGAGAAGCGGCGGAAACGCCGCGAGGCCCGGCAGTCCGCGCCCAGCGACGACGACACCGCCATCCACAACACCGCCACCATCGCCGCGAACGACGTGCCTCCCCACCACGGCGGGCACTGCCACCACTGAACAACCCCACCGCAACCACAGGAGCACGCGCATGGAACTCGCCAAAATGCCCATCACGATCACTCTCAGCGGCAGCCGGATCTGGAAAGCCAACATCCCGCAGAGCCAGGTCGCCCTGATGAGCGAGTGGCTGGAAGAGAACAACCACCGCAAGGTCTACAGCGACCGTGAGATCGCCAGCGAGATCGAGAAGCACTACCCCGGCGGCCTCCGGAGCTGGGGCCAGCACACCGGTTACAAGGTCGAGTTCAAGTGATCGAGCACCTGTGCAGCGTCCTCAGCGACGCCACCCTCCGCGAGATGCGGGAATGGATCGCCGACTGCCAGTACGCAGATCTGCTCCCCAAGGGCGTCCCGGACCGCACCGCCCGCGACGTCGTCAACACGGTCGCCCGCTACTACACCGGCGGCGTCGAGCGGTTCCTGGCGGCTGGACGGGTGGCGAGCTGACATGGCACAGCCGGAAATGACCCCCGACGCGGAACGCCGCAGCAAGCCGTTCACCCAGTACACGCAAGCGGACTGGAACGGCTACAACCACTGGGCCGCCGGACGCCTCCGCGACTACGCGAACCAGTCCGAGGCGGCCGGCAACACCGAACAGGCCGCCCGCGAACGCCACGCCGCCGACCAGCACGAAAGCTGGATCAAACCCACTAAGTAAGGAAGGCGGGCCCCGGCGGTGCGTGAACACCGACCCGAGGCCCTTGATCGACTGCGAAGGAGTCGACCCGATGCGAGAACTTAGCTACATCCCCGACCCGCCGCGCGCTCAACGCCCGGCGATCACCCGGACGGCCCAGGGACTGGCGCTCTACGGCGCGCTGCACGCCACGTTCACTGACGTGCACCCCGCGTGCGACCAGATCCTCCAGAACAGCGCGGACGCCATCGGCAAGGGCAAGCCGGGTCCGGAAGGTCGGCGCCACTGCGCGCGGCACGTCGCCAGCTACACCGCCGGCCAAACCCTCGCCGCGATCCTCGTGACCAGGGCGCTCGGCTACCGGCTTCCGTTCCGCGCACTCGCCGCCGGGATGGCCCTCAACGCCGCCACGCACTACGCGATCGACCGGCGTGAGCCATTCATCCGGCTCATGCGGCGCATCGGCAAGGGCGGCTACCTCGACCACGCCACCGTGCAGCGCCGCGAAGGCGTGGTGGACACCAGCGGGCCCGGCACCGCGCTCATGGAATGCGACCAGGCCACACACCGGGCCATCGGCGTGGCCGCGTCCCTGATCACCACCTGGATCGCCATGAGGAGCCAGCGATGATCCACCTCCAGTCCTTCGGCTACCTCCACGAAGGCGGCGTCCCCAAGGCCGTGGCCGACCACCGCCCCCACCTCGTCCTCGACGTCCGGGACCTCTGGCGCGACCCGCACCACGACCCCGCCATGCGCGAGTTCACCGGACTCAAAAACGAGATCCGCGTGCGCGTCCTCAACCAGCCCGGAGCCGTCAGATACCTCGACGCCCAAGCGGCCGCCATCGCCCACCTGGTCAGCACACGCCCCATCCGCATCGCCATCGGATGCGCCGGAGGCCGGCACCGATCCGTCGTCGCCGTCGAACAACTCGCGCTGATCCTGCGCATCGAAACCACCCTCACCGTCGAGGTCGAGCACCTCCACCTGCACCTGCCCGTCATCGAGCGGAACGGAGGCAACCGCTGATGCCTCGTCACACCTGGTACAAGAACACCGCCGACCCCGGGCGGGGCGGGAAAGTCATGCGCTCCACGCGACTCCCCGACAACCAGTGCTGCAACTGTGGCAACGGCACGCGCCTCCTGCTGACCAGGACAAACGGCGTCCTGCACTGTCGCCTCAACGAAAAGTGCATCGCCGCGGCGGCCCGAGTCGCGGCAGGAGGCCGATAGCCATGCCTCGCGGCGACCTCCAGGACCGCAGCCTGCCCCAGCTCCTCGTGATGCTCGTGGCGCTGCTCGCGATCGTCGCGCTCCGGCTCGTCCGCGACCCGCTCCAGGGGCTGGTGCGCGGCCTGGAGGTCGCCGCCCGCTGGGTCGACACCTTCGCCACCTGGCTGCTCATGCCCGTACCCACCCCACCCAGGAAGGAGGACGCCCGTGTCCGTCCCCGAACCCGTTGAGCCGGACACCCCGGCGGCGTCCCGCAACGAGCGCCGCCAGATCGTCACGCGGCCGCAGACAGCGCGCGTCGACCTCGCCGCCAGGTGGGTCCGCCGCCACCGCGCCGAACTCGCCGGTGTTACCGCGCCCACCGTTCTCGCCGCGACCGTGTCGCCGTGGTGGGCGATCGGCACTGGTGTGGCCGCGCTGCTGTGGGCCACCGCCGAATACCGCGCCCGGCAGCACCTCGACCGGAAGGAGATCGAGTCGTGAGCACACCTACGGCCGACCCCGACGAGATCACCGACCGTGTCCGCCAGGTCCTGGAAGACGCCCAGACCGAAGGCCGGCCCCGACCCGGACGGCCCACGATCGTGGAGCTAACCGGGTTCTCCGAGTACCAGGTGAAGAAGGCGCTGGCGGCGCTGGCGGACACCGAATCTCCAGCCGAGGCCAGCGTCTCCAGCGCGTCTCCAGTCGACCCAGAGGACGGGCCGGACACCGAGGAGTTGCCCGCAGTCGAGGTCGACGAACCGGCGCCGCTGGGGACCGCTGGTGATCCGCTGGAGATGTCCGATCTCCAGGACAACTCGGCTGGAGATCCAGCGCCGCCAGCGGATCTCCAGCCGATCACCAGACGCTCTCGGTTGTCGTCGTGGCCACTGTTCGTGATCGGGTTGGGTGCTGCGGTCGCTGTGTGGTCTGGGTGGGTCGGACTCGGCCGGTTGTGCGGGTTCGGCATGATCCAGCCGCTGCCCGGCATTGTCGACAAGTTCCAGCTCAACACGGCGATCGTGCTTCCACTGTCGGTCGAGGCGTACGGCGCGTACGCCCTCCGCTGCTGGTTGTCCGCTGGCCAATACTCAGACCGGACTGTCCGTTTCGCGAAGATCTCCAGCGTCGCCAGCCTGGTGATCGGCGCTGGAGCCCAGATCGCCTACCACCTCATGGCCGCCGCCCACATGGACCGCGCGCCGTGGCAGATCACGATGCTCGTCGCGTGCGTACCAGTCGCGGTGCTCGGCCTGGCGAGCGCGCTGGCGAAGCTGGTGACCGCCGATCACCAGCGGGCCTCCAGCGCTGGAGGCGAGCAGTGACCGACGACCAGAAGAAGACGCGTTCGTCGAACGTCGTCCCGTTCAAAGGGCGGGGCGCTGGAGACGACTGGAGCGCCGCTGGAGATGCGCTGGAGGGCGACGTGCTCACCCCCGAGCAGTACGACGAGATCCAGCGGGAGAAGGAACTCGCCCGTTACGCGGAGTACCGGCGCAGCGCGGAAACCGCCGTGCAGCACATCAGCTACGTCAAGGACGGCGCGAAGACGGTCGCCCTGCGGATCTGGGAAGCCAAGAGCCAGTCCCGCTACCAGCGCGTCATGGACGAACTAGAACGGGCAAAAGACTGGGACCGGCTCGACCTGTGGGAATGCAAAGTTGAACAGGCCAAGAAGGCCCGCCACGACCGGCGCATGGACCGGATCAAGCACCGCGGCGACATGCTCAAAGCCGCAGCCACCCGCATCACGCTGGTGATCGTCGCCCTGATCCTGCTCGGCGGAATCCTCGCCATCGCCGGACAAGACCCAGCCCTCATCCTCGCGCCACTCATGGCCATCATCCACACGATCACATGGACGTATTGGCTGGTCACGAGCTTCTTCCTGGTCATCACTGCCGCGGTGATCGCCGGGGTGCTGATGTGGCTGTGGAGCCTCGGGCGGCGGCGGGACAAGGCCTCTGCCGCGGGGTGGACGGACGCCGCGAAGATCAACGAAGCGACGAAGGAAGGCACGGTCGTCACGCCGGACGGGATCGCCGCCGCGCTGCGCTACCTGGGCATTCCTCGGCTTGCCCAGGCAATCACCAAGGAAGGATGGGTGCCGAGTTTCGACCTCATCCCCATCCGGGAAGGCCAAGGAGTGTTCAAGGGCTACCGGACGATCTTCGACCTTCCCGCAGGGGTCACGCCCTTGATGGTGGCGAACCAAGCCGACGTCCTGGCGAAGAACCTGCACCGCAACCCTGTCGAGGTCTGGCCCTCTGACGACGGGAAACGCAAGGGCGGCCGGGCGGGGTTCGTCAACCTGTATGTCGCCGATTCCGGCGTGATGGACAAGCCCACCCCGCCGTATCCGCTGCTGCACGAGGGCACCGCGGACGTGTTCGCCGGCGTTCCGGTCGGCATCACCCAGCGCGGCGACACGGTGGTGTTTGTCCTGTTCGGGGGCAACTTCGTGTTCGGTGGCCAGCCCGGACAAGGCAAGTCCAACGCCGCCCGGGTCGTGATGCTCGGCGCCGCCCTGGACCCGCTCGCCGAGCTTCGGGTGCACGTGTTCGCCAATAACGGCGATTTCGACGCTTACGAACCGCGGCTGGCGCTTTATGTCAAGGGCGCCACGCCGGAGCACGTCGAGATGGCCACCGAGCACCTGCGCGAGCTCTACGAGGAAGTTGGGCGTCGCGAGCAGCGGCTCGCCGAGATCGGCGCGAAGAAGGCAACTCGGGCGATCGCCGAGAAACACCCGGACCTGCGGCCGATCGTGACTCTGTTCTCTGAGTGTCACGAGCTGTTCTCGAAGTCCGACGACGCCGCCGAACTGGCCGTTGACGTGGTGAAACGCGGCCGGAAGACCGGGATCATCTGCGGGTTCGACACCCAGTCGTCCCGCGCTAACGCCATCCCGTCGCAGCTGGTGGAGAACGTCGGCATCAACGGGTGCTTCGCGGTCAAGACGTGGCGCTCGAACGACGGGTTCCTCGGCGACGGGTCGTTCGCGGCCGGCATCCGGGCCACTGAGCTGCGGTTCAACGTCGACCGGGGCACGATGGTCGCCACCGGTGTGTCCGAGGAGCTGTTCGAGATCGTGCGGACGTTCTTCGTCGAGGTCAACGACGACACCGGCTACGACGCGGCCGCCGAGGTCATCGACCGGGCGATGGGGACCGTCGCCGACGGCACCCCGATCCAGGGCGACCGGCCCGCGCCGGGAGTCGCTGAGGAACACCGGGACCTGCTCGAGGACGTCGCCGAAGTGCTCGGGGCTGGCGAACCGATCCCCGCGGCCCAGGTGGCCGACTCGCTGAAGGCGAAGTGGCCGCGCTGGGCGCCGTATCGGCCACTGACTGCCAAGAGTCTGGCTGCGCGGCTGGAGCGCGAGTACGGCGTGAAGGTGCCGAAGACCGGCAACCGAAACCCCATCGACCCCGTGACGGTCGGTAAGCGACTCGCGGAGTTAGCCACCGGAGACCTCGATGACGAGTAGCGAATCCGGGGGCTCAGCGGCCCGCGTGACACCGGGCCTAACTTGCGTAACTCCTTAACTTTCCGCAGGTCGAGGCTCTAGTTAAGGCCTCCGGTGGGGCGAGTTAGAAACCTAACTCGCTCCGGAAGATCTAACTCGAAAAGTAACTCACAAATAGTGATCATGAGAGGAGAAGATCATGGGAAACCGCATCCACGGCTATGCCGATGGCGACCGTGTCCGGGACCGGCGCGACGGCTCGATCGGCACGGTCCGGCACCTCGATCTGACCGACGAGGAGCGAGCCTCGGGCGAGTGCGCCGAGGCCGAGATCGTGTGGGATGGGCTCGCCGTGCAGGACGAGCTGGAACTCGCCCTGCCGCACATTGAGCGGGTGAAGTGATGTCCGAGTCCGGATGGGTCAAGCCCAAGCTCCCGAAGGGCGTGGTCAATTGCTTCGCCGAGGAGCCGAACCACAAGCACCGCGCTGAGGGCGGCTCGCAGATCACCCCGACCACCGTCCGCTGGGAGTGCCGCTGCGGCGCCACCAGGGACGAGCGTGACGTACCGCCCCCGCACGGCTGATGGCCAAGCCCCAGCCGTTCGTCCACTTCACCAAGTCCCGGTCCTGGTGGACGGGGCGGATCACCGCCCTGTGCGGCGCCACCGAGGAACCGGGCCAGTACGAGACAGACACGTGGCGGCTCACGAAACTGCCCGGCCCGCGCTGCCCCGCCTGCCAAGCCATCGAAGCGCAGAACCGTTGAACAACACCACGAACGGAGAAGAACCATGTCCGGAGTCGAAGACATCCGCGCCGGCATCATGACCGCGAAGGAGCGCGCGAACAGCGGTCTCGCCGCGCTGCAGCAGGCCAGACAGGCGATCGAGGAGGCCCTGCAGATCCTCGCGCAGGTGACGTCGGGGTCGAGTCAGCCGGAGGTGACGCAGGCGCACGGCATGTTGCAGGAAGCCGCGCAGGGCATCGACAGCCAGCAGAACGTGATCCAGGGCGCGATCCAGTCCGCCGAGTCCTACGCGCAACGGCTGTAACTGCCTGACACGACGAAGCGGCCCCCGCACCCGGGATCGGGGCGGGGGCCGTGTGCTGCGCAACGAAAAGAAGCCCCCGCGTTCAACCCAGGCGGGGAACGCGGGGGCAGGCCGCCGAGGACCAGGCGGCGGCCGGTCAGGGGGTGGGCGGAACCACCGGAGGCGGTGGCACGTCGGTGACGCGGGGCGTGTGCCGGGCCAGCCAGCCCGCGACCCAGGTCAGGCCACCGGTCACGACCGTGTCGATCCCGGCCTGAACCCACTCCGGCACGCCGCCCTTGAACACGTAGGCGCCCAGCAGCGACAAGCCCAGACCGGTGATCGCCGCCGTGGTGGACGCGGCCTTCACCTTGGTCTCGACCCGGTCGGCCAGCTCGACCTCCAAGGTCTTGACTTCCTTCTTCCAATCGAACGACATGGGGATTCCTCTCACTTCGGGATCTGGGGGAAGGCGTAGCCGAGGCGGGCTCCGGCGGTCTGGTTGCGGTAGCGGATCGCGAGCCCTTCGGCGCCGTCCGGGAACTCGAAGAACACGCGCGTGTTCTCCTTGAGCACGCCCACGGTCGGCGCGGACTGGCTCGCGAACGGCACCACCTGGCCGCCCTTGAGGCAGATCACCTCGTAGTCGCTGTCGCCGAAGGTGGCCAGCAGCGACAGCCAGCCCTGCTTGACGACGCTGCTGCTCGAACCGGTCTCGAACGGCAGCGCGACGTTGTCGAAGTCGGCGCGGTAGTCGAGCGGCGCGGGAATGACGGACATGGCATCTGCCTCCTGAAGGTTGGGAACGGACGGCGCCGGGTCGAACAGCGCGTTGAGGTCGGCGAGCGACCCGCCGAACGCGGACGCGTCGTAGGTGTGGCCGTTGATGACGGCCTGGTCGGTGAACTGCAGCAACGCCACCGGGTCGCCGCCGACCTGGTTCCACCACGACGGCGGTGCCGCGTTGTAGAGGTTCGAGGCGTAGCCGGAACCGCTGACATAGCGGGAAGACCACTCCGGGGGCATGCTGGCCAGCGACGGCGTGCCGAGCTGCTGCCAGTACCAGGGCGGTAGGTAGGTGAGCGCCACCCGGTAGCCGATGCCAGTCAGGGCAATGACCAGCGCCCTGGCGTCGTCGACTGTCGGGTAGTTGCCCAGCGAGGGTTCGGCCTCGATGTCGACCCCCAACGCGACCGAAGTGGGTACGACGCGGCGGATGAGCGCCACCTGGTCGGCGATCGGCACATCATGGTGCAGGAAGTGGTAGGCGATCAGCGGCATACCGACCGCCCGGCAGTCAGCCAGGTAGCGCGCGAACGTGGGGTCCACGTAGCCGCTTCCCTCGGTGGCTTTCGCGATCATGCCCGCGTAGCCCTCGCGTTGCGCCTGGGCTGGGGGCAGGTAGGCGACGTAACTGTTGACGTCCACCACGAACAGGGTCATCAGGCACCTCCTCGTCGTCGGGTGACCTTGGGCAGCACCGCCGGGCTGGTCGTTTGGCTGGGTGAGCTGGGGTTGTTGACGGTGCACGTGTATTGCGGCGAGCTGGGGTCGAAGTTCGCCGCGCGCTGGCAGGTTTCGGTGCTGCCGTCTGGGTAGCTCGTGGTCCAGCCCGACGGCGGCTGACCTGCCTGCCCTTGAGGTCCGGGCGGGCCCTGTGGACCGGCTGGTCCTTGCGGGCCGGTCGCGCCTTGGGGTCCTTGCGGGCCCGTAGCCCCGGTCGCCCCGTCGGTGCCGTTCTGGCCGTTGACACCAGGTGCACCACTCGGCCCGGCCGGGCCCGTGGCGCCGGTCAGACCTTGCGGTCCGGGCGGGCCAGCGGGCCCCTGTGCGCCCGACGCTCCGGTCGCGCCCGTATCCCCCTTGAGACCCTGCGGCCCCTGAGGGCCCGGTGACGCCGGTTCGACCACCGGCGTACCGCCCATGGACCGCACCTGCTGGGCGAGCTGCTGGGCCTGTGTCGCGGTCTCGTTGCCGTCGGCACGGAGCTGCGCGATCTGCTGGTGCTGCCCCCACCACAACGCAGCCAGGACCACGATGCCGAGGAGCACCAGGCCACCACCGAGGTAGATGAGCAGGTGCGAACGGCGATCCCGCGCGTCATGAGCCGCGGGACGTACCACGTCCTGCTCCATCCGCCCGTCAGGTGCCGTCATTCGCCGTCACCTCGCTCGTTGCGCCATTCCTCGATGAGGTCACCGAGTTCGTCACTGCCGGCCAGCTTGTCGATCGCTGCGCGGGCGGCGCGCTTGCGTTCTTTCGGGGAGCCTTTGGTGATGGCGAGTACGGAGGTGAGGACACCGCCGATGGCGGTGATGATGGCCGCGATTCCGAAGCACAGCTGCGCGATGTCACTCACGTTCACCTCGGATCTGCTGATGGAGGGCATCGTGTGCGCGGTGCAGCGCCTTGAGCTTGCGGCGCGTGTGCAGGTGCGCGATCAGGCCTGGGACGGCCCAGATCAGGGAGGCGAGGAGGTTGGGCCACACGGCGTCCCAGCCGGGCCACAGCCAGGCGGGGATCACGTCGAGCTCGTGAGGAAGATCGCGCCGAGGAACGAGCCGCCGACGCCGGTGTCGAGGTTGAAGTTGAAGTTGGTCTGGACACCCAAGTACAGGGTCGAACCGGCCGCGAGGTTGGTGATGGTCGTCGCGACAATCGTGGTGCCGATACTGTTTCCGGTGGGGATCATCGACTGACCGGTGATCGAATTCGAAAAAGCGGTTCCGTTGGCGAGAATATAGGCATCGACAGCGTTCGCAGTGTTGTAGGCGGTAGTCGGGTACCTGGTCTGCGAAAAAACATAGTAAATGCCCGCATGCTGGATGGTGACCTGATTCGGAACGCTAGCGGTCCACATGTTGTCCGTGTTGATCACGGCGGCCTGGAAGTTCGCGGTCGTGAAAGTGCCGGCGGTGGTGCCTTGCGCCGTGGTTTGTTTCGCGATCACACAGGGCCGCTGCGACGTGAACGATGCCTGATTGTAGTTGTACAGGTTCGTCAAATTCGACGCGAGCGCATTCAAATCCGTCGCGTGCACAATCTGCCCATCGGTGAACGTGGGTATCGCGGGCGTGGGTGTAGCCACCACACCTCCTTAGTTCTCAAGATGCAGCGGAAAAGGGTCAGTACACGCACGCGGTCGTCGAACCGAGCACGCCGTAGGTGGAGTCACCGAGAATCCACACCGTCGGGACAAAAACCGGTGACAGCTGATAGTCCACGACCCAGGTGCTGTTCTCGGCGTCGATGTTGTGCGAGACCTGTTCGATGTAGTAGTCCCCGGAAATCGTCACGCTCGCGCTGGTACGACGCTTCACCGTGACCCGGCTGCCGACGTCCAGCTTCAGCGCGGCCGCGACCATGTTCGGGTTGCCACCGGGGTCGATACTCATCCGCGCGATACGCGGCCCGGTACCGGTCCCTGCCGCGCCGGCCGGTTTGGCGTAGCGCCGGACGAAGAAGTTCGCCGCCTGTTGCACGTCCCAGTCGTTCTGGGCATACAGGGTTTTGGAGATGATCCTCTGCCCGTAGGCGGTGCGGCTGGTGTTGTTGACGGCGGTGAGCGTGTTGCTGCTGTAATCGCAGGTCAGCTGTGCATCGCTGTAGACGAAGCTGGGATCGTAGTCGTATTCGAGCTCGACGTATGGCAGTTCGCCCCCGGCCGCGTTCTCCCCGAAGACGTACTGTGCGGTCTTCTGGTTGAGGTAGCGGGTGTCGCGCGAGTCGAAATGCACCCGGCCGCCTCCGTCGACCCAGACCAGGCCGCCCTCGGTGTCGGCGATGTCTTCCAGGGCGGCGAGCACGCTCTTGGCCTGTGACGGTTGCCCCGGCGAGCTGGGCGGGTCGTAGTAAAAGTCGGGGCTGAGCGCGGTCTTCCCGACGTCGGTGGTGATGTTGCTCGACCAGTAGGCGTTGAGCAGTCTCGATGCGCGGTTTCCTGGGAGTTCGCCGAGGTAGCCGATGCCGCGCTGGTAGTGCGCCTGGCGTTGCGTTGAGCTCAGCGCGGTCGAGTAGAGCGCCATGTTTGCGACGGCGACCTCGGTCACCGGATCCCCGTAGTAGGTGGTCGCCTCGACAAAGAGGTTCGAGAGGTTGACCGTCTGCGAGGGCGTGGTGTTGAAGGTGCGGACGCTGCTGGACAGGCCGTCGCGGATGAACTGGAAGTTGTTGCTGCCCTCGAACGCGATCGCGACGTAGTGCCAGACACCGTCAGGAAACCACAGGCCACCGATTGTCGAGGTGTTGAGCGTGAATCCGGTGGACCCGTTGGGGTCGAAGTAGGCGGCGGCCAGGGCGCCCCCGGAGGTGTACCAGCCCACCCAGTAGGTCGGCCCCGTGACCTGGCCGACGGTGTTGGACGCGACAGCAGCACCCAGGTAGGGCGTGCCGGAGCTGAACTTGATCCACGCTTCGAAGGTGAAGGACTGCGGGGACATCGTGAACCCGCCCTGCCGGGTCCCCACATACGTGATCATGGTGTTGTCCGTCAGCGTGACCGGGTTCGTGTTCTGCTGCACGACAGACGCGGCTTTGGAGCCGTCCAAGAAGGAGTCGCCCCCGAAATTGACCGCACCGGACTGGCTGCCGAGCTGGGTGTATCCCAGGAACGGCTGTCCGCCCTTGGGCCGCTGCACCGCCTGGGGCCCGGCGTCGTCGCTGAGCGGCATGTAGATGGCCGGCCCGTCCGCGAGGATCGTCGACGCGTAGCTCTGGCTGATCACCGCGCGGGACAGCGGGCTGAGCGCGTCGACGGCCTCCAACGGCCGGAGTCCCCGGAAGCCCGCGTTGTCCCATTTCTGCGGGTAGCGCTCGACGTAACCGGTGTAAAGCGGGAAGTAGGTCGGGCCGGAGCTGGTGAACGCCGACGCGGTTGAGCCGACCTCGAGCTGGCAGGCGTCGAGGTAGACGGTCGCGGGGAGAGCACCGGTGCACGTCACGGTCACCGCCGACACCGCACCCGTCGGGACACCGGTCATGGTCAGCCGCTGCCACGCGCCGGTGGTCGAGCTCGTCGCCGTGGCGATCGTCGTCCCGACCGCGCCGGGAAAGTTGACGAACGAGGCCGTCACGGTGTGCCCGGACGGCACGAACACGTACAGGCTCAGGACGTAGGTCTGGCCTGGGACGGTCCACATGCCCCAGCCGATGGTGTCCGTGCTGGCGTTGAACACGGCGGACAGCGAGTGGGTGCCGTCGAAGTGCTGCGCGGTCGACCAGGAGTAGGTCGGTGAGGTGTTGAGGTAGCCGACCCATCCGATACCCGACTCGAACGACGGGTCGAACGCCGCGGTCGACGCGGGTGGGGTGTTCGAGCTGTTGAGCTGGTTCCCGGCCACGGATTTTGTGGCCGCGTTCCACCACATACCCGCCTGGACACACCGGTAGGGCAGCAACGAGTTCGAGCCGGAGTTCCACGGTGAGCCGGTGTTGACCGGGTTCAGGTACTCCGACCCGTCGACCACGTCGAGCGACAGGGTGCCGGCCTCGACCTTGTTCAGCTCGTACTGGCGGCCCCTGCTGGTGCGGATCGTGCGCACGATCGTCTTCGTCGACGGGGCCGCGCCGTTCAAGCTGACCGAGGACAGGCCAGGTGTGTTCGGCGGCCCGGCGGTGAAGTCCGCGATCACCGAGATCAGGGGGAAGTTCGACGGCATCTACGCCACCCCCACTGACAGCCCATTCGAACTGTTCCGCAGGTTGTAGCGGAGGGTTCCTTGCCTCATGAACCGTTCGACGTCGCGCGGGTTCATCGTGATGTTGACCTGGATCTGCTGGCCGGTGGTCGCACCCGTGCCGGCGGTCAGCGGCGACACCGAGCCCTGCCCGGTCACATCCACGGTGCCGGACATGTTCAGCCCGGACGCGGCACCCAGCACGTTCCGCACGAGCGCTGTTGTCGCGCCGACCGCGACGTGTGTGTTCGCGAGGATGCCGTTGGCAAGGCCCTGGACGAGGAACTGGCCCATCTCGTGCGTGATCGTCGACGGAGAGGCGATCCCGAAGAACGACTTGATGCCATCCATGACCGACCCGGCCCAGGACTTCACCATGCCCCACAGCCATGACCCGGCCGCCGAGATGCCGTCCCACAGGCCGCGGATGATGTCCCACCCGGCGTTGACCAGCCAACGCGCGGCACCGGAGAACACGCCGGTGATGATGGTCCACGCCCCGCCGAGCACACCCTTGATGAAGTCCCAGACGCCGCCGAAGACTTCTTTGATGCCGTTCCAGGCGCGGGACCAGTCTCCGGAGAAGATCCCGACAACGAAGTCGATGATCCCCTTGACCTCGCTGATAATGCCCTTCACGACGCCAGAGATGATCTGCCACACGCCCTTGAAGACGGCCACGACAATGTCCCACGCGAACTTGAACGTGTCCTTGATGAAGTCCCAGATGTCCGACCAGTAGGCCTTCAGCGGTTCCCACGCGGCTTTGAACCCGGCGACGAACGCCTCGAACGCGGCCTTGAGCACTGGCCAGATCGCGTTCCAGATCGCACGGAGCCGCCCGGCCACTTCGTCGACGATCTTGGCGATGTCGGGCCACAGTTTCCGTGCCCAGTCCACGAGGGACTGCCACGCCCGGATGGCGGGCTGGACGACGTTGGAGTTGATCCAGGCCGCGACCGGGCGGAGGAAGTTCAGCAGCGCGTTCCAGGCGCGGATGATCGGGTCGATCACCTCGGCCTTCACCCACGCACCGAACGGGGCGAGGAACTCCTTGACCTGCTTGAAATGCAGGATCAGCTCGATGATCCCGAAGATGATCGCGGCGATCGCCAGCACAACCCACGTCACCGGGTTCGCCAGCAGTGCAGCCGTCCACGCCCACGTCGCGGCGACGAGAGACCACAGCCCCATGGCCAGGATCGGGATGGCGACCGATCCGATCGCGATCAAGACATCCTTGTGGCTGCCCAGCCAGCTCACCGAGCCCATGAACCAGGACGCGAGCTTCGACAGGATCGGCAGCAGCACCTGCCCGATCTGGATGGCCCACACCTGGAACTGGGCGCCGACCTCTTTCATCTTCTGGGCGAACGTGGCCTGCGTGTTCTCCCAGTCGCGTTGCTGCTGCGCGGCCCGCTCCCCGACGGTGCCCATCTCGCCGTACTTGCCCTTGAGCTTGTCCAGTTCGGACACGAACTCCTCGATCGTCGCGGCCGACCGGGCGCCGCCGAAGGCCTTGGACAAGATCTGGCCCTGCTCGGACGCGGTCTTGCCGGACTCCTCCAGGTGCTTCTTCACGTCCTCGATCGCGACGAGGAACCCGTCGGGTTTGCGCAGGTCGTTCGCCAGCTGGCCCTGCGCGATGCCAATCGACTTGAGCGCCTCCTCGGCGGGCTTCGACTGGTTCTGCAGCAACTGCACCGCGGTCTTGAGGTGGTTCGCGGCGACCTCGGCGGGCATCGCGTTGTCGGTCATGACGGTGATCGCGGCGCCGAAGTCCCGCATGCCGAGCCCGGCGACTTTGAAGACGGGCAAGACACCGGTGCCGATGGCATTGGCGAGGTCCTGCATGCGCATGTCGCCGGTGCCGACGATGGTGTTGAGGTAGGCGACCCCGTCGGCGGCGTTCTTCACGTCGCCCATCGCGATCGACATGACACCGGACATCGCGTAGGTGACCGAGTCGAAGTCGGCCATGCCGAGCGCGGCTTCCTGGGCGGACGCCTTGAGCACGTCCATCGCTTCCTGGCCGCGCAGCCCGGTGGATTCGACGTGGTAGAGGCCTTCGGCGAGCTTCTCCGGCCCGATACCGACGGTGGGCGCGAGGTCGAGCACGGCCTTGGACATGTTGTCGACTTCTTGCTGCCCGGCGTGCGCCTGGGTCGCGATCAGCTCCATGGTGCTTTGGAAACTGGAGGCCATCTTCACGGATTCGACCCCGACCGCGACCGCCCCGGCAGCGAGGCCGAGGAGGGCGGTCTTGCCGAGCGCGCCCATCTTCGACGAGGAGCCTTCGACCTCGGCCATCTGGCCCTTGGCCTCGCCCATCTTGGCGGTGAACTCGCTGATATTGGCGGTCAGGACCGCAATCACTGGTGGGAGCAGCGAGTCAGCGGCCACGACGCCCCCTCACCACTTCGACCAGGCTTCGCGGAACAGGGCTTTCAGTTCTTCGGCCGACTTCTCGACTGCGGGCTTCATGTACGGGCGCGGAGGGAGGCGACTCCCCCGCCCGGCCACGCCGCCGAGTTCCTGGATGCGCCCGTACACCGCGGTCGGGCCGACCTTGGCGGTAAAGGTCTGGCCCTCGCCGGTCGGGCCTTCCACGCGCACCGAGCGGCGCAGCGTGCCCGTGATCAGCGACGGCGGCTCACCGGGCCGGGACGGCGTCGGCGTGCCCTTCTCGTGCGACGACGTGGTGAGTTCGTCCTTGGCTTTCGCCTCGATGGTGTGCGCGCCCTTGGCCACGGCTGCCCGGGTCGCGGCGACCTGTCGCGCGACTGACGCGTTGATCGCGTCCATGAACTCGGACACGCCGACCATGCGGATTTCGGGCACGACATCACCCCCGGGCGGCTTTCTCGGCTTCGTCCTTGCGGATCTCGTCGGCGATCGAGGCGACGTCAGGGATTCGCGTGTAGAGGTGCGCCGGGAGTTCGTCCACCTGGGCGGGGGTGAGGCCGTAGCGGTCGAGCCACCACCAGGCGTCGGCGGCCTCGTCCCACAGGGCTTGTTCGCCGGGCCGGGCCGGTTTGACGGGGAGCCCGCGCAGCTTCGCCCTTATGCGCTCGCGGGCACGGTAGGGCTGTCAAGGTCCTCGTACTCGCCCGGATCCATCGACCGCGGCATGAGGGCCTCTTGGGCGGGCTGCACGATCCCCATGAGCGCCCCGTAGTCGGGGCCGGTCAGTTCGTCGATCAGTGACGGGTCGAGCTTCGGCAGCAGCCAAGGCCGTCCGTCCTCGGTCGGGTAGGGGATGTCCCAGTCGGTGACGAGCAGCGCGATCAGGTGGTCGAGTGCCCCGATCCCGGCCTCGGCGAGGGTGTCTTCCTGGTCGTCAGCGGCGTCCTGGACGGCTTTCGCGGCCTTGCCCATCTTCGCCATCAGCGCCTTGGTGTCGCGGGCCTTGAGCGTGTCCAGGTCCCGGATGGTGACCTTCGCCCCGGAGGGCAGCTTGTAGCGCATGTTCTCGTCCTTGTCTGCTGGTTACACGTAGCTCTGGGGGGCGACCGCGTTGGTGAGCGTGACCTTCCCCGGGCTGTACCCGCCCGAGACTCCCGCGTTGGTGGTGTTGGCCTCGGCCATAAACGTGGCGTCGTAGGCGACGGCGGCCTTGCCGAAGTTGGGTTTCGCGGTCTCGTAGGCGGCCTGCTGCACGTCGACCTGCACCTGCACGAGGTTCGCGCCGGCCGCTCCGTTGCCGATGACGAACTGGAACTGGGGCTGCGTGTTGGCGAGCATCGTGGTGTACGGGGTTTCGTCGGCCGCGATGAAGTTCAACTTGCCCGTGGCCGACACTGCGCCGCGCTGGATGATGTACGGGGTCTGCACGTTCTGGGTCGTGAACGCCACTTCGAGGGCGCGTTTGAGCACGATCTCGCCGTCGGTGACGGTTTTGACCAGTGTCCCGCCGGATGCCGGGCCGCCGATGCCGAGTTGCCCGCGCCACGACGCGAGCGGCGTCACGGTGGACGGCGCTGAGGTCGGGGTGGTCGCGGCGGGTGCGGAGGGCCAGGCTGAGCCCTTCGCGTCGAACATCAGTAGCTGGGTTTCCGCGTTCCACTTCAGGGTCACCTCGGACAGGCACGCACCCGCGTAGGTGCGGGCGCCGACAGTGGCGACGGGCCCTTGGAAGTGGGTGAAGGTGTGCGAGGTGGGTTGCCCGGCACCGGAGTTGAGGGTGGAGAACGCGGACACGAACGGCGCGGTGACCGGCTGCACGGTGGTCGTTCCGGTGTGGCCGTACACCACCGGGGACGCGATCACCACTGTGGTGCCGGTGGTGCCGGTGATGCAGGTGACAAGTTCGAGCGTGCCGCCGGTGCCGATCGCCAGCACAGTGCCGGTGGTGATGCCGGTGCCGGACGCGACCGTGAACGTTGTTGTCGTGCCCGCGACCAGTGTCGTGGACGTGGTGGTCGACGACCCGGCGTTCGTGCCGCCGGTGTAGGCCACGTCGCCCAGCAGGTTGCCGAGCAGCCACCCCAGGGTGTCACCGAACACCGGCCCGGACATGGAGAAGTCGGTCTTGATGACGCCCTGCTGGCGGCCGTAGGACTCGACCATGCTGCCCCTGAGGGCCTTGTCGTCCAGCCAGATCGGTTTGTCCTCGGGATCGAACTTCTCGACCGGGATCGTCGCGGTCGGCGCGACCGCCTGGCCCTGCTGGGTTTCCTTGGCGACGCCGACGAACTGCTTGTACGAGCTGAATGTGGTGGCGGTGGGCACCGGTCACTCCTCGAGGTGCGGGGCGTCCGGGGGCGCCTGATCGGTGGTCTCGTCCTGCTCGGCCAGGTGCCGTTCCTGCTCGTCGCTCTCGGCCTGCTCGGCCGCGGTGGCCTCGTCGTCGTCGACCTGCTCCCACTGGCCGTCGTCCGGTGCGCCGTCCGGCCAGTCGACGACGTCGCCCGGCTGGACTTCGAGCGCCCGGTCGACGTAGATGCGCGGCTGGGTGTCGGTGAAGCGGTAGCGGCTCACTGCCCGGCCCCGTCGCTGTAGTGGTCGACGATCTCCTTGCGGGTCGCGTCGGCCGGGGACTTGCCGGTCGCCTCCTCGAACCCGCCGTGCGCGGCGGCGTAGGCCTTCCAGTCCTCGGTGAACTCATAGGCAGCCATGGCAGGCCCTTTCAGGTCGAGAATTCGTAGACGGAGACGGAGAAGTCGATCGCTGACCAGGACACGAACGGGTCGCCCTCGCCCTGGCGCTCCAAGATCCCCGGGTTGACCTTGAGTTCGGGCACCGCGGCGGCGACGATCCCGCTGGTCGACGGCTGCCCGAGGGACGGGTCGGCGCGCAGGCGGGCCGCGATGTTGTCCAGCGTCTGTTCCTGCACGGTCAGCGCCGCGAGCGGGTCGCCGCTGATGTCCTCGAAGTAGATCTCCAGCGACACCGGGTAACTGACGAGCCTCCGGCCGCCGGCGCCGTCGAACACGAACACGTGCTCGCGCTCCCAGTCGGCCGACTCGTTGACGATCACCACGAGGAAGCAGCGGTGCGTCTGGCCTGCTGGGATGATCGAGTCCCACGCGACCCCGGCCTGGTCGAACGGGATGCCCGGGAACACGTAGTCGACGCCGCTGATCTGCGGGGTGTTGATGTAGCCGTACACCGCCGAGCGGACCAGGGAGCGACTCACGGAGACCGCCGCTCATACCGGAGTGCGATCTCCTCGGCCTGGATCAACTCGATGCCGATGTCCTGCTTTTCGGCCTGCACGTCGCGGCCCTTGGACGCGATCGTGAACCCGCCGCCCTTGCGTTCCTTGATGTAGTGGCTGGTCGCGAGAATGCAGGCTTCCTTGCCGTCGTCGGGGACCTCGCCGAACCAGGAGCCCGCGGCCCACGCGGCAGCCAGCGGCGACACCAGCGGCACGGTGGTCGAGCCGGGCGTGTAGGTCGAGGCGACCTGGACATTGACCTGGGCGTCTCCGGCGACGATGCGGGCGAGCATGCCAGGCTGGATGCCGGACGCCGTCTCGACGGTGATGCTGCTCGCCCCCTGCGCGGCAGCACTCGCCAGCCGAGTCGTGGCCCACCCGGCGGTGTAGGTCCACGACACGAGGGCCTGACCGGATCGGGGTTGTGCGATGAACGCGAGGCTGCCGGTCCACTGGACGCCGCTGCCCAGCATGGAGAACAGGATCCGGTTCTCTTCGATGAAGTACTGGCTCGCAGGGATCGGCGTGGAGATCGCGGTCATCGACTGGAACGTGGCCCCGTACGAGAGCGCGTCGACGGACTTGACCCGGTCCTGGTGAGCCTTGAGGACCAGGTAGCCCTGATCGTCGATGCGTACCCGCTCATTCTGGGCGCCCTGCGTGGCGTACAGCGGTTGCCGGGCCACGTTGTCGATCCACCGGGACGCGCGGGCGATGATGCCGGCCAGTTCGTTGTCCTGGTCGGTTTGTGTCCCGCCGGGGACGAGGTTGTTGGTGTTGAGGGCGGTCGGTGCGGCCCGGTACTCCTCGCACGTGATGTAGGAGCCGGTCAGGAACGGCGTGGCCATGCTCGGCTCCCCTCTGCGGTCAGCCGCGGATCGTGTTCGAGCCGATCGCCGTGATCAGCGCGCTGGCGAGGGTGGCCTCGGTGCCAGGTGCCGCGTAGCAGGTGACAGTTGCCGCGGTGACCGTGCAGGTGAAGTCGGGCATGGCGGCTTTCTGCGCGGTCGTGAGCGTGGTGCCGTAGTAGGTGTTCAGTGCGGCCACGACCGCGCGCAGGCCGGCGGGCGAGAGCTTCTGGTTACTGCGGGCCTGGACGGTGAGCAGGCCCTGGTTGGTTTCGGTTTCGACCTGGAAGCCGCTCACTCCGCCGTGGGTGACGCTGGGCATGTCGGGGTCTCCTTCGGGCAGTCGCCGCCGCAGCGGCCACATCGGGCGAAAAACGAGGCGAATCCGCACGCGGTGCAGCGGCGCCCGGATGATCGGGTGGACCACAGGCCGAGCCCGGCCGCGGTCGCACCGAACTCCCTCAGAGCCTGTTCGTCGTGCCGGTCGGCGGGGGTGACGATCCCGCCGCGGTAGCGGCGCGTGGTGCCGTCCGGGCGGCGGATGTCGGCCTCGCGGACGGCGTCGTTCGGCATGAGCAGGCGGTTCGTCATCCCTGCCGCATCCCTTCCGGCACGGGGACGCCCGGAGCGGCCTGGACATGCAGCCGTTCGCCGAGACCCCGGCCGCACACGCAGTTCCCCGCACCGGAATGCACATCGCGGGCGTAGACGTGCGGCTTGCCGTACTGGGCTTTGAACGGGCCAACGGAACCTTCCCAACCAGGAACGGTCACGTACGTGGGCAGCGGGTTCGTCATGAGACCTCCTCGGGCCAGTGCCAGTGGCCGGGCTCAGTGCCTTCCGGGAGCCGAACGAACGGCACGGCACCCGTCGGCCCGAAGCCGTTGAGGTCCACCGAGCCGTCGCTGTTGACGCGGGTGACGATCGCGGCCTGGCAGCCGGCTGCGGACTGGCGATGCACGATCGCGGCCACGAACGGCGTGCGGTCTCCCATGTCGTCCTCCATGGGTTTGGGCACGACACAGCCCCGCCCGAGGACGAGGAGCGGGCGGGGCTGTGCGTGCGATCAGGAGCCGGTCAGCCGGCCTGGATGTTGTACAGCGCGCCCTGCCAGGGCACGGCCCTGCAGAGAAAAGTCCCGTACCAATACGTCGAGAAGTCGTACGAGAACTGCATCTGGGGCCAGCTGATCCCCATGTAGTCCTGGACGTTCCGGTACTCCCAGCACGAGGTGATGTTCGAGTTGGGGAACGGCAGGGTGTGGGTGAGGATCGGCATGACGCCTTGCGGCATGTACGGGTGGACGTCGAGGTCGACCATGTTGCCGACGCCCTCGTTCTGGATGCCGGTGACGATCTGGCCGAGCTGGTGCCCGGCCTGCCCGTCCGCGTCGATCGTGATCCGGAACCCGGTCGCTGAGCTGCCCTTGAGCAGGTCGCTCAGCTGCTTGCGGTCCTGGACGTTGGCCAGCACCTGCGCCGGGCGGGCGAGGTTGGTGTTGAACATGGACACGAACGCCGTCTGGAGTTCGGTGCCCGGGTTGGTGGTGCTGAACTTCCCGTTGACGTTGCCCACGTACCCGGCCGAGGACGAGAGGCAGATCGGCAGGATGCCGTCGTAGCCGATCGCCTGCGTCGAGGTGTCCGCCGTCGGCGCGGTCGCACCGGTCGAGGGCACCGGTCCGGCCAGCGTGATCGCCGGGGTCGTCGAGTTACCGGCCCAGCCGACCGAGGACACGAAGAACGCGTTCGTCGCGCCCGCCGAGGAACCGAAAAACACCTGGTAGCCGGTCGCGCCCTGGACCGGGGTCCAGTACACGGTGATCGAGCCGGTGGAACCAGTGGTGGTGATCGCGCCCGAGTCGGTGGCGACGCTCGTGCCGAACCCGGACACCGCGGCGACCCACACGTGGTAGGTGGTGCTGGCCGCGAGCGTGCCGCCAGTGGTGGACGGGGTCGCGGTGACCGTGGCCGGAGCCGCAACGGCGCCGGAGTAGCCGTTGCCGGAGGTGCCGCGGCCGTACAGCGTCATGCGCTCCTCGGCGAGGAACGACGCGTACATCGTCGAGGTCTGGGACAGTTCCCGCACGTCCTGGAAGCCCTGGCCGGCGAAGAACGCACTCCAGGTGACCTCGTCCGAGAGGCCGAACTGGAAGTAGGCCGCGCTCTTGTTCTGCCCGGTGTAGGAGATCTTCGGGCCACGGTTGTAGTACAGGGCGTTCGAGCTGCCGGACACCGCGAAGTTGTTCTGCGTGGTGTCGGCGATACCGGGGTGCAGCAGCGGCAGACCGGTGCCCGTCTGGGCGTTGGTGAAACCGGTGATTTGCTTGTACTGCAGGGCCGTGCCGACACCTTGCGTCCTCGGGAAGGTGTTGCGGAGCGGGGTGTCCACCGGGACGAGTTCCTCGGCGGGCCCGTGCAGGTCGACCAGGGTCAGACCGGTCGAGGTGCCGGTTCCGGAGCCGATCGGCGAGGTGAGCGAGATGTCCTTCTGGATGTTGAGCGCTTCCTCGATTGAGGAGACGTTCGATGCGCCGATCGCCTTGTTGATCTCGTCGTTGGCCAGCAGCGCCTTGACGCGTTCGGTGGCCGCGTCGGCGGATTCGACCTTGCTGATCTGGATCAGCTGGCCGGTGTCGCTGGCCTCGGAGTTGGTGATGCGCAGGTTTCCGGCGACGGGGCGGCCCATGTTGTCGAACTGGCCCCACGCCTCTTTGGCGATGGCCTCGCGGTAGCGGTCGACCCGCTTGGAGAGGGTGACCGGGTCTTCCCCGGCGCCACCGAACAGCTGGTCGGTGGCCTGGTCGGACAGTTTCGTCATGCTGGTGTTGCTCCCTTCAGGCTGCCGCGCCGTCGAGCTTCGCCAGCTCGGCCTCGGCCTCGTCGAGTCGCTGCCGGTAGCCCTTCTGCAGGTCGCCCCCGGTGATCGGGATCGACTTCTGGCAGTGGGCGATCTCGGCCCGCAACTGGTCGGCCTTGGCGGCGACGGCGGTGTGGGTGGTGGTGCGCAGACGCGCGGGACCATCCGTCCTGGGGGTTTCCAGCACCTTCGCCAGCTGGCCCTTGACGACGTCAAGCTCGTCCTTGTAGGGCTGCACGGCCTTCGCGATGGTTTCCTCGAGCAGGTTGGACAGGTCGGTCTTGGTGAGCGCCTCCTCGGCGGGGGCGTCGGTCTTTTCGATCACGTCGACCGTGGTTTCGGTCTTCGTAGCGTCTTCGGTCGTGGTGGTCTCGACAGCTTCGGGGGTGGCTGGCTTCTCGCCGGTCTCCGTTGCGGCCGGGGCGGTGTCGGCTTTCGCGGCGTCGGTCATGGCGAGTTCGGCCTCCTGATCGGTTTCACTGCACACGAAGCACTGCAGGGCGCACGCGGCGTTGACGAGGGTCTGGATGTCCCAGATCTCCTCCAGGCGCCCGGCTGCGAGGCCCTCGGCTTCGGAGATGATGAGCCGCGCGATCGCGGCGATGGCGGACTTGCCGTTGTCGACGTCGGACGCCTCGGCGGCGGGGTCGAACGCGCCCCCGTCGGCCTTGGCCAGCGCGCCGGGAACGAGGGCGCGGACGTCGGCGATGACCTGGTCGGCCTTCGATACGCCCCAGTCCTCGGGAAGCTGGTCGGTCGCGTCGAGCGCGCGGGCCCGCTTGATGATGTGCTTCTTCGCGGCAGCCGGGTCGCTGGCGCGCCCGTATGCCTTGATGGCGTTCTTGAGGTCACCGACGGTCTCGATCGGATAGGAACCATCTGGCAAAGCATGTCCCTTGCCTGCCAGCTCTTTCCGCTTGTCGTCGGAGAAGTCCCGCTTCTCGACGGTGTCCTCGACCGGGGTGGTTCCCTCGGCCTTCGCGGCGGCCGAGGCTTCCTTCAGCGCCTGCGGTCCTTCCGCGACAGGGGTCTTGCCGAGCGACTTCAGCAGCGCCGCGAACTGGGCCGGGGTGAACGTCGGCTCAGGCTCGTCGGCCTTGTCGACCTCGACCAACTCCGGCTCGTCGACCAGTTCGAGGTCTCCCGTGCCCTCGGCCTTGGCCATGGTGAACAGGCAGTTGGGGTTCGCGGGCCGGTCGACGAGTGAAACCTCGTAGATCTCGCCGTCCACGATCCGGCCGCCGGGCGCCTTGTCATCCTTGACGACGCGAGCATTACGGGCCCCGAAGGAGAAGCCGCGCAGGACGCGCTTTTCGACCTTCTTGATCGTGTCGGAGTCGACGACCTCGCCCTCAATCCAGTGGATATCGCCGTCGCGCTTCTCGTAGGTCAAGGCGACACCGGCGGCACGCTTGCCATCGTGTTGTTCGCGGAGATTCCCCCCCTGGGTGAACCAGTTCGGCATGGCCTTGGACAGCCATGCAGGGTCGGCGATCTGCTTATCCCGGTCGAGACTGGAATCCGTGGCCGGGCCGTACACCATGAGCGTGCCGTCCGCGGTCTTCTCGAACTTCTGGATCGGCACGTAGCCGTACGCCATCGCCATCGGGATGTCGCCTCCAAGGTGATCAAAGAGCAGGGGCAAGGGCACACCGACATTGCGGGTGCTGAGGCGGCTGATAGACGCCGGTCGGGAACGCCTGATTGATCGGCACGGCGCCGGCGTCTTCGTTGTCCTGGCATTCCTGGCACACGCGTGGGTCCTCGGCCGAGAGCCAGTACGCGGCTTCGATGCCGTTGGCCAGATAGGACTCCAGCGTCGCGTACGACACGGCGCGCGTGGTTTCGGTGACGGCGACCATGTACGCCCACTCGGGGTCATCCAGTACACCGGCGAGTGCCTTGGCGAGGGTGTCGACCGAGTCACCGCGGGCCAGCGCCTCGGACAGCGCTTTCGCGAGTTCGTCGAGCCGGTGGTCGGCGATGGACTTGATGGTGATGTCCTGCTGGTCGAGCAGGCGGCGCAGGTTCATCTCGTTGCCCACCATCGCGCGGGCCGCCGCGGTGTCGCCCGGTTTCCACGAGCCCCAGTCCGGAGCCATGTCGCGGATCAGCGCGTCCGCGGCTTGCT
The DNA here is from genome assembly GCF_042684065.1 of Amycolatopsis pigmentata. Lineage (NCBI taxonomy): Bacteria > Bacillati > Actinomycetota > Actinomycetes > Pseudonocardiales > Pseudonocardiaceae > Amycolatopsis > Amycolatopsis pigmentata. The sequence goes on along the minus strand of NZ_JBHUKR010000022.1, from coordinate 151,784 downwards.
GCCCGACCACGTAGCCGTCGGAGTACAGCCCGGCCATGACGGTCGCGAGGCTGGTGCCGATCGGCAGGGTGAGCGTCTGGAGCCATTGGAGAGCGTCTGCGGTAGCCGCCGGGTCGACGGCCTTGCGGAGCTTGAGCCACTGCTCGGCGAGCCGTCGGGCGTCAACGGCGCCAGTCAAAGCCCGGGATATCTCCGGCGCCCAATGCCGGGCTACGGCGAGGTCCTTGGTCCAGCCCGGCCAGGTGCGGCCGGACGGGAGTTTTGGGCCCGCATCACCTGCCTTGAACACCACACGCGCCAAGTCCACGCCAGCGGCTTCGGCGTCCGCCTTGCTGACGGTGGTGAACTCGAACGGGCGGGAGCGGTTCTTGCGCGCCCAGTTCCGGTACGCGGCCAGTTCGGCCTTGGCGGCGTCGCTGGGCTCCTGCTTGGCGGGCTGCTGTTTCTGCTCGCGTGCCCGCACGACGGGCGGTTCCTCGCCGGGGGGATACGCGTCGTTGCCTTCCGGTGGTGCGGTCAGCGGCGGCGCCTGCACCGGTGTGACTTCTTCGCCTGGTTCGACCAGCGTGGACGCGCCTTCGAGGAACACGACACCGCGCTGCCCGACGACCATGGGCATGTCGGCCTCAGGGAAGTTGTAGCGCGCCAAACCGGACTTGTCGCGGGTCTCGTTCAGGGTGATCCGCCCGGCCCGGAACTGCCGGTCGGTGGTCTGGTCGGCGAGGTCCTGGTCCTCGTCATCGAGCCCGAGGAACTGGAACGTCAAGTCCCTGGGCATGCCGAGGTAGGCGTAGGAGATCTGGTTCATGATCCCGACGAGCCACTGCGCGGTGGGGCGGAGCGCCTTGCGGTAGGTGATCGCCTCTTGGCTTTCGCCGTGCCCGGCGCCACCGAGCCCGTTCCGGGGCGTGAACCCGACCTCTTGGGGCTGCACGTCCATGTGTGCGCAGATCAACTTGACCAGAAACTCGTCGTAGTCGGGCTTGTAGCGTTCGGCGGCGTCGGCGACCTGGACCGGGTCGAACCCGTCAGGGAACAGCCGTAGCCGGTGCCGGTTGCCGGTCGAGCCGCCGTAGAAGTCGTTCAAGCTGTCTTCCCAAGCGCGGATCTGCTCCGGCGTCAACGCCGTGATGTTGCTCTTGAGGAACGTCCTGGGGGCGGTGCCGTCGGTGTATTCGGCGACCATCCACTGCTGGCGGCGTAGCCACAGGTTCGCGGACACCAGGGCCTGCTCAACCGGGCTGTACCCGTACGGGGACTCGACCCGCGTGTACCTGGGTTTGTAGATCAGGCTGCCCGCGGTGCCTTCCCAGTCCGCCTGCCCGGCCCCGGCGTCGGTGTACTCACCCCTCGGGAACCCCCAGAGCCACTGCTGGTAGGCGGCGGCCGGCGGATGGGGCCGGTTGCCGCGTTCGTCGAGCAAGACCTTGACGGTGCTGCCGTCGATCAACTCCAGGGAGACGAGGTCGCCGCCGTAGGTGAAGCGGGGGAAGATCGACACGGCGTCGGTGACCATGGACTCTTGCATGAGCATCTCGACCCACTCGGGCCACGTGTAGCCGTTGGTGGTGTCGGGCTCGGACCAGAATTCGATCAGGCGGGAGATCTCGGCGGAGTATTGCTTGAGCAGGGCGTTTTTGTCCTGCTTGGAGGTGATGCCGTTCGCCTCGATCGTGCGCCTGGTGAGGGTGATGTCCCAGTCCAGGGAGGACTGTTCGGTGCGGCGTACCCGGATGCACTGTGAGATCAGGTCGACTTCGCGGGCGGCGTTGCGCAGCGTGGACCAGTCCACCAGGCGCCCGGCGTCCTGGATGATGTTCCAGGAGACGGGGTATTCCCACCGGCGCGGGTCGGCCTGCCCGGTCGCTGGGTTCGGCTGGTTGAGCGGCGCCGGGTAGAGGGGCGCGCCGGGCCCCATGAGCGCCCAGTACTGGTCGTCGCGTGGCAACGGTGTGGCGCCGTTGATGCTGCTCGTGGTGCGGGCTTTCAGGGCGCCGAGCATGCTGGTGGCGTCGGTGACTTGTGATCCGGCGGGGATGGTGGCGCCGCCCGGCAGCGTGGTGGGGGCGCTGGTGGCTTTGATGAGCCCGGCGGGGGTGCGCGTTCCGGCGACGCGGGGGCGGCGGATGCCGAGCCGACGGGCCACTGGTCACCTCCGTCGAGTGTGGTGGCGGCCTTTGAGGGCGGCGGCGATCTTGGAGCGGGTTTCGGCGGTTTCCTTGTGGCCTTTGTGTTTCCCGCCGTGGTGGGCGTGGTGGCCTTTGTGGCCTTTGTGCGGGTGGTGCTTGCCGCGGAGTCGTTCGGCGATCTTGGCGCGGGTCGCGGCGGTTTCGGCGTGCCCGCGGTGGGCTCGTGGCATGGTCACCTCCGGGCTGAGAGGGCTTCGAGGAACGCGGCGGCACTGGATGCATTGATGAGCAGCCGGTCGAGGGCTTGCGACATGCCGTCTACCTGGTCGTCGTGTGTGCCGTTGGGGAAGGCGGCGCACTCCTCGACGAATCCGGCGATCCACGGCGCGAGTCTCGGGTCTGGCAGGTACACGTTGCCGGACTCGACGTAGGGCGAGACGGCGGAGGCGCGGGCCTGCTTCGACTCCTTTGGCGTGACGGCGATCAGGCCGCCGACGATGCTGGAGAGTTGCGAGATCACCGCGGAGCCGTTCGCCTTGTCCTCGACGAGCTTGGCGTGCGATTGCGGCCATTTCGCCGTCATGGCCAGCAGTTGGCGGCAGGTGGTGGGGAAGTCCATGCGGTCCCGCACCTGGTCGAGTAGGTACACGTCCGGCCCACGGCGTGCCCACACCTGGCCGATCACGTAGTCGGTGCCCTTGGTGTCCTTGAATGTCATGTCCCAGGACTGGATGACCTGGTCGAACTCGTCGGATACCTTCATCGACCCGTCGGCTTGGGTCCGCCACTGGGGTGCGTGGTAGTAGCGCCACCAAGACCGTTTGAGCAGCGCACCCTCGGCCGGGGCCGGGCGGCCCTGATACAAGGCGCCCCAGACTCGTTCGCCGACGTCCTTGCGGATCGCTTTCCAGTCCTCTGCGTCGCGTCCGCGGGCCGATTGCAGGTATTGGCCGGGTGTCCGGCCGAGCGGGTCGTGTCCTTCGGCTTCGGCGGGGACGTTGACGACTTCCCAGTCTCCGGTCTTGATCAGTCGCCCGGCGAGGTCGTCTTCGTGCCAGCGGGTCAGGATCAGGACAACCGGGGCGCCGGGCGCGAGCCGGGTGCGGGCGACGTTGGTCCACCAGTCCCAACAGGCTTCCCGGTAGACCTCGGAATCAGCCTCAGCGCGGCCCTTGATCGGGTCATCCACCAAAAGCAAGTCCACCGGGCGCCCGGTCAGAGCGCCGCCGATACCGACCGAGTAGACGCCACCTTTGTGGCCTTCGAGCTGCCACTCATGCGCAGCTGAGGTGTCCGCCCGCACCTTCAGGCCGAGTTCGGGGTGTTCGGCGATGTCGTTGCGGATCGCTCGGCCCCACCGGCGGGCTACGCCGAGTTCGTAGGACGCGATGGCGATACGGGTGTCCGGCCGCTGGCTGAGCACCCAGGCCGGGAAGCGGCGCGAGACGCGCTCGCTGTTGTGTGTCGGCAGGAGTGAAGATCCGGCGAGGTAGGTGTGGTCTGGCGAATCGACCTCAATGCACCGTGTCGGCACGGACTCGCATGGCTCAGCCCACACGTACCGGACCCGCGCGACCGACGAATCCTTGCAGTTGGCTGCCTTTCGGGGCAGCCACGCCGCGTCTGCCAGGTAAAACTTGACCCGGTACTTCGGCCCGCAGTCACGACCATTGATCGTTGCGCGACCCTCGCTGAGGGTGGCTTTCGCACCCAGCGAGTACACCAACCGTTGAACGTCAAACGCCAGCCTACGACGAGTGCTGGTGAACTCGACCTGTCCCTTGGGGCTGACGTAGCCATCGGTGTCGACGAGGCCTTGGAGCAGCGCGAGTCGTTGCGCGGTGCTGCCCCGCATGTACGCATCTGGGACATGCTTGTTGCCGATCAGGCCCAGTTCGTTGAGTGCCTTACGGACTGGGCTGCACTTGCTGCCGTTTCCCTCGGGGGCCAGTGTCCAGGCGTAGCGCTCCTTCGTCTTGCGGCACGGGACACCAGCCGCTCGGATGCGATCGACGATCTCGATGTCTGCCGACGTGATCATGGCCATCTTGCTGTGTCCGTCGCCGAGCCACGCGCCGAGCACATACGGGTCGAGCGGCAGATCGACCTCCGGCAGGTCGAGCCCCGGTGCGCCGATGATCTGTGCGTTCTTGGAGCGCTTTCCGGCAAGCAGCTCGGTCGTGCACAGCCGCTCGCCGCGACGCCGGTCCAGCCGCGCGACCCATTCGTGCTCAGCGTCTGCGACGATCGATTCGCCATCGCCGGTACGGACCACGTAGCAGGGTCGGTCGCGCCAGGTCGGCGAGGTCCAGGTGACCTTGCAGGGCTTGCCGTGGCGGTCGAATACCTGGTCTCCGACGCGCAGGTCGCCCATCGTGGTCCAACCGGCAGGGGTCGCGATGGGAGTATCAAGAGCGAGGGCTTTTCCCTCTTGTGGGGGCATACTCCATATTAGCCGCGTGATGTCGCCACTCGCGACGGCGGCGAGTTTCTCGTCGAGCAGGTCGAGCGCGGGTGTCTGGACGGTGCCGGCGTCGAGCTGGGTGGCGAGTTCGCCGAGGCTTTGCGGGTTGGCTGCCTGCTCGGCGGATTCTTCGAGCATCTGGGCGGCGAGGGTGAGCGCATCCATGCTCACCTGCCTGTTGGGCTACTCAGCGCGGCAGGAGACCTCGTCGTGCTGCTGCCAGGTGGTCTCCGTGATGGTCGAGGCGCCGGAACGGGTCTCGAATGACCGGATGGCCGCTTTCCACGATCGGTGCGTTCGGGTCTGGTCCTTGCTGAAGCCGTATCCGGGCCGCATAGAGGTCCATTGCCCGTTGATCTTGCGGACGGTGGGGCGAGTCATGAGCCGGACTCAGTAGGCGACGAGGTCCACGACGAACACGATGCCCGCCAGCACTGCCCCGGCGATCGCCAGGAACAGGCCGATCCTTGGGGTGGGGGCGAAGTGCGCCACGCAGGCAAGGAGCGCAGCGCACGCGAGGAGTACCGCGAGCGCGAGGAAAATCGCGAGGAGTTTCGGATCCATGGTCATACCGCCTTCAGATGCTTGGCTGCTGCCAATTTCGCGGGGCCGCGGTCGCCAGCTGGGACCCCGGCGGCTTCCAGCGCGGCTTCGACGGCCTTGATGACCATCTCCGCTTGCCGCTCGGCGAGCCGCACCTGACGCTCAGCAAGGCCAGCGGCGACGGCCTTGGCGGCGAATCCGGCGCACCGGTCGCGTTCCTGCGCTTCGAGCTGGACCAGGCCGCGGATGTATTCGCCGACCTTGACTTCGTTGCCGTCGCGGTCGAGGACGAGCGAGTCCCCGATCATGGCTTTGGCGAGGTCGCCGCCGTGGTCGTCGGCGAGTTTCTCGATCTCGACGCTGTACCGCTGCGCGCGGGCGGCGGACTGCGACACGAGCCGGAGCAGGACTTCGCCGGGGTCGACGGTGGTGTCGCCCAGGCCCCACGCCATGACCTCGGCGCGGACGGCGGCTTTGGCGCGGACCTGCTTGGCGCGGCCGCCGTGCATGTGGCAGACCTTGCCGCCCTTGATCGCGTCGCCCTTGCAGGGCCGGGTGACGGGCTTACCGTCAGCATCCCGCTTGATCCGGCCGTTCTCCTTGATCGCGACCTTGCCGGTGCACTTCGCCACGGGTCACCTCCGGTGGTCGCGGTGACTGGCCGGGTCGTGGCTCCGGGTCGGGCCGGTTCGCGGTGAATCGAGCCCATCGCGCATCGGCGGCGGCCAGGTAGATCGTCTCGGCGAGCGCCTCGAATTGCCGGGCGTCCATGAAGTGGTAAACCATCTCGGCGTCATCGCCTGGACCGGAGTGGAAACCGATCTTGACCTGGTTCGTGCCATTGATGACCTCGGCGGCAATGAAGATCTTGTCCCGAAATTCGTCGAGTTCAGGCGGCAGCTCACGGTAATTGTAGTTACCCATACCGAACGCTACTTCAGGAACGCCGCGATCCCGTCGAGTCCACCGGGGATGGCGCCGAGGGAGAGCACTTCGGGGGGCAGGTCGACGGGCGCGACCTTGACGTGCTGGACGTCGTCCAGCCCCTGGTCCGGCACCGATCCGGTCTCGTCCCGGTTGGGGTGCGCCACGTCCACGACGATGTGGGACTCGCCGCCGATGGTGACCGGCTGGCCGGGCTGCAACGGCGCGTCAAGCGTGGTGGTGACCAGTTCGTCGCCGGTCTCGTGGTGCACGGCCCGCACCTTGGCTTTCGGGGTGCCCATGATGACGCTGAGGTTCGCGACTAGTTCGGGCCCCTCGTCGCGGCCGGTGGCGACAGTCAACCGCGACCACGTGCCGTCCTCCGAGTTCTCGACCGCCTTGAGGACGTGCCGGTAGGCGCGGTCCAGGCCTGTGATCTCGACCTCGTGCCCGATCCACTCCTGGAACGAATCGGGCTGGATGCCGCCGTGCGGGGCGCGCAGGGTGACCGTGACCTCGATCATCGGGCGAATCCCCTCGGCTCACGCATCATGGCCTTGTTCATGTCGTCCTTGAACCGCTGGTACGCCTCTTCACTCAGGGCAGACTCGTTCAGCTCGATCCGTCCTGGCACAGCGGTGATGACCGTATGGATCTCCTTGAGCAGGTCGCGGATCTCCAGCAGTAGTTCCCGGTCCGTCGCGGTGACCTCGATCATGAGGGACTCACCACCTCAAGCTTCATGTCGTCGGTGAGCACCATCGCTGAGCAGCCCTCGGGAATGCGGTCCTTGACCCATTCCTCCATGCGATGCAGAGCGTCCATCGGGTAGCGGTCGGGGACGCGCACCACGAGGATCTCGCCGGGCTTGAGTTCGAGACGCGCGATGCTCTCGATAACTGGTTCGGACATCGTCGCCTCCAACTTCCGGGGGCAGCCGCACTCACCGCGGCACGGGCAGCGGCGATCGGCGGCCCGACGGTTCGCGCGGTTGGCCGCTTCCCAGTGCGCGAGGCAGCACTTCAGCCGCTTGCCACCCATCACCGGTCCTTCGCGACGGCGGCCCGCACGAAGCAGTCCTTGGCTTCGACGAGCTTCCGGAGACCGGCCGTCAGTTCGGGGCCGTCGGGCAGTTCGGCGACCATGTACTGAGCGAGATTGGCGACCCGGCCCGAGATCTCCTGGAGATGCGGCGGAAGGTGGTCGTAGGCGAACAGCGCCTTGAAGTGCTGCGTGGCCGGGTGACGGCCTTCCCAAACGTCCACGATCACAAGCCCTTTCCGGCCATCCACGCCTTCGCGGCGGCCTGGACCTTGCGGTTTTCGCCGATGTGGTGCTCGGCCACCCATGGCTTGAGGATCGCCGCGAACGCCTCATCGGCCGCCGTCGGGGCCGGGCCAGGGGTCGGTGTCGGGGCCGGACCGGGCGCGGGCGGTGGGACCGGGTTCGGCTGGCGGGTGACCGCCGCGAACTGCTGGCCCAGGTCGTACAGCGTCCCGCCGAGCGGGTCGGTGCCGGTGTGCGCGTTGACGAACTCCTCGTCCAGCGCGGTCCAGGCCTCTTCGGCGTAGGCCGCGAAGAACTCCGGCGTCATCTTCTGCACGCGGCCCCAGGTCAGGACGTACCAGAACTGGGTGTCGTAGCCGACGAGGGCGACCGCGTGGCCGCCGTCGATCTGCGAGCCCCGCACAACATCCCACGGCTGCTCGGCCTGGAACTGGTCCATGGCGCTCGCGGGGAAGTTGATGCCCAACCCGACGGCGCCGAACTGGTCGAGCGCCCACTTGACGAGGGTGGTGTTGTGGATGTCGAGGTCAGCGAACAGCAGGATCTTGTGCACCTGGCCGCCGAGGGTGAATCCGGTCTTGCGCCAGTATTCGCGGACGGCCTGCATTTCGGCGCCCTGGTCGGTGGACGGGTCGGCAGGGTCGTAGCCGGTGATCGCCGAGTAGGCGGCGAGGACTTCGGCCGTGGTGGATGCGACCTCGGTGTTCCCCGCGGCGACCTGGATGGCTTTGACCTCGTGGTCGACGTCGGCACACGTGCAGTCGCCGACCGAGTTGTTCCCGTCCATGCCGATCGTCGCGGCGGGGATCGCCGAGTAGCGGTCCAGGGTGGCGGGGGGCGTGTAGGCGGCTGGGAGGTGCCCGCTGGTGAGGGATACGCGGCGTCGGCCACTGTTCGGTTTCCGGCCGAGCTTCAACGCGGGAGAGGTCACGGTCGTCCTTCCGGAGGCATGGAAGACGCCCCCGGACCTGGGGGTTATCCGGGGGCGTCTGGCCGCACCGTGAAGGGCGGCGGGGTTGTGCTGGTGCGCGTCAACCCTTGGGGACACTGCACCAACATGAAGGACGATACGTTGGTGCAGGTCGCGACGGCAACTACGGGTGTAGTTCGCGGCGTGTCACGGCCGCCACTCCGGGCGGAAATCGGCGTGCCCGGCGAAGGGCAGCGCGAGCAGGCGCACCGTGCTGCATCCGTCCGTGCCATGCCAGTCGCAATGCGACTCACCAGCATGAGTGCACGGCCCGCCCTCCTCGACACAGAAGCCGTCGGCCACCGTGTGCGGTGTGCTGTGGTCGTCGAGGACCTGCAGCTTGGCGTCCACGTCGGCCAGCATGGTGTCCGGGTCGTTGAAGGCGAGGAACAGAGCAAGATCCTCGCCGACACACACGTATTCGCCCTTGATGTTGACGCTGACGCCGTCGACATCGAGGACCCAGCGATACTCCGGATCGTTGCCCTTCTGCCACTCGTCGAGGGCGCGTTTCGCGCGGACGGCCATCGTCTTCCGGTTCAGCAGCCGTTCCCGCAGGAACACGACCAGGTCATCCATCACGGCCGCCGGTCCCGCACGTTCGCGATCCACACGCGCACGCTGCCGACCGGATGCCGCACGAGTCGCGCCCACGCGGCGAAGATCTCCCGCCAGAAGTACATCACGCCTCCTCTCCCCAGTCGTCCCAGTCCTCCGGTTCAGCCGGTTCGGGCTCCTCCAGCTTCGCGATCGCCCGCTCGATCTCGGAAGCGAAGGTAGCCCGCTCGTCGCCCGCCTTGATCCGGTTACGCAGCCGCGGCCCGAAGTACTCGTCGTCGAGCAGCATCCGCAGCGTTGACGCAGCCAGTTCGCGGACGTCGGGCTCCTCGGCCGTCTCCGGAGGCAGGAACTTGGTCACTCCGGCCGACGTGGCGTACACCTTGCCGTCGGCGTCGACGAGCGACAAGAGCGCGCTGTCCTCGGTCCTGGTCAGTTTCGCCCGGAGATCAAGACCCGCACGCGCGACGAGGGAGGTTTCGAGCTCCTGAATCCAGGTGTCGGAGTCGATCAACGTCGCTGCCTTGTACGTGACCATGTCGCCAGCGAACGGCTTCGTCGTCACCTGAATAGCCATCACGCCACCACCTTCCCTGCTCGTCGTTCAGCGTAGGACTTGAGCGCGTCGACACGGCACACCAGCACGCGCTTCTTCGACGTCGGCGACGGGCGTTTCCGCCACCCGTCCTCAAGACACCAGCCACGCAGCGTCGCCGCCGGAACGTCCAGTTCGGCCGAGAGGAACGCGTAATCGGTCCACTCGTCGCCGAGCCGCCACCACTGCGACCGTGGCCAGCTCGAACCGCACGCCCGGCAGGTGAGGGTGTCGTCGTCCGCGCGCACCCGCAGGGTCGCACCGCATTCCCGATAGATCGGTTCCCCAGTGACGGCCGCGTCGTCGAACGCGACGAACATGGGGCACGGCCCGACCTGGATCCACCGCTCGGTGAGTCGGCCGGCGTGGGTGAGCGAATGCAGCACGTCCCGCATGTCGCGGGCGAAGTCGTCCAGCCAGGCCGAGCGCAGCACGTAGTCCCAGTGGAACCGGATCGTGCGCAGCTCCCTGCTCATCGTGGCGCGGCCTTCGGGCACGGTGCCGAGCATCTGCCGCGGCGGGGTGTCGAGGCTGGTCTCTTCGCGGATCATGCGGGCCCAGGATTCGACGACGGCGAGCGCCCCGTAGCCGTGTTCGGATGTCCAGCGTGTGCGGATGTCGGAGTGGATGAGCAGCGCGTCGACGGCCGGGCTGCGTGGTCCGGGGGCTTTGCGTCCGCCGCCGTTGTCGCCGTGCCCGCCGGGGATCAGCTCGTCCGCGGTCTGGAGGGTGGCGTAGCGGTCGGCGAGGTCGCCGAGGACCTGCATGAGTTTCTCGGCGCAGCGGTCGCAGCACATGCGGCCCGGCGCGGCCTCACGCAGGGTGCCGTCGCGTTTGGTGCAGCCGAACACGCAGACACGGACTTGGTTCATGGTCGCTCCCGGGCTGGTCAGGTACCGTTCTGTGTGGATCACTCGTGGGGAGTCGATCGCGGGGACAGGCCCTCGGGTGCGTGCCGGGGGCCTGTTTCATGCCTGGGGGTTCATCCGTCGTAGTCCTCGCATCTCGTCGCGTCGGTCGGCCGTGGCCTGTCGACCGGGGACGCGGACCGCTCCATCCGGAGGTGTGCGGCGGTGGCGACCGCCAAGGCGGCCAGGCCGATGCCGACGGCATGGTTACCGACGATCAGGTTGGCGGTGCCGAGGATCCCGGCTCCCCACATGACGACGAGACCCACGACTCGCACAGCCCGGCTCATTTCTCCTCCAGGGCTTTCACGATGGCTTGGCGGACGAACGCGGCCAGCTCGTACGGCTTGTACTCGGCGATCATGGCGTCCATCCACTCGCAGCGGTCCAGTACAGACCGCAGCGCGGCGAACGCTTTCGGGGCGAACGCTTCGCGACTCCAGTCGCCGTCGCGGCTGTAGGCGTCGACCAGTGCGCGCGGGTCGCTCATCCGAACCACCTCCGGATCGCGCGGACCAGCCACCCGGGCCGCGCCGGTTCGGGTTCCTCGAAGCCCACAACCGGTCCGTAGGGCCGTGCCTCGACCGTGACCGGCTCGATCTCCGGGTCCTCCTTGACCAGGTAGTTGTGGTTGTAGGTGCCGCCGTAGCTGACGTGGTTGCCGTGCCTGGTGGCGCTGGCGGCTTCGGTGTGCTGGAGGCAGCGCCTCGTACCTCGGATCGCGTTGTAGGGGCAGAGTTCGCATGGGTCGGCGCGCGGGGTGTCGTCCATCAGTGCTCCTTCGGTCTGCTGAGTTCGGCGTGGACCTGGTCCCAGTCGCGGGGCCGCCAGAGCCTTCCGTGGTTGCCGAGCTGCTCGAGCCAGGCGAGTTGCTCTGTGGTTGGCCGGCCGGTGTCGGTCTTGAGTTCGGTGAGGAGGATGACGCCGTGTCGGGCGAGGAGGAGGTCGGGCACGCCTGGGTAGCCCTGGACTGGTGTGCGCCAGCCGTGGACGGTTCTGGCGGGCCGGAAGTGGGCGTATCGCCAGCCGTGGATGGCGGCGGTTTCGAGGACGCGCTGCTGGAATTGCGCTTCGGTGAGCCGGAGGGCGGTCACGTCTGGTCCTCGCTGTTCTCCCGCTCGCCGCGCTGCAGCTGCTCGATCCCGCGGGCCCGCTCGAGCGAGGGGCTGTCGACGGTGATGCCGAGGTAGACGATGGCGCCTGGCTCGGTGGGTGACCGGGGGTCGGTCCTGTCGATGCGCTGGGCGGGCTGGACGGATACCCCGGCTGTGGTGGCGATCCCGGCCCGGACGTCGGTGGCGAGCTGCTCGAGCAGCTCTGCAAGCTGGTGCCGCTGTTCGGGGGTCATGCGCCTGGGGGTGGCGTGCTGGTGTGGTGGCCGGTAGGTGCGGGTTCGACGGTCGTACGGCTTCATCGCGTCTCTCCCGGTGTCTCGCTGTTCTCCTGGGGTGACAGGGCGGGCCGGAGCGTCAGTGGTCCGAATCGCTGCTCCACGTGCTCCCGCGGTGTGGGTATGGCGAACGAGGCCGGCTTTCCGTCGAGAAGGACGAGCAGGTGGCCGGAGTTCGTGGGGTCTTCGGCCCAGTCGATGCCCGCGGTGTCGCGCCACACGCGCATGTCCTCGCCCGTGTCTCCGCAGCGGCGGCACGCGTCGCTGCCTCGCAGGCCGACGTGCACGCCGTCACACGGGTCCAGCGCTGCCGTGATCGTGTCCTGGAGGCGGGTGGCGAGGCTGCCGAGGTGGTCGGCTTCGGCGCCGCTGTAGTAGGCGGATGCGAACTGGTGTCCGGCGACGGTGATGTCTTCCCAGCCGCCTTCACGCCACGAGCGAGATGGGGCGGCGTCGTCGAGTCCCGCGATCCGGTTGAGTTCGGCGCGCATCGCGGCGGTCTCGGCCCGGAGTCGTTCGATCTCCTCGCCAGCGACCTCAACAGCGTGGTCGAGCATCCGCAAGGCAGCAGGGTGGGTGACCCACATGTCGCCGAGAATTTGTGCCCGGAGTTCCGCTCTGGGGTCCACAGAGTCAGCCATCACTGGCCTCCTTGTGCGCCCGCGCGTCGGGGCATGGCTGGTAGGTGGGGTGGCCGGACACATCCACGTCCCACCCCTCCCAGTCGTGCGCGGCAGTGGCGATGAACTCGAACAGCGAGTCCCGCATCTCGCGCGGCAGGCTCATCGGCACGCTGACTGACACCTGCCACATGCCGGTGGGTGGCCGCATCTCGCGGGCGGTACCCAGCTCGGACAGCAGCCGCTGTACCTGCTCAACGGCGTCGTCGGTGTCGGCTTCCTGCGGCAGGCCGAGGGCGTGCATGACCCGGGTCCAGGAGCGGCTGTGGTCGGTGGACGCGGCACGCAGTCCGGCCAACTCCCGCTCCGTGCAACCCAGGCAGCGGCAACCGGAGGGCTCGCCGGCGGTGTCGGTGGTCTGCTCCATCAGGCGTTTCCCTTCCTGCCGAGGCGTTCGTTGGTCGCGCAGATGTTCCGCAGCGTCGACACCGGGATCTCTCCCGGCGGGGTGGTCTCCACGTCGGTCTTGTCGGCCTGCCGGATCAGGTCGACCAGCGCTGGCTGTGCGGCCTTCACCAGTTGCTCCAGGGGCGCGGTCCAGTCGATGCCGGTCGCCGCCAACTGGTCGGCGATCCACCGCATCGTTTCGATGTCCTCGCAGTGCGGCACCGGGACCGGCAGGAACTTGCCGTGCGGGACGACAATGAGCTGCCAACCGCCGAATGCGGGGCGGCCCTGTTCGTCGACACCGCACGCTGCGATCACCAGGTGCGGGGACGAGGTGTATTCGCACGGGTACCGGTAGGGACCGTCGGCGTGGTTGATGGCGACCATGCCGAAGTTCAGGCCGGGGTCGGTGGTGGTCTGGTCCTGGGTCACTGGGACTCCTCGCTGTTCAGTGCGGCGCGGATGTTGAATTCGCCCCGCTTCAGATAGGTCACTTCGACCCATCCGCGTTGGGACCAATCGACGCCGACGATCTGAGCCCCGTCCCTCAGGGCGCTGTCCGGGATCGTGTCGGAGAACGAGCCCTGATAGTCGGGGTCTTCGTCGGTAGCGTCCGTCCGGTACGAGACGCGGAACAGGTGCCAGCTCACTGCTGCTCCTCGCTGGTCGGGGCCGTCTCGGATGCGGCGGCGGGCTCCTCGGTGGCGGTCAGGGCGGCGAGGATTTCGAGCACGGCGGCTGAGGCGGGGTCGCTGATCGCGTGCTCGTCGACGAACGCGTTGGCCAGGGTCTTCGCTTTCTCGATGCGGGCCCGGTCACGGCCGTCGGCCAGCAGTCCGCGATCGGCGGCGTCCCGGACGGCCTGGCGGTACCTCTCGCGTACCCGGTGGAGCAGCACGTGGCCCCAGCCGAGAGTGTCCTTGGGGTACTCGGCCTCAAAGAAGTGACGCGCGAGTCGTTCGATGGTGTCTCCGCTTGCGGCCGGGCGGTCGCCGAGCACCTCGACCGTCGCGCGGCCGTTGCCGACAGCCAGGAGCCCGATGTAGTGCCCGTCCTCGTCAACGACGGATTCGCGCACGTGACTGCCGTAGGTGACGCGGACACGGTCTCCGGGCTTGGGCTGCTCGCCTGCGGGCGACGTCTGGAGGGTTGCGGGGTCGAGCCGCCCCAGCAGCACGATCGCCGCGTCCACGGCGTCTTCCGGCCAGTCGTTCGCGACGGGGAAGTTCTCCACGATGTACTGGGCCAAGCGCTCGATCTCGCGCTGTTCAGACGTGGCCGGAGCGTTGCCGTGGACGTACCCCAGTGCGTTGGCCCAGGGGTTGTTGGCGTTGGAGTGCTCGCCGAGCACGTCGGCCGGGGCGATCGCTGCTGCGAGTTTGTCGGCCCATTCCTCGGCGCGGTCGCGCTCGTCGATCACGTCGAGAACGTCCTGCTCGGTCACGGCCTGGTCTTGGATCACGGGGTTCTCCTGGGTGGTCACCGGTTCTCCTGTTCGAAGTTGATCGCGCGCAGCTCGGTCAGCGCCTTCTGGTGGCGACGGAACTCCGCCTCCAGCTCGTCGCCGTGCGGGTCACACAGCGCGAGAGAACCCCAGCCGGGGCGCTGTTCCGGGATCCACCGGGCGCCGTACATGCCGCACCGGTTGCAGCGGAGGTTCCAGCCGATCCGGCCAGCCTTGGCGGCTTCCTCGGCTGTCGGGAGCGGATCACCACCGGAGCGGCGCTCGGCACGGAAGGTGAAGATCGTGGTCACGGCTGGGGCTCCTGGTCACTCGCGCGGGCAGCCAGCCGGCGGATGGCGGCCTCGTAGGCGGCCGGGTTGTCCTCCAGCCCGGCGGCGATCCCCACAGCGAGATTGCCGACACGGTCGAAGTCGACGGCACACAACTCCGGGTAGTCCTCCCAGACGATCCGGTCGAAGTCCTTCGCGTCCCGGACGGCCTTGGCGATGTAGTGGCGGGCCACGGTGGCGATCGCGGCCTCAACCGCAGCGTCCGTCTCGGACTGGTCAGCGGGCGGAACGGTGGTCATGTCGTTGCCTTTCCGGTGGTGTGGGTGGGAAATGTCGCGAACGGGTCGGCGAGGAAAGCCCGCTGCGCCACGCCGGCGAACATGCACTCGGCCAGGCGGCCATCGCGCCGGAACGCGGCCCGGAAGGCGAGCACTGCCTCGTGCACCTCGTCGACACGCTGGCCGTGCAGGATCGCGGCCTCTTCGGCGAGCTTGCGGGTGTCGGCATCGACTGCGACGCCGGACTCCGGGGCGTGGTCGCGGGTGACGCTCTGGGGGCGGACACCGCGGACGTGGAAGGGGTGGGCGCCGTCGTGGACGAGGTCCATGCGGCCGTCGTCGCGCACGTGCTCGACCTTGAGCAGCGTGACGGGGCACTGAGCGGCCTTGGAGCCGTGGTAGCGCACGAAGTCGCTGGCCTCGACGGAAGCGCCGGCCTGGTCGGTGGTGGTGCGCATTGGGCCCTCCCTCAACGTTCCGGATGTGTCATGACACATGCTATCCTTTGTGTCATGACACATGCAAGCGGATCCACCGAAAACCGTCATGACACCCTGGCCCCCGTGACCAGCAGAAGCGGCAGGGGAACAGCACGGCAGACCATTCGCGTGGACGAAGACCTGTGGAACGACTTCGGCGCAGCCGTGGAAGCGGCCGGAGCGAAGGATCGGTCCACGGTGCTGCGCGAGTTCATGCGCTTCTACGCCCGCCAGCCGGGCGCGAAGCTCCCCAAGCGCCCCCAGAGCGATCACGTGCCCCCGATGGATGGATGACACCGGGTCGGCCGTTTCAACGCCGCCACGGCCACGCTGGGGGGCAGGAACGATCATTTCTGTTCGGCTCCGATCTCGCTTGGACGGGTAGCGACAGATGACGGGTCGGCCGGCTGCGGCCGGGCGTCGGGATTCCCGCCCCAGATCTGCTCCTGGCGTTTCTCGGGTCGCAGCCAGGGGCGGCAGACGGGGCAGCCGATGGGCTGGTCGTCGTCGAGGGTGTGGCCTCGGAGCCATCCGCCGGGGGCGCAGTCGATGCCGGGCACGTGCGGCTGGGGCGGCTCGGGGTCGCCGGTGCGGTCGAGGCGCGGTTCTTCGCGGGTCACGACGTCCACCGCCTCGGCGTTCCGGAGCCCGCGCACACGTTCCCCGCGGGGCCGATCAGCGTGCCGTCGGCTCGCCGCGCGTACTTGCGGTGCCGCTTGAGTTTCATCAGGCCGGGGCCGACGAGGGGGATGTCCCGGCCGCACTGGGGGCAGTTGGTGAGCATGGTCGGCCTCCTCGACGGTGGCGGTGATGGCTTCGGGCAGGAATTCGAGGACGGGTTCGGTGTGGTCGCGTTTCCACTCGGCGAGCTGCTTGTCGATGAGGCCGCACAGCAGCGACGTGGCGTCGATGGGGATGGGTTCGCCACCGAGGACGAAGAACCCGGGTGGGAAGTGCGTGAGCTCGGCGAGCGCGAGGAGTTGTTCCCAGGTCGGGTAGAGCTGGCCGGCCTCCCACATGTCCACCGCAGGCTCGGTGACGCCACAGGCTTCGTCGACTTCGGGCCCGTACAGGTCGCGGAGGTCGAGGGCGGCGGTGATGCGCCACGGGGACACGCAGCCGGAGCGCCAGGCCCGGTAGGTCTCCCGCTGGGCGGCTTCGTCGGCTGCCTGGCGCTGATGCTGGCGCTGCCCGATGTTGGCGGCTTCCTGGGCGGTGAGGGGCACGCCTGCTTTGCCCCAGCGGCGGCGGGTCATGACGCTCTCCGGCTGCGCTGGTGTCCCGGCAGGCGCCGGTGGAGCACGTGGGCGGCGATACGGGTGGCTTGGTCGAGCACGGTGTCGCCGGGGAGGCCGTTGGAGACCGTGGTGTCGTGCCAGTTCTCGTGTGGGTCCCATTCGGCGGCGAGGGTTCCGGCGATTTCGGATGCGATGTCGCAGGCCGGGCAGTCGCGCTCGTGGACGGGTTCGGTGCGGCTGTCGGTATCGAGGATCGCGTCGACGAGGTTGTCGAGTGTGCGCTGTTCGGCGGGGGTCATGACGCGGTCCGTCGGTTGCGGAGCTTGTCTCCCCATCCGGCGCGGCGGAGGGTGACGGCGACGCTGTCGAGGACGGCGGTCACGTTGCGGGTCCACTGGTCGTCGCTGGTCACGGAGTTGATCAGGGCTTCGGCCTGGTCGTAGTCGTCGTTGATGCGGGCGACGATGAGCCGCCCGGCCCAGGCGACGGCGGGCGCAACGTCGTCGACGCTGGCGATGTCGCCGCTGTCGGCCTGCTCGAACGCGAGGCCGACGGGCTTCCCGCCGGTGGCGGGGCCAGCGTGCCTGAGCATGGTGTCGATCCAGGCGATGAGCACGTCGGGAATGACGTCGGGGCCGTGGTGGTCGACGAGGGCCTGGAGGGCGCAGGTGGTGGTGTCGGGCTGGTCGAGGATGGCGGCGGTGAGGGTGGCGCCGGCCAGAGGTGCCCATTCGGGGCGGGTGGTGGTCACGATGCCTCCTTGGCGGTGGGGGTGGCGCGGCGGCAGAAGACACACGAGGGTCGGCCGTCGTCCCGATTCACCAACTTGAATCCGTGTTCGCATTTGCCGTCGCGCGCGCTGGTGGTGGTTACGTCGGGAGTCGTTTGGTGTGGTCCTCTTTGGTGGTTGGTATTGAGTAGTGGTGGTGGCTCATCCTGGGTGAGCCCAGTTCGGTCGAAAATGAGCCCAGTTCGCTCGGAAATTGCCGTATTTGAGCCCAGTTCGGTGGGCGGGTCGGTGCTATCTGGGCTCATCTGAGTGAGCCCGGTTTCCGAGTTATCCACAGGGGTGTCGGTCGATTCTGAGCTCACCAGAGTGAGCCGTGTTTCGTTCGAACTGGGCTCATCTAAGTGAGCCTTGTTCGGGCGTCGTTTCCCGTCCGGATCGAGCAATTCCGCGCGCTCCAGAAGATCCTCCGGAACCACCAACCGGTACTCCGAAGCCCTCCCACGGCCCCCGTGGGAAACCTCCTCGATCAACCCGAGTTCGTCCCGCAGAACGCTCATGGCCCGCTTGAGCGTCGCCTTCGACTTCCCCACCATCGCCGTGAGCACGTCGCCCCCAGGGCGAATCCGACTCCCGTCGCCGTCCGCGAACGTGGCCAGCAGCAAGGCCAGGAATTTCACGCGCTCGGGCATGACGATCCGGCGCACGATCCGTTCCCATTCGAAGCGGCCGGCGGGCTGGGAGGACATCAGGCAGCGGCCTCTTTCCTTGCGTGGTGCGGCGCGAGTCCGAGGCGTGCCCGGATGCGCGCGGCCGTGTAGGTGGTCATGGAGGTGTGTGCGGCGATCTCTGTGTCGGTCCAGCCGTGGAGCCAGAGGTCGTAGACGAGGTGTTCGCGTGTGTTGGTGTCGAGGGCTTCGGCGGGGAGTTCGCCGCGCCAGCAGGCGTTGTAGAGCGCGTGTTGGGTGATGGGCCGGCCGCCGGGTGGTGGGGTTGCGTGCAGGTGGATCGCCACGGTCACCTCCTCTCGTGTGGTGTGGAAGTCCGGGCCGCCGCGGTGATCGGGACACTCGCGGCGGCCCGGCTGGTCAGGGGGTGGTGTCGGTCTCTTCGCGGCCGCCCCAGGAGAGGTGCCGTCGTTCGACGGTCAGCTCCTGGCTGTTGTCGAGCAGCACGATGTGGACGTGCTCGCCGCAGACTTCGCGGACGATTCCCGACTTCCACTCGTCTTCGGTGTAGTTCCATTCGACGTGCTGTCCGACGTAGGGGAACTGGCCGGTGAGGACAGCGAGCATGGCGCGGGCGCGCCTGCGTTCTTTCTCGGCGCGGAAGCCTTTCGGCGGCCAGGGGATGCCGGTGATGTAGCCGTCGGATGCCGCCCACGATGCCGCCGCGACGCGCTCGACGGTCTCGTCGTCGGTGGAGATCTCGATGCTGGTCATGTGCGTCTCCTGTGGTCAGTGGCTGGATGGTGTCGCTGTGCCCGCACGGGCGTGGCCTGCGGTGGCGGTGGTGCCGGGCGTGGTGCGGTGGGTCGCGGCGGGTTCGTCGCTGGTGATGGCGAGCCGGAGGTTGAGGGCGCGCAGGTAGCGGAGGAAGGTGCCGAGGGATGGGTTGCCGTGTCCTTTTTCGATGCGGGAGATGTGTGGGTTTTGGCAGCCGATGCGGTTGGCGATTTCGGCTTGGGTGATGCCGTTGTTGGTGCGGATGGCGCGGAGTGTGGCCATGACGGCTTTGACGTGTTCGGGTACGCGTTCGGGGGCGGTCACTGGCTGCCTCCGAGGAGTCCGCGGCGCCGTGCCTTCTTCGGCTGGGTGAGTCCGGCGCGTCGTAGGGCGCTGGTGAGGCCGCCGTAGGTGAGTCCGAGGCGTTCGGCGATTTCGGCGCGCGACAGGCCGCGGGTGGAGAGCTTTTGGTAGTTCTCGATGGTGTCGAGGTCGCGCCGGTAGGTGCGGGGGTAGCGCTCGTCGAGGGTGCCTTTGTTGCGGTGGTAGGCGTGGCAGGTGCGGCAGAGTCCGCGGGCGAGTGCGCGTACGCCGGAGTCGCTTGGCGGGCGGCCGCAGTCGGCGCATCTCTCGCCCTGGGTGTCGTTGTTGTTCTGGGCGGCTTGGTATTCGGGGTCGCGTGCCCGGAGGTCGGCGATGAGGGTGGGTGAGAGCGCGAGCCGGGCGGTCATGCGTGGCCGCCTTTCGCTCGCGTTTCGAGCACCTCGCAGGCGGCGTAGTACGCCTCGTTGCTGTGGTCGAGGGAGTCGGCGATCTGCCGGGCCCGGTAGGACACGGCGTCGAAGTCGGCTTCGGTGATTTCTTCTTCGAAGTCTTCGCGGGTGATGCGGCTTTGCTCGATGGCGTCGAAGATGGCGTTACGCGCGATACGGCCCGCGATGGTGTCGATGGCGGCCTTGAGCTTCTCGCGGTCGGTCATGACTCGCTCCCGACCGGCTCGGGCAGCTGCACGTCGACCACGGGGCGACCGTCGATCGTCTCCGGTGTCGCCGTCTCAGCGGGGGCTGTCGGCGTGGCCGGTACGGGCATCTCGGGCCGTTTTCCGGTGTCGTAGAACCGGATGCCCCAGACGATCGCGTGGCAGGCCCAGAGGTACCACCAGTGGTAGTCCTTGAGGTCCCATTCCCAGGTGTCGTGGAACTGGAAGTCGGGGGTCTTGCGGTAGTCGTAGCGGTCGTTCTCGTTGAGGTAGAACGAGAAATCGTCCACGAGCCGACGTGCCCAGCCTTCGTCGTCGTAGCCGATCTCCTCGGATTCGAGGATCTGCTCGCGGACGGCGTCTTCCAGGCCGGGCAGAGAGTCTTTGGCGTCCGCGATGTAGTCCGTGACGTAACTCTTGAAGATCTCTTCGTCGTATCGCTGTAGCCGTTCCCGGCCGTCGGTGACCTTCTCGGCCCAGTAGCTGGCGTTGATGTGGCCGGGTCGTCCTCGGAAGAACTCGAACATGTCGGTGAGGCGGGCGAAGGTGAAGCCTTCGCCGTCGCCCCGGAAGATGAGCACGCCGGGCACGGTGATCAGTTCGAACCACCCGCACCCGTTTTGCGGCTTCTGGAATCGGATGTGCCGGTAGAGCCCGTCGTCGTGGAGCACGGTCATTTCGTGGTTGGTGGTCTCTCTGGCGAACCGCTGGGCGATGTCGTTTTCGCTGGTCATCGGTAGTCCTTCGATGCGTGGGCGCGGTTGATGCCGCGCTGGGTGAGCCGGTTGGCGGCGCGGTTGAGCAGGCGGGCGAGGTCACGCAGGAGCGCGGCGGCGAGGACGGTCACGCGGCACGCTCCTTCGCCTTGTGGCGGTAGATCGCGCGCTCGTAGGCAGCGAGCGTCATGCCCATGCGCGTTGCGATCTGGGCATGCGTGAGGCATTCCCCGGCGAGACGTCGTGTGTCTTCGAAGACCTCGACAGCGGGCCGGCTGACGCGTTCGTAGTCGATCAGCTCATCGCGTCGTTTGGCTCGTACGTAGCAGGTGGTGCAGAGTCCGCGGCCCGAGTGACGAACCTTGGCTGCGCGGTCTTTATTCGACGCCATCGGCCCAGCCCCGCAGCAACGGCAGTAGGTCGGATTCAGGCGGACCTTCGTCGTAGTCACCGGCCCTCACCGCCCCGCTCCTCCAGGAGCACGGCGTATTCGTCGCCCATCCAGCCCTCAACCCGCTCGGGCCGGTCGTCGACGAGCCAGCCCCAGACGGCGCGGAGGGAACGCAGGAGGCGGCTCATGCGTCGGCCTCCCAGCACGCCCATTCCCACTCGTCGTTGTCGCGCACGGTCCAGGTCACTGACGAGCGGCGCGCGATGTATCGGGCCCAGTAGGCGACGGTTCGGCGCATGCGCAGGACGCGCGCACTGACGGTGTCCCGGACGTCGACGTACACGACCCGGGCGGTGCGGACCGGGATCACGAGGGCGCGGACGAGGTGCTTCATGCCCGCACCTCCTGGGGTTGCGGGTCGCGCCGGAGCACGTCCCAGCGGGCGACGTCCTGGTCGTGGAGCGACATGGTGGGCCAGTGGGAGCGGTGGCCGGCGGGGACGTAGACCACGACCCAGGGGCGGGTGTGGCCGCCGTAGAACCGTGTGTCCCGCACGGCGACGACGTCGTCGGGTGAGATGCGGATGTCGGTCACCGCGCACCTCCCAGGGCGCGCATCGCGCGGTCCCAGTCGATGCGCTCCGAGCCGAGTGGCACGAGGTCCTTGGTGGCGTCGAGGAACCTCCCCAGGTCTGGCGCGTGGAAGCGCAGGACGATGGCCCCGTTCGGGCTCCTGAGCGTGACGTCGATCGCGGCGTCGAGCGGAACGAACGCCACGTCACCGCCGGTCCGCGTGGTCTCGACCAGGCCCTGGGCGAGCAGTTCACGGGAGCAGGCCCACTCGTTGCCGTCGGGGAACTGCCACATCACCGCGTAGGGGTCGCTCGGGTCGTAGACCAGGGTGACCGGCTGCGATCCCCATGACCGGCCGTGCTGCCGGGCGGCGTACAGGCCGTGTTCGACGCGGTCCATCACACCCCGCCTTTCGGGGCGAAGGTGATCAGCCCGGTGGTGGCGATGGCGGCGCCGATTCCGGCGAGGACACGCAGCCCGACGGGGAGGTGTGGTCCCCAGTCCGCGGCGACCATTCCGGCGACCGTGCCCGCGATCACGACGACGGTGACCGCGGCGAGGTGGATCAGGCCGCCGTAGACGCGGTCACCGCGGACGTACCGCTGGGCGTCGGTGATCCGGGTGGCCATCAGACCGTCACCTCCTCGGTGACGGGCCGGAGCGGCCATTCCCGGGGGCAGTGCACGGCGTCGGCGGCTTCCTGGCCCTCGTAGCGGAGCTTGACGCCACGCAGGTAGGTCTCCAGTTCGGCGGCCTGCTCGGCGTACCAATCGATCTGGCGGGCGTGGAGTTCCGGCAGTCGCATGGCGCCGATCTCGGGGTGTCGTGTGGCGAGCACCCACGCGAGCCGGGCGGTGGCGAGGGCGTCGGCGGCGGCGCCGTGGGCGTCGATGGTGGAGAGGTCGATGCCGTAGATGCCGCACGCGGTGCCGAGCTGGTGGCCGCCTTTCATCTTGCGGGGCTGGACTTTGCGGTCGATGACCAGCGGGTCGACCACGGCGGCCGGGTTGAGCGGATAGCCGACGTGGCGCCGGAGTTCGCGGTCGAGCAGCGTGAGGTCGTACGGGGCGTTGTAGATGACCACGGGCTGCATCGCGCCCCATGCGACGTCCAGGGCTTGCGCGATCCCGTAGGCCACGTCAGCGGCCGGTTCACCGCGTTCCCGGGCGTATTCGGTGGTGATGCCGTGGATCTCGGTGGCCTCGGCCGGGATGTCGATACCGGGGTCAGCGAGCCACTCGCGCATGTCCTTCCTGCCGGTGGCCGGATCGACGGTGACCACGGCCGCAGAGACGATCCTGTCGGACTCCACATTGGTGCCAGTTGATTCAATATCAAAACTGACAAATGGTCTTTCGTGCCACTTCACGACTCCACCTCCAGTAGGCCGCGTCGAAAGGCGATTGCCACCGCGTGGGCAGCGGTTGCAGCGTTCAGTCGCCGGAACATTCGGTAGGCGCGCGTCCTGACAGCGCTTTCGGAGATGCCCAGCTCACGCCCGATCTCCACACAGGTCCGGCCGCCTGCGAGATAGCGCAGGATTTCCATCTGCTGCGGCGTCAGCAGCTCACGTGGTGGCCTTCGTGACGCCGCGTGGGCCTGCTTGCAGGTACGGCAGGCGCGCACGCCTCGCTTGTCCGTCTGGGTGTTTTCGGCCGTGAACTCGTGACCGCGACGGCAGTGCGTCGCGCGCCTCGCGTTGCGTGCCCGAAGTCCGGAATATGCGCTTTCGCGCCGGTTCTTCGCCTGCTCGCTAGCGGTGGCCCACCGGCAGTTCCCCGGCTCGTAGTGGCCGTCGTTGTCGACGCGGTCGATCGAGTGCCCTTCGGGCCGCTCACCCATGTCGGCTACGAAGTTCCAGAAGTCGGCACGCCACCGTTCGCACACCGTGATGCCGCGACCGCCGTAGCTGGTCCAGCGCTTGTGAGTCGGCCGCGAGCAGCGGCCGATCATGTCCATGTAGGTGTCGTAGAGCGGGTGCTTGGTCTTGCCTCCGCGCCAGTTCGAGTTCCGCGCGCCGAGCCGGATCGGGCGGCCGAGCTTGTCTTCCGCGATATGGGGCAGGGTCACGACACACCGCCCTCGTCCACGCTGGCCAGCGCGAAGTCCAGGGCCTTCTGCGGGTCGGCGTCCTTGAGGCAGCCGTCCAAGGTGTCGATGACGCGCCCGATCTCGTCCCGGTTCAGGTGCTTCGTCGTGGAGATCTCGCGGCGGGCCAGGGTGCCGACGATCTGGTGTTTCTCGCCGTCGCCGATGTCGAGCTTGGTCAGCACCGTGTGCAGCTTCGTGAGCTGCGCCTGGGTAGCGGGCTTGTAGACGGGGCCCGGCTCGGCCGCGGCCGGCTCGGGGGCCGGTTCCACGGTGCCGGACTCAGGGGCGAGCAGGGCCTCGACCATGTCGGCGAGCGGGCCCTGATCGGCGAGGTCTTCGAGCGCGCGGATCAGTTCCGAAGCCTCGGCCTCGGTGAGCTCTTTCGGCGAGGTGATCTCACGCTCGACCAACTGCGCCGTGATCCGCAGTTGCTTGTCGGCGTCGACCCCCTTGAAGAGCGCGCCGAGCGTCCGCCACTGCTCGGCGGTGATCGCGCTCTCGGCGGGGGCGAGCAGGGTCGCGGCGGTTTCGCGGCGCGGCTTGGCCGGGGGCGGGTTGTCGGCCTGGCCCATCTCGTCGTCGGTGTAGACGTCGGCGAGGTCCTGCGGGAACGCCATGCGCCACGCGGCGGCTTCGGCGCATTTGGCGATCTGCCCGGCGGGACGCTGCGTCCACATCGCGTTCAGGGAGCCGTCGCGCTTGGTCTGCTTGTATTCGTCGAAGTTCGCGATCGCCGTGAACGGTTGCCCGTCGCGGCGGATCGTGACGCGGGCGGCGAGCGGCAGACCCCACGCGGCGGACCACACGGGCACCCACGTCCCGTTGTCGCGGCACCATTCGGGGGCTTCCACGGAGATCGTCTCGCCGGTGCGGGCGGCGGCGCGGCGACCGATCAGCCGGTACCCGTCGATGCCGGTCTGAATGGTCTGCTTGGTGACCTTGACCCAGTTACCTGCCGCGTCCCTTTCGGAGGCCTGACGGCCGATCATGTAGATCTGGCGGGCGAACGGGTCGAG
This sequence comes from Amycolatopsis pigmentata, assembly GCF_042684065.1. NCBI lineage: Bacteria > Bacillati > Actinomycetota > Actinomycetes > Pseudonocardiales > Pseudonocardiaceae > Amycolatopsis > Amycolatopsis pigmentata. The sequence continues at coordinate 127,283 of NZ_JBHUKR010000022.1, read as the reverse complement.
GCCGGTGCGCTTGACGACGTGGAAGAACACGGCCAGGTCGCCCTGTGAGGCGTTCTCGACGCCGATGTGGGTCAGGGCTTGCTGCTGCGCCTCGGTGAACTGGTGCTGCTCGTCGCCGATGGTGAGGGCCGTCTGCGCGGGCGGGGTGTAGGTGACCATCTCGGTCATGGGTCAGAACTCCATTTCGTCGAGGGTGTCGGCGCGGTACCAGGCCGGCGACTGGATGGGGTGGATGCCGTCGCCGTAGCCGGGCCAGCGGCCGGTGGCCTCGCAGTTGGCGTAGAGGTTGATCGCGTAGCGGACGCGGTCGTAGGCGACAGCCAGGAAGTCCGAGTCGAGTTCGACCACGGACACCAGGTGCGGCGGCTCTTTTTCCACGAGCACATGGATGAAGCGAGGCGCGGCGCGGCCGGTGAGGATCGCGGTCCCGGTCTGGTAGTGGGCGCCCTGTTCCGGGTAGCCGTACTCGACGGCGTGCCGGGCGAACCGTTGCGGGTCGGCGCTGCGCGCCGACTTCAAGTCGACGGCGACGCCCGCCCTCTCGTGCCAGTAGTCGAGGCGGCCGCGGCACCGGATGCCGGCGAGCGGGTCGTCCCACAGGATCGACACCTCGGGTTGTGCGCCGGTCAGTAGCGGTCCGGCGTCGGGGTGGCTGAGCACGGCGTCGGCCATCGCCGCGACCTCGGCGTATTCCTCGGCCTTGAGCACGGTCTTGCCTTCGGCACGCGCCTCGGCGATGAATGCCTTGGCCGCCTTGGTGGAGGTGGCCCCGTTCGCGGCGAGCAGGTCTTCGGGGATCACGGCGACGGGCAGGCCGACGCCGAGGACGCGGGCGTGCACGGCGTGCCCGAAGTCGAACGTCTTCTTGGGCGGCGCGGGGTGGTCGGCGTGCCACCGGTACACGGCGGGCGCCTGCAACATCCGCTTGATGCCGGTGGAGGACAGGCCGGGCAGTGCGTGGTAGACCTCGTCCGGGATGCCGTCGTAGACGCCGGGTTCGGTGATCTGGAGGCGTTCAGCGGTCGCGGTCATCGTCGCCCCCGTCCTGCTTGGCCTCCCGCGCGATGCGTTCGGCGATCCGGTCGGCGGCGTCTTCGCAGGCGTGCACGTCGCCGTGTGTCTCGATCCACCTGGCGTCGCCGATGGTCACCGCGGGCCTCCCGTCGCCTCGATGCGGGCGCGTGCTTCGGCGTCGGCACGTGCGGCGGCCTGGTCGACCCCGCGGAAGAACTCCTCGCTGTCGCGGGCGGCGTTCTCGCCGATGACGTCGATGAGCGTGCGGTTGCCGACCGGCTGGAGCGGGCGCCTCACTGGTCACCGCCCGTCTTGCCGCCGTCCTGGCGCTGCTCGTTGAGGTTGGCGATGTCGCGGTCGATCTCGGCCCGGGTGCGCTCCTCGGGTCCGGCGATGGCGTCGGCGAGGCGGTCGATGAGGCTCACCGGGCACCGCCTTTCGGCGTCAACCACGCCTCGGCCTCGGTGAGGAACCCGGCTGACGTGTCGCCCTGGTGGTGGTAGCGCTCACCGTCGAACGTGGGCTTGCACCAGCAGTCGAAGGACAGGACGTGCTTGCGAGGGGCCGTGGCCTTCGCCCGGTGCTCTTCCAGTAGCGCCGGAAGGCACCGGCAGTCATCGGTGTTGTCGTGGTGGAAACCGATGCACCGGTCGTCGAAGCATCCGCAGGCGTCGCCGTACCACTTGCCGTCCGGGCAGCCGTTCAGCCGCGCCCATTCGGCCTGGCTGATCCCGGCCGCCTGCAAGGTTTCGCGGGCTTGCGCGTTGAGCTTCACGCGGTCACCGCCTGGGGTTCGCGCACGAACTCGGCGAGCTGGTCGAGGGTGAGGATGGTCCAGGCGTTGCCGCGCTCGTCGACTCGCTGGTACAGCGGGCGCAGGGCGCCGTCGTCGACGCTCCACACGGTCACGGTCAGCTCGTCGATGTCGCCGGTGGCCTTGACCTGGATGCGGCGGTCGTCCGGTTCCTGACTCTGGGGGCGGATGCGGATCGTGGGCTCAGCCAGGGTCTTCGCCCACGCCAGGACCGGGGCCGCGCCGTAGGTGTTGCCGCTGACCTGGAGGCGGACGGCGCCGTCGTGGGCCTCGTACGGGCCGGTCAGGTTGGTCTGCGGGAGGTCCGGGAAGAAGCTGAGGTGGTCGGCCAGGACGCGGAAGAGAATGGCCTGGGTACGCGCCGGGGTTTCGGTGGTGGTCACTGCTTGCTCGCTTCCCCGCCCTGGGGCGTGGTGGTCTGGGTGGCCTTGGTGTCGAACTGTTCCCAGGTGCGGCCGTGCTTGCCGCCGGTTTCGTGCCACAGCTCGGTGAGGAGGCACTTGAGTTCGATCACGGCGCCTGTGGCCATGCCGAGTGCGAGCCGGTCCCCATCGGGTCCGGCGGCCTCGTGCTTGGCCTCTTCCTGGCGTGCCTTGTCCAGGCGGGCCAACAGGTGCCGCTCGAAGTCGGCGAGGGTGTAGGTCACAGCGCGACCGCCTGACGTCGGGCGATCTCGACGACGATGTCGGTGTCGCTGGTCTCGTCCTGGTGGTGCACCCATGCGAGCGCGGCGTGGAAGCACTCGGGAGTGATGCAGCACTCGGTGTGGGCGTTGTCGCCGGTGATGCGCACGGAGGTCGGCTGGATGAGCCGGTGCGCGGGGGCTTCGGTCTCGCACCACTCGCAGTCCTGCGGGGAGTGGTCGGTGATCTCCCGTTCGTCCAGGCCCCGCCCGCCGAGGATCTCGAACACGGTCGCCGCGTCCCCGCAGCGCAGCAGCGGCGCGGTGCGCTCGGACGCGCGAGGCTTGGGCAGGCGGATGATGCGGGTGGTTTCGGCGGCGTGCTCGCTGTCGACGCGGGCGCGGAGCATGGCGACGGTGACGCGGTCGGGGCCGACACGGTGGGCGTGTCTCGGGACGTCCGGGCGGGGCCGGAGCAGGCGGGCGAGGTTCACGCCTTGCCTCCCCTGCTGCGGGTGGCGGCGCACTGGCGTTCGAGGGTGGCGCGGTCGTTCTCGGCCTGCTGGTGGGCGAGCCGTTGCGGCGGGATGCGGTCGACGTGGCCGAAGCCGTGCCGCTCGTCGAGGCACACACGCACTCTTTTCGAGGTGGTGGGCTTGTCGGTATTGTTGGTTCTCACCGGTGACTCCTTGCATGTGTTTTCCGGTGGTTGAGACCCGTCTCGTCTGTCCCGTCGAGGCGGGTTTCCCCTTGTCAGGGGAAGATCAGGAGGCGGCGGGAAGCTTGGCCAGCCGCTTGCGGATCAGCTCGATCCCCCGCGCAGTGATCCGCAGCGTGTAGTGGCTGCACGTGCCCCACGTGTGCTCGATGACCGTTTCCTTCGCGACGAAGTGGTGCGCGAACTCCGCGTAGAAGTCGTAGGAGACGGCGCCACACGGGGCGTGCTTCGGAAAGATCAGGTGCTCGTCAAGGAGGAACCGGCGCAGCTCCCCCTCGCGCATCCCCAGCAGCTTCGCGGCCTCACGCACCAAGCGGCTGCTGCCGTCCGCGATGAGGAAGGTCTCGGCGAGGTCGGCCTTCGGCTCCAGCTCGGCGACCTTCGCTTCGGCGGTTTCCAGCTGGCGGGCCTGCTTCGCGGCGAGCTCCAGCGCTTCGGCGAAGGTGTGCGGGATCTGGAACACGGATGCGGCCTCGTAGCCGTCCTGCACCGCGTCCCGCACGGCCCGGGCGATCGGCGAGTCACGCAGCAGCAGACCGACCCGGACCACTGCGCGACGGTTGAACACGGCGAGCCGGGGCGCGCGGGCACCGACCTGACTGACTTCCTTCAAGGAAGCCAGTTCTTTGCCCTCGATCACGCGGTAGCCGTTGGCGTTCATCTCGTCGCGGTTGTCGAACACGAGCGACGAGATCGCTGTCGTCCCAACCTCGTAGTAGTTCGCGACCATCTCGGTCGTCACGTGCACGCCGTCCGGCAGGAGCCGGAGCGCCTTGACCTTGTCGAGCACGTCGACGCGGTCGCCGTAGCGGTCCCGCTCGGCGCGCGGCATCGGCTCCAGGTCGGTGGCCGAGGTCAGTTCGGACATGTCATCCCTTCGGATCGGGGCGTTTTTCGTGGTGTTGCAGTAGTGCTCCACCGCCGTGCTCACGCCGCCTTGGTCCCCGCTCGGCGTGCCCTGGCGGCCCGGAAACCGGGGGCGAGGAGCGCGGCGATGCGCGCGAGGACTTCGGGCGGAGGCGGCGGTAGTTGGGCCAGTTCGGCCGCTCGACGGCGGGCGGCGGCGCGGATCTGTTCCCGCTGCTGCGGGGTCACGCCGCGTCCTTCAAGAGACGAGTCACGGGGACGCGCAGCACCTTCGCCATCGCCTTGAGTGCTGCTGGGCGGGGCTGATGCTTGCCGTTTTCGTAGCGCGAGACCTGCGACGGGGCGATGCCGTGTCCGGCCTCCTTGCATTCCTCGCTGAACGCCTTGAGCGACAAGCCGGCGCTCTCGCGGAGTGCGCGAAGGCTCTTGCTGTCGACGCGGTAGCTCGGTCGTCCATGGGCCATGCGGTCACAGTAATCCCGATCGGTTGCTGTCGCAACAGATTGCAACCGATCACTAGGTCTCAGACAGGTAACGACCTGCGATTACGTAGTTACTTCCTCACGCATGACTAGTGCTCTGTTGTGATCTGTTCTAATCTGCTGCCATGGACCGTCGGGAGGGCCCTGTGATGACGCATGAGGACGTACGGGCTCAACTCACCGAGGCGATGGAACGGCGACGAGTCGAACTCGGCCTGACCTGGCGACAGATAGCCGCGAAGTCGGGTCTGTCCATCGAGGCGCTGCGTTCCGTACGCAAGGAGCGCCGTGAGATCACGCCACCGACCCGGCGGGCGCTAGAGATCGGACTTGAGTGGCCGCGCGGCCACGTCACGGCCATCCTCGAAAGCAAGCTTGCATCCGACGAAGCCGAGCCGGAGCTCCGCGACGACGTCGAACGTCAGCTCTGGGCGATCAAGGAACTGGGCCGGGATAAGCGACTGGACTGGATCAGGCTGTACCGGCAACAGCTGGCGCAGGAAGACGCAGGGTAGAGCAAGACCCTTAAGTGGTTAGTTATCACTACGCCAAGAGCCTTATTCTTTGCCGCTAGGTAACGAATCGGACCAATTGGGCTAACACGCTCCCCCACAAAGCTGAGTATCACAATGTGACGCTCATCGTGTTTGCACTGTCGGTAATCGTTTTCGCGTTGCTCGTCTACGCCGTTCGAGCACACCGCCAAGCCCGCCGCGAGCGCTGTCGCATCGCCGGCCAGCTCGACGAACTCCTCCAAGCCGTGCGCGGCCACGAGCACGCCCAAGATCTCGTCATGTCCGTCATCAATGGCGAGCCGCGCGTGCAGCGGCGCCTCAGATCTGTTCCCTGCGAAATAGACAAATCATTGATTATCAAAGCTCGCAGCGTCGGCTTCGTCGCTATTGCGGCCCTATGCATCACCAGCATTCCCGCCGCACTGTTCACCAGCGACCGCGGAAACATCGCACTCCCTGCACCACAAACCCCGCCACCCGCCCCGGCCCAGACCATCACCACCTCGCTGACCGACAGCGCCGAGCCATTACTCACCACCACACCCGCCACACGCCAGGCCCCGCAACCCACCGCCTACACCACTCCGACAACCTCGGCGCCGACCACCCCGCCACCACCGCCACCGGCCGACACCTCAACAGCGGCCACGACACCCAGCATCACCCCGCCGTCGACATCGCTGACCTCCACAACCATCCCCACGTCAATCGTGCCCAGCCTGACCAGTGTCAAGCGTCCACGTCTGCGTGATCCGAACTGATCTACCCGAGGCCATAACCCGGCTTCGGTTCGATCAGAATCGAGTCCGGATCGAAGTACAGTCCGCCCTTCTTTCGGCCAGGCCGTGCACCGATCAGCGTCACCGCGACCGCCATGTCGAGGATCGCCCGCCGAGAACCCAGGGGCAGACCACCCCAGGCCTCCTCGATATCGGGCGCGTCCATCAAGACCGCCAGCGGTGTCGCCGTCAACCGGGCCCGCAGTCGCTCCTCGGTCTCCTCGAGTTCGGCGCTCCACTGGGCGCTGGTCGTGGAGAAGGTACGTAAGTCGATCTCGCGTTTGCCGAGCGCGGTGCGCAGCTGCTCCAGCTCGATCCGGATGGACTGCACCTTCGCCTGGAGCTCCGCGGTGGTCTCGTCATCGGGCCTTTCCGGCTGCCAGCCCTTCGCGCGCAAGGCGTCCAGGTAGGTGACGAACGTGATCTCGACGTACTCGTCGACCGGCTCGGCCGTGCGGTGCAGGTGCTTTTCGGTTCGGCACCGATAGGCGGATGCCGGCCTCTGGCCGCCGGTGGTGCCGACGCGCACGGTTGTTCCGTCGTCGCAGATGCCGCACAGGTACAGGCCACTGCCCAGCCACACCCGCGAGCGGGTACCGGGGTAGGTGTTGCGGGCCGGGTCGAGCAGGATGATCCGGACCGCGCGCCATTCGTGCTCGGACACGATGGCCGGCCATTGGGCGGGGCCGACGATCTCGCCCTTGTGCTCGATGAGCCCAGCGTTGCGGGCGCGGGTGAGTACGGACCGGATAGCCGGGCGGGCCCAGGTTCCGCCTTTGCTGGTGGGCACGCCGCGGTCGATCCAATCCCGCATGATCGTGCCGAGCGACTCCCCTTCGAGGACGCGGCGGGTGGCGTCGCGGATCTCTTTCGCCTCGGCCTCGCGGATGGTCATCCCGTCGCGCTCGTAGCCGAAGGGGCGCGACGAGCCGCGGTACACGCCTCGTGCCGCCGCGTCGGCTTTCGCGAGCCGCATGCGTTCCTGGCCGTGCTCGATCTCGTGCTCGTTCACCGCGGCGACGACGCGCGCCATCATGCGGCCGGAGGCGGTGGAGAGGTCGATGTCGCCGGAGGTGACAGTGCGGATCTCGATCTTGTGTTCGTTCGCGATGTCGATGAGTTGCGCGAGATCGCGGGACCGGCGGTAGAGCCGGTCGGTGTGCCAGGCGACGATGGCGTCGGCCTGGTCGGTGCGGATCATCTCGATGAGGCGTTCGTAGGCGGGGCGTTTCTTTCCGCTGGCTGCGGAAATGTCGTTGTCGACGAGGATTTCGGCGACGTCCCAGCCGTTGCGTTCGACGAGTTCGCGGCATTCGCCCTCTTGGCGCTGGACGCCCGCGGCGCGGCCGGTGGGGTCGGAGGAGATGCGGCAGTAGATGAGGGCGCGCGTCATGCCCCCGAGTATAGGTTTAAACCGCCTCTACTTGACTTTTGACCATTCGCTTTGCAGAGCCGTGACCGGATGCACGGCGTGCGCGCGACGGATGGTCGCGGCGGAGGCTTCCGAAATCCCGAGACGGCGCACCTTGCCCTCGGCCACCAGTTCGGCGAGCGTGCCCCAGGTCTCCTCGACGCGTTCGGGGTCGACCCGATGCTGGTAGTACAGATCGATGTGGTCGACATCGAGGCGGCGCAACGACTCCTCGCAGCACTGCCTGACGTAGGCCGCGTCCCCGCGGACCGACGTGCCGCTCCCGTCGTGGACGATCCCGAACTTGGTGGCCAGTACCGCCTTTTCGCGGCGGGACGGGTCCTTCAGGGCCCGGCCGACGAGCTCTTCGTTGGCGCCCCTGCCGTAGACGTTCGCGGTGTCGATCAGGGTCACGCCCAGTTCGAGCGCCCGGTGAATGGTGGCGACGGATTCCCCGTCGTCGTCATGGACGCCGTAGGCGTGACTCATGCCCATGCAGCCGAGCCCCTGGGCGCCGACTTCGAGGTCACCGATCTTCCGGTTGGCGATCACGCGGAGATTTCCTCCCTCGTCGCGCCGGTGACGAACCGGCACACGGTCTCGTACTTGTCGATCTTGTAGTCCAGAACGTCCAAACAGGACTGGAGTTCGGCGATCCGTTCGCGTACCGAGCGCCGCTGCTCGACCAGGATCGCCATCCGCCGGGGTGCCGCGGCGTCGCCCTGCCACCGGAGCTGGGCGTATTCGCGCATCATCTTGATGGGCATGCCGGTGGTGCGCAGCTTCGTCAGGAACCCCAGCCACTCCAGGTCCTCGTCCGAGTACGCCCGGCGGCCGGCCGCGTCGCGCGCCGGCGGCTCCAAGAGCTTCATGCGCTCGTAGTAACGGAGAGTGTCGATGGACAGGCCACTCCGCCGTGCGGCTTCCGCTATCGAGTAGCTCATGGAGCGACACTACGACCTGGAGTGCACTCCAGGTCAAACCTCACCGTCACCGTTGTTCAGATCGCGCCGTACTGACGATCTCCCGCGTCACCGAGGCCGGGCACGATGAAACCCGAGTCGTTGAGCCGCTCGTCGACGCTCGCCGTGACCACCCGTACGGGCAGGCCGGAGTCCTCGAGGCGGTTGATTCCCTCCGGGGCGGCGAGCGCGCAGATCGCGGTGACGTCGGTGGCGCCCCGGTCGGTGAGCAGGCCGATCGTGTAGGCCATCGAGCCGCCGGTGGCGAGCATCGGGTCGAGGACGAACACCGGACGGTCGGCCAGGTTCTCCGGAAGCGACTCCATGTACGGGGTGGGTTTGAGGGTGTCCTCGTCGCGGGCGAGGCCGACGAATCCCATCTGCGCCGCCGGGATCAGCTTGTGGGCCTGGTCGGCCATGCCGAGGCCGGCGCGCAGGACCGGGACCAGCAGGGGCGGGCTCGCCAGGCGGTAGGCGTTCGCGCGCGCGACCGGAGTGTGGATGCGCTCCGAGACCACCGGCGCGTCCCGGGTGGCTTCGTAGATCAGCATGACGGTCAGCTCGTGCAGCGCGGCGCGGAAGGCGGCGCTGTCCGTGCGGGCGTCACGCATGGTCGACAGCCTGTCCTTGGCCAGCGGGTGATCGACGACCAGCACGTCCATGAGGCGTCACGTTACCAATCCAGCCAAAAAGTAGGCGGAGACGGTTCGTAACCGAAACGCTTGCGGGAACCGTTTCCGCCGTGGCTGTGGTCGGATTGGTAACGATCGACAAAGTAACAGCCGGGCGTTCGTTTTCTCAGTCGTCGCGGCCGATGGTCGTTTTCGCACCGGTCCCACCGCTCCGGCGATACCCTCACAGAGTGACCGACCAGTCCCCACCGCCTGAGCCGCCGCCGATGCGGGCTTCCCATGCCGACCGGGAACGCGTCGCGCAGATCCTGCACACCGCGTTGTCCGAGGGCCGGATTACCGTGCAGGAACTGGAAGAGCGGCTGGACACCGTCTATCAGGCGAAGACCCTCGCCGAGCTGGAACCGCCGGTCGCCGACCTGCCGAAGGTGCCGACGGGAACGCTGGAGCCCGTGACGTCACGTGATCCGGTGCTGGACCGGAGGATCGGCGGCACTCCCGGATCGGCGGCCTCGGTCGCGGTCATGTCGGGCGCGAGCCGTAAGGGTGCCTGGGTGGTGCCGGGGCAGCACACCAGCTTCGCGTTCTGGGGCGGCATCGAGATCGACCTGCGGGACGCCCGGTTCGCCGAACGGACTTCGACCATCACCGCGGTGGCCATCATGGGTGGCATCGAGATCGTGGTGCCTCCCGACGTCACCGTCGAGGTCGGCGGTTTCGGCTTCATGGGCGCCTTCGAAACCGAGGATCGCGAGAATCCCACCGGCACTCCGCCGCCCGGTGCCCCCGTGGTCCGGATCAACGGCTTCGCCTTCTGGGGCGCGGTCACGGTGATCCGGAAGCCGCGCAAGCAGCTCACGTGAGGCGCTTCACCTCGACATTCCTCAACTAGACTCGCCGGTATGACGACACTCGTGGCCGACGCGACCCGCGACGAGGCGAGTCTGCGGCGGTTCCTGCGTGGCCTGCCCGGTGTCGACCAGGTGGGCCTCGAAGCCAGGGCCGCGTCGCTGGCCACGCGGAGCATCAAGAAGGCGGCCAAACTCTGGGCGATCGACACCGCGATTTCGATGGTCGACCTGACCACGCTGGAGGGCGCCGACACCCACGGCAAGGTGGCCGCCCTGGCCGCCAAGGCGAGGCGGCCCGACCCGGAACGCCCGGACACGCCCCGGGTCGCGGCGGTCTGCGTCTACCCGGACCTGGCGGCGACCGCGGTGGAAAGCCTCAAGGGCACCGGAATCGGGGTCGCCAGCGTCGCCACGGCCTTTCCGTCCGGACGGTCGAGCCGTGCGGTGAAACTCGCCGACGTCGCGCTCGCGGTCGACTCCGGCGCGAGCGAAGTCGACATGGTGATCGACCGCGGCGCCTTCCTCGAAGGCCGCTACGGGCAGGTGTTCGAGGAGATCCAAGCGGTCAGGCAAGCCTGTGGCGAGGCCCACCTGAAGGTCATCCTGGAAACGGGTGAACTGGCCACCTACGACAACGTTCGCCGTGCGGCCTGGCTGGCGTTGCTGGCGGGCGGGGACTTCATCAAGACCTCGACCGGGAAGGTGTCGCCGGCCGCCACCCTGCCCGTGACGCACGTGATGTTGCAGGCGGTCCGGGACTGGTACAAGGTCACCGGAGAGCGGCGCGGCGTGAAACCCGCGGGCGGCATCCGGACCACCAAGGACGCGATCCGTTACCTGGTCGCGGTGCACGAGGTCGCGGGCGAAGAATGGCTCACCCCGGAGAAGTTCCGGTTCGGCGCGTCCAGCCTGCTCAACGACCTTGTGCTGCAACGCCGGACGCAGCTCGGCGGGCACTACAGCGGCCCCGACTACGTGACCGTGGACTAAAGCTGGGGGAACAAGACACATGGCCCTGTTCGACTACGCACCCGCGCCGGAATCCCGGGACATCGCCAATCTCAAACCGGCCTACCGCCCGTTCGTCGACGGTGAGTTCACCGATGGGGCGGGAGAACCGCTGAAGACGATCAATCCGGCCACCGGCGAGGTGCTCGCCGAGGTGGGCACCGCGGCACCGTCCGATGTGGACAAGGCGGTGAAGGCCGCCCGGCGTGCCTTCGAAAAGACCTGGGGCCCGATGCCGGGGAGCGAGCGGGCCAAGTACCTGTTCCGGATCGCGCGGTTGATCCAGGAACGTTCGCGCGAACTCGCGGTGCTGGAGACGCTCGACAACGGCAAGCCGATCAAGGAATCACGGGACACGGACCTGCCCGCCGTCGCCGCGCATTTCTTCTACCACGCGGGCTGGGCGGACAAGCTGGCCTACGCCGGGTACGGTCCCGATCCGAAGCCTCTGGGCGTGGCGGGCCAGATCATCCCGTGGAACTTCCCGCTTCTCATGCTCGCCTGGAAGATCGCGCCCGCGCTGGCCACGGGCAACACGGTCGTGCTCAAGCCCGCCGAAACCACCCCGTTGACCGCGCTGGTATTCGCCGACATCTGCCGGCAGGCGGGGCTGCCACCGGGAGTGGTGAACATCCTGCCCGGCGCCGGTCACGTCGGCGCCGAGATCGTCCGCCATCCCGACGTGAACAAGATCGCGTTCACCGGCTCCACCGATGTCGGCAAGCTGATCCAGCGCGAGGTCGCGGGCACGCCGAAACGGCTCACCCTGGAACTCGGCGGAAAGGCGGCGAACATCGTCTTCGACGACGCGCCGCTCGACCAGGCCGTCGAAGGCATCGTCAACGGGATCTTCTTCAACCAGGGCCACGTGTGCTGCGCCGGTTCCCGGCTGCTCGCCCAGGAATCCATTGTGGACGAACTGACCGACCGGCTGCGCGAGCGCGTCTCGACCCTGCGACTCGGCGACCCGCTGGACAAGAACACCGACATCGGTGCCATCAACTCGGCGGAGCAACTGGCCAAGATCCGCGAGCTGACCGAGGCCGGTGAGGCCGAGGGCGCGCAACGGTGGACCAGTCCGTGCCCGGTGCCCGATCGCGGTTTCTTCTTCGCGCCCACCGTGTTTTCCGGCGTGCACCAGTCGATGCGGATCGCCAGGGAGGAGATCTTCGGACCGGTGCTGTCCGTGCTCACCTTCCGCACGCCCGACGAGGCGGTCGCCAAGGCCAACAACACGCCCTACGGGCTTTCCGCCGGAATCTGGACGGAGAAGGGGTCTCGCATCCTCGCGATCGCGGGCCGTCTTCGCGCCGGAGTGGTGTGGGCGAACACGTTCAACCGCTTCGACCCGACGGCGCCTTTCGGTGGCTACCGGGAATCGGGGTTCGGCCGCGAGGGCGGCCAGGCGGGTCTGGAGGGTTATCTCGATGCGTGATCGGGTCACGGTCTCGAAGACCTACAAGCTGTTCATCGGCGGGAAGTTCCCCCGGTCGGAGTCGGGCCGGGTGTATCCGGTCCACGACGGCAAGGGCGCGTTCCTCGCCAACGCCGCGCACGCCTCGCGCAAGGACCTCCGTGACGCGGTTTCCGCTGCCCGGAAGGCTTTCGCCGGCTGGTCCGGCGCGACCGCCTACAACCGCGGCCAGGTGCTCTACCGGGTGGCGGAGATGCTGGAGGGACGCCGGGACCAGTTCGTGAGCGAGGTTTCGGCCTCGGAGAAGGTCTCCGCCCGCCAAGCAGAGTCCATTGTGGACGCTTCGGTGGACAGGTGGGTCTGGTACGCGGGGTGGACCGACAAGATCGCCAGCGTGCTCGGGGCCGCCAATCCCGTGGCCGGACCGTACTTCTCGTTCACCGTTCCCGAGCCGACCGGGGTGGCCGGCGTGCTCGCGCCCCAGCGGTCCAGCCTGCTCGGCCTGGTCAGCGTGCTGGCTCCGGTACTGGCGACCGGATGCACCGCAGTCGTGGTGAGCAGCGCCGACCGGCCCCTGCCCGCGATCACTCTTTCGGAGGTGCTGGCGACCTCGGACGTGCCGGGCGGGGTCGTGAACATCCTGACCGGGCAGGCGGCCGAACTGGGACCGTGGCTTGCGTCCCACGGCGATGTCGACGCCCTGGACACGACCGGCGTCGAAGGGGAACTGCGCACCGAACTGGTACGCGCGGCCGCCGGAACCGTCAAACGGGTGCTGTCCCCGCCCGCCGGCGAACCCGACTGGACCTCCGCGCCCGGTATCACCCGCCTCCGCCACTACCTGGAGCCCAAGACGGTCTGGCACCCCGCCGGGCTCTGACGGGTTGTGGAGGAAGGAGCGTTTACTACGGATGACCCGTGTCGATCGGCGGCCGGACGTAAAGCGTGTCCGGCCGCGTGCAGCGGCCTCCGGCGGAAAATTCTTGCTGTGGACGCTCGCCGCTGCCGCCTCCGGCCGAGCAAACGCTCCTTCCTCCAGTTCAGGGCTCCAGTTCAGCGCTTGCGCAGGTCGTCGCCGGTGACGGGGCGGCCTGGCAGCGGTGAGGTACCGCCGGCCCGCAGGCCGTCGACGATGACTCCCAGCGCCCGGTCGAGCACGGTTTCCGACCACTTCTCGTCGGAACCGAACCGGTTGGGGCGCAGCAACATCGAGCACAGGAGGGCGACATCCCCGGCGGCCACGTCGTCGCGCATCGAGCCGTCGGCCTGGGCGGCCTGGATCAGTTCGTCGAGCACGGCCATGATCCCGTCGCGGAACTCCTGGGTCTTCTCGTCGTTCCTGATGATCGCCCAGGCCAGCGGTGAGACGACCGCGAGGTGCACGCTGAGCTTCAGGTCGAGCGAGCGGGTGAGCAACCGGACGATCGCCTGCCAGGCGCTCGGTTCCTCGGCGGCCACCGCCCGGGCCTCGGCGAGGACGACCTCGAAGTTGTCACGTGCCACCGCGCGGATCAGCGCCTCGCGGTCGGGAAACCGCCGGTAGAGGGTGCCGACCCCGACACCGGCCCCGCGAGCGATGTCCTCCATCGGGACGTCGGGACCGAACTCGAGGAACATCTTCTTGGCCGCGGCGATGATCTGCTCGCGGTTGCGGCGCGCGTCGGCCCGCAGCGTCTCGGGTTCGGCCGTCATTCCCGGATTGTCTCATCCGGGAAAGACGCTGGGGTGACAATCCGGCCAGGTCATCCCGTTGCCATCCGCGTCCGGATCACCACGAGGAGTACCCGTCGGGGCAATAGTTGACCATATGACAACAGAGGACGTTGGACGGACACCTGAGATTTCGGTACCGTGGGAACTGACAAGCGGAGGTTTTCCTTCCGCATTACTCCGTTCGGATCGGGACCGAGGAGATCCGTCGTCGTGGACCTGGCCGTCACCCGTACTTGCCCGCACTCACCCCACCCCCAGCACCTTGAGTTGCGTGAGAGGGGACCGATCTCCCGCGTCACGCTGCCCAACGGAGTGACCACGTGGGTGCTCACGCGCCACGAGGACATCCGCGTCGCACTGTCCGACCCGAGGTTGAGCGCCGACCGCTCCCGTCCGGGATTTCCCATGCCGGTGGTCACCCCCAGGCGAGGCGCTCAGCCCTTCGGGAAGTTGCTCACTTCGATGGATTCGCCTGAGCACGGGTCCGCCCGCCGCGCTGTGGTCGGCGAATTCACCGTCAAGCAGATCGCCCACCTCAGGCCTCGCATCCAGCAGATCGTCGACGAGCACATCGACGCCATGCTCGCCGGAGAACGGCCCACCGACCTCGTCAAAGCGCTGTCGCTACCCGTGCCGTCCCTGGTCATCTGCGAGCTGCTCGGCGTCCCGTACGCCGACCACGAGTTCTTCCAACACCACAGCTCCATGCTCCTGCGCCACGAAATCTCCGACGACGAGCGAGGAAAGGCGCTACGGGAACTGCGATCCTACTTCGACGACCTGGTCACCGCGAAGGAAGCCGACGAGCCGGACGACCTGCTCGGCCGCCAGATCCGCAAACAACGCGAAGACGGCGAAATCGACCACGAAGGCCTCGTCAGCCTCGCCTTCCTCCTCCTGCTCGCCGGGCACGAAACCACCGCCAACATGATCTCGCTCGGCACCCTCGCACTCCTCCAAAACCCCAGCCAACTGGCCGCCATCAAGAACGACCCCACCAAAACCCCCGCAGCCGTCGAGGAACTCCTCCGCTACTACACGATCATCGACTTCGCCGTCGCGAGGATCGCGGTGGCGGAGATGGAAATCAGCGGCGTGCGGATCAACGCCGGTGAAGGCGTGGTCGCCCTGACGCATCTGGCCGACCACGATAATGCGCTCTTCGCCGATCCTCAGCGTCTCGACATCGACCGGGGAGCCCGGCACCATCTGGCGTTCGGTTTCGGGCCTCACCAGTGCCTTGGCCAGAATCTCGCCCGGGTGGAACTCCAAATCGTCTTCGACACCCTCTTCGCCCGCCTTCCCGGCCTCAGACTCGCCGAACCGGCGGACACCTTGCCGTTCAAGGACGACGCCAAGGTCTACGGCCTCTACAAACTGCCCGTCACGTGGTGAGGAGATTCGAATGACCCGTCTCTCCGCTCCCGTCCAGCCATCCCTCTCGCATCCGGAACACGTCCGATCGCATTTGAGTCCTATTTGGACAGAAGGGGGCTCGTCCTCATGAAGTTGGCCGTCACCCGCACCTGCCCGCACGCGCCTCATCCGGAAAATGTCCGGCTGAGCCAGGAGGAACCGATCCCCCGCGTCACGCTGCCCAGCGGAATGGAAGCGTGGTTGCTGACGCGACACGAACATGTCCGGGCCGCGCTGACCGATCCACGGTTGAGCTCCGACCGGACCCGTCCCGGATTTCCCTTCCTGATCAGCGGCCAGGTCCCCGTGAGCGTCTTCAAACCGTCGCTGCTCACCATGGATCCACCGGAGCACGGGCCCGCCCGCCGCGCCGTGGTCGGCGAGTTCACCGTCAGGCGCATGGCCGCACTCCGGCCCCGCATTCAGCAGATCGTCGACGAGCACATCGACGCCATGCTCGCCGGGCCACGCCCCGTCGACCTCGTCAAGGCCCTGTCGCTGCCTGTTCCTTCCCTGGTCATCTGCGAACTGCTCGGCGTCCCGTACGCCGACCACGATTTCTTCCAGGGCCACACCACCCGGCTCCTGCGCCGGGAAACCCCGACGGACGAGCGGCGGGAGAAGGTGCTGGAACTGAGGTCCTACCTGGACAAGCTGGTCACCGCGAAGGAAGCCGACGAGCCGGACGACCTGCTCGGCCGCCAGATCCGCAAACAACGCGAAGACGGCGAAATCGACCACGAAGGCCTCGTCAGCCTCGCCTTCCTCCTCCTGCTCGCCGGGCACGAAACCACCGCCAACATGATCTCGCTCGGCACCCTCGCACTCCTCCAAAACCCCAGCCAACTGGCCGCCATCAAGAACGACCCCACCAAAACCCCCGCAGCCGTCGAGGAACTCCTCCGCTACTACACGATCGCCGGCCTTTCCGTGGTCAGGGCCGCCGTGGAGGACGTCGAAATCGGCGGTGTGGTGATCAAGGCGGGCGAGGGCGTGGTCGTCCAGATCCACCATGCCGACCATGACCCCGAAGTCTTCCGCGACCCCGCCGCCCTGGACTTCGACCGGGGCGCCCGCAATCACGTCGCGTTCGGTTTCGGTGCCCACCAGTGCCTTGGCCAGAACCTCGCGCGGATGGAACTCCAGATCGTTTTCGACACCCTCTTCGCCCGCATTCCGGACCTCAGGCTCGCGGTCGAAGAAAACCAGTTGCCGTTCAAGGACGACGCGAACATCTACGGCCTCTACGAGTTGCCCGTCACCTGGTAAGGAGATCCAAAAATGACCCTTCCCATCAAGCGCGTCTGCCCGCATCTCCCCAATCCCGAGCACGTCCGGTTGCGCGACGAGGAATCCGAGCGCCTTCCGCGGGTCATCATGCCCAGCGGCGTCCCGGCATGGGCGTTGACCCGGCACGAGGACATCCGCGCCATGCTGACCGACCCGCGGTTCAGTTCGGACCGGACCGACCCCGGCTTCCCCACGACGGTCAAGAACGCGCAACAAAGCGTCGGCATCCTGAAGAAGATGATGATCTCGATGGATTCGCCGGAACACGGACCCGCCCGCCGCGCCGTGATCAGCGAATTCACCGTCAAACGGATGGCCTCCCTCAAGCCTCGCATCCAGCAGATCGTCGACGAGCACATCGACGCCATGCTCGCCGGGCCACGCCCCGTCGACCTCGTCCAGGCTCTCTCCCTCCCGGTCCCCTCCCTCGTCATCTGCGAACTCCTCGGCGTCCCCTACGCCGACCACGAATTCTTCCAGGAACGCACGAAGGTCATGGTCAACCGGGAGAGTTCGGGCGAACGGCGGCGGACGGCGATCCAAGAGCTCGCGTCCTATTTGCACGATCTCGTGACCGAGAAGGAGCGGGACGAGCCCGACGACCTACTCGGCCGCCAGATCCGCAAACAACGCGAAGACGGCGAAGTCGACCACGAAGACCTGGTGAGCCTGGCCTTCCTGCTCCTGCTCGCCGGGCATGAGACCACCGCCAACATGATCTCGCTCGGCACCTACTCGCTGCTCGAAAACCCGGAGCAGCTCGCTTCGATCAAGGCCGACCCCACCAAGACTCCCGACGCCGTCGAGGAGCTCCTGCGTTACTTCACCATTGTCGATTTCGCGCTTTCCCGGGTAGCCCGCGAGGACGCCGAAATCGCCGGTGTCAAGATCAAGGCGGGCGAGGGCGTGGTGGCGCTGAGCCACACTGCAAACCATGATCCCGAAGTGTTCGACGACCCCGACACGCTGAACCTCGAACGAGGCGCGCGGCACCATGTCGCCTTCGGCTTCGGGCCCCACCAATGTCTCGGCCAGAACCTCGCCCGGATGGAACTCCAAATCGTCTTCGACACCCTCTTCGCCCGCATTCCCGGCCTCAAGCTCGCCGAACCAGCGGACAAGTTGCCGTTCAAGGACGACGCTAACATCTACGGGCTCTACCAATTGCCGGTCACCTGGTAAGGAACCACCACCATGTCCTTCCCGATCACCCGCGCCTGTCCGCACATGCCGAATCCCGAGCACGTCCGGCTCCGCGAGCAGGGTGGAATTTCGCGCGTCATGATGCCCAACGGTGTCCACGCCTGGGCACTGACCCGGCACGAAGACGTGCGCACCATACTGTCCGACCCTCGGTTCAGTTCCGACCGCAGCCATCCTGGTTTCCCTTCCCCGCTCAAGGACGGGCAGAAAACCATAGGTGGCCTGCCGCGGATGCTCCTTTCCATGGATCCGCCGGATCACGGGCCGGCCCGCCGGGCCGTGATCGACGAATTCACCGTCAAACGCGTCGCCGGGCTCAGACCCCGTATCCAGCGGATCGTCGACGAGCACATCGACGCCATGCTCGCCGGGCCACGCCCCGTCGACCTCGTCCAAGCCCTGTCACTGCCGATCCCGTCCCTGGTGATCTGCGACCTTCTCGGTGTGCCCTACGCCGATCAGCAGTTCTTCCAGGAACGCACGAAGACGATGGTCAGCCGGGAAGCCAGTCCGGAGGAGCGCAAAAAGGCCGTCGGCGACTTCGTGTCCTATCTGGGCGAACTGGTCGCCGCCAAGGCCGCCGCGGAACCCGACGACCTGCTCGGCCGCCAGATCCGCAAACAGCGCGAAGACGGCGAAGTCGACCATGAAGGCCTGGTGAGCCTGGCGTTCCTGCTCCTGGTCGCCGGGCACGAGACCACCGCCAACATGATCTCGCTCGGCACCCTTGCCCTGCTTGAACATCCGGACCAGTTGGCCGTGCTCAAGGCTGATCCGGCCAAGACACCCGCCGCGGTCGAAGAACTCCTGCGTTACTTCACCATCATCGATTTCACGCTTTCCCGGGTAGCCCGCGAGGACGCCGAAATCGCCGGTGCCAGGATCAAGGCGGGCGAAGGCGTGGTGGTCCTGAGTCTTCTGGCCAACCACGACCCCGACGTCTTCGACGACCCGGGCACGCTGAATCTCGAACGCAGCGCGCGCAATCACATCACCTTCGGCTTCGGCGGCCATCAGTGTCTCGGCCAGAACCTCGCCAGGTTGGAGCTCCAAATCGTCTTCGACACCCTCTTCGCCCGCATTCCCGGCCTGAGGCTCGCCGAGCCGGCGGATAAGCTGCCATTCAAGGACGACGCGAACATCTACGGCCTTTACCGGCTTCCGGTCACCTGGTAAGTGGTCGTGGCCGTTAGGGTTTGACTTCGCGCGCGAACGAGGTCAAGTACAGGGAGAAGGGATTTCCATGCGGATCGTGGCGGACAAGGATCTCTGCGTCGGTGCGGGCCAGTGCGTGCTCACCGACCCTCAGGTCTTCGACCAGAGCGACGAGGACGGCACCGTGGTGGTGCTGGTGGAGCGTCCGACGGACCTCGAGAAGGCGCGGGAAGCGGTGCACATCTGCCCCAGCGGCGCCCTTTCGCTCGTCGAAGAGTGACCTGGTGGTGTGGGGGCCTGGGGGGCTTGTCCCCAGACCCCCACACCACGCTCAGAGCAGCACGGGAAGCGAGTCCAGGCCGTAGACGATGGACGTCTGACGGAATTTCAGGTCTTCGGGCGCGACGGCCAGCCGCATCTCCGGGAACCGCCGCACCAGCGCCGGATACGCGGCGCGTAGTTCCATGCGGCCGAGTTCGGCCCCCACGCACCGGTGCGCGCCCCAGCCGAACGCCAGGTGTGACGACGCGCCGCGGGCCGGATCGAAACGCTCCGGGTCCTCTCCCAGTGCCGGATCCCGGTTGGCACCGCTCAACGAGACGAAGACGACGTCCCCCGCCTCGATCTTCGCGTCACCGATTTCGACGCTCTGCCGGGCGAAGCGCGGGAACGCGACCTGCACCACGGTGAGATACCGCAGCAGTTCCTCGACGAAATCGTCGATCGCGTCGTCCCGGTCGCGGATCAGCTCGAAATGCTCGCGATCGCGCAGCAGCACGATCGCGCCGAGCGCCAGCATGCTCGCCGTCGTCTCGAAACCGCCGGTCAGCACCCCATCGGCGAGGCCGGCGAGCTCACGGTCGCCGATCTCGTCACCGTGCTCCTTGATGAGCATGCCGAGCAGGCCGTCGCCCGGCGACTCACGCTGTTTGGCGACCACCCCCAGCAGGTAGGACAGCGACTCCGACATCGCGCCGAAGGACGCGGTCACCCCGCCGAACAGATCGAACCGGGCCATACTCAGCCGCTGGAAGCCGGCCCTGTCCTCGTAGGAGACGCCGAGCAGTTCGCAGATCACCAGTGAGGGGATGGGGAGCGCGAAGTCACGCATCAGGTCGACCGGCTCGTCCGAGGCCGCCATCGCGTCCAGTCGCTCGTTGACGACCTCGTGGATACGCGGGGTGAGACGGGACAGCCTGCGCATCGTGAACTCGGGCGCCAGCAGTTTGCGCAACCGGGTGTGGTCCGGCGGGTCGGCGAACCCGAGGCCTCCCGGGTTCTCTTCGGCCGATGTCCCCGTCGTGCCCATCAGGTTCGTGTAGTCGTTGCTGAACTTGCCGGTGGCCACCAGCACCTGCTTGGCCTCTTCGTACCCGGTGACCAGCCAGGCACGCAGGCCGAAGGGCAGCTTCAACCGGCCGATCGGCTCGGTTTCCCGGCGTTGCCCCAACTCGGGGACCGGGTCCAAACCGGAACGGCGAAGCGGCATCAGCGTGGCGTCGGGAAGCAACGAAAGCAGGTCAACGCCCTTTTTCTGCTTTCTTTCAAGGTATTTACGCCCAAGCCACGAAACGACGCGCGAGCGAAGGTCGGCCATATCCGGATGTTACAGGCACGACGGAGGTGAACCGGGTCCTCGGGAGTGCCCGTTCGGTCACAGTGCTCCGCCGCGAGCTTGCGCGCCCCGCGATCGTGTCGACAGGGCACTC
This sequence comes from Amycolatopsis pigmentata, assembly GCF_042684065.1. Classification (NCBI taxonomy): domain Bacteria; kingdom Bacillati; phylum Actinomycetota; class Actinomycetes; order Pseudonocardiales; family Pseudonocardiaceae; genus Amycolatopsis; species Amycolatopsis pigmentata. Next base: position 106,708 of record NZ_JBHUKR010000022.1, on the reverse strand, counting down.
CTTGTAAACGTGCCTCACGCTGAGCAGTTGGGTGCCCTGCCGCCCCGGTGAGGGGGTCTGGGGGCTTGCCCCCAGCGGGGATATGGGGGACCGCGTCCCCCATAAAACACCGGAAAGGACTGGCGCGCGCTGTGGTCACCTTGACTGCCGCGGTCAGAGCTGATCGACCGCGGTGACCTGGAGCACGGCGGAGCCCGCTTCGTCCGAGGCCGCGAGATCGACTTCGGCACTGATGCCCCAGTCGTGATGCCCCGCCGGATCGTCGAAGATCTGGCGGACGCGCCAGAGTCCGGTCTCCTTCTCGATGATCAGCAAGGCCGGTCCGCGCGCGTCCGGACCGGTGCCGAGATCGGCGTGCTCGGCGAAATACTCGTCCAGCGCGGCCTCCCATTCGACCGCGTCCCAGCCGGAACCGGCGTCGAGCGCGCCCAGTTCCTCGTAGGCACGCCGCGCTGCCAGCTCGACCCGCCGGAACAGCTCGTTGCGCACCATGACCCGGAAGGCCCGCTCGTTCGCGGTGATCGGCGCGACCCGGTCGGGCAGCGGCACGGCGGGTCCGGCCTCGCCGGGATGCCGCAGCGATTCCCACTCGTCGAGCAGGCTGGAGTCGACCTGCCGCACCAGTTCGCCGAGCCACGCGATGAGGTCCTGCAACGGTTCGGTCTTCGCCTCCTCCGGCACCGTGTGCCGGAGCGCGTCGTAACAGTCCGCTAGATACCGCAGGACCAGTCCCTCCGAGCGGGCCAGGGAGTAGAAGTTGACGTACTCCACGAAGTTCATCGCGCGCTCGTACATGTCGCGCACGACCGATTTCGGGGACAGGGCGTAGTCGTCCACCCACGGATGACCCTGGCGGTACCGGGAATAGGCCGCGTCGAGCAGCTCTTCCAGCGGCTTGGGATGGGTGACCTCGTCGAGCAGCGCCATCCGCTCGTCGTACTCCATGCCCTCGGCCTTCATCGCGGCGACCGCCTCGCCGCGCGCCTTGAACTTCTGCTGCGAAAGCACCGGACGCGGATCGTCCACAGTGGATTCGATGATGGACACCACGTCGAGCGGATAGGCGGCGTCCTCGGGATCGAGCAGTTCGATCGCGGCCAGGGCGAACGGGGAAAGCGGCTGGTTCAGCGCGAAATCGAACTGGAGGTCCACGGTGAGCCGGACGATCCGGCCCTCCTCGTCCGGGGCGGGAAGCCGCTCGACGACACCCGCGGCGAGCAGGGCGCGGAAGATCGCGAACGCGCGCAGGATGTGTTTCCGCTGCGCCGGGCGGTCCTCGTGGTTGTCCTCCAGCAGATGCCGCATGTGCGCGAAAGCGTTGCCCGGCCGCGAAATGACGTTCAGCAGCATCGAATGGCTGACCTGGAAGCTCGACGTCAACGGCTCCGGCGGCGACGCGATGAGCCGCTCGAAGGTGCTCTCGGTCCAGTTGACGAATCCCTCGGGCGCCTTCTTGCGCACGATCTTGCGCTTCTTCTTCGGGTCGTCGCCGGCCTTTTCCAGTGCCTTGGCGTTCTCGACCACGTGGTCGGGCGCCTGCACCACCACGTAACCGTCGGTGTCGTATCCGGCGCGCCCGGCGCGACCCGCGATCTGGTGGAACTCACGGGCCTTGAGATGCCGCTGGCGGACACCGTCGTACTTGGTCAGCGCGGAGAACACCACCGTGCGGATCGGCACGTTGATGCCCACGCCGAGGGTGTCGGTGCCGCAGATGACCTTCAGCAGGCCGGCCTGTGCCAACTGCTCGACCAGCCTGCGGTACTTCGGCAGCATCCCGGCGTGGTGCACACCGATCCCGTGGCGAACCAGGCGGGAAAGCGTCTTGCCGAAGCCCGCCGCGAACCGGAACTCGCCGATCATCTCGGCGATCGCGTCCTTCTCGGCGCGGGTGGACACGTTGATGCTCATCAAGGCCTGCGCGCGCTCCACGGCGGCGGCCTGGGAGAAATGCACCACGTACACCGGTGCCTGCCCGCCGTTCAACAGCTCCGACATCGTTTCGTGCAACGGGGTCAGCGCGTAGCGGTAGGTCAGCGGAACGGGCCGCTGCGCCGAGGTGACGACCGCGGTGGGCCGCCCCGTGCGGCGGGTGAGGTCCTTTTCGAAGAACGTGACATCGCCGAGCGTGGCCGACATGAGCACGAACTGTGCCTTCGGCAGTTCCAGCAGCGGGACCTGCCAGGCCCAGCCGCGGTCGGGCTCGGAGTAGAAATGGAACTCGTCGGCCACCACCTGGCCCACCGGCGCGTCCGCACCGAATCGCAACGCGATGTTCGCCAGAATTTCGGCCGTGCAGCAGATGATCGGCGCGTCCGGGTTGACGTTGGAGTCGCCGGTCATCATCCCGACGTTGTCCGCGCCGAAAATCTCGATCAGCGCGAAGAACTTTTCCGACACCAGCGCCTTGATCGGCGCGGTGTAGAAACTGCGCATGCCCTGGGCCAACGCGGCGAAGTGCGCACCCACCGCGACCAGGCTTTTTCCCGAGCCGGTCGGGGTGGACAGGATCACGTTGGCGCCCGACACGACCTCGATCAGCGCCTCTTCCTGCGCCGGGTACAAGGTGAGGCCACGCTCGGCCGACCACTGGGTGAACGCCTCGAAGAGCGTGTCGGCGTCGGGATCCGCTGGTAGAAGGTCTGTGAGTGCCATTATGTCTCCATCGTGCCATCCATGTGGGGGCCGTCGCGGGCGCGCCCGCTAACCCGTAGGCTTCGCACACACAGGTGGTAATCCGGAGGGTTGTAATGGCACAGGACATCGTCCCGATTGAACTGGGACTGCCGCAGGGGGATCTGGTCACCCTCTGGGCCCCCCGCTGGCGGGAGGACGGTGAGGAGTGGGAGGCCTTCCTCGGCGACGAAGAGGACCTCTACGCCTTCCCCGACGCCGCACATCTGGCCGCCTTCATCCGGACGGCCGAGCAGCACGATCTCATCGACCACCCGGCCTGGCACGCGGTGCCCGCGCTGAACGTGCCCGAACTGATCCCGGACGACGACCATTCCTATGACCTGGTCGGCGTGCCGGAACTGGTCGCCGAGGACCCGGACACCTGGACGATCAGCGAGCTCGCCGAGATCATCGGCATCGTGCGTTCGCTGGCCGACGTGTGCGAACTCGACGACGTGCACGAGATCCTCGACGCCACCGAGGCCTTCTCCCTGCTCGATCAGGGCCGCCTGCCGTTCACCGGCCGTGAAGGCGAGCGGCTGTGGGCGGAGTTGTCCGAGGCGGTCTCCGAAAAGTGGGACTCGGTCCTCGACGTGATCGACGGGCTGGTCAAGGTTCCCGACGTGGACGCCGCGGTGCTGGAGCAGACGGCCGAGGAGCTGGCCGCCTTCCTGGAGGAGTCGGCCGAGGCGGAGGCCGGCGTCGAAGCCGGTGAGGACGACGACCTCGACGAGGACCTCGAAGCTTCGGACCAGGCCGAGGGAGCCGAAGACGAAGACGAGGCGCCGGCCGGTTTCTGGGCCGAGGTCGGCATCGACCCGATCAAGATCATCACGGTCGAGCAGGAGTACTACACGCTGCGCTGTTACCTCGACGACGAGCCGGTCTTCCTCGGCAACGAAGGCAAGATCGACGTCTTCACCTCCTCGAAGGCACTCGCCCGCAAGCTGGCCGACGCCAACGAGTTCCACGGCACCGACCTGGCGAGCGTGTCCACCTGGGAGGAGGTCCTGACCAAGGCCACCGCCGGGGAACTGGACCTCGAAGTCGACACCGAGAACACCTACGTGCTGGCGGGCCTGGCCGAGGACCTCGGCGAGGGCACGGACGCCATCGACCCGACCCAGCTCGAACTGGCCGTCGAACTGCTCACCGACGCGGCCGACTGGGCCGGTGACGACAGCGTGAACTCCGCACTGTCCTCTTCGGAGAGTCTGGGCTGGCTGGTGTCCTTCGTGCTCCGGCCGGATCCGAACCGCCTGGCGCCGAGCCCGCCGTTCGACACCGAACAGAGCGAGTGGCGCAAACTGGTCGAGACCTTCGAAAACCGCCTGCGCGTGCACTAGCGCACCCTCGACGCGGGAACCCCGGGGCACGCCTGCGCCCCGGGGTTCCCGCGTTCCCACGTGTTGTGAAGCAAGGAGCGTTTACTACGGACTATCCGTAGTAAACGCTCCTTCCTCCAGTTCAGAGGCCGCTCGCGAGGGCGTGTTGTCAGTTGGTCAAGTGGGCGTAGCCGGGCTTGATCACGTTGTTGATCAGGTCCAGCCTGCGGTCGAAGTCGAGGAACGCGGACTTCATCGCGTTGAGCGTGAACCACCGGACGTCGTCCCAGCCGTAGCCGAACTCCCGGGCGAGCGCGGCGAACTCGCTGGACACCGTGCATCCGCTCATCAACCGGTTGTCCGTGTTGACGGTGACCCTGAAGCGCAGCCGCGCCAGTAACCCGATCGGATGCTCGGCGATGGACCGCACGGCGCCGGTCTGCACATTGGACGACGGGCACATCTCCAGCGGGATGCGCCGGTCCCGGACGTAGGCGGCGAGGCGGCCGAGGTGCACCGTGCCGTCCGCATCGGACTTGATGTCGTCCACGATGCTCACCCCGTGCCCGAGCCGTTCGGCGCCACAGTGCTGAATGGCTTCCCAAATGGACGGGAGTCCGAATGCCTCTCCGGCGTGAATGGTGAAATGCGCGTTGTTCGTCCGCAAATACTCGAATGCGTCGAGATTGCGGGTGGGCGGAAATCCCGCTTCCGGGCCGGCGATGTCGAAACCGGCCACTCCGGCGTCGCGGTAGCGCACGGCCACGTCGGCGATTTCGGTCGCTCTGGCGTGCTGACGCATCGCACACAGCAACGTGCCGATCCGGATGTTCCGCCCGCGCTCCGCGACGCGGCGCGTCCCCTCGTCGAAGCCGGCCTGAACGGCTTCCACCACGGCGTCCAGCGTGAGCCCGCGCTCGACGAACAACTCCGGGGCGTAACGGACTTCGGCGTAGACGACACCGTCCGCGGCGAGGTCCTCCGCGCATTCGGCGGCGACCCGGACCAGCGCCTCTTCGGTCTGCATCACTCCGCAGGTGTGGGCGAAGGTCTCCAGGTACGACTCGAGTGATCCCGAGTCCGCCGCTTCACGGAACCACCGGCTGAGCTCCGGGACGTCGGTGGTGGGGAGATTCCGGTAGCCGATCGCGTCGGCGAGTTCCACCACGGTGTCGGGCCGGAGGCCGCCGTCGAGGTGGTCATGCAGCAGAACCTTCGGCACCTCACGGATGTTTTCCAAGGTCAACGGTGGGTTATCGGGCATGTCACCACGGTACCGGTCTGCCGTACCGCGGCGACTCGAACGCGGACCGTCGCACTACGGTACCGGCGTTACCCGAATGGCCGAGCGCAGACGCCCGTTACGGGGGCGATACCAACAGAATTTCCGCAATGGCTAAGCTTCGCCCTACGTCCCTTCCTTCCCCGCCGACGAAGGACATCGCAGTGACCACAGACAACCACGTTGGAGCTCCGTCCTTCGACCGGATGCGCAACATGCTGGTGCGCGCGGCCGAAGTGCGTGAGAGCGAGCAGCAGCAGATCTTCGACGCGCTCGACGACATCTATGCCCGTCTGGCACCCGTGGACTCACTCGGCGCGGTACGCAAGCGGCTTTCGGAGCTGCCGGACCGGACCGAGGTCAGTGTCCTCGCCGAGCGCCTCGACGAGGCCATGTCGAAGCTGGAGGCGCAGGACAACGCCCTCGCCGGCCTGGCTCGTGCGGTGGAAAGCATCGTCGACAAGCTGGCCAAGCCGTTCGCGCAACTCGACGGCAGGCTCGACGGTGTCGCGGCCCGCTTCGAAGGCGTCGCCGGGCGCATGGACGGTCTCGAGGACAAGCTGGAGAGCATCCACCGCAGGCTGGACGAGCTCAACGGTCACCTGGACAAGCAGGACAGCAAGCTCGACGCGCTGCCCGCGGCCGTGCACGGCCCGGTCAAGGAGCGCGTGGAGATGGCCGAGTCCGCGCTGCGTGAGCGGGTCGAGTCCGGGGACGCCGGGCTGAAGTCGCGGATCGAGGCGCTGGAGACCTCCACCCGGGAGCGGATCGACGCGACCGGTCAGGCGCTGCGCACCGCGCTGGAGGAGACCGGTGAGATGGTCGACTCCTCCCAGCGTCTCGACGGACTGTCCACGCGCCTCGACCAGATCAACAGCGGCCTCGAGTCCATGACCGCCCGGATCGACAAGGTCGAGAACACGGTCACCGCGCACTTCGGTGACCTGGGCGGCACCGTGAAAAGCGCTTTCTCGCGGGTCGAGGACACGCTCTCGACCCAGCCCGACACCGACTCGGTCAGCACGGTCGTGCGCAAGCACAACGAGGAGTCCGAGCGGCGGATCGGCGGTCAGCTGGACGAGGCGATGGCGACCTTCGCGGAGCTGATGCTCGGCGGTGGTCCGGCCGTCCCGCAGATCTCCGCGCCGGCTCCGGCCCAGCGCCAGCCGCGCCGCGCCCGCAACGGCCGGTCTCCGAAGCCCGCCGAGGCCAAGAAGTCCGAAGGCGCGGAAGAGTCGTCCGAGTCCTGAGTCCCGCCAGAAGTTCGGGGGATCGTCGCTAGGCTGTGCTTTCAAGGGCGCGCGATCGGATTTTCGGCACTCGCGCGCACCTCCTCGCCTCGTGCGCCAACACGGACTTGTGAGACACGCACTGGGCGATCCCCCGAACTCGCGGTCAGGACCGCTGAGGGTCGACGTGAAAGGCCGCGGCCACGTCGTCGAGGACGAGGTGCGCGGCTTGGACTCCGATGCCCGACATCCACACCTCGTCGGCCACCTCGAAGGTCCGGCCGCCACGGACCGCGGTCAAGTTGGTCCACAATGGACTGCTCTGCACCGCTTGTTTCTGGGTTTTCTCCGGCGAGGTCGCGGTCGTGACGAACAGGACATCGGCATCGGCCCGGTCGACGAGTTCGGGACTGATCTCGTTGTCGAACTTGTCCGCGTTCTGCGATGGCGGGCGGGCCATGCCCAGGTCGGCGAGGATCACGCCGGAGAAGTTCGCCTTCTGGTACAGGCGGATCTTGCCGGCCATGAACCGGGTCACCGACACGGTCGGGGCTTTTCCCCCGTTGGCCGCGATGATCTCCGCGCCGATCTTCCGGGCCCGGGCTTCGTAACCTGCCAGCGCGGCCTCGGCTTCTTTTTCCTTGCCAAGGGCTTTCGCGTGGAGGGCGAGGTTGGCCTTCCAGGGGAAACCCGTGGTCTCGGTGAGCACTGTGGGCGCGATCTTCGAGAGCCGGTCGTAGATCTTTTCGTGGCGCACCTTGTTGCTCAGGATGAGGTCGGGCCGCAACGAGGCGATCAGGTCGAGTTTGGGTTCGGCGGAGGTGCCGACCTCGACGGTGCCGCGCAGTTTTTCCTTGAGATAGCTGGGAAACGCCTCGGCGTCCGACAGGTGCGGCGGAATCGCTCCGACGGGGGTGATGCCGAGCAGGGTGACCGAGTCGAGTTCGGCGGTGTCGAGCACGACCACCCGCTCGGGCCGCTTCGGAATGGTCACGTCACCTTCGGCTGTGGCGACGGTGCGTGGATAGCCCGGATCTTCGCCGTGACCGGTCGCGGAGTGCGTACCGCCGCCGCAAGCGGTGAGTACCGTCATTCCGGCGGCGAGGAGCAACCCGCCAAGGTGATGGAGGCGTCGGGTCATCGGTTTTCCTTTTCTCGAGCGCGGATTTTTTGCGGCGTGGCGGGCAACGGAAGCACCAGCGGGCTGCCGCTGACGGGGTCGGGAACGACACGGCAATCGACCTCGAACACCGTTGTGACCAGCTCTTCGGTGAGCACCTCGGCCGGTGGGCCATCCGCGGCGATGCCACCGTCGGCGACGACGACGAGGTGGTGCGCGTAGCGCGCGGCCTGAGCGAGGTCGTGCAGTACGAGCACCACCGTGGCGTCGTCGACGGCATTGAGCTCGGTCACGAGTGCGAGCAGATCGAGTTGATGCCGCAGGTCGAGAAACGTGGTGGGCTCGTCCAGGAGGAGATGGTCGGTGCGTTGCGCGAGGGCGAGGGCGACCCACGCGCGCTGCCGCTGGCCTCCGGACAGGCGTTCCAACGGACGTGCGCGCAGGTTTTCCAGACCGGTGCGGCAAAGTGCGGCATCCACGGCCTCCTGGTCGCCGGCCGACCAGGGCGTGAGCCACCGTTGGTGCGGATGCCTGCCCCGCCGTACCAGCGCTTCCACCGAGATCCCGGCGGGAACCGGTGGGGACTGGGGCAGCAGCGCGATCCGGCGCGCGAGCCGTTTGGGCGCGATATCGGCGAGCGGAATGCCGTCGAGCCGGATTTCCCCGGCCGCGGGACGTGCGATACCGGCCAGGGCGCGCAAGAGCGTCGACTTGCCACAGGCGTTGGGGCCGACCACTGCCGTGATGCGGCCGCTCGGTATTTCGAGGTCGATGTCGGCCAGCACGGTCCGGCCGGGGTAGCCGACGGCGAGCCGCCGCGCGGTCAGGGTCATGATCGCCTCCGTTCGACGGCCGGACGTTCGGCGCGGGCGCCGCGGACCAGCACCCAGCAGAACCAGGGGGCGCCAAGAGTCGCGGTGACCACGCCGACGGGCACGGGACGAGCCATCGCCGAACCGGCGATGAGGTCCGCATACACCACCAGTGCCGCCCCGACGAGCGAGCAGAGCAGCAGCGTTCCGGCCGTGGGGGCGGTCGGCCTCGGCGGGCCGGCGAGCGCCCGCGCGAGGTGGGGCACGCCCAACGCGACGAACGTGATCGGACCGCCGAGTGCGACCGCGCTACCCGCCAGCCCGACGGCGGTGGCCAGGAGGCCGAGGCGGGCTTTTCCGGCGGGGAGGCCGAGCCCGTGGGCGAGGTCGTCACCGAGTTCCAGCACGGCCAGGCGGCTCGACTGGGCCATGGCCACGGGCAACAGGACCACCGCGCCGAGCCCGGCCCAGCCCACTTCCTCCCAGGTGCGGCCGAACAGGGAACCGATGGTCCACAACAACGCCTGTTGCGCGACGGTGACCGGGAAGGCCACCACCGCCCAGGTCACGACGGCGGTGAGGACGGCCGAAAGACCGATGCCGATCAACACGATCCGCTCACCGGCGAGCCCGCCCCGCCAGCCGAGCACGACCAGCGCACCCGCGGCCAGCGCGGCCCCGGCGAGTGCGCCCAGGGGCACCATCGTCGCCGGGATACCGGCGGCCAGCGACAGCACCGCCCCGGCCGATGCGCCATGGGACACACCGACCACGTCGGGAGAGGCCAACGGGTTGCGCAGCACGGATTGCAGCAGCGTTCCGGCGGCGGCCAGACAGGCCCCTGCAAGAACCCCGGCGAGCACGCGCGGCAGCCGGAATTCGGTGACGATCAAGGTGGTGGCTCCGTCGGCGGTACCGGTGAGCGCCGCGAGCACCTCTCCGGGAGCGAGCACCACTTCGCCCAGACACAACGCGGTGACCACACCGGCGGTCAGGATGAGCGACATCGAGACGCACAAGGCCATCACGCGGACCGGGCGGGGCATCCCCGGTACCGCGTAACGGCGCACGGTGGCGGGACGGTCTAGTGCGGTGGTCACCGGAGCACCTCCGCGTCGCGCATACGCAAGGAAAGTCCAATGAGGACCGGTGCGCCGATGGCGGCGGTGACCACCCCGACCTCCAGTTCGGCGGGTTGCGCGACGAGCCTGGCGAACACGTCCGCGGTGAGCAGCAGGATCGGTCCGGCCAGGGCACAGGCGGGGAGAAGGCGCGCGTGCCCGCCTCCGACGACGAGTCTGGCCGCGTGCGGCACGACCAGCCCCACGAACGCGATCGGTCCCGCCGCGGCCACGGCCGCGCCGGCGAGCAACACCACGGCCATGGCCCCGGCCAGCCGGATCCGGCCAGGGCGCCGGCCGAGTGCCGCGGCCTGTTCGTCCCCGAGAACCAGTGCGTCCAGTCCTCTGACCAGCACGAAGGAAACCAGCAGGCCCAGACCGATCAACGGGGCGACGACCGCGGGCACGCCGGTTCCGCGAGCGACCAGTGATCCGGCCAGCCAATGTCGTGCTTCCTCCAGGGTGCGGCCGGAGAGCACCAGTGTCGTGGTGGTCCAGGCGGCGAGCATGGTGGCGACCACCGCACCGGCCAGTGCCAGCCGGACCGGGCTCGCCGTCCCCGCCGTGGCCAACGCGTAGGCGAGACCCGCGGTCAATGCCGCGCCGAGCAGAGCGAACGCGACGTACCCGAGGGCGGACGCGACGCCGAGCACGTGCACCGCGAGGACGACGGCGAACGACGCTCCCGCATTGATTCCCAGCACGCTGGGTGAAGCGATCGGGTTCCGCGTAATGCCTTGCATCACCGCGCCTGCCACCGCCAGACCGGCACCCGCCAGCAGTCCGAGGAGTGTCCGGGGCACCCGTAACTCGGTGACCACCAGCATCGCCGTGGTGTCGCCATGGCCGGTCAGCCCACGCCACACCTCCAGCGGTGAGAGCGCCCGGGCGCCGAGGAACAGGCTGGCTCCCACCGTCAGGACGAGTGCCATCGTCGCGCCGGTCCAGACCATTGCAGGGCGAAAAGCTTGGGGCACAACGACTCCCGGTCGACGGAGGTGGATGTCCCGGCATCGTAGTTAGGTTAGGCTCACTTAATCAAGACCCCACCGCAGTGGTCCATCCCACCGGACAGTCCGCTTGACCGACCTCCGGGGGAGCCAGTTAGGTAAAGCTCACCTAATCTTGCTGACCTGGGCAAGGCTTGGCAAACCCTTAGTCGTCGAGGTAACGGAGCCCGGCTGTGTGCCTGTATCTCACCGCCCTGACCCCGACCGATGCCGTGACCCACGGCCTGATCCCCGCCGCGGCGCGTCTCGGGCTTCCTTTGGTGGTCCTCACCGACCGGCCGGAGGAGCATCGCGCCGCGTACGCCGGGAGCGAGCATCCACCGCAAGCGATCGAACCGGTGGAGGTGCGCGAGCCCGGTGCCATCGCCGCACGCACGCTGGCGCTGGCCTCCCGCCATGGAAAACCGGCGGCCCTGTTCAGCAACAGCGATCACCTCCAGACGCCCACCGCCCTCGCCGCGGAACTGCTCGGACTACCCGGCAAGGACTGGCGCGCCACGTTGCGCGGCAAGAACAAGTTCCTCACCCGGGCCGCACTGGCCGACGCCGGTCTGGACACCGTGCTCAGCCTCGACCTGAGCCCGGCGGACGACCTGCCCGCCGCCGCCGAGGCATTGCCTTTCCCCGTCGTGCTCAAGCCCCGTGAAGGTGTCGCGAGCGAAGACGTCGTGCTGGTCCGCGATCCCGGCGAACTGGCGACGGAGGCAGCGCGGATCTGGGCGGCGCGCGGTCCGTGCGCGTTGGTCGCCGAGGAATACCTGACCGGCGAACTGCGCACCTACGAAACCCTCGGCGACGGACGCCGTCTGCACCACTTCGGCTCGTGGCGCACCACCCTCGGCCCCGGCCCGTTCTTCACCGAATCGGCCCGTGATTGGGCCCCGCGCCTGCCTGAACCGGTGGAACGTCACCTGCGGGCCCAACTGGACGCGCTCGGGGTAGGCCTCGGCGCCTGTCACACCGAATTCGTCATCGACGGCGACCGCGCCCGCGTCATCGAGGTGAACTACCGGCTCATCGGCGACACCATGGACCTGATCTGCGCGGAACTGCTGGACTTCGACCTGTTCGCCGAACTGATCCGGCTGCATCTCGGCCTGCCCTTGGCGGCGGCGCTGCCCAGTCCATCCACAATGGACACCTATGCCCGGGTTCGTTATGTCACCGCCGGACAGGCCGGATCACTCGTGGACGCGCCAGCGGACACCGCCGCCGAACTGCCGGGCGGTCTTCGGCTCCGGCATCGCCGGCTCCGGCAGATCGGCGTGACCGCGCCGCTTCACGGCACGAACCGCGACTACCTTTCGGTGGTCCATGCCATCGGCCCGACATCCACTGCGGTGACCGAGGCCGTCGACGATTTCGTGGCCACCCATCGTTGGGTGGTGACGGCATGACCCCGCACACCGAAGCCGGGTTTGTCCGTCGCGTGCTCGACACGCTCCTCCGGGAAGACCACCTCGGGATGCTCACCCACGGAAGACTCGACACCGCACCGGTTTCCCCGTTGCCACAGGCAAGTTGGTGGGCCGCGCCGCTCCCCCGGGGCCGCAAGGTATACCTGCCGGTGCGACGGGACGGCTTTCTCTCCGAGCACGCGGTGTGCTCCGGGCGTCTGGTGGTCACCGGGGCCGACGGGACCGTGCGCACCGAGTCCAGTGTGGACACCGTGCTGGCCGCGCTCACGCCCGTTGACGACCCTCAGGCGCAGGAAGGCTGGGCCGCGTTCACCATCGAATGCCGACAGACCCTGGAAGTCCTTCGGCTGCACGAATCCGTCGCACCTCGGCTGCGTTCCCGGCTCCGCTCAAGTGTCCACAAGGGATACTCCGGACTCATGCGCTACGAGGCGCTGGCGGCGTTACGTGACCATCCGGTGCACCCGACCGGACGGTACCGGTGGTCGATGTCGTCGGAGGACTTGCGCCGCTACGCGCCCGAATTCCTACCGAGCTTTCCGCTGCGCTGGACCGCCGTCCCGCTCGAAAACGTGCACCTGTCCAAGGCCCTGACGGCCGGGTTGCCGGCCTGGTGGCCCACTCCGTCCGAGGCAGGGCTGTCTTCCGCGCGCGACCGTGACCACCTGGTGCTTCCCGTGCACCCGCTGACCGTGGCACGAGGGGAGGTCCAGGCCGTAGGCGGGCCCGGCCCGGGTGTCCTGCCCACGCTGTCCACTCGCACGGTCGCGCTGGCGACCGATCCCCGGGTGCACCTGAAACTTCCGCTTCCCACCGCCACCCTCGGACAGCGCAACAGGCGCACCATCAAGCCCGGCACCCTTGCCTGCGGCGAAGCCGTGCAGCACTTGCTGGCCGGCGTGCTCCGCCGTGAACCGGGGCTGGCCGCGCGAATCCTGCTCGCGGACGAGACCCGATGGGCGGACAGCGACAGCGAACTCCTCGCCGTGCTGGTCCGGCAGTATCCACGCGAAGTCGCGAACGACGTCCTCGTGCCGCTGGCCGCCTTGCTCGCCGCCGACCCCGCGCATCCGGACGCCCGAGTGCTCGACCGGTTGGCCGGTGAGAACGTGCTGGACTGGTTCGACGACTACCTGTCCACGCTGCTGGACTGGCATGTCGCGCTTTGGCTGCGCTACGGCATCGCGCTGGAGGCACACCAGCAGAACATCACCGTCGCCGCCGGGCCATCGTCACGGTTGATCTACAAGGACAACGACAGCGCCCGCGTCGACTGCGCCCACGCCTCCTCGGCGCTGGGCAAGCCGGTCCGGCCGGAGGATTTTCCCGACCCTCGCCTCGCCTGCGACGACCCCGGTGAACTGGCCGACCTGGTCACCACGATCACGCTGCACTTGTGCGTCGGCGCGCTGATCGTGGAAGAAGCGGGCGAAGATCGCGTGCGACGGGCGGAGCTGTTCGACCTCGCGCGCACCCGCCTGGAGGAAGCGGCGGAGCGATGGTGCGACGTCTCCGATTCCCGGTCGCGCGCCGCCGCCAGGCTCCTGCGCACCCGAATCCTCGACGCCGACCGCCTACCGGTCAAGGCGATGGTCACCGCGGGCACCCTGCTGCCGAAGGAACGGCTGGGCTGCGCCGATGTCAACAAGTACTACCTGCGCACCGGACCCAACTATCTGCGGACCGCCCGGTGATCGGCTCCGACGACCCCAAGGAGTTCGCTGTGCCCCTTACCGGTAACACGATCATCGCTGTCGACACCGCCCAGGCCGACGTGGTCTCCGCGCACACGCTGCTGAGTTGCCTGATCCGCGAAGTAGCCGGGCCGGATCGCCAGGTCGTCATCGATTCCGGCCATCTCCTCGTGCGGTTGCCGCACATCGACCGGTTGCTGCGGGTCCGGCTGCGCCGGGTTTCCGCCGTCGGGGCACACCGGTTCACCGGCCCGGTGCAGTGCCACGGCGGCGGTGACACCGAATGGACCGATACCGGGCTCGACGATCTCGCCGACCTGATCGACGCCGAACTGACGGCACGCACTGGCGTGCGCAACGAGGAATTCGCCAACCAGGTGCGGGCAAGCCGCGACACGCTCGCCGCCATGCTGGCCGCCCGCCCGAGCGCTCCGGCGCACCGGCCGTCGGCGGACTATGTCGAGTCCGAACAGGCCTTGCTCGCCGGTCACCCCCGTCATCCAGCACCGAAGTGGCGTTCCGGAGACACCGCACAGTGGCGGCGCTACTCACCGGAAACGCGCAGCGCGTTCCGGATGCGCTGGCTCGCGGTGCCGGAAGAGCTGATTCACGACCATGCCGTGCACGGTGACTTCGACACCCACGCCGTCACCGCCGAACTTCTCGGTCCGGCAAGGGATCGAGTGCCCGAGGGCTGTCGCGTCCTCCCGGTGCACCCCTGGCAGTTCGCCCTGTTGTCCGATGATCGAAACCTCGGTCCCGTTCTCACCGAGGCACTCGCCGCCGGTGCGCTCCACGACCTCGGCCAGGCGGGACTGGAGTTCCACCCGACGGCCAGCGTGCGGACGCTCTATCAACCGGCGACCGACCTCTTCCTCAAGACCAGTCTGCATGTGCGGATCACCAATTGCCTGCGCAAGAACGCTTCGTACGAACTGATCGGCGCCGTCGAACTGACCCGGGTGCTCGGCGAGGTCTTCGCCGAGGTCTCGGCCCGCCATCCCGGTTTCACCGTCCTGCCCGAGCCCGCCGCCCGTAGCGTCCGCCTCCCCAGCCGCTACGGAACTTCCGGACAACGGCACGAACTCCTGGAAGGCCTGGGCACCATCGTCCGCACCGGGATCGGCGGGCTGCTCGGCCCGGGCCGCCGCGCGCACCTCGCGGCCACCCTCGCCGAACCGCACCCCGACCCGGCAGGCACGCGGACGCGTCTGGCCGACCTCGCGCCGGGCGACCGGCTGGTCCCCTGGGCACGGCGCTGGTGGCGCGATTACGTTCGGCTGCTGGTCCCCCCGGTGTTACGGCTGTGGACCGAGCACGGCGTCGTGCTCGAACCCCACCTCCAGAACATCGTCGTCGTCCTCGACTCCGACGGCCTGCCCGTCCGGTTGCTGGCGCGCGATCTCGAAGGCACCAAGTTGTTGGCGCACCAGCGCTCCGGCACGCTCGCGATGCTTCCCGCGGACGTGGCGCGCTCCGTCGTCTACGACGAGGAGCGTGGCTGGAATCGGGTGGCCTACTGCCTGTTCGTCAACCACCTCACCGAAATCGCCGGTGCACTGGCCGACATCGCGCCAGACGTTCCGCACTTCGAGGACGAACTGTGGGACTTCCTCACCGACCTGATCGCGAGCACGAGCACCGAACTGGGCCACCCGCCACGGCTCCGAGCGCTGCTGGCCGGGGTGCCGCTGCCCGCCAAGGCCAATCTGTTGCTGCGATGGCGCCGTCGTGCCGACCGCGAAGCCGCTTACCTGCCCTTCCCCAATCCGCTCGGGCGGAATTCCTTCGGAGACGGCCGGTGACCGCCAGGTTTCCCGACGACACTCCGCTCACGGAGGCGGTACTGGGAGCCGCGAGAGAACTCTCCGAACGCGACGCGCTGCCCGCCTACGTTTACGACCTCGGACATCTCGACGCCCACCTGGCGGCAATCCGCGCCGCGTGCCCGGAGATCGAGGTCCTGCACGCGATCAAGGCCAATCCGGAACCCGCCTTGCTCGCGGTCATCGCCAGACACGTCGACGGCCTCGAAGTGGCCAGCGGCGGTGAACTCGCGCACGTGCGCTCCCATTTGCCGGACATGCCCCTGGCCTTCGGCGGCCCCGGCAAGACCGATGCCGAACTCGCCGCCGCGCTGGGCGCCGATGTCCGGCGTTACCACGTGGAAAGCCTGCACGAACTGCGTCGGCTGGACGCCCTCGCCCGGGCACGCGGCCGCGTCGCCCCGGTTCTGTTGCGGGTCAACCTGCCCGCCGCACCGGCAAGCGGCACCGCACTCACCATGGGCGGCCTGCCCAGCCCGTTCGGCATGGACCCCACCGAGGCGGACACCGCCGCCGGCGAACTGAGCGGACTGTCCGGAGTCCGGTTCCTGGGCATCCACGCGCACCTCGCCTCCGGCCTGGACTCTGCCGACTGCGCGGCTGTCGCCGAAACAATCCTCGGCTGGGCGAACCGATACGCCCGCCGGCACAAACTGGAAATGCTCGAGGTCAACGTCGGCGGCGGAATGGCGGTGGACTACCGGTACCCCGGCCAGGTCTTCGACTGGGCCGACTACGGCAGGCGGATGGCGAACCTCACGCGGGCACACGCGCCGTTGACCGTGCGCATCGAACCTGGGCGCGCCGTCAGCGCCTACTCCGGCTGGTATGCCACCCGCGTGCTCGACCTCAAACGCAGCCACGGCGAGTGGTTCGCTGTATGCGCCGGTGGCACACACCATCTGCGCACCCCGGCGGCCAAGGGACACGACCAGCCCTTCGCCGTTCTGCCGTCTTCCCAATGGGCAAATTCCTGGCCGCGCCAGACGGTGACCAAAGAGGCGGTCACTCTCGTGGGACAGTTGTGCACCCCGAAAGACGTTCTCGCCCGGAGCGTTCCCGTTCCCCACCTTTCGGTCGGAGACGTCGTGCTTTTCGCGATGAGCGGCGCCTACGCCTACAACATCAGCCACCACGGCTTCCTCATGCACCCCACGCCGACTGTGGTGTTCGTACCGAGTTCGTGAACCGCGCAGAAGTTGGCTTCGGACGAAACACAGTCGACATTTCGGCGGTCGCGACGGTCCTCGCTACCGGCTGAGGACTGGTACCAACTCTTGTAGCAGCCTCGCACCGCACCAGCGCGACTCGACATCCCGGGGGTTGACCGCCTCGGACGCCATCGCCTTGGCGAGCCGCCGTGGACTCGGTGCGGACGCCGGGTCAAGAGCGATCTGCTGCCCTGTCTCCCAGTCAACCTGAAGCATGCGGGAAACGACGCTCGTAAGGCAGAGAAGGCGGACCTTTTCGTCGTCTCCGAGCACCCGAATCACCAGATCGATGGACTCTCGGTCCGCCTGCTTCGCCAGGATCGACAGAGCGTTGGCCCGAACAGTGGAAGTACGTCCATCGGTCACCCAGATTCTGAGGTTGGCCGCCGCAACGGGGGAAACCCGCTTACCGAGAGCCACATCCGACCAGTGGCCGGACGCGCCATACGTCAAAACGCTCACGTCGCCTTCGGCCAGCTTCCGAGCCGCATCGTCGAGCGCACGCGCTCCCGTGATCGCGTACAGCTTCGGGTGCTTGATCTCCTTGCGCCACATGTCGTCACCTTCCGGCACGAGGACAGGTCCACCCAACATGGTGAACCACGCGAGTCGGTGAAGTGTGTTGTCGGGCCTGCGGTTGCGGTTACCCTTGGTGGTGCCCCTCTTCGCCGAGAGTGAAAGTCCTTGATCGACAAATGGGGACGGCGAGAGGGATGACCTCGGCGAAGGGCGCTGCGATGGACTCGCATCCGGAAAACCTGCCGGTCGGCAGGCGCATCGAGCGTGAGCGTAAGCGCGCGGGAATGTCCCGCCCGGTACTGGCCGGGTTGGTCGGCCGGTCGGCGGAATGGCTCAAGGCGGTCGAGACGGGCCGTTTACAGGTTCCCCGCCTGGAAATGCTGCTCAAGATCGCTCAAGCGCTCGGCCTCGAAGACCTCGCGACGCTTACCGGAAACGGGTTCGCCGTACCGGTGCAGGTATTCGCCGGACCGCGGCACGCCGCGTTGTCGCAGGTGCAGGCAGCCCTCACCGAATACCGGGTGGCGTCGGCAGCGCCTCCTCCGAAAGTCGACCACCTCGCGATCCGGCTACGGCAGGCGTGGCACGTCCGGCACTCCACGCCGGACCACCGGACTCAGCTCGGTGCGCTCCTGCCCGGCTTGATCCGCGACGCCCAGCACGCCACCCGGCTCAACTCCGGCGACGACCGTCGGCAGGCCCGTCGCGTGCTCGCCGGGGTCTACCGGCTGGCCGACTTCTACGTCGCTTACCAGCCCGCGCCCGAGTTGGTCTGGATGGTCGCCGACCGAGCGTTGACCGAAGCCCAGGAAGCCGATGATCCGTACGCGGTTGCCGGTGGCGCGTGGGCCATGGTGGGGGCGCTCCGTGACACCGGCCGATGGGAAGAGGCGATCACCCTCGCTGGGGACGCGATTCGCGGACTCGAGCCGTATCTCGACCGTGCTCCGGACGACTGGAGCGGGATTTCCGGTGCGCTCGAAGCCGAGATCGCCTACGTCTACGCGCGCCGAGGCCGTCATGGCGATGCATGGACGCATTGGGAACGGGCCGACGCGATCGCGCGGCGGCTCGGCGACGAGTACCGGCACATCCAGACATCGTTCTCGACCGCGGTCATGAGCGCGCACGCGACCACACTCGGCGTCGAGTTACGACGTGCCGGTGAGGCATTGCGAGCTGCCGACACGCTCGAACCCAACACGATTCCATCACTGGCGCGTCGAAGCCGGCACCTGATCGAAGTTGCGCGAGCCCACCACCAACGCGGAGAGCTGCCTGCGGTGTGGGCGCTGCTGAACCAGTCGGAGCGGACCGCACCGGAAACCATTCGCTACAACGGGTTTGCCCGCGAAATGCTGCTCGGCCTGCGCAAGCGACCACCGGCCGGCATGCGGAACGACGTGCGGGATCTCTGCGAAAGGGTCGGACTCGCTACCGTGTAATCCGGTCGGGCAAAGGTACGAACTGTACCCTTTACTCTCTGCTCGCCTTCCTAAGGTGACCTCACGCACGAAGCGGGAGGAATCCGCATGAACTTTTCTCTAGAGACCGACGCTCCGTCCTACCTCTACGCAAAGATGGCCGATCACATCGCGGGCCGGATCGGGTCCGGGGAATTGAAACCGAATGATCCGTTGCCCGCCGAGAAGATCCTCGCCGACGACTACGGCGTTTCCCTCGGTACGGCACGGCGCGCGACCGGGTTGCTGCGCGAGCGCGGCTTGGTTATGACCTTACGCTCCAAGGGCACGTTCGTGACCGGGAAGCGAGAGCTGGATTTCTCGCGTGAACAGACGTTGTCCGAGGTGATCACCTGAACCGCTGGCCGTCGGAAAATTTCTCGTCGGGGTCAACCTCGTGCGCTCTCGCCAGTCAGTGGCAATGGCACTCAAGAGCGGGTATTGTCCCCTCTCACCAAAGAGCACCTTCGTGTTCGGTGGATCAATCCGATCGCGGGAGGGCCGATGCCGAACGGTGACGAAATCCGGAACGGTCAGCGAGAGACGTGGGCGGGACTTTCCACGAGTTGGGAAAAGTGGGACTCGATCATCATGGACCAGCTGCGCCCGGTCGGCGCGGCGATGATCGAGCGTCTCGGCATCGCCGACGATCAGCGGCATCTCGACATCGCCGCGGGCACGGGCGAGCCCGGGCTGACCGTCGCCACGCTCGCGCCGAGGGGGCACGTCGTTCTGACCGACCTTTCGGCCGAGATGCTGGATGTCGCGACGCGTAGGGGGAGCGCACAAGGGGTCACCAATTTCGAGACCAAGGTGTGCAGCGCCGACGATCTCCCTTTCGGTGACACGACCTTCGACAGTATCTCGGTACGGTTCGGCTACATGTTCTTTCCCGACCTCGTCAAAGCGACCGCCGAGTTCGCGCGCGTACTCAGGCCGGGTGGGCGTCTCTGCTCTTCGGTATGGGTCAAACCCGAGGAAAACTTATGGACGGCGATCGCCATGCAGGCGATCGGGACCGAGGTGGAGTTGCCGCCGCCCGACCCGGCCGGGCCGAACATGTTCAGGTGCGCCGCACCGGGATATGTCAGTGCCCTGTATGAGGCCGCGGGGTTCCACGACGTCGCCGAGTGGGATGTCGAGGTAGAACTCGTGACCCGGTCACCCGCGCAGTATTGGGAAATGCTCAGCGAGCACGTCTCGCTCGCCGCCGCGGCGCTTCAACAGGTCGGCGAAGCAGCGCGGGAGCGGATCGCGAAAGCTGTCATCGACAAGGTCAGCACCTACGAAGAAGACGGCCGGGTCAGGGTTCCCGGCATGGCCCGCTGCATCATCGGCACGAAATAACACCCCCGAAAGAGAGCTACCTGCCCCCCTCTCCTCCTGGCTCGAGGCCAGGCTCTAGGTTGATCGACGACGAAAGGGGACATAGTGCGGCAAAACGTGCATTTCATGACCTTCGCGACCGCCGATCTGGACGCCGCGCGTCGCTTCTATGCGGACGCGCTGGGCTGGCGTCCGCTGCTCGACGTACCGGGCGAGATCATCTTCTTCCAGGTAGCGCCGGGCGTGGTACTGGGTCTGTTCGATGCGGCGAGTTTCAACCGTGATCTTGCCGACGGTACCGACCATGCCACGGTCTCCGGTGTGACGGTCTCGCACAACGTCGACAGCCCTGAAGAGGTCCGGTCGGTTGTGGACACCATGGCCGCCGCCGGCGGGACCGTGCTGAAAGAGCCGCGGCCCAGCGAATTCGGCGGCATCTTCCACGCCCATGTCCGCGATCCGAACGGCATCGTCTGGGAGATCGCCCACAATCCCACCTGGCACATCTCCGAAGACGGCACGGTTTCACTGGGCTGACGACACCGGCGGGCTCACACGATTTCGATGACGACGCTTTCTCTCGGCACAGCGGAGTCGTCGTAGGAGAAAGCGCTTTCCAACGCCTCCAGCGCGAACGGAATCGCATCGGGGGTATCAGTGTGCAGTTCCAGCAACGGCTGCCCGGACACGACGGCATCGCCCGGCTTGGCGTGGCACAAGATGCCGGCCGCATGCTGCACCGGCTCTCCCCGGCGCGCCCTGCCCGCGCCGAGTCGCCACGCGGCCACCCCGACGGCATAGGCGTCCAATGTAGACAGAACCCCGTCGCGAACGGATTCGACGACATGAACGTGCCGAGGCGTGGGCAACGGCGCCTCGGGGTCGCCGCCCTGGGCGCTGATCATCCGGCACCAGGTTTCGTAGGCGGCCCCGGAAGCCAGCACCTCAGCAGGATCCATTGTGGACAATCCGCCCACGGCGAGCATTTCCCGCGCCAGCACGCACGTCAGTTCCACGACGTCCGCCGGACCACCGCCGCGTAGCACCTCGACGGCCTCGGCCACCTCGACCGCGTTGCCCACGGCCCGGCCGAGCGGGGTGTCCATCGCGGTCAGCACCGCCCGCGTGGCCACGCCGTGCGCCATGCCGAGTTCGACCAGCGTGTGCGCGAGTTCCCTGGCGTCCTCCACGGTCTTCATGAAGGCGCCGGACCCCGCCTTGACGTCGAGCACCAGGCCGGACGCCCCTTCGGCGATCTTCTTGCTCATGATCGAACTCGCGATCAGCGGGATGGACTCGACCGTGCCGGTCACGTCTCGCAGCGCGTACAGCTTGCGATCCGCCGGAGCCAGGTTCTCCGTCGCCGCGCAGATCACGGCACCGACCTCGGTGAGCTGCCGCGCGATCTCTTCCGGCGAAAGCTCGGCCCGCCAGCCCGGGATGGACTCCAGTTTGTCGAGCGTGCCGCCGGTGTGCCCGAGGCCGCGTCCGGACAGTTGGGGCACCGCGGCTCCGCACGTCGCGACCAGTGGCGCCAGGGGCAACGTGATCTTGTCACCGACGCCGCCGGTGGAGTGCTTGTCCACGGTGGGCCGGGCGACGGGCAGCACCAGCCGCTCCCCTGAGTCGATCATGGCGCCGGTCCAGGCCGCGATCTCCTCCGCCTGCATGCCCCGCAGGAAGATCGCCATGGCCAGCGCGGACATCTGCTCCTCGGCGACGACACCGCGCGTGTAGGCGTCCACGACCCACGCGATCTGCTCGCCGGACAGCCGCTCGCCGTCCCGTTTCGCCCGGATGACCTCTACCGCCGTGAAAGTCATGAGCCGGGAACGTCGTCGGGGCCGAACGCCTCGGGCAACAACGACGACAGCGGTCGCGGCCCGGACGGGGAGTCGACCAGGCAGTCCGCTCCGCCGAACTCGTAGAGGACCTGACGGCAGCGGCCGCACGGCATCAGCAACTCGCCGCTGCCCGACTGGCACGCGACCGCCACCAGCCGCCCGCCTCCGGAGAGCCGCAACTGCCCCGCCATCGTGCACTCCGCGCACAGGCTGAGCCCGTAGGAAGCGTTTTCCACATTGCAGCCCACCACGATCCGACCGTCATCGGTCAGGCCCGCGACACCGACCAGCAACCCCGAATAGGGTGCGTAGGCGTCACCCGCGGCGTGGACCGCCCGTGCCCGCAACGCGTCCCAGTCGAAGAGACCGGCACCGTCCTCAGTAGACAAATCAGTTCCCTTCGCCCCGGCGATACTGTGCTGTCCGTTACCCATCAGACCACAGCCACGGCGGAAACGGGTGACTACAAGCGGATTGGCCGCGGAGGAGTCTCCGCCTACCTTTGGCCGGATTGGTAACGAGCCCCGTCCGCGCGCGGGGGCCGCAATCGCTGCGAAGCCGCGGCGAGCACGATCAGCGTCACGAAGTGCGCGGTGTACGGGGTCAGATCGCTCGGCAGGTCGTCGTTGGCCCAGTAGATCCAGTAAAGCACCCCCGCGCCGAGCACGCCGAGCGCCGCGGCGAGCCACTGACGCCGGATCAACTGCACGACCACGATCACCACCAGCAGCAACACCAGGCCGTACATCAGCGCCAGCACGGCCTTGCCGCCACCGGAAAGCCGCAACCCGTCCGCGTAACCGAACAGCGCCGCGCCACCGAGCAGACCGCCCGGCCGCCAGTTGCCGAAGATCATCGCGGCCAGGCCGATGTAACCGCGGTTGTTCGTCTGGTTCTCCAGATACCCACCGCCGCCGGCGAGCAGCACGAGCGCGGCGCCGCCCATCCCGGCCAGTCCGCCGGAAATCAGCACCGCGACGTACTTGTACCGGTACACGCTGATCCCCAGCGACTCGGCGGCCACCGGGTTCTCCCCACAGGAACGCAGCCGCAGCCCGAACCGTGTCTTCCACAACACGAGATAGCTCAACGGCACCAGCAGAATCGCGATCATCGTCAGCGGCGCGACGCCGGTCACCAGGCCGTTGAGCAACCCGGCCGCGTCGGAAATCCCGACCCGTTGCTGCTGTTCCAGCCCGCTGAGCCAGTCGGACAGGAACGTCGCCGAATAGGTGTCGAAGGTCGGCACGGGCGGCGACTGCCGGGGATTGCCGGACAACGGCTGGAAGATCAGGGTGGACAGATACTTCGCGACACCCAGGCCGAGCAGGTTGATCGCGACCCCGGAGACGATGTGGTTGACGTTGAACGTCACGGTCGCCACCGCGTGCAGCAGCCCGCCCAGCGCGCCGAAGACGATCGCCGCGCCCAGTCCGGCCCACACGCCACCGTGATACGCGCCCCAGGCGGCTCCCCAGGTGCCGAGGATCATCATGCCCTCGAGCCCGATGTTGATCACGCCCGAGCGTTCCGACCACAGACCGCCCAGCCCGGCCAGCAGGATGGGCAACGCCAGGCGCAACGCGATCTGCGCGGTGTTCGTCGAGGTCAGCGTGTTGACGCCGGTGAGATAGGAAGCGGTCGACAGCACGGCGACCACGCCGACCGCCCACAGCACGCTCCGGGCCCAGCCCGGCAGACGCCGCTTGGGGGCGACAGGCACCGTGACCGGCGCCGCCGAGGGGTTCTCGTCGGTGACGACCATCAGATCGCACCCCCTTCGCTGACACTCGCCGGCCCGCCCGCCAGCGCGCGGCCCACCCGGCGCTGCATCGCGGTCAGGTCCGCCCGCCGGACGACCTCGTAGGCCACGACCACCGACAGCACGATGGCACCCTGCATGATCGTGGCGATCTCCTTGGGCACATTCACCTGTTCCAGTGAAACCGCGGACTTGTCCAGGAACGCCCACAACAGGGCGCCCAGGGCGATCCCGCCCGGATGGTTGCGGCCCAGCAGCGCCACCGCGATACCGGTGAAGCCGTACCCCTGGGTCGAGGTGATCGCGTAGTTGTGGTCACGGCCGAGCAGTTCCGGCATCGCGATCAGGCCGGCGACCGCGCCCGAGAGCAGCATGGCGATCATCGTCATGCGTTTCGCGCTGACCCCGCCCGCGGCCGCCGCCGTGGCGGATTCGCCACTCGCCTTGAGCTCGAACCCGAAGCGGGTGCGGCCCAGCATGAACCAGTACCCGACGCCGATCACCACGACGATGATCACGAACCCGAACAGGGTCGCGCCGCCGACCGGAATGCCCGGCACGGTGCCGGACGGCGGAATCGGTTGCGTGCGAAGGTTGTTGCCGGTGAGCACGCCGAACTGCGACGGGTTGATCAGGAAGGCCACGATCCCGCTGACGATCGCGTTGAGCATGATCGTCGAGATGACCTCGCTGACTCCGCGCGTGACCTTGAGGATCGCGGGCAGCGCGGCGTAGAGCGCGCCCGCCGCGAGCGCGATCAGGATGATCACCGCGGTGTGCACGACGGGCGGCAGGCGCAGCGCGCCGCCGGCGATGGCGGCCACCACCGCGGCGAAGCGGTACTGGCCCTCGACCCCGATGTTGAACAGGTTCATCTGGAAGCCGATGGCCACCGAGAGCCCGGACAGGTAGTAGATCGTGGCCAGGTTGACCGTGTCGACCGCCGTCGTGCCCTTGCCCAGCTGGCCGATCATGGTGCCGTAGGCGCGAATCGGGTCCGCACCGGAGATCACCAGCGCCACGGAGCACACCAGCACCGAGAACACGATCGCCAGCAACGGCGGAAGCACCTTGGTACGCCACGAAGTCATGAGCCTGCCCCCGTCATCGCGGAGCCGAGTTGTTGCGGTGTCACCGTGGCGGGGTCGGCTTCGGCGACCAGCCGCCCGCGCAGCATCACGCGGATCGTGTCGGACAACCCGATCAGCTCGTCGAGGTCGGCCGAGATCAGCAGCACGGCCAGCCCGTCCCGGCCCGCGGCCCGGATCCGCTCCCAGATCAGCGCCTGTGCGCCCACGTCGACACCTCGCGTGGGATGTGCCGCGATCAACAGCACCGGAGCACCCGAAAGTTCCCGCCCCACCACGAGTTTCTGCTGGTTCCCGCCGGACAGGGCGGCTGCCGGCACGTCGATGCCGGGTGTACGCACGTCGTAGTCGCGCACGATCCGCTCGGTGTCCCGGCGGGTGCCCGCGAGGTCGAGCAAGTGTCCTTTGGAGACCGGTTCACGTGACTGGTAGCCGAGAATTCTGTTGAACCACAACGGTTCCGTCAGCAGGAGCCCGTGACGCGTGCGGTCCTCGGCGATGTAACCGATGCCCGCCTCGCGACGGGCGAGCGTGCCGAGCCGGGTCAGATCACGGACGTTTCCGGCTCCGTCGACCAGCTCGATGGTCCCCGCGCTCGCCTTGCGCATCCCGATAATGGTCTCGACCAGTTCGGTCTGCCCGTTGCCCTCCACGCCCGCGATACCGAGCACCTCACCCGCGTGCAGGGTGAAGGACACGTCGTCGAGCACGGCACGCGTGGACCCTTCGGTTTCCAGCAGCAGGTCCGAAACCCGCAACACGTCGTGACCGGCCACAGTGGACTCCCGTGTGCCGGGCGCGGGCAACTGCGAACCGACCATCATCTCGGCCAGCTCGCGCGTGCTGATCTCCTTCGGATCCACCGTGCCGACGGTGGTACCGCGCCGGATCACCGTGACCCGGTCGGCGATCGCGCGCACCTCGTCCAGCTTGTGGGAGATGAAGACGAAGGTGATCCCGTCCGCGGCCATCTCACGCACCGTGCGGAACAGGGACTCGACCTCCTGCGGCACGAGCACGGCGGTCGGCTCGTCGAGGATGATGATCCGCGCGCCCCGGTAGAGCACCTTGATGATCTCCACCCGCTGCCGGTCCGCCACCCCGAGGCGTTCCACCAGCGTGCCGGCAGACGCCTCGAGACCGGTCGTCGCGGCGAGTTCGGCCACCCGTGCCCTGGCCCTGCGCCCGATGCCCAGCGAGGACTCCGCGCCCAGCACCACGTTTTCCAGCACGGTCAGGTTGTCGGCGAGCATGAAGTGCTGGTGCACCATGCCGATCCCCGCGCGGATCGCGTCCTGCGGATTGCGCAGCCGGACCCGCTCGCCGCGGAGGGAGATGGTGCCCTCGTCGGGTTGCTGCATCCCGTAGAGGATCTTCATCAGGGTCGACTTGCCGGCCCCGTTCTCACCGCACACCGCGTGCACCTCGCCGGCGCGGACGGTGAGGTTGACGTCGGAGTTGGCGACCACGCCCGGGAACCGTTTGGTGATCCCGGACAGCTCGACAACCACTTCTGTGTCGCTCATGAAGCTCCTGAAAACGGCGGAAGGGCTCGGGGCGCTGGAGCCCCGAGCCCGCCGCCTGGACGCTCGTTACCTGGGTGTGGTGGCCACGGTGATCTTGCCGTCGATGATCTGCTGCCGGTACCCCTGAAGGGCGGGCACGACGTCGTCGATCTTGCCGCCGGAGGTGGCATACCCCACGCCGTCGACCTTGAGGTCGAACCGCTTGGGCAGCGAGCCCAGCGTGTTCGTGGCCACGGCCACGATGTAGTCGTACACCGCGACGTCCACCCGCTTGAGCATGGACGTGATGATCACGTCCTTGCTGTTGGCGACCGTCTTCTGGTTGTACTGATCGGAGTCCACGCCGATGGCGAGCGCGTTGGCCGACTTGGCCGCCTCGAACACGCCCTTCCCGGACGCGCCCGCCGCGTGGTAGACGACGTCCGCGCCCTTGCTGATCTCGGCCGCGGCGACCACGTTGCCCTTCGCCGGGTCCTGGAACCCGGAGAAGTCACCGGCCGGGGTGAGGTACTGGTCCTCGATGACGACCTTGCTCGAAGCCGCCTTCGCGCCCTGGTCGAAGCCCGCCTGGAACTTCTGGATCAGCGGCGTGTTCACCCCGCCGACGAACCCGACGTGACACTTCTTGCTCTTGTAGACGGCCGCGACCCCGACCAGGAACGAGCCCTGCTCCTCGGAGAACACCAGCGGCGTCACGTTCGGCAGGCTGATCGAATCGTCGTCGATGATCGCGAACTTCGTGTTCGGGAACTTCGTGGC
Source organism: Amycolatopsis pigmentata (assembly GCF_042684065.1). NCBI lineage: Bacteria > Bacillati > Actinomycetota > Actinomycetes > Pseudonocardiales > Pseudonocardiaceae > Amycolatopsis > Amycolatopsis pigmentata. The sequence goes on along the minus strand of NZ_JBHUKR010000022.1, from coordinate 79,697 downwards.
GACCGCCTTGACCGCGTCCGCGTAGGCGAACCCGATCGCGATCACCGGGTTGTAGCCGTTGGTGGCCTGCTGGCTCAGGCGCTGCTCCTTGGCCGCCTCGTCCTCGCTCGGGCCCGCCGTGCTCTCGCTCACGTCGCGCACCCCGAAGTCGGCCTTGGCCTTGTCGACCCCGGCGGCGGCCGCGTCGTTGAACGAGGCGTCACCACGGCCGCCGATGTCGTAGGAGAGGCCGATCCGCATGGCGCTCGCGTCGACCTTGGCGCCCGCGGCGCTGGAGGACGTCGAACCCGCCGGTGCGGCAGGAGCGGTGGACGTCACACAGGACCCGGACGCGGAGTCGGTCTTGCCACCGCCGCCCCCGCCACTCGAGTCCTTGGCACACCCGGCCAGGGCCAGCACTCCGGCCAGCGCCGTCGCCGTTACCAATGCGACCGAAGGTAGGCGGATACGGTCTGCAGCCGACCCGCTCGTAGACACCCATTTCCGCCGTGGCTGCCGTCGGATTGGGAACGAACCGCACAGTACCACCGTGCTCCGGGTTCTCCGGCTGCTGCGCACGTGCATCTCCCTCCTGCCGCTGAGGTCCAGCGGGCCGAACAACGGCCCGGCCATCTCTTCGCCGGGCTCGACTGGCGAACGGTACCGGTCCGGGCGACGAGGCCCATACCGAAAAGCATTCACGTAACCGAAATGTTTGTTTGGACTCGTCCACGCCGGGGCTACCACTGGCCGATGGCCGCCATGAGTGAGATGGGCCACGCGCTGAGTGTCTGGTCGATCACAACGGTCCGCCCGAGCGTGAGGAGGCGTCTGGCTGCGGGTTTAGCATCCGAAGTATCGAAGCTCGTTGAATTTCACGAGCTCCAACCATGATGTTGGAGGCCGCACTACCGATGTCCACCACGGCCAGCACCGCCCGCGAGGCGGCGGCGAGCGATCGGGCTGGTGACCCACGCCGGAAAGGCACCTTCTACCGGGGCGACCCGGGTATGTGGTCCTGGGTCGCGCACCGGATCACCGGCGTGCTCACCTTTTTCTTCCTGTTCGTCCACGTGCTCGACACCGCACTCGTCCGGGTTTCGCCGGACACCTACAACCAGGTGATCGAGACCTACAAGACCCCGATCGTCAACCTCCTCGAGGTCGGTCTCGTCGGCGCGGTGCTCTACCACGCGCTGAACGGCATCCGGGTGATGCTGGTCGACTTCTGGGCCAAGGGCCCGAAGTACCAGCGGCCGATGCTGTGGACGATCCTGGTGATCTGGTTCGCCGTGATGATCCCGGGCGCGATCGTGATGCTCTGGCGCACGGCGTCCACGCTGTTCGGAGGCGCGCACTGATGCCGGACGAATCCCTCGTACTCGACAAGCCACGTTCCCCGCGCAGGCCGGCCGCCCGCCGGGGCAACTTCGAGCTCTACAGCTGGCTGTTCATGCGGATCTCCGGCGTCGCGCTGGTCATCCTGGTGCTCGGCCACCTGTTCATCATGAACATCCTCGACGGCGGTGTGCACCGGATCAACTTCGGTTTCGTCGCCGGTCGGTGGGCCTCGCCGTTCTGGCAGTTCTGGGATCTGGCGATGCTCTGGCTCGCCGAAATCCACGGCGGCAACGGGTTGCGCACCATCATCGACGACTACGCGCGCAAGGATTCGACGCGGTTCTGGCTGAAGATCCTGCTCTACGTCGCGATGGCGATCATCCTGTTCGCCGGCACCCTGGTGATCTTCACCTTCGACCCGAACATCGCGAGCTGATCCCAAGGAAGCCGTTATGCAGTTCCACAAGTACGACGTGGTGATCGTGGGCGCGGGTGGCGCGGGGATGCGCGCCGCCCTCGAAGCGGGCCAGCGCGCCCGCACCGCGGTCCTCACCAAGCTCTACCCGACCCGCTCGCACACCGGCGCGGCCCAGGGCGGCATGTGCGCCGCGCTGGCGAACGTCGAAGAGGACAACTGGGAGTGGCACACCTTCGACACGGTCAAGGGTGGTGACTACCTGACCGACCAGGACGCGGCCGAGATCATGGCGAAGGAGGCCATCGACGCGGTCCTCGACCTGGAGAAGATGGGCCTGCCGTTCAACCGGACCCCCGAAGGCAAGATCGACCAGCGGCGCTTCGGCGGGCACACCCGCGACCACGGCAAGGCCGCGGTCCGCCGAGCCTGCTACGCCGCGGACCGCACCGGTCACATGATCCTCCAGACGCTCTACCAAAACTGCGTCAAGCACGGGATCGAGTTCTTCAACGAGTTCTACGTGCTGGACGTCGTGATCACCGACACCGAGGACGGCCCGGTCGCCACCGGGGCGGTCGCGTACGAACTCGCCACCGGCGAAATCCACGTCTTCCAGGCCAAGTCGATCGTGTTCGCCACCGGCGGGTTCGGGAAGGTCTTCAAGACCACCTCGAACGCGCACACCCTGACCGGCGACGGGATGGGCATCTACTACCGCAAGGGCCTGCCGCTGGAGGACATCGAGTTCTACCAGTTCCACCCGACCGGCCTGGCCGGGCTGGGCATCCTGCTCACCGAAGGGGCCCGGGGCGAGGGCGCGATCCTGCGCAACGCCGACGGCGAGCGGTTCATGGAGCGCTACGCCCCCACAATCAAGGACCTCGCGCCGCGGGACATCGTCGCCCGTTCGATGGTGCTCGAAGTGCTCGAAGGCCGGGGCGCGGGCCCGCACAAGGATTACGTGCTGCTGGACTGCACGCACCTCGGGGCCGAGGTGCTGGAGGCGAAGCTGCCCGACATCACCGAGTTCGCGCGCACCTATCTCGGCGTCGACCCGGTGACCGAGCCGGTGCCGGTGTACCCGACTGCGCACTACGCGATGGGTGGCATCCCCACCAATGTGCACGGTGAAGCGCTGCGCGACAACGACACGGTGATCCCCGGGCTCTACGCCGCCGGTGAATGCGCCTGCGTCTCGGTGCACGGCGCGAACCGCCTGGGCACCAACTCACTGTTGGACATCAACGTGTTCGGGCGCCGGGCAGGGATCGCCGCGGCCGAGTACGCGCAGGGCCGGCCTCACGTCGATCTGCCGGACAACCCGGCGAGCCTGGTCGAGAACATGGTCTCCCACCTGCGCACCGCGCACGGTGGCGAGCGCGTCGCCGACATCCGGACCGAGTTGCAGCAGACCATGGACACCAACGCCGCGGTCTACCGCACCGAGGAGACGCTCAAGACGGCGCTGACCGACGTGCAGCGGCTCAAGGAGCGCTACGGCCGGATTTCGGTGCAGGACAAGGGGAAGCGGTACAACACGGACCTGCTCGAGGCGATCGAGCTGGGCTTCCTGCTCGACCTGGCCGAGGCGCTGGTCCACGCCGCCTTGGCGCGCAAGGAATCCCGCGGCGGTCACGCCCGCGAGGACTACCCGAACCGGGACGACGTGAACTTCATGCGGCACTCGATGTCGTACAAGATCCTTCCCGGGGAAGGAAAGGCCCCGAGTCCGGACGCTCCCCTGGGCATTCCCGGATTCATCGCCGACATCCGGTTGGACTACAAGCCGGTGACCTTCACCCGGTACGAGCCTATGGAGCGGAAGTACTGATGACCGCGGTCAGCGAAGACGTCAAAACGGAAATCCCGGCGGCGGAAGGCGCGGTCACCGTCACGGTGCGGATTCTGCGCTTCAATCCGGAAATCGACGAAGAACCGCACTGGGAGTCCTACCCGGTTCCGGCGCTGCCCACGGACCGTGTGCTGAACCTGTTGTTCGCCATCAAGAACTACGTCGACGGCACGCTGTCGTTCCGCCGGTCGTGCGCGCACGGCGTGTGCGGGTCCGACGCCATGCAGATCAACGGGATCAACCGGCTGGCGTGCAAGGTCCTGGTCAAGGACCTGATGGCGAAGAAGGGCAAGGAGACGGTCATCACCGTCGCCCCGATCAAGGGCCTGCCGACGATGAAGGACCTCTATGTCGACATGGAGCCCTTCTTCGAGGCCTACCGCGCGGTGAAGCCGTACCTGATCGCCTACGGCAACGAGCCGACCCGCGAGCGCATCCAGTCCCAGGCCGACCGCGACCGCTTCGACGACACCACCAAGTGCATCCTGTGTGCCGCGTGCACCTCGTCCTGCCCGGTGTACTGGAACGACGGGTCGTACTTCGGCCCGGCCGCGATCGTCAACGCGCACCGGTTCATCTTCGACTCGCGGGACGAAGGCTCGGAAGAACGCCTCGACATCCTCAACGACGCCGAGGGCGTGTGGCGCTGCCGCACCACGTTCAACTGCACCGACGCCTGCCCTCGCGGCATCCAGGTCACCAAGGCGATCCAAGAGGTCAAGCGCGCCTTGCTGTTCAAGCGCGTCTGATTCCGCGAGACGGGCAGGGGCATCGCACCACGCCCCTGCCCGCTCCTCGACATCAGACCAGACCGGGCTCCGGTCGGGCACTTCCCTCGCGAGCAACGAGGCACTGAGCTTCTCGAACTGACCAAAGGCGGCCGCCCGGCACTCCTTATGCTTTTCCTTCCGCGGCGTAGAACTCCCACATCTCTTGTCCGGTGTCGAACTCCTGGTTTGTCCGTCCCATGATGCGCGGAGCGGCAGCCGTGAGATTGGGAATGACGTGCCCGCCGTTGTGGACGGTGACCGCTTTCACCGACGGTTTACCGGCTTCCCGGTAGTCCGCTGTTTCGATCGACGTCTTCCGCGCCTGCCGGCCTGGCTGCGGCCTGCTGATCACCGGCTCAGCGTCGATGCCATTACACCGTGCGTAGTATTCGGCGCTCTCCGAGAACGACAGGCCGAGGCCGCGTGGACGGAAGCCCCACAAACTGGCCATGCCACCGTTGTAGGGCACCAGCGGATCACGGGTACCGTGGATCAACAGGACGGGCAGGGGGCGCAGCTCGCCGTCGATCATGAAATTCTCTCGGGCCGGTTTGGTCGCGGAGATGATGGTCGCGCCGGCGAACAATTCTGGTGCTTCGTGGATCAGCCGGATGACCATCTGGCCGCCGTTGGAGTAACCCGCGACAAAGACCCGCGAAGGGTCGGTGCCACCGTTGTCGACGGAACGGGAGATCACCGCGCGGGTGAACGCGACGTCGTCGTAGTTCTCCCGGCGCGCCGGGAAGTTGACCGAGATCCGGCCATCGTTCCAGTGTGCCTTGTACCCGTTGAGGTAAACGACACGGACGCCGTGGCGCGCGGCAAGCGCGTCGAAGGTGTACCCGCTGAAGGCCCGGACTTTCTTTCCGGTCTGGTTGGAGCCGTGGAATACCAGTAGCAGCGGAGCGCCCTTCGCGAGGTTGGCGGGCGTGACTTCGTGATAAGTACGGTGCCGGCCTGCTACCTCGATGTTCCCGTCTTCGACGACCAGGCTACCGAGATCCCGAACTGCCTTCTTCTCGGCGGATTGGCGGGCCAAAGTGATCATGCCTCCTCGTAAAGCGCTCCATGGAGCTTGTCTTCAGCAGTCTGTTTCCTCCAGCGTGATGCGGTTCAGCGACCGTAAACAGGGACCGAAGGTACGTGGCTACCGCCGAGGACGCCGATATCATTCGACGTGGCGATGTACGTACCCGGTAGCGGGTGATCCGGCGTTCATCGCGCGGCGTCCGGGGTTCCCGTCGACCGCGCGACCAGCCTGACGAATCAGGTGGAGGCGCTCCACTGTTGAGTGCCGATGACCTTGAGGAGTTGCAGTGTTTCGAAGGCGCCGGAGCCCTGCTCGGCGGTGAAGATGACCAGTTGTTGGTCTTGGTCGGGGAGGGTGAGGATGTCGAAGTCCAGCTCTATCGGGCCGACGTGAGGGTGCTGGAACATCTGGCGGTTGTGGTGTTCGACGCGCACTACTGCTGAGTTCCACAGGCGGGTGAACTCCGCGCTGGCGGCCAGCAGTTCGTCGATGAGGGCTTGGATTTCGGCGTTGCCGGGATAGCGGGCGTGCGCGATCCGCAGGTAACTGACGGCGGTGATGGCGAACCGGTCATCGGCGGCGAGCATGGAGCTCGATTGCCCGGTACCACGGTCGAGGAAGAACCGGCGGACGACGTTGCGGTCTTGGCCGGACAGCTCGGAGAAGTCCTCGAACAGGGCCGCGGCCAACGAGTTCCAGGCCAGTACCTGGCAAGTACCGTCGACGACCAATGCGGGCGCGTCGGTCAAGCGGTGGACCAGTTTCGCCGTCGAGGCGGTCACTTGGCGCGACAGCCCCTCGGCTCGCTGCTCTTGCGCCTGCCCCGCCAGGTGAAACAGATGGGCCCGTTCCTGGTCGGACAGCAGCAGGGCGCGGGCGATGCCGTCCAGCACGGCACGTGACGGGTGCCTCCCCCGAGCCTGCTCCAGCCGGCTGTAGTGATCCACCGACACGCTGGCCAGTTGCGCCACTTCCTCGCGGCGCAGTCCCGGCGTCCGGCGCCGGAGTCCGTGTGGCAGGCCGACGTCCTCGGGCTGGATCTTCTCACGTCTGCGGCGCAGAAACGTCGCGAGCGCCCGCCTGTCCACACGGCCACAGTACCGCGCGGGGTGGTGCCGTCAGCCACGGAATCGCGGTCCCCTGGCGGGCGCACGACCGCCGGGAAGCCGGGCGTCGGGTCCGGCCCGCTGTCGTTGGTCCCGGCCTCGGTCCTCAGGCGCCCGGCGTGACGTAGTTCCAGTGCTGGTTGTCGGTGTTCGCGCAGGTCCAGATCTGGAGCTGGGTGCCGTTGGCGGTGTTCCGGTCGGTCACGTCGAGGCACTTGCCCGACTGCGGGTTGACCAGCTCGCCGGAGGAGTCGAACTGCCACTGCTGCGCGCCGGTCTGGTTGCAGTCGTAGAGGTTGACCTTGGTGCCGTCCCCGGTGTTACCACCGACCACGTCCAGGCACTTGCCGAGGACGCGCAACGTGCCATCGCCCGGCCGGGTCCAGGTCTGGGCCGAGGTGCCGTTGCAGTCGTAGAGGTTGATCGGGTTCGTGTTGGCCGTCAAAGCGGCGTAGTCGTCCACGCACTTGCCGGCCAGGCCGGTGAGCCGCCCGGCGGGCTGGTCCGGCGTCCCGCTGTAGACGTGCACGTAGTCGACGACCATGCTCGCCGGGAACGGGGTCGAACCGTTGGGGTCGCCGGGCCAGTTCCCGCCGACGGCGAGGTTGAGCAGCATGAAGAACGGGTGGTCGAACACCCACGGGTTGCCGCCGGCGTCGGACCGCGTGTGGTTTTCCACGGCCAGCCCGTCGAGCGACCACACGACCCCGTTCGGCCCCCAGTCCACCGCGTAGGTGTGGAAGTCGCTGGACAACTGGGCCCCGCCGGGCAGGGTGTAGGTGCCGGTCAGCGGGTTGCCGCCGGAGTAGCCCGGGCCATGCAGACTGCCGTGGTTCGTGCCCTCGTCGGAGCCGATGGTCTCCATGATGTCGATCTCGCCGTTGTTCGGCCAGCCCGCTCCACCGTCGCCGAGCATCCAGAACGCGGGCCACATCCCCTGCCCCGGCGGCATCTTCACGCGAGCCTCGAAATGCCCGTATTTCTGCGTGAAGGTCTGCGCGGTCAACAGCCGCGCGGAGGTGTACCAGCAGGGCCCGTACCAGCACTGATAGCCCGATGCGTCGTTGTTGCGGGCGGTGATCACGAGGTGACCCTGACCGTCGGTGGCCGCGTTGGCCGTGCTGTCGGTGTAGTACTCCCGCTCGTTGTTGCCCCAGCCCGAGCCGCCGATGTCGTGCCGCCACCGACCGGCGTCCGGGGCGGTGCCCGCGGGTTGGTCGAAGTCGTCGGACCAGGTCGGCGTGAGGCTGTTGGCGCCCACCTGCGCGGCCGGAACTCCGGCCTCACCGGCCGCTCCGGCCGCCGGGCTCAGCGCGGCCGTCACCGCGGCGCAGGCGAAAACACTTACCATCCAGGACAATTTCCGCAGCCGCACCGCCGCCACCACCTTGTCACATCAGTGGTCTGGTCCAATTGGTCTGAACCTGAGTGTGACCGCGGTCATAGTGGCGTGTCAAGGGGTGAAACGGGGCTTTCGCCACCTCACTCCTGGCGACGGGACGCCCGGAAGCCACGCCACCCGAGCACGCCGATGATCGTGCCGAGGACGAAGGAGACGATCGCGAGGATCAGGTGCACCACGAAGAACGGGGTCGCCGAGCCGTCCGGCGCCCACGACTGGGTGCTGGCCCACAGATTCTTCACGAAGGTGATCCAGATGACCCAGGACCAAACGCCGAAACCGAACAAGAACAACGAAACACGTCGAGACATGCCGCGAGTATCCCCCGATCGATGCCGCTTTCTTCACCCGGTTGCCAGCCCCCGCTGAATTAACCTGTCCCGGTGCGCAGATTCACCTCGATCGTGACGCTCGTGCTGGCCCTTGTCTGTCCTCCACTGGTAACCGCGGCTCCGGCCGCCTTCGCGCAGGGCGCCTGCCCGGGCGGCGAGGCGCCACCGCCGCCGGTGGACACCTCGGAAAGACCCGCGCCGGGCCAGCCCGCTCCCGCGCCGTTGCCGGTCCCCGCCCAGCCGGTCGGCGGCCAGCGAATGGGCGGATGCGGCCCGATCGTCCCCGCCGGTGCCGCCGCCCCGCCGGAGACCACCGCGGCGTCCTGGGTGGTGCAGGATCTCGACACCGGCGCCGTGGTCGCCGCCAAGAACCCGCACGTGCGGGAACGCCCGGCCTCGTTGATCAAGACCCTGCTCGCGCTGGTGGTGGTCCAGCAGCTCAAACCCGACCAGGAGGTCGTCGCCTCCCCCGAGGACACCACCCAGGAATGCACCTGCGTCGGCCTCGCCGCGGGTGGCCACTACACCGTCGACCAACTGCTCCACGGCCTGTTGATGCACTCCGGCAACGACGCCGCGCACGCCCTGGCCTCCGCGCTCGGCGGCGTGCCCGAGGCGGTGCGGAAGATGAACGACCTGGCCGCCTCGATCGGCGCCGACGACACTCGCGCCGCCACCCCGTCCGGTCTCGACGGGCCCGGCATGTCCACTTCGGCCTACGACCTGAGCCTCATCTTCGGAGTGGCCATGCGGGAGCCGCAGTTCGCGACCGACGTGTCCACCCGTGATTTCCAGTTCCCCGCCCAGCTCGGCCAGCCGGCGTACTCGATCATCAACGACAACCGGCTGCTCGGCCAGTATCCGGGCTTCCTCGGCGGCAAGACCGGGTTCACCGACGACGCGCGGCACACCTACGTCGGCGCGGCGGAACGCGACGGCAAACGGCTCGCGGTCGTGATGACCCGGGCCGAACAGCAGCCGATCCCGGTCGTGAACCAGGCCGCCAAGCTCCTCGACTACGGCTTCGGCCTGGAGCGGGCCGGCGCCGAGCCGGTGGGCCGGATCGAGCCGTCGACCGCCACCGCCACCGCCTCACCGGGCGGCGCCGAACCGCAGGCGCTGGCAGGCACCGCCAACACCGGCAACGCGGCCACCAAGACCACACCGCGGGACCCGTTCGGCCTGGCGGGCTGGATGGTCACGCTCGCCGCCGCGGCACTGATCGTGGTGGGCTTCCTCGTCGCCCGCCGCCGCGGCGCGAGGAAAAGCGCGGCCTACCGCGCGCCCCAGCGCACGAGGTAGCCGCCGCCCCGGGTTTTGGAGGAAGGAGCGTTTGCTCGGCCGGAGGCGGCAGCGGCGAGGGACCACCGCAGAGCCTTTCCGCCGGAGGCCGCTGCACGCGGCCGGACACGCTTTTCGTCCGGCCGCCGATCGACACGGACGAACCGTAGTAAACATTCATTGCTTCCCAACCCAGGCCGTCAGCGTCGCCGGCCCAGCCAGGCCAACAGGGCCCCGGCACCGAACGCGCCTGCCACCGCGCCCGGCCCGGCGCCCCGCCGTACCTCGACGCGCGGCCGGATCAACGCCGGCGGCGGAGGCGCGATGGTGAGGATGACGTTCTCCCGCGCGGTGGCGGTCCACGCGGCCACGAACAACAGGAACCGCGAAACCAGGTTGGCGAACACCAGCAACCCGATGATGGGCCCGAACAGGGCGCTGGCCGGGGACCGCGTCACCGCCGCGAGGAAGATTCCCGCCGCCTGCTTGAGCACCTCGAACCCGATCGCGGCGATGATCGCGCCCTTGATCGCGCTGCGGGCCGTGACCGGCTGCCTCGGCAACCGCGAAAACACCCACAGGAACACCAGCACGTTGGCCAACAGGGCCAGCACGATGGTCAAGGCGTGCAACAGGAACAGCGCCCATCCCTGGTTCTCCAGCCCGGCGAGGCGCAGCAGGAGATTCCCGACACTCCCGCCGACCGCGGTCAGGCCGAACGAAACGACCATGGCGAGACCGAGGCCGACCAGCGAGGCCAGATCCTTCAGTGTCGTCGAAACCAACGGAAGTTTCGGGCGTTCCTGTCCCCACTGCGCGGTCAGCGCGTCACGCAGGTTGGTCATCCAGCCGAGACCGGCGTAGAGGGCCACCAGCAGTCCCAAGATCCCCGTCGCGCTGCCCGCGTCGAGCGCGGCTGTCACGAGCTTGTCGAACAACTCGCCGAGCCCCGGCGGCGCCGAGCGCAGGATGCCCTGCCGGAGTTCGTTCAGCGCCCTGGCATTGTCCGACAGGACGAAGCCCGCCACCGAGAAACCGACCATCAGCAACGGGAACAGCGACAGCACGCTGAAGTAGGTGATCGCGGCGGCGTAATGATTCCCGTAACGCTCGGTGAAGGCGTCGGCGGCTCTGATCACGTGATCCAGCCAGGGGTACTTCCTGCGCAGCCTGGGGACCAGTTTTTCTTTCTCCGCCACACCGGAAAATTAGCCGTGCCATCGGGAGGCCACAACTTGTGCACCTAACGACTTGGCATACGACCCTCGTCAGCGTCCGCCGCCACCTGCCCCGCCGGGTGCGCCGCCCCGCTGCGGCCCGCCGCCACCGCCACCGCCGACCAGGCCCCGCGCGTTGGTGTTGGAGGTCGGCAACGGCTGGCTCAGATCGGCCAGCACCACCTGGTCTCCCTTCGCCAGACCGGATCGCACCTCGGCCACGGCCGCGCCGAGCACACCGACGGTGACCCGGCGGACCTCGGTCTTGTCACCGGTCAGCACGGTCACGGTCGCGGCCTGCCCGAGAAGATGCAGTGCGGAGGTCGGCACGGTCACCGAGGCGTTGGTGGTGCCGATGATGATCGACACCGACGCCGTGGCACCGGGGAAGAGCGCCGGCGCGGAATCCGGCAGCGAGATCGTTACCGGGTAACTCGGTGAGCCGGACGACGTCGTGGTGGACAACAGCCCGATCGACGTCACCTGGCCCGTGATCGGCGTGGCGCTGCCATCCGGCGTCACGCTCGCCTGCTGACCGGGTTTGATCTGGCCGGCGGCGGTGTCGCTCACCGCCGTGGTCACCTGGTTCGCGCCGGGCCCGATCACCACGATGTGCTGCTGACCGGCATTCTGGCCGACCGTGAAGCCGATCTGCGCGACGGTCCCGTCGATGGGACTGACCAGGGTCGACGCCGCGAGATTCTGTTGCGCGACCGCCACCTGCGCGTCCGCCGCGTCGATGGCGGCCTGGTCGGCCGCGAGCTGTTCGGCGGAAATGACCTTCGTCGCCGACGAGCCACCCGACTGCGACTTCGAAGCGCCGCCGCCCGAGGACCCACTCCCGCCGGGCGCGGTTTTCGGCGAAGAACCGGGCGGCTGAGGGGTTTTCGGCGCCGTACCGCCTCCCGACGGTGTCGAGGACAGTTTCGCGAGCGTTGCGGAAAGCGCTTTCTCAGCGTCGGCGAGCTTCTGCTCGTCGGTGGCCGTGGTGTGCTGGGCGTCCTGCGCCTGCTGGATCGCCGTGGTGCAGGAATCCACCTGGTTCTGCGTCGGCGGGTTCGTGGTGGTGGTGGTGGTGTCCGTGGCCGGCTGGACGATCGGCTGGCACGCCTTCTGCTGCGCGCTGATCGCGGCCGATGCCGCCGTCAGGTCGAGGTCGACCTGGTGCTGGGCGGCGGTGACGGCATCCTGTTGTGTCTTCAGGTCGGGCGGTGCGGGGGCCGCCGCGACATAGAGCGCCGGAGCGACACGGCCACCACCACCGCTCGTGGCGGCGGAACCCTGCCCCGACTGGTCGGCGGCGAGCCTCGCCTGCGCGGTGGCCAAAGCGGACTGCGCGGACGCGAGCTGGCCCTCCAACGTGGTGGTGTCGAGCTGTGCGAGTGTCTGCCCCGCGTGCACCTGCTGGCCCACCTGGACGGGAACGGCGGAAACCTGGCCGGAGCCGGGAAACGACACCGTCGCCCGGCTGATCGGCTGGATCGTGCCGGTCTCGTCGAGAGTCGCGGTCACCACGCCGGGGCCCACCGTGGCGGTCCGGTACCCCCCGGCCGTCGACCCGGACGAAGCCCACACCGCGGTGCCGCCGCCGGCGACCACCAGGACCCCGGCGATCAGAGCGATCCGGCGAAAGCGCTTAGCCATTCCCGTTTCCTGTCCCGTTCCCGCCGCCGTTGCCGCGCTGACGTCCACCGGCTCCGCCGACCGTGCACCCGTTCGGCCCCGCCTGGCTGATCGCGATGGTCCTCGCGGTCACCGCGCCGGTGTCGTCGGTCTGCCCGGTCGCCGCGACGCACTCACCGACCTTCAACGCGCTCGCGTCGGCGGAAGCGGTTTTGCCGTAGGTGGTTCCGCTGTCCACGGTCACCTGCACGTCACTGGTGGCACCGGTCTGCCGGTTGTCCTCTTCAACGGTGAACCCGGTGCTCGTCACGGCGGTCACCTTGCCCGCCGTCGGACGCGCCTGGTTCGGCGCGCCCGACCTCGGGGCGCCCGACGGCCGCGAAGGCGGAGCACCGTTGCCGTTGCCGTTCTCCGGTCGTGCGCCACCACCCGGAGCCCCGAACCCACAGCCATTCCCGCCGGCCGCGCTGATTTCCACCGTGCGGGCCACGACAGGGCTGCCGGTACCGGCGACCAGGACACACGAGCCCACGGTCACGTCGGCCAGTGCGGCCGCGGTCTGCTGCGAGAACACGGTGCTGCCGGAGAATTTGACGGTCACCTGGCCGTTGGCCGGATTCTGGACCTGGATGTCCGAACCCTCGACCGCCGCGATCGTGCCCGCGGCCGCCGGGCCGCCGCGCGCGCCTCTGGCCTGACTCGGCGGTTGGCTCGCGGGCGCCCCGCTGTCGCTGCCCGACGAACCACAGGCGGCGAGTGTCAGCACGAGCGCGCTGCCCAGCACGGCGATGGCGAGCGGACGGCGGGTCCCGAACTTCGGCATATGTTTTCTCCTATTCGCTGCGCAGGGCGTCGATCGGTGCCAGCTTCGCGGCGCGGCCGGCGGGATAGACGCCGAAGACCAGTCCGATCGCGATCGCGGTGAGAATGGCGATCGCGGTGGCGGACGGCGAAATGGCGATCTGGATCGGGATGAACCGTGGCAGGATCAGCGCTCCGGCGATACCGAGCAGCACGCCCAGCAATCCTCCGGCGAGCCCGAGCGTCGACGCCTCCACCATGAACTGACGGCGGATCTCCACGGGGCTCGCCCCGACCGCCTTGCGCAGGCCGATTTCCCGGATCCGTTCGGTCACCGACACGAGCATGATGTTCATGACGCCGATCCCGCCCACCAACAGGGAAATCGCCGCGACACCGCCGAGCAGGATGGTGAGCGTCTGCGTCACCGAACTGGCCGTGCTCAGCAGGGATTCCTGGCTCGCGATGGTGAAATCCGCGGCGGTGGGCGTGGTGACGTGGTGCAGCGCCAGCAATTCCTGGTTGGCTTCCTGGTAGGCCGCAGACAAAGAATCCGATGTGGACGCTTGAAGATAGATGGCCTGCACCGAGGTGCGGTTCGCGCCACCGATCAACCGGTCCGCCGCGGTGCTGATCGGCACGATCGCCTGGTCGTCCTGGTTCTGCGCGGCCGACGATGTTCCGGTCGAATTCAGCACCCCGACGACGGTGAACGGGAGCCCGCTGATCGTCACGGTCCGCCCGACCGCGTTGGTGCCGCCGAACAACTCCTGCGCCGTCGTGGGACCGAGCACGACGTTGGCCGCCTCGCCGGTCACGTCCTCGTCGGTGAGGAACCGTCCCTCGGAAACGGTCCGTGCCCGCGCGGATTGCCACGGCGGCGTCGTGCCGACGACCGACGTCGTCCAGGTCGTCGCGCCCACGGCCAGCGACGTGCTGCGGGTGGTGGTCGGCGCCACGGCCGCGATGTCGGGCGCGACCCCCGGCGCGGCGAGCGCGGTCGCGTCGTGCAGGGTCAGCGTGGTCGCTGATCCGGCGCCGCCCCGCACCCCCGTGGTGCTCGTGGTGCTGCCCGGCGAGACCACGAGAAGATTGGTGCCGAGCGAGTTGATCGCGGAGGTCACCTGTGCCTGCGCGCCTTCGCCGAGACCGACGGTGAGAATCACCGCGCCGATCCCGATCAGGATGCCGAGCATGGTGAGCCCGGAGCGCAACCGGTGGGAACGGATCGCCTCCAGGCTGGTCCGCACGGTTTCGAGCCAGTTCATCGGGCCGCCCCCGAATCGGACTCGATGAGCCCGTCGCGCAGCCTGACCACCCGGCGGGCGTGTGCGGCGACTTCCTCTTCATGTGTGATGAGCACGATCGTGTTCCCGTCCCGGTTCAGTTCCTCGAAAACGGAGAGCACGTCGGCGGTCGCGGTCGAGTCCAGCGCACCCGTCGGCTCGTCCGCCAGCACCATGGACGGCCGGTTGACCAGCGCACGGGCGAGCGCGACCCGGGACTGCTGGCCTCCGGAGAGCTCGTTGGGCCGGTGTTCGATCCGGTCGCCGAGACCGACGCGGTCCAGCAGTTCCACCGCCCTGGCCTTGCGCTCGGCCCGGCGGACCCCCGAGTAGCACAGCGGGAGTTCGACGTTGCGCCAGGCCGCGAGCGCCGGCAGCAGGTTGAACTGCTGGAACACGAACCCGATGCGGCGGTTACGGATCGCCGCGAGGTCCATTTCGGACAGAGCGCCGACGTCCTCGCCCGCCAGCCGGTAACTACCGGTGGTGAGCAGATCCAGACAGCCGAGGATATGCATGAGCGTGGACTTGCCGGACCCGGACGGGCCCATGATCGCTACGTACTCACCGGCCTCGACGCGCAGCGAAACACCGCGCAGCGCCTCGACTTCGACCACGCCGGTCGAGTAGACCTTCCGCACGTCGCGGATGTCGATCACGGGTTCGGTGGTCGTCAGCGAACCCGAAACCGAGTTCGGCCACTCACCTTCACCCAGGATTTCCGTTGGGGGAGATGGTTTCTCCGGCATGTCAGCCACCGAGCCCGCCGAATCCGCCACCAGGCCGCCCGATTCCGCCGCCACCGACACCACCGATCCCGCCGCCGGTCCGGCCGGTTCCGCCACCCGGACCGTTACCACCGCTGGGCCTGGTCCCCGTGCCGCCACCGGCGGGCGCGGCGACGACGACCTGGTCCCCTTCGGACAGTCCGTCGACGATCTCCGTCATGCCCCCGGAAGTCATGCCGGTGGTGACCGGCTTGCTCACCTGCTGCTGCCCGCTCATCACCTCGACCGTGGTCTTCCCGCCGGTGTAGTGCACCGCGGCGCTCGGCACGGCCAGCACATCGGTGAGCTGCTTGACGACGATCGAGACGGTGGCGCCCGCGCCCGCGATCAGGCCCGGCGGGTTGCCGGTCACGCTGATGGTGATGGGGTAGCTCGGCACCGAGGAGGAACCCGAGGCCATCACCGCGACCGAGGTGACCGTCCCGTAGACCGGCGTCGTCGAGCCGTTCGGGGTGATCACGGCCTGCTCGCCGGTACGCACCTGCCCCACCTCGGTGTCGTCCACGCTCGCGTTCACCACGTAGGCGTTGGTGGAGATGACCACGATCTGCGCGGACGAAGAACTCGACGACGAAGAAGACTGCGCGGACGACCCCGAAGACTGGCTGGAACCCGCGCCGCCGCCGGCGTTTCCGTTGCCGGACTGGGAACTCGTCCCGCCGCTCTGGCTGGAGCCGGCGGAACCGCCCGCCGAGACCTGCTGCCCCACCGTGAGGTTCACCTGCGCCACCGTGCCCGCGATGGGTGAGGTCATGGTCGCTTCGTCGAGCGCGTTCTGGGCGTTGTTCACCTGGTTCTGGGCCGCCGTGATGGCCGCCTGGTCGGCGCTGACCTGCGCGGCCGACGCGCTGCCGGACTGATCCGAGGAAAGCTTCGACTGGGCCGAGGCGAGCGTCGACTGGGCTTGCGCCAGCGACGCCGACAACGACGCGGACTGCACCGTGGCCAGTTGCTGGCCCGCGGTGACCTGCTGGCCCACCGTCGCCGCGACCGAGGTCACCTGACCGGACACGCCGAAGTTCAGATCACTGCGCTGAGCGGGCTGGATGGTGCCCGAGGAGGACACGGTCTGCCGAAGCGTGGTCACGCTCGCCGGGACCAGCCGATAGCTCGGCGCCGCGGTGGTCGGCCGCGTGCCGAACCAGATGGCCACCCCGGCGGCGACCACGACGATGACGGCGACCGACACGACGAGCCGTCGCTTCTTCAGAAGTCTCGCGAGCACTGCCGAAGCATCGCGGGCGTTTCTGAAACAGATCTGAGAACGACCTGTGGGTTCCTGTGAATCCGTTGTGCGCGAGCGTCGCGGCGCCGCGACCGCTAGTGGGCGGCAGGCAGGAAACCGATCCGGTCGTAGACCAGCGAAAGGGTCTCCGAGGCCACGGCCCGGGCCCGTTCCGCGCCCCTGGCGAGCACCTTGTCCAGCTCCGCGACATCGTCCAAATAGGATCGGACACGTTCCTGAAAAGGCGTCACGAATTGGACGAGAACCTCGGCAAGATCCTTCTTCAGATCACCGTAGCCCTTGTCCGAGTATGCCGCTTCCAACTCGGCCGTCGACCGGCCCGCGAGTGCCGAATAAATGGTCAGCAGGTTGGACACGCCGGCCTTGTGCTCGGGATCGAAAACGATCTCGCGGCCGGTGTCGGTGACCGCCGAGCGGATCTTCTTGGCGGACCTCTTGGGGTCGTCGAGCAGTTCGATGAGCCCGTTCTGCGACGAGGCCGACTTGCTCATCTTCGACTCCGGATCCTGGAGGTCGAAGATCTTCGCGGTGTCGGCGACGATGTAGGGCTCGGGCACGACGAAGGTCTTGCCGAAACGGTGGTTGAAGCGCTGCGCGAGGTTCCGTGAAAGTTCCAGGTGCTGGCGCTGGTCCTCGCCGACCGGGACCGCGTTCGCCTGATAGACGAGGATGTCCGCGGCCTGCAGGATCGGATAGGTGAACAGGCCCACGCTGGCCCGGTCGGTGCCCTGCTTGGTCGCCTTGTCCTTGAACTGCGTCATCCGGCTCGCCTCGCCGAACCCGGTCAGGCACTGCAGGACCCAGCAGAGCTGGGCGTGCTCGGGAACCTGGCTCTGGACGAACAGGGCGCTGCGGTCGGGGTCGACGCCGAGGGCGAGCAACTGGGCCGCCGAGGCGCGGGTCCGTTCACGCAGCACCTTCGGGTCCTGTTCGACCGTGATCGCGTGCAGATCGACGACCATGTAGAAGGTGTCGTGGGTGTCCTGGAGCCGGACCCACTGGCGGACGGCGCCGAGGTAGTTGCCGAGATGGAAGGAGTCGGCGGTCGGCTGGATCCCGGAGAGCACCCGTAACCGGGCGTCGTTTTCCCTGACGTCGGACACGCCGCTAATCCTCTCAGGCGTTCCGGCGCGCGGCGCACGAAGGTGGTGCAAGGGGCTTGGCGGTCCGTGGAGCGCCGGAAAGACTCAGGCTGAGCGCCGGTAGGGGGTCAGCGTGGGCTCGTCGCTGTCGGCGACGACGGCGGGCGGCTCGACGGGCCGGTTCGCCTCCGCGGCCGCGGCCTGGGACTTGCGACGCTGCCGCACCACGCCGAGCGCCATCCCGATGAGGCCGAGCGCGACGGCCGCGAGACCGACCGGGCCCAGCAGCCCGAACGCGGTGAGGTCGGCTTCGACCGGCACCGAGCCGCTGTCCGCGGCGCCGGCGGTGGCTCCGCTCGCCAGAACGACCGCGATCACGGCAGGCGCGATCACGGCGGCCCGGAGCAGGCAAGGACCGGTAGGGCCGGGTGAAGGTGTTCGGTTGTGCACCGTGGTGCCTCCCGGGACGAGACTGTCGTTCCGAACTGCGTCACCCTAACGGGTGGATGTGCCAGGAAGAAAACTACTCAGCGTGTCAAGACCGATCGTTTTCGATCACCAGGCGGGGCAGACACTAGCGTCCGGCCGAGTGCCCGGCGCACCCGGTCCCCCCGACCCGCGTGACCACAGGGCCGGACGACGGCAGACAACCAGAGGGGCAGCGGCGGACAATACGGGCATGTGCCGCAGCATCAAGACCCTCCGCCCGCCCTACGCCGAGGCGGTCACCAGCACCGACATCCGCGCCGCCGCCCTGCAGTACGTCCGCAAGGTCTCCGGCTTCCACCGTCCGGCCGCACACAACGCCGCCGCCTTCGAGCGCGCCGTCGCCGCCATCGAAGAGGCCACCGCCGAACTGCTCGGCACCCTCGAGGTACGCGGCGCCCCACACCCCCCGGCTTAGCCACGGATGATCCGGAGGAAGGAGCGTTTACTCGGCCGGAGGCGGCAGCGGCGAGGGACCACCCGCAAGAGTTTTCCGCCGGAGGCCGCTGCACGCGGCCGGACACGCTTTTCGTCCGGCCGCCGATCGACACGGATGATCCGTAGTAAACGCTCCTTGCTCCACCAACCACCAGGACGCACCGACAGCTTTAACTGTCTTGACAACTTTTATTTTCGGTGCGAACCTACTCCCATGCTCGAAGTCGCCGTGATCGATGACCCGGCAGCCGCCGAGGTCTCCCTGGACCCGGTGCGCGCCCGGCTTCTCGCCGCACTGGCCGAGCCCGCCTCGGCCAGCACCCTCGCGGCCCGCGTCGGGCTCGCCCGGCAAAAGGTCAACTACCATCTGCGCGCGCTCGAACGGCACGGTCTGATCGAACTGGTCGAGGAGCGCCGCAAGGGCAATGTCACCGAGCGGGTGCTGCGGGCCACCGCGGCCTCGTACGTGATCTCCCCGGCGGCCCTCGCCGCGGTCGCCCCCGACCCGGGCCGTGCGCCCGACCAACTTTCCGCTCGGTGGCTGCTGGCGCTCGCGGCCAGGCTGGTGCGCGAACTCGGCGAACTGATCGCCGGCGCCACGGCCGCCCGCAAGCGGCTCGCCACGTATGCCATCGACGCGGAAATCCGGTTCGCCACCGCTTCGGAGCGTGCCGCCTTCGCCGAAGAACTCGGTGCCGCGGTGAAGAACCTGGTCGCCAAGTACCACGACGAGAAGGCCGCCGGTGGTCGTGACCACCGTCTGGTCGTCGCATTGCACCCCAGTCTCAAGAAGAAGGAAGAGGAGTAGAGCTGTGTCCACCGAATCCACCGAATTCGAAATCCGCCGCGAAGTCGTGCTGCCCGCC
The DNA here is from genome assembly GCF_042684065.1 of Amycolatopsis pigmentata. NCBI lineage: Bacteria > Bacillati > Actinomycetota > Actinomycetes > Pseudonocardiales > Pseudonocardiaceae > Amycolatopsis > Amycolatopsis pigmentata. The sequence goes on along the minus strand of NZ_JBHUKR010000022.1, from coordinate 60,353 downwards.
ACACCCGAAGCGGTTTTCGCCGCGGTCACCAGCGGCACCGCGAACTGGATGTTCCCGGTCCCGGAAACCCCCGAGCCCCAGGCATGGGAGCCGCCGGGGCGTTACGCGGTCCGCGTCGACGGAGAAGACGGCTGGTTCAACGCGCTCGAGTACGTCATCGAAGCGCGTGAGGGCGGGACCGCGGTCCTGCGGTACGTCCACAGTGGCGTCCTCACCGACGACTGGGACAACCAGTACGACGGCGCGAGCAAGCACACCGACTTCTACCTGCACACCCTCGGGCAGTACCTCGGTCACTTCAACGGCCGCACCGCCGCCTATGTCTCGGTCAGTGGGCCGGAATCGTCGTCCGGTCCCGACTCGCTGGAGGTGCTCAAGCGCGCGCTTGGCCTGACCGGCCAGTCTCGCGAAGGCGACAAGGTCCGGTTCGACCTCCCCGGAACCGGCACCGTGGAAGCCGAGGTCGACTACCTCAACGACTATTTCGTCGGGCTCCGCTCGGCCGACGCGCTCTACCGTTTCTTCGGCCGGAATTCCTTCGGCGGCACCGTCGACGCCGCTCACCACTTGTTCGCGGAAAACGTCGACGCGGACAAGACCGAGCAGGCCTGGCAGGCCTGGCTCCAGCGGGCGTTCGCCGGGTGAGTGGCAAGCGCAGCGCCGGAATCCTGTTGTACCGCCGCGAAAACGGCATCGAGGTCCTGCTGGGGCACATGGGTGGCCCGTTCTGGTCCCGGCGGGACTCGGGGGCGTGGTCCCTGCCGAAAGGCGAGTACGAACCGGACGAGGAGCCGGAAGCCGCCGCCCGCCGGGAATTCCAGGAAGAGCTGGGGTTACCCGTGCCCGAGGGCGAACTGACCGAACTGGGCACGGTCCGCCAGTCCGGCGGCAAGGTCATCACGGCCTGGGCACTGGCCGGAGACCTCGACCCCGGCCTGGTGGTGCCCGGCACCTTCGAACTGGAATGGCCCCGCGGATCGGGGCGGATACGAGAGTTTCCCGAAATCGACCGGGCCGGCTGGTTCGATCTCGACCACGCCCAGGAGAAGATCGTCAAGGGCCAGCGGCCGTTTCTCGACCGGTTGAGCGCACTACTGGAACCGTGAGGAAGACGTCCATGACACGAGAGTTCGAGATCGCGAAGGAAGTCGAGCTCGATGCGACTCCCAGGCAGGTATGGGAGGCGATCACGACCGCCGAGGGAACCGCCGGCTGGCTGTTCACGACAGAGGACGTCCAGCCGGACGGCCCGGGTGTGATCACCTGGGACCCGCCCAGGCGCCTCGCCGTACAGACGCCGGTGGCCGATGACGGGTCCACCCAGGCTTTCGAATATCTCATCGAAGCGAGGGATGGAGGCACGGCGGTCCTCCGCTTCGTGCACAGCGGAGTCCTCGGCGACAACTGGAACGACGAGTACGAAGACATGATGGGTGCCGGCTGGGACATGTACCTGCACACCCTCGCCGAGTACCTCAAGTACTTCTCCGGACGGCAGGCCACTTTCGTCACCGTCGAAGGTCCCGCGGCTTCAGCGGAGGAAAGCGCGTGGGCGAAGCTTCCCCGCGCGCTCGGGCTGCCGGGCACGCCCGCGGTCGGCGAGAAGGTCCGGCTCACGCCGGAAGGTTTCCCGCCCATCGAAGGAGTCGTGGACTACACCGGGCCTTCCTTCCTCGGCGTCCGCGCCGACGACGCGATCTACCGTTTCCACGGCCGGTCACAACTGGGGGCGCCCGTCGCGATCGGTCATCACCTCTACCGGCCCGGCGTGGACCAGGAGAAGGAGCGGGACACCTGGCGATCCTGGCTCGAACGCGCCTTCGCCTGATTCGGCGGAAGGTGCGCCACCGCAACCGGCACCCGGCCAGGGTGCCGGTTGCGCGATTCAACACCTTGATATAAGGTTGTTTATATCGAGCCGGACGGAGGGGTTCACCATGAAGAGCGGGGAGTCCCACGGCACCATGACCGTCTCACTGCGAGAGATCGGACTCGCCGTCAAGCGTCTCCAATGGCGGCATCATCGCGAGGGGAACGCTCGGCTCGCGGAGATCGGGTTGTCACTGCCGCAGTGGGATGTGTTACGTCATGCGGCAGCCAACCCGGAAGCCTCGGGTCACGAACTGGCCGTGCTGACGTTCCAGTCGGATCAGGCGTTCGGCACGATGGCCAACCGGATGATCGCCAAGGGTTTGCTGGTGCGCGTGCAGGGACACGGGCGGGCGATGCATTACCGGCTGACGCCCGCCGGCGAGGACGCCCGGCGCGCCGGAGCGGCAATCCTCGACGAGGTTATGACCGGCAGTATCGGACAGCTTTCCCCTACTGAACAGGCCACGCTCCACTCGCTGCTGGTGAAGGCGACCGGCAGGCTCTAAGCAGTGTTTCGAAGGCGCGCGATCGGATTTGCGTAGACGGGCCGTGGCTCTCGTCGTCGGCCTGCCTGGGCAGGTAGGCGGCCCGCCTCCGAAAATCCGAGGCCTTCGGCACCCGCGCGCGGCTACTCACCTCGTGCGGAAACACGGGCTTTCGAAACAGGCACTAGCCCGCAGTCCCGCCCCGGCAGGGGTTACGACTGCACTATGAATAAACAAGTTTATATAAATCACTTGAATAGGAGTTGTCATGGCCACCACCGTCGCCGCGGGAGCCCTGCGGCCAACAAGGACGACCACCGCCACCTTCGGCGGCGCGGACGTCACCTACCTCGACACCGACCGGACACGGCCGTTTCTCCTGCTGCACGGCGGGGGCGGGGTCCCCACCATGGTCGCGTTCGCCAACCTGCTCGCCGAGCGCACCCACTCCCGGGTGCTGCTGCCCACCCACCCCGGGTTCGGCGGCACCCCACGCCCGGACGGACTGGCGTCCACCCGGGACCTCGCCCGGCTGTATGTCGACATGCTCGACAGCCTCGGCCTGGACGACGTCACGGTGATCGGCAGCTCCTTCGGTGGCTGGCTGGCCGCGGAAATCGCGCTGCTGGACAGCCCGAGGGTCAGCGGCGCGGTCCTGGTCGACGCGATCGGCCTCGAGGTCGACGGGCATCCGCTCACCGATGTCTCCACTCTGACCCCCGCCGAGCTGGCCGCCCACTCGTTCCACGACCCGAGCCGGGCGGCGGCCCCTCAGACGGCCGGTGGCACCGGACCGAGCCCGGACGTCGCCGCGTTGATCGCCTACACCGGACCGGCCATGGCCGACCCGACGCTGCTCGGCCGGTTGTCCGAACTCGACCTTCCCGTGCACGTGATCTGGGGCGAGAGCGACGGCATCGTCGATGTCGCGCACGGACAGGCATTCGCCGACGCGATCCCGATGGCACACCTGACCGTGCTGCCCCGCTCCGGCCACCTTCCCACGGTCGAGACGCCCGAGGAACTGCTCGGTGCGATCTGGGACCTCGGCCGCGACTGAACCCCTCCCCTCAACAAGAAAGGCAACCCATCATGAACTCGTCCCTCACCGTCACCCGCATCGGCCACGCCTGCCACCTCATCCAGATCGGTGACATCCGGATCCTCACCGACCCGTGGTTCACCACCAACTCCCACTACCGCCAGGGCGAGCCGGTGGCCACGGCGGTCGCCGACCTCGGCCCCGTCGACGCCCTCGTGGTCAGCCACGAGCACTACGACCACTGCGACCTGGACGCCCTCGTGGCCGGCGGGTTCGACCTCGACACCCCGCTGGTGGGACCCGGCACGGTCACCACCATCGCCACCGCGAAGGGATTTCGCGACACCCGCACCATCGAAGCCTGGGAGTCGAACCGAGTCGGAAGCGACCTGCTGGTCACCGCCGCACCCGCCCAGCACGGAGTGCATGAGGTCACCTTCGTCATCCAGGCCGGCGGCCGCACGGTCTATTTCGGCGGCGACTCACTGCGGGTTCCGGAACTCGACGAGATCCCCGAACGGTTCGGCGCCGTCGACCTCGCCCTGCTGCCCACCAACGGCCTCTGCGTGCGCCCCCTGGACCTGCGGCAGGTCGTCATGAACGCGGAGGAAGCAGCCGGGCTCGCCGCGGTGCTGAAGCCGACCCTCGCCGTGCCGCACCACTACGCGTTCCACAGTGGATGGCTCGGTGACCGGATGATCACCAAAGGCGACACCGACCCGCGGCACTTCTCCGACGCCCTCGCCCGGATCGCGCCGGAGGTGGCGGTCCGCCTGGTCACCCCCGGTACCCCCGTGCGCGTGCTGTGACCGGAGTTCGGCGCCTCACCGAGGGAAGCGCCAGTCGAAGGTCGCGGTGACCGGGGCGTGGTCGGACCACCGGCGGTCGTAGCTGTCGGCTCGTTCGACGACCACCGAGGTGCATCGCTCCGCCAGACCCGGTGTGGCACACACGAGATCGATACGCCAGCCCGCGTCGTTGTCGAACGCCTTGCCCCGGTAGGACCACCACGTATACGGGCCGGGCCCCACCGGATCGACCTTGCGCTGGACGTCCACGTAACCTGCCTCGTCGAACACCCGGCCCAGCCAGGCACGTTCCTCCGGCAGGAAGCCCGAGTTCTTCTGGTTTCCCTTCCAGTTCTTGAGGTCCGCTTCGGCATGCGCGATGTTCCAGTCACCGGCCACGATCACCTCCGCGCCGGCCGCTTCCGCCTTTCCGCGGAGCTCGACGAGATACGGCAGGAAGGCCGCCATGAACCTTTCCTTCTCGTCCTGGCGCGGAGTGCCCACGTCACCGCTGGGCAGATACAGGCTGGCCACGACGAGTCCCGGGAGGTGCACCTCGAGGTACCGCCCACTGTCGTCGAACTCGGTCTCGCCGAAACCGGTGCGGACGAACTCCGGCTCGATCCGGCTGTACACCGAAACACCGTTGCGTCCCGGCGTCGCGCAGGGCGCGTGCCGCACGTGCCAGCCCTCCGGAGCGACCACGGCGGCGGGCAGTTGGCTGGAGTCGGCGCGTACCTCCTGGCAGGCGATCACATCGGCCGGGCCGGCGCCCAGCCACTCGATGAAGCCTTTCTTGGCGGCGGCGCGCATGCCGTTGACGTTGACGGTCGAGACGGTGAGCACACCGGCGAGATTACCGTCGAAGCCGGTGCCTACCGCACCGGTGGGTTCACCGCGCCGGGCATTTTTCCGCGCCTTCACGCTCATCGGAGGGAGATTTCCCCTTCGATCCCAAATGTGCGCGGGAGATCGTGCGGGCCGTCCGCGCTGAATAGCATGAACACCGAGTGTAGTGAGGCGACTACGTTTCGAATCCGTTGACGAATCATGAACGGAGTCAGATCGACGATGCGAAGCGACGGAATGAGCCCGACGCGAAGAAAGGTCGCGGCCGCGGTGCTCACCCTCGGAGTGGCGGGTGGCCTCATCGCCGGCCAGGGAGTGGCTTCCGCCAGCACTGCGGACTGGGTGAACTTGAGGACGTACCCGACCAAAGAGCAATGCGTGAACGCGGGCAACGCGGGCTTCCCCGCAGGGCTGTGGATGGACTTCGAGTGCTACCGGGAAAGCGACGGATACTTGCTCTCCGTCTCGCCGTAGGACCGAGTGCGCGGCTTCGCCCCACCGGACCGGGGGTGAAGCCACGCTCTTACGATGCTTTCGCGTGGATCCGGCGCGGTTGCCGGTCAGCCGCAGTTGGCGCCGTCGACGGGCGTGAGGAACTCCGTCTTGGCCCACTTGTTCTCGGCGAGTTTCCGGAACCCGTTCTGCACCACCGGCTCGGCGGCGGTCTGGGCGTTTTGGTTGAACATGCCGACGATCGGGGCGTTGGGATCGGGCGCGGCGCGGACGTTGAGCACGTCGGCGGTCACGGTCATCTTGCACCCGGTCGAACCACCGGTGGCTCCCTGCGACTTGTCCTTGTCCGCGCCCAGCAGATAGATCAGGACGATACCCAGCAGTACCGCGAAGATGATCAAGGTCCGCTTCGGAACACCCAGGATCACGGACACTCCCCGCTGATACCCGACAACTCTCCGCACAAGAATAACGACGCTGTCTCCCCGGCCGACAGTCCGGAACGGCGAAACCACCCACTAGCGCCAACGCCCGACGAGGATTCGCTACCCGTGGTGACGCTGTGGTGAGCGGAGATTCCGAGGGCGCTTCGCGCGGGCGAAGCGCCCTCGTGGGAGATCAGCCCTGGCCGATCTTCTTGGCCAGGTTCGCGTCCAGCGTCGCGAGGAACTCCTCGGTGGTCTGGTACGGCTGCTCCTTGCCCACCAGCAGCGCGAGGTCCTTGGTCATCTTGCCGCTCTCGACGGTCTCGATGACGACCTGCTCCAGCTTGTTCGCGAAACCGACCAGTTCCGAGTTGCCGTCGAGCTTGCCGCGGTGCTCGAGCCCACGGGTCCACGCGAAGATGGACGCGATCGGGTTGGTCGAGGTCGGCTTGCCCTGCTGGTGTTGCCGGTAGTGCCGGGTCACCGTGCCGTGCGCGGCCTCGGCCTCCACGGTCCTGCCGTCCGGGGTGCGGAGCACCGAGGTCATCAGCCCCAGCGAGCCGAAGCCCTGAGCGACGGTGTCGGACTGGACGTCACCGTCGTAGTTCTTCGCGGCCCACACGTAGCCGCCCTCCCACTTGAGCGCCGCGGCGACCATGTCGTCGATCAACCGGTGCTCGTAGGTGAGGCCCTTGGCGTCGAAGTCCGTCTTGTACTCGTTGTCGAAGATCTCCTGGAACACGTCCTTGAACATGCCGTCGTAGGCCTTGAGGATCGTGTTCTTCGTGGAGAGGTACACGGGAAGACCGCGGTCGAGGCCGTACTGGAGCGACGCGCGCGCGAAGTCCTCGATCGAGGCGCGGTAGTTGTACATCGCCATGGCCACGCCGCCGCCCTCCGGGTACCGGGCGACCTCGATCTCCATCGGCTCCGAACCGTCGTCCGGCGTGTAGGTGACGGTCACCGTGCCGGGACCGGGCACCTTGAAGTCGGTGGCCTTGTACTGGTCACCGTGGGCGTGACGGCCGATGATGATCGGCTTCGTCCAGCCGGGCACCAGCCGCGGGATGTTGGAGATGACGATCGGCTCACGGAAGATCACCCCGCCGAGGATGTTCCGGATGGTGCCGTTGGGACTCCGCCACATCTTCTTGAGGCCGAACTCCTCCACGCGCGCCTCGTCCGGCGTGATGGTGGCGCACTTGACGCCGACACCGTGCTTCTTGATCGCGTTCGCGGCGTCGATGGTGATCTGGTCGTCGGTGCGGTCCCGCTCCTCGATCCCCAGGTCGTAGTACTCCAGGTTCACATCCAGATACGGGTGGATGAGCTTGTCCTTGATGAACTGCCAGATGATGCGGGTCATCTCATCGCCGTCGAGTTCGACGACGGTGCCCTCGACCTTGATCTTGGCCATGAGCGGGGGTGCTCCTCTCGCGGGTCCTCGCGTCCTTTTTCACCCTATGTTTGCGGTACAAGCGTACTGCTATCAGGCAGTCAAGCTCCCAGTGGTGACGAACACACCTGGTTGCCCGTACATGTTTCCGCCCGGCGAAAACGGCTGGGTGAAGCCGCGGCCGGCACGCCCGCACAGAGCACGGCGTCGCAACCACGAAGATTACAGCGCCAGGCCGGACCCGTGGTTTCGCGGACCATCACTTCGTCAACACCGATCGCCACCCCCGGTGTGGCGTAGGTTTCACCGCGCAGTGCCTACGAGGTGAGGAGGAGCGGCGTGCGCTTCGGGATCAAGACCAGGCCGGAACACACGACCTGGGAACGGATGCGGGATGTCTGGGTGGCGGCCGACGACATCGAGTTGTTCGACTCGGCGTGGAACTGGGACCACTTCTACCCCCTGAGCGGCGATCTCGCGGGCCCCAACCTGGAGGGCTGGACGATGCTCGCCGCGATGGCACAGGCGACCCGGCGGATCCGGATCGGCTGCCAGGTGGGGTGCATGATCTACCGCCACCCGGCGGTGCTGGCGAACATGGCCGCGACCATCGACATCATCGCGCAGGGACGGCTCGACCTCGGCCTCGGCGCCGGCTGGTACCAGCACGAATGCGACGCCTACGGCATCGAACTGCCGCCCCTGCGCGAGCGGTTCGACCGGTTCGACGAGGGCCTTCAGGTGATCATCAGCCTGCTCAGCAAGCCCACGACCACCTTCGAGGGCACCTACTACCAACTGACCGAGGCGCGCTGTGAGCCCAAGCCGGTCCAGCGGCCGCATCCGCCCATCGTGATCGGCGGGCGCGGGCCGAAACGGACGCTGCGCGCGGTCGCGTTGTGGGCGCAGCAGTGGAACTCCATCAACTCCAGCGTGGCCGAATGGCAGGCACTGAAGGAGACGCTCCTGGTCCGCTGCGACGAGGTGGGGCGTAACCCGGAGGAGATCATCTGCTCGGTGAACGTCATGATCGACCCCGAGCGCGGGATCGGCCCGGCCGTCGAGGAGGTGGCGGGCTACCGCGAGGCCGGCGCCGATCTGGTGATCATGAACCTGCCCCACCGGGCGGAACCGTCCCTGCTCGAGCCGCTGGCCGAGGCCCTCGCCCCCCTCGCCTGAGCGGGACACCGCCGACGAGGAAGAGGGCGTCCGCCGCGAGTGACGACAGCGGACGCCTCTGCTTGGACCGCACCAGCCATACGGTCCAAGCCGACCGCGATGCCCCGCCTGAGGGAGCGTCACCGGCAGGTACGGCCCGACCCCGCATCCCGGTTCAAGCCTTTACCGCACGCGGAAACGCCGGCGATCGCTTTGACCGCCGAACGACAATCAGCGAGACCGTGGTCGTCGCTTCAGTTTCGTTGGAGTTCCTCGCGAGCGACGCGGCGGGCGATCTCTTCGACCTCAGCGGGCGTGATGCCACTGGAGTCGCGCCTGTGTACGGCCTGAGTGAGGAGCCGTCGGACGAGTGCGGATGTGGGAATGTGCTCGTCGGCCGCCCGGCGTCGCAACTCGGCGTCGAGGGACCGGCTGATGCGCAGGTGGAGTGAAACGTCGAGGGCGGCGGCGTTTTCGGCTACCTCGGCTTCAGTCGCTTCGATTTCTTCATCGGCGATCTGGGCGCGGATGGCGTCGTGTCGAGCCCGGCGGGCCGACTTGACGGGTCGGTCATGTAGCACATTGCGGAACAACGTGCCACGGTCGCGCCATGGAGGCGATGCCGGCGGCCGACCGTGCGACGATGTGTCCATGTCGAAGACGCTGCGCCTGACCGGTGATCCCGACGCCGACAAACTGCTGTCGGAGGATCCGTTCGCACTGCTCACCGGGATGCTCCTGGATCAGCAGATCGCGATGGAGGTCGCCTTCGCGGGCCCGAAGAAGATCGCGGACCGGATGGGCGGATTCAGCGTCACCAAGATCGCGGACTCCGACGAGGAGGAGTTCGTCGAACTGTGCGTGGTCAAACCGGCGATCCACCGTTACGGCGGGTCCATGGCGCGGCGGGTGCACGCGCTGGCCCGGCATGTCGTGGAGAACCACGACGGGCGCACCGACGCGATCTGGACGGAGGGCGACCCTGACGGCCCCGAGGTCCTGCGCCGGTTGAAGGCGCTGCCCGGCTACGGCGACCAGAAGGCCCGGATCTTCCTCGCGCTGCTGGGCAAACAACTCGGCGTGCGGCCACAGGGCTGGCGTGAGGCCGCGGGGGCCTACGGCGAGGAGGGCTCGCACCGGTCCATCGCCGACGTCACCGGCCCGGAATCGCTCGCCGAGGTGCGCAGCTTCAAGAAAGCCGCGAAGGCAGCGAAGAAGGCCTGACTGCGCCGATCGTTCCCAATCCGACCACAGCCATGGCGGAAATGGGGCCCGGTAAGCGGTTCGGCTCCGGGCCGTCTCCGCCTACCTTTGGTCGGATTGGGAACCCGTCAGCCGGGGTGCGCGCCGACGGTGTCCCGAATCTGCTCGCCGAGGCGCGCATGAGCCTTGCGCGCGCAGTGCGCGCAGCAGAAGAACCGGCCTTCGACCTCCACACCGTGACCCAGAATGCGGCACCCGCAGTGCTCGCACACCGGTGCGATCCGCTGAGCCGCACATTCGAGGCTGTCGAAGGTGTGGACGTCACCGCTTTTCGTGTGGATCTCGAAGGACATCCAGTAGTCGTTTCCGCAGACGTCGCAGGTAGCCATACCTCCAGCGTGCGCGTCACCACAGGGCCCGGCAACACCTCGGTCAGGTGGTCGCGAACAACCCCAGGGTCCGGTCGGGCCGTATTCCGTCGAGTTCCTCTCGCCACAGCCGGTAGAACCCGGCTTCTTCACGAGTGCGCAGCTCGACGCCTTCGGCAACCGCTTCTTCCTGCCATGACCCCGCCGCCTCACCGACGTCGCTCAGCAGTTCCGCCAGCGCTTCCTTGGCCCCCGAGCCGTCACCGAACTGTTCCTTGCCCCGCCACAGGATCTCGTCGGGCACCCAGCCTTCGAACGCCTCCCGCAGGAGCTTCTTCTCGGGCGTCACCATCTTGTGCTCAGGGGGAATCGACAGCGCCAGCTCGATCACGTCCCGGTCCAGGAAGGGCACCCTGGCCTCCAGTCCGAACGCCATCGTCGTGCGATCGCACCGTTGGAGGTTCAGATGGTGGAGTTCACCGACGGTGCGCACCAGTTCGGCCTGGAGCGCGTCCGGGTCGGTAAAGGGATCCTCGTGGTAGTAGGAGTAACCGGCGAACAGTTCGTCCGCGCCCTCGCCGGTGAGCACGGCGTGCACCCGCTTCGACGCGTACTCCGCGAGCAACAGGTTCGGCACCGCACTACGGACCAGCGAGGGATCGAAATGCTCGATCGCGCGCACGGTGCGCGGCACCATCTCCACCACGTTTTCCCGGGTCATCACGACCTCGTGGTGTTCGGTGCCGAGATGCTCGGCCACCACGCGTGCGGCCGCGAGGTCCGAACTACCCGGGGCACCGACGGCGAACGTGGGCAGCGGCTCGCCGTTGCGCTCGGCGTACTCCGCGGCGACCGCCGCGACGATCGCCGAGTCGAGCCCACCGGAAAGGAAGACGCCGATGCCGACGTCACTCATCATCCGGTTTTCCACCGCGCTCACCACGGTTTCGCGAATCGACTTCACCAGCGTGTCGTCCCACACCCCCGGTTCCGCCGCGCGCCGCGCCGGCCGGACCCGCGCAGGGACGGCGTCGGCGAACCGGACCAGCCCGCCGTTCCGGGTCCAGCAGTAGCCCGGCGGGAAGGTCTCCACGAGGGGCCTGTCCTCCGGCTCGAACGCACGCATTTCGCTCGCGAAAAGCGTGACGTCTTCGCGACGGGCCCAATAAAGCGGCTTCACGCCGACCGAATCGCGCGCCACCAGGAACTCTCCGTCGTCGGTCAGGTACGCGAGCGCGAACATTCCCCGCAACCGGGCAAGGCCGACCGGTCCGTCCGCGATCAGCGCGTGCAGCGCCGCCTCGCTGTCGGACCCCGTTTCGAAGAGCTCGTGACCGAGCGCGTCACGAATGTGCCGATGGTTGTAGATCTCTCCGTTGACCACGAGATGAGTCGTACCGCCGGTGCCCGTCAACGGCTGGTGCCCACCGTCGACGTCCATAATGGACAGACGCTGGTGGCCGAGCCAGGCGTGGGGTCTGTGTATCTCTCCGGCGTCGTCGGGGCCTCGGTGCTTGATTCGGGACAACATCCTCCGGCAGGTCGCATCGTCGATTTCACCGACAGCGGCGACTATTCCGCACACGACTGAGTCGCACCTCCTCGCTCCGGAACGCCAGGTTACCCAATCCGGCCGAAAGCAGGCGGATACAGTCCGTAGCCGATCTGCCTACAGAGACCCGTTTCCGCCGTGGCTGCCGTCGGATTGGGTAACGAACGGCACAGCGTTGCCCGTTCAGCTCAATGTCGGGTATCGCCGGTCACGCTCACGACTCGACGACCCTGTTCCGCCGTCCTACGCTGGTCTGTGCGGAGGTGGTCGACGATGCGAGCGGCGATTGGAGACCGGATCCTCGTGCACGGACGTACGGTCGGATCCGGCGAGCAACATGGCGAGATCGTGGAGGTGCGCGGCGAGCAGGGCCGCCCGCCCTACCTGGTCAGATTCGCCGATGGGCACGAGGGACTGGTGTTTCCCGGGTCGGACTGCGAAGTCACCTCGCCCGCACGCTGAGGCGCCCACCCGAGAAAGACGGCCACCAGCCCGGACAACGTGAGCAGGGCGGCGAATTCGGGCAGCAGCAACGGATCGCCCGCGGCCATCACCAGTCCGCCGGTGACGCCGGACAGCCCCACTCCCAGATAGATGGCCGACGCGTTGAGCGAAAGGACGAGCCCGGAATTCCGCGGCGAGAGTTCGATCAGGCGGTGCTGCATCGGCGGGTTGAAGGACCACGTGCACAGACCCCAGGCGAACAGGATGGCGACCGCACCGGCGACTCCGGTCGCGACGAACGGGATCAACGCGGGCAACACGGTGGCCCCGGCCAGGATCACCATCAGCGGACGCCGTGAGCCCCACCGGTCCACCACCCGGCCGCCGATCACGTTTCCGATCGCGCCGCCGATGCCGTAGCCGAACAGCAGCACGCTGACGATGGTGCCGTGCAGGCCCGCGGTCGAGGCCAGCAGCGGAGTGATGAACGTGTACACGCTGAACGCGCCGAGGCACGCCACCACGGTGACGAACATCGCAACGAGCACCCGCGGGTCCTTCGCCGGCGCGAACCGTTGTCCGAACGGCACTCCCGGCCCGGCCGCGACCTCGGGCAGCATCGACCGGATCGCGAAGGCCCCGGCCAGCGAGAACGCCGCGACCAGCGCGAACACCATGCGGTAGCCCAGTTGCTGCGAAATCAGGGCGCCCAGCGGGACACCCAGGATCGTGGCGACGGTCAGGCCGCCGTAGACCAGCGCGACCGCTCGGCCACGCCGTTCGGGCGCGGCGAGTTCGGCCGCGACCGCACTCGCGGCCGGGGTGAACGCCGCCGCGCCGAGCGCGGTGACCATCCGCGCCAGGAGCAGCGTCACATACCCCGGCGCCACCGCGGCCAGCGCGTTGCCGATGGCGGTCACCGCCAGCGCGGCGATCAGGAGCCGCCGCCGTTCCCAGCGGCCGGTGGCCGCGGCCAGCAGCGGCGACCCGACCGCGTAAGCGATCGCGAAGACCGTCACCAGCTGGGCCGCGGCCGAGGCCGAGATCCGCAGCTCACCGGTCAGGGCGGGCAGAAGACCTGCCACGACGTAGCCGCTGGTACCGACGGCGAACGCGCCGAGCGCGAGCACGGCGGTGCGCGGGGAACCGGAGGCCGGTCGGGCACGAAGCATGATTTCCCCTTGGTTTGACAGACATCGAAGTTCGATAGTCACCGTACTACGAGACCGGCCTTAGTTCGAGGAGTGTCGTACAATGGGACGTATGAGTACGGACACGCTCGCCTGCCCCGCGCGCGAAGAGATCCACATCGAGACGGTTCTGCACGCCCTCGCCGATTCCGTGCGGCTGGAGATCGTGCGCCAACTCGCCCGGGGCGACGAAATCGCTTGCGGCGCGCTCGACGTCCCGGTGAGCAAGTCCACCCTCACCCACCACCTGCGCATCCTCCGCGAGGCCGGGATCACGACCACGCGGCAGCAAGGCACGATCCGGCTCCAGTCACTGCGCCGCGCCGACCTCGACCTGCTCTTCCCCGGGCTTCTCGACGGCGTGCTCGCCGCCAAGCGGTGATCGTTACGTAAGGATCATCACGGCCGGCCGGGGATGACAGCGCGGCACCGCCGAGTTGAGACTGAGTGCGGGACAGCTTGAGCGCCAGGGAAGGCGCGGCGGCTGTCCTTCTTGTTGCTCCCGTTCTGTATCGATGCAGATACCCAAACCCTTGAGAGGAGAACCGTGCCCATCGCGCTACTCGCGCTGGCCATCGGTGCCTTCGGTATCGGCACCACTGAGTTCGTCATGATGGGTGTCCTGCCCCAGGCGGCCGCGGATTTCGGGGCGTCGATCCCGAGTGCCGGCTACCTGATCACCGGTTACGCGCTCGGCGTCGTCGTCGGAGCGCCACTGCTGACCGCGGCCGCCGTCCGGCTGCCGCGCAAAACCGTCCTGCTGGCCATGATGGGCCTGTTCACGCTGGGCAACGCACTGTTCGCGTTGTCGCCCAACCGGGAGTTCGGCATCTTCTTCCGGTTCCTGGCCGGCCTGCCGCACGGCGCGTTCTTCGGCGCCGGCGCCGTCGTCGCGTCCAGCCTGGTCGAACCCGGTAACCGCGCCAAGGCGGTGTCCATGATGTTTCTCGGCCTGACCCTGGCCAACGTCGTCGGTGTGCCGCTGGGCACACTGCTGGGCCAGCAGGTCGGCTGGCGGGCGACCTTCGGGGTGGTCGCGCTGATCGGCGTGGTCGCCCTCGCCGCCATCGCCAAGCTGGTGCCCCACCAGGGCCGGCCCCCGCAGGCCTCGCTGCGCAGCGAACTCGGCGCGTTCCGCCGCCCCCAGGTGTGGTTCGCGCTGGCCATCGTCACGTTCGGCCTCGGTGGCCTGTTCGCGTCTCTGTCCTACATGACGCCGATGCTGACCAGCGTCGCCGGCTACACCCCGCGAGACGTGACCTTGCTGCTGTCCCTGGCCGGAGTCGGGATGACGGTGGGGAACCTCGTCGGTGGCAGGCTCGCCGACCGGGCGCTGATGCCCAGCCTCTACACCGCGCTGGTGGCACTGGCGGCGGTGCTGGCGCTGTTCACCGTCACCGCGCACAGCAAGCCGGGAGCCGCGATCACGATCTTCGCGGTGGGCGTCGCCGGCTTCATGGCAGGCCCGATGATGCAGACCCGGATCATGCAGAAGGCGGGCGGAACCCCGTCGCTGGTGTCCGCGGCGGTGCAGTCGGCGTTCAACATCGCCAACTCGATCGGCGCCTACCTGGGCGGTCTCGTCATCGCCGGCGGGCTCGGCCTCGTCGCGCCCAACTGGGTCGGCGCCTCGCTGTCGGTGCTGGGACTGTCCATCGCGCTGGTCTCCGGGGGCCTCGACCGCCGGGAGGCACGGACCGGCCGACTCGCCACGGCGTAGCTAAGTGCCGAACGGGCCGTCAGTGATGGTGAAGGCGAAGAACAGGATCACCAGGCCGAGGCCCGAATAGCTCAGCACGTCGACCGGTCTGCCACGGACAGCCAGCAACCCGGCTCTGGCCGGGGGCAGGACCGCCCGGAAGACGGCCGCGACGAGCAGGGCGCCGCCGATGATGACGGCGCCCTGCCGCCAGTGGTACTGCCAGATCCGGAACCCGGCCACCAGCACCAGGGTCAGCACCAGGGCGAAGGGAACCTGCTCCAGGAAGGCGCGCTCAGGCCGGGGTGCGGACACGTTCTGCCGCCTCCACCACGTTGGTGACCAGCATCGCCCTGGTCATCGGGCCCACCCCGCCGGGATTCGGCGAGATCCATCCGGCCGTCTCTTCGACCCCGGGGGCGAGATCGCCGGTCAGTTTGCCGTCGACATGGGAAACGCCGACGTCCAGCACGGCCGCACCCGGCTTGACCATGTCCGGCGTGATGATTCCGGGTACGCCCGCGGCGGCGACCACGATGTCCGCGCGCCGCACCTCGGCGGCCAGGTCTCTGGTGCCGGTATGGCACAGCGTCACCGTCGCGTTCTCGCTGCGGCGCGTCAGCAACAGGCCGAGCGGTCTGCCGACGGTGATCCCACGGCCGACCACGGTCACGTTCGCCCCCGCGATCGGGATGTCATGACGGCGAAGGAGTTCGATGATCCCGTACGGGGTGCACGGCAGCGGGCCCGGCTCCCCGAGCACCAGCTTGCCGAGGCTCACCGGAGCCAGGCCGTCGGCGTCCTTGGCCGGGTCGATCCGCTCCAGGACGGCGCCCGCGTCGAGGTGCCGGGGCAGCGGCAACTGCACGATGTAGCCGTGGCAGGCCGGATCGGCGTTCAGCTCGTCGATCACGGCCTCGAGCTTCGCTTGGGTGATGTCCGCGGGCAGGTCCCGGCGGATCGAGTTGACCCCGACCTTCGCGCTGTCGGCGTGCTTCATCCGGACATAGGAGTGAGAGCCCCGGTCGTCGCCGACCAGCACCGTACCCAGCCCCGGCACGATGCCCCGCGCTTTCAGCGCGGCGACCCGTGGCTTGAGTTCGGCGAAGATCGCGTCCTTGGTCGCCTTGCCGTCGAGAAGCTTCGCGGTCACCAGCCCATTCTGACAGAGAACACCCAGAGTGATATCAGTTCGACGCTTTGTACCTCTGTCGGGGTATAAGCACAGGTCGTAGGGTTGAGGCCCCCGGGCGGTGTGCATTCGGAGCGTCCACCCGTCAAAATGGCACGGTGGCGACACCGACTACGCAGCTGAACGCGACCGAGCAGGACACCCTGGTCAAGCAGATCGGGCTGGCTCTGCTGCGCGCCGCTCCGCGCGATTGGCGGCGGGTGACAGCGCAGTACCGCGCCGTCGGCCGCTACCACGAACTGACCGGCGAGGTCCTCACCGAGGACGGCACGGCGCAGGAGTGGGTGGCCACGCACGACATCGCGGCGCTGTTCGGCCGTCTGCGCGCGGGCATGTACCGGGAGGGCCGCGGAACCTGGTTCAACGCCCGCTATGTCCTCGACCATCCATCGAGCTACAACCTCGAATACGACCGTGAAGAGCCCCGGTGGAACCTGGCGCCCCCGGCCCAGGCCTACTCCGACGAGCTGCGGATGTTCCCGCGCTCGGAAGAGAACGTGCCGGAGTGGTTGATGCGGCGGATGTCCGGCGCCGGCGCGGAACAGCCCGCCCCGCGCTTCCGCGTGGCCCGGATCTTCGACGGCCAGGACGCGACCGGCCGCCCGGTGCTCAACCGTCCCGAACTCGACGCCGACGAGCTTGACCGGCTGTTCGAGTATCTCGGCTCGGCACCGGTCGTGCTCTCCGAGCGGGGGCTCGATCTGGACCGCCTGTCCCCCACCCCGGTGCCGAAGGTGCCGGTCGCCTTCCATACCGACGGGGTGTGGATCTGGCCCGCCGCGGTCAACTACTACCTGCAGGAATACAACGTCGCCCCGGAAGCCGAACTCGTGGCGCACATCCGGTCGACCGGCTTCTCGGTGCCGGAAGTTCCCGAGCAGGCCCTGCAGGCCGCGGCCGCCCATATCGGCCGTGGTGCCCCGCCGATGCCCGCGCCGCCCCAACCGCCCCAACCGCCCCAGCAGCCCCCGCTCCCGGCGCGTACGCCCAGGGCGGCGGCGGAGCAGACCACGGTCGCGACGCCGATCCCGCCGCCGCCTGTTCCCGAACCGGAACCGGCTCACGAAGAAGACTTCGACCTCTCGGCACTCGATCAGCCTGAGGAAGAGCACCTTCCGCCGCCCGTACCGCCGCTCGAGCAGCCGACGGCCTTCTCCCCCGCAGCGAGGCCGGGTCCCCCCGGCCCGCCCACGATGGTCGCGCCGCCGGTGGAGCACGAGGCCCCGGAAAGCGCTCCGCCGCCCGTACCGGACAGCGGTCCGCCCGCGCCCCGCGTGCCGACGGCCCCCAAGCCACCGCTGGCGGTGCTCGACGCGCTGCGGACCCGGCTGGACGAACTCGGCATACCGGCCGACTCCTACCGGATCGGCGCGCCCGCGGAACACGCCTGGAGCATGGAGAAGATCGACGCGGGCTGGCGCGTGGGCTGGTACGACAAGGACCTCATCAACCCGGCGGTGTTCGGGGACGCGGAGGACGCCGCGGCGTTCATGCTGGGCAAACTGCTTCTGGACCCGGGCCGCCGCCGGGCCAGGACCCCCGACCTCGACGAGACGCCGATCACCGGTCTGCGCTCCAACCGTCCGCGCGACGAGCGGGTCCGCGAGGAGCCGCCGCTGGACACCCGTGGCCGCGACGAACTTCTCCGGAACGATCGCGTCCGGGAGGAGCCGCTCCGCGAGGAACGGCCGCTGGACGCCCGCTTCCGCGATGCCCCCGGGCCGGGGGACCGGCAGCTGGACGAGCGGCCGCGCGAGGAACGCTTCCGGGAGGAACCCCCACGGGACGACCGATTCCGCGAAGAACCTCCCCGAGACGAACGCTTCCGCGAAGAACCCCCACGGGACGACCGATTCCGCGAGGAACTTCCCCACGAGGAACGCTTCCGCGAGGAACCCCCACGCGACGAACGCTTCCAGGAGGAACGACCGCGGGAAGAGCGTCAGTTCTCGTCCGAACCGCTGCCGAAACGTTCCGTGGCCCGGTCCGAGGAACCGGAATCCGGCGGTGTCAACCAGCCGACCATGCTGGCCCCGCCCGTGTCCCCGCCGCCGTCCGCCCCGCCTCTCACCCCCCGGCGGGAGCCGCAGCGGGCGGAGCCCGTGCGGCCGGCCGCAAGCGGAAGTTCGGCGGGCTCTGGTGGCTCGGGCAACCAGCAGTGGCCGATCCAGCCCATGCCCGGCGAGCCGCCGCTGACCCTGTTCCGGGGCAAGGAGATGCGGGAGCTCCCGCCCGGCAGCGAACTCGACCGATTCGGGCCGCCGAACGGCAACCTGACCTACGCGGCCGGGACCCCGTTCGAGGAACGTTCGCTGGTTCCGGAGTGGGTCAACCGGCCGTATCACCTGTACCGGGTGCAGCGACCGGTCGAAGCTCTGGCGGGTGTGGCGATCCCGTGGTTCAACCAACCAGGGGGCGGCGCCGCGTACCTGTTGCCTACCTCGGTCGAAGAACTGCTCGAACGCGGCGACCTCGTCGAACTCGACCCAGGAGAACCGCCCGTCGACTGACCCCGCCACGGCCCGGGACACGGAGGAAGGTGGCTTTATCCGTAGTAAAGCCACCTTCCTCCACAAAAACCGGCGGGGTCAGGTGATGATCAGGCCGTGCGCGGCGGCGAAGGCGATCGCGGTGTCGAGGTCGACCCGGGCGCCGGTGAAGGTGGCGCGCACGAAGGCGTCGGCGTCCAGTTTGGCGCCCCGCAGATCGGTTTCCGAGAAGTTCGCGCCGAGCACCCTCGCACCGCGCAGGTCGCTGTCGTTGAGGCGGGCGCCGGTCAGGACCGCGTCGACCAGGTTCGCCTCGCGGAATCGCAGCCCGGAGAGATCACACTTACGCAGGTCCGCGCGGCCAAGACTCACCAGCGTGAAATCCGTGTCACGCGCCTTGATCGAGCGCAACCTGCAGTCCACAAAGGATGATCCGAGGAGGGAACAACCGGTCCAGGCGATCTTTCCGAGCACGGTGCGATCGAAGACACAGGACCGGAACGCCGAGGCCTCATGGCTCGACTCGCCGAGATCGGCGCGCGTGAAGTCGCATTCGTCGAAGGTGCAGCCCCTGGTCACCAGGTTTCGCAGATCGGCCTCGGTGAAGTCACAACGGACGAACCGGCGTTTCTCCCACCTTGCTTCGGGCAGCACGGCGTCCCGGTAGTCCTGCTCTGTCTCCACGTCCTCCGCGTCGTCCATAGGCGGAGCCTGCCACAGCGTATTCGCCGTCGCGCCGGCCGATCTCCGACGCTCGATTCCGGTCAGTCCGAGGCGTGAGCGTCTCCAGATGGTCCAGCACCCTGAATTCGGTGACGCGCGGCAACCGGCCGACGTAGTCGGTGATCTTGACACCGCCATGGTCCGGGAACTGGGAGGTCGTCCGCATCGTGCGCGGTGACGGTGTCTCACGCTCGCGCGCGTTCAAGAGGTGCGACCCCGTCAGCGGAAGTCCCGGGACGACGAACGAATGCGCATCGGAAGGTGCTGAAGCCGGTCGGCGCGGACGCTCACCACTCCGTCGGCGCGTTCGACCACTCCGCGCACCAGAAGGGCCGCGCTGTTCCGGGCGATCCGGTGGTAACGGCTCCACAGGCCGGCGGTGCAGATGATGTTGACCATGCCGGTCTCGTCCTCGATGTTGAGGAAGGTGATCCCGCCCGCGGTGGCGGGACGCTGCCGGTGAGTGACCGCTCCGCCGACGAGGACCCGCGTGCCGTGCTCGATCTCCAGCAACCGCTCCGCGGTGATGACGCCGAGTTCGTCGAGTTGATGCCGGATGAACTGGGTGGGGAAGCTGTCCGGCGACAGGCCGGTGGCCCAGACATCGGCGACCGCGAGGTCCAGTTCGTCCATTCCCGGCAGGGCGGGCGCGCTCGTTCCGACCGCGCTGCCGGGCAGCTTCTCCGGGCGTTCTTCGGCCACCGCCCCCGCCGCCCACAACGCCTTGCGCCTGTCGCCCGCGGTCTCCGCGAAAGAGCCGAAGGCACCCGCCGTGGCCAGCGCCTCGACCTGCGGTCTGGTCAACCGGACCCGCCGCGCCACATCGGCCATGTTCCGGAAGGGCCCGTCCCGCTCCCGTTCGGCGACCAGTTCCTCGGCCAGGTTCTGGCCGATCATCCGTACCGTGGCCAGGCCGATCCGGACCGCGAGCCGTCCGGTGCCCTCTCCCAAGGGCTCCAGCGTGGCGTGCGGGAGACTCGCGTTGACGTCCGGGCCGCGCACCGTGACTCCGTGCCGCCGGGCATCGGCGACCAGCGACTGAGGTGAGTAGAACCCCATCGGCTGTGCTCGCAGCAGACCCGCGCAGAACGCCTCCGGGTGGTAGTACTTGAAGAAGGCACTGGCGAACACCAGGTAGGCGAAGCTGAGCGCGTGACTTTCCGGGAAACCGAAATTGGCGAACGCCAGGAGTTTCCGGAAGATCCGCCCGGTCAGCTCTTCGTCCAGTCCGTTGGCCGCCGCACCCTGATAGAACCGTTTCCGGAGTCGCTCCATCTTCTTCGTGGAACGCTTCGACCCCATCGCGTGCCTGAGCTCGTCGGCCTCCGCCGCGGTGAAGTTCGCGACGTCGAGCGCGATCTGCATCATCTGTTCCTGGAACAGCGGTACGCCCAGAGTCTTGTCCAAAGCCTTGGCCAGCAACGGATGGTCGTGTGTCCACTCCTCCCGCTTGTTCTTTCTCCTGATGTAGGGATGCACCGAGCCACCCTGGATCGGTCCCGGCCTGATCAACGCGACCTCGATCGCCAGGTCGTAGAACTTCTCCGGTCTGAGCCTGGGCAGGGTGGCCAGCTGCGCGCGGCTCTCCACCTGAAAGACACCGATCGCGTCGGCCCGCTGGAGCATCGCGTAGATGTTCTCGTCCTCCAGATCCAGGTCACCGAGGTCGATCTCCACGCCCTTGTGCTCGCGGACCAGATCGAGCATGTAGTGCAGCGCCGACAACATGCCGAGACCGAGCAGATCGAACTTGACCAGTTTCACCGAGGCGCAGTCGTCCTTCTCCCACTGCAGGACGCTGCGGTCGGCCATGCGGGCCCACTCGATCGGACACACCTCGCTCACCGGACGGTGGCAGATCACCATTCCGCCCGAGTGGATGCCGAGATGGCGGGGAAAGTCTTCCAACGCGGACGCCAGCGTGATCACGGGTGCCGGGATGTCGTGGTCGTGATCCTCCTGGGTTTCCCGCAGCGCGCCCCACCGGTCGATCTGCTTGCTCCAGGCGTCCTGCTGCCCGGGGGAATAGCCGAGCGCCCGCGCCGCGTCGCGGATGGCGGACCGAGAGCGGTAGGTGATCACGTTCGCCACCTGGGCCGTGCGCAGACGGCCGTACTTCTGAAAGACGTACTGGATCGCCTCCTCCCGGCGGTCGGACTCGATGTCCAGGTCGATGTCCGGATAACCGTCCCGGTCGGGGGCGAGGAAACGTTCGAACAACAGCTTCCACCGCACCGAGTCGACCTTGGTGATGCCCAGCGCGTAACAGACCGCGGAGTTGGCCGCCGATCCCCTTCCCTGGCACAGGATGTCGTGCTCCCGGCAGAATTTCGCGATGTCCCAGACGATGAGGAAATAGCCGGGGAAATCGAGTTTTTCGATGATGTCCAGTTCGTGCTCGATCTGCCGGTAGGCGTCCGGCCGTTGTTCCGGGGTGCCGTACCGTATCTTCGCGCCGATCCGGACCTGTTCACGGAGAAAGCTTTTTTCGGTGTATCCGTCCGGGACGGCGAACGGCGGTAGTTCGGGGGCGACCAGTTTCAGGTCGAACGCGCACTCCAGGCCGAGCAGCGCGGCACGCTGCACCGCACCGGGATAGCGACGGAACCGCTCCGCCATCTCCGCGCCCGACCGCAAGAACGCCTTACCGGAGGCGGGCAGCCAGCCGGCCATCTCGTCGAGGCCACGCCGAGCCCTGATCGCCGCCATCGCACCGGCCAGCCTTCCGCGGTCGGGTGTCGCGTAGTGCACCGCGTTGGTGGCCACGGTCTTCAGCCCCAGCTCCGCGGCCAGCGCGGCGAGGGCGTCGTTGTGCGCACTGTCCTCGGGATGACCGTGGTCGGTCAGCTCGACGAACACGTCCTCCCGGCCGAAAAGCCCGGTGAGTCTCCGGAGCTCTTCCGCGGCCGCGTCCGGCCCCGCACGCGTGAGCGCCCGCCGCACCGCGCCCTTGCGGCACCCGGTGAGCACCACGGTCTTGCCCGCCACCTCGGAGGCCACGGCCTCCAGGTCATACACCGGGCGCCCCTTCTCCGCCCGCCGGCCCGGTGGCAACGGCCGGTCATGCCCGTGCAACTGGCCCGCGGTGATCGCCCGGCACAGGCTCGCGTAACCCTCCTGCCGCTTGGCCAGCAGGAGCAGGTGTTCTCCTTCCGGGTCGGCGATCCCGTTCTGGGGCGCGGAAAGCCCAAAACTCAGCTCGGTCCCGAACACCGTGCGCACGCCGAGTTCGGCCGCCGCGTCGGCGAAGCGCACCACGCCGTACATGCCGTCGTGATCGGTGATCGCGACGGCGTCCAGCTCCAGCCTCGCGGCCTCCTCGATCAGTTCCTCCGGATGACTCGCGCCGTCGAGGAAACTGAAGTTGGAATGGCAGTGCAGTTCGGCGTAGGGCACCCTGGGCCGCCCGCCCCCGTGGTCATCGCCACGGGGAGGCGGGAGGTCGGCGGGACGGAGGTAGGAGTCCCGCTTCCGGCTCCACGCCGGGCTGTCGCCGCCGTCGGCGGAGGCGGGCCTGCCGGACAGCGTCCGCTCCAGCTCCCGCCACGGGACCTTCGGGTTGTTCCAGCCCATACGATCGTTCCCCGTTATTCGGAGGGAGCTCTCGGCACGGGGATCAGCGGCGGGCACTCCGCTTCCGCACCGGTTTCCCGTAGCGCGTCGGGCGAGAAGACGGACTCCGCTCGCAGCCATTGCCGGATGCTCCGGAAGTAGTCTTCGTCCATCAGTCGTACATCCCTTCCACGGTCCATTGAGGACAGTCATCGCCCACCGCGGTGAGCAGTACCGCGACACCGGATTCCAGGAGTGCCTGCACCCTGGTGCGGAGACCGGGGCCGGTGGGCGCCCACCATTCGGTGTCGACCAGCCAAGGGCCCGCCCAGTCCCGGATCCGCCGGAGCGGGCCCTCGTCGATGACGACCGCGTGGGGAGCCGCGGTCAGCTCGCCACGATCCGTGATGCCGACGCGTACGCCCGACGAATCGACGAGCCGCGCGGGAACCGTGCGCTCGAACACGGTCGCCGGCGAGGGCGCGGGCAACCGTCCAGGCCACGGCGCCTCCGGCGAACTCGCCGTCTGCCGGGGGTCGCCCCAGGGCACCAGCCGCACCCGTTCGGCCGGGCCACGCCCACCGTCGAGCACAGCGGTACAAGCGCCGTCCGGACCCAGCAGCCCCTGCACCCGTACCAGCGCGCGGCCCGCCTTTTCCGCGGCGAGCACCTGCTCGTCCCCCAGACCGCGCTGCCACAGCCCGAACTGCAGGGACCGACCCTCGACGGTCTCCTCGGGCTCCAGCCGCAACCGGCTGACACCGGCGGTCGGCCTGCCCTCCGGCGCGGCCCGCAGCCAGCCCTCGAACTGCCAGCGGACGCGGTCGGCGATCCCTTGTGGGGTAAGGGGTTCCGCGCACCGCCACACCCGGCCGAGTTCCTCACCGTGCTCGGTGACGGCGTAGATACCCAGTCTGGTGCAGGCGAGCCCGTGCCCGGCGAGCCCGGCATGGAACCGGCCGGCCAGGGTCTTCGCCATGAAGGCCGCGGAATCCACCCGTTCCAGCGGCGGATCGAACTCCTCGGTCACCGCCAGCTCGGGTGGCGGGCGGCGGCGGTGCGGCGGCCGCTCCGACCGGCCGCGGGCGAGCCGGTGCGCCAGCAGCCCGGCGCTCCCGAACCGGGAGACCACGTCCCGCCCGGAAAGCGCGGCGAACGCTCCGAGCGTGCGCAAACCCAGCCGTCGCAACAGATCGACGAGTTCCGCTCGGTCCGCTCCCGGCTGGTCGAGCTCGGCGATGCTCAACGGCGCCAGGAACTTCTCCGTCTCGCCCCGCTCGACCAACGCCGACCGATGCGCGGCAAGCGTCGCGGCGAACAATCCGTCGGCGATGCCGATCTGGCACTCCACGTCCGCGCGGGTGGGAACGTGGTCGAGCAGCAGTTCCACCAGCCGCCGCTCACCGGCCTCCACATGGTCCCGGCCCACCTCGGGCACCTCCCCCGGTGGCCTGTTCAGGGCCGCCCGGCCGAAGAACCCGGCGGCACCGGTGACCGGCACCGCGACCAGACCGGGGCGCACCACCTCGACCCCGACCACGAGTTCCTCCACGGCAGCGGCGACCGGCTCGAACAATCGCGCGTCCCGGTCGTCGTCGAGGCCCAGCACGCCCAGTTCCGGGCTCCGGGACTGGGCGTCCCGGCGCCGCATACCCCGGCGCACGCCGGCCGCCCTGGCGACCGCGGTGCAGGCCACCACGCGATTGGCGGAGAACACCGCGACCGGAAGGTGGGCCGGGACCCCCGCCGCCTTGGCCGCCGCGACCGCGGGCCAGTCCGGACACCACAGCACGAGCATCCGCATGATCACCCCACCTCCTCCGTCGTCCACGCGGGCTCCGTGGCCGGGAGGCTTTCCCGTGCCACTTTCACGCCGCCGGGAAGGGAGAGCACCACCCGCTTCGACCGCGCCGCCGCTCCCCTTCCTTCGGCTCGTATCTCGATCCGCCGTTCACGGAGACGACCGGCGCCACCGTCCAGCCCCGTCCACTCCCCGGCTCCGCACCTCAACTCCAGCTCGGCCCCCGGCCACGGGCCCGCGGACAACAGCACGGCTCCGCGATGCCGGGCGCGTGCGGAAAGCCGTCTGGCCACCGAGGGCGCCGCGGCTCCCGGAGCCACCGCGACCAGGTCCATCCCGTCCAGCAACGCGGCGCTCACCGAAGCGAACTCCGCGCCGGGCCGGGGAACCAGCGCGAGCCTGCTCAGTTCGACACCGATTTCGGCGGCGGCGGCCAGGCCGAGATCCGGCATGCCCACCGCGGCCGCCCATGATCCGCCGGCAGTGGCTTCGGCCAGCAGAGCGAGCAGCAAGGACGTCGAGCCGCGCACCACGACCGTGCTTCCCCGCCGCAATCCCCCGCCGGGAAACAGATCCTTCAGCCCAGGCGGTACCGGAAGCATCCGCCCGGCCGCCCGTGCCTGTTCGGCGGCGATCGCCACCCCGCTCGCCGTGCTGACCCCGGGCAGGGACGCCAGCTTGGCGAGGGGCGCCTCGGCCACCGCACCGCTCGTCACCACATACGCCTCCCCTTGACCGGGCACACTTTGATCCGCTTGTGGACATCAACAAGCGTCCGGAAGCTCATCGCGGGGAAGACGATGACTCTTGATGATCTCGAACATCCGTTCGACACATTCAGTCTGCAACGAGCGCGGATCGGTGTCAAGCGACGACGCCGAACCGGCGGCAAGATGACCGTCTGCGCTGCTAGCAGCCCTGAGAGCACTACGAACGGTCCGTTGGCGTTCGCGCTCCGATCAGGCGCGAAACGCCGTAGCGGCCATCATGATCCGCTCGGCCGGGTGAGATCAGGAGCCGCGTCGAGGATCCTCTGCCGCATGGGACGGTGGTGCAGCGCGGCGAGCGCTTCGTCGACCACGCGGCTCAGCGGGACGGACAACTCCGCCTCCAGCACCGCGGCGGCCTTGACGGTGGCTTCCCATTCCGCCGCCAGGACCGGGAGCAATCCCTCGGCCTTCGGAGTGAGCCGGACGACCCGCTCCCGCGCGTCTTCTCCCGGCGCCGTGACGACCAGGCCGTCCTTGACCATCTGGGCGACGGTCTGGCTCGCCGCCGAGTGGGTCACGCCGACCACCCGGGCCAGCTCCCGGATGGGCACGGGTCCCGAGTCGGCGATCACCCGGATAACCGGCGTGAACCGGGGCCGGAACCCAGGGAGCCCAAGATCGGCGTAGACCGAAGCGACGTCACCGTCGAGCAGCTCGAGCAGATGACGCAGCCGCGTGCCGAGCACCTGTGGTGAGGAAATCGGCGGACGAGGAGATGTCACAGCGCTAATATAACAGCACTGTCGTATATCCCCGGAGGACGCGTGTACCCGCAGACCCAGCCCCACGACCATGGAATGCTCGATGTCGGCGACGGAAACCACATGTACTGGGAGGTCTACGGCAACCCGCGCGGCAAGCCCGCCGCCGTGGTCCACGGTGGCCCCGGATCGGGCAGGTCCCTTCGCCTCGGCCGTCAACTCGACCCGGAGAAATACCGGTTCGTCCATTTCGACCAGCGTGGATGTGGTCTCAGCACGCCACACGCGAGCGATCCCGCCACGGACATGAGCGTCAACACCACCGAGCACCTGATCGCCGACATGGAACGGCTCCGCGAGCACCTCGGCATCGAACGGTGGCTGCTGTTCGGCGGCTCCTGGGGGTCCACGCTCATCCTCGCCTACGCCGAGCGCCATCCCGACCGCGTCTCGGAGATCGTCATCGCCGGAGT
The DNA here is from genome assembly GCF_042684065.1 of Amycolatopsis pigmentata. Classification (NCBI taxonomy): domain Bacteria; kingdom Bacillati; phylum Actinomycetota; class Actinomycetes; order Pseudonocardiales; family Pseudonocardiaceae; genus Amycolatopsis; species Amycolatopsis pigmentata. Next base: position 33,728 of record NZ_JBHUKR010000022.1, on the reverse strand, counting down.
GACCACCACCCGCCGCTCGGAGATCGACTGGCTCTACCGCGGGGTCGCGCGTTTCTTCCCCGAAGAGTGGGAAAAGTTCCGCGCGGGCGTGCCCGACGGCAGCGACGACCTGCTCGCCGCGTACGGCCGCCTGATGGAGGATCCCGATCCGAAGGTGCGCGAAAAGGCGGCACAGGACTGGGCGGCATGGGAAGACGCGGTCATCTCCTTGGAGCCCAACGGAAAACCGAACGCCTTCGGTGACCGTCCGCCCGTGGAACTGCGGGCTTTTGTGCGCATTTGCGCCCACTACTTCTCACACGGCGCCTGGCTCGCAGAAGGAATCCTGCTTCGCGAAGCCGGCCGTCTGGCCGGCATTCCCGGTTTCCTCGTCCACGGCAAACTCGACCTGAGCAGCCCGATGGACACCGCTTGGCATCTCGTTCGCGCCTGGCCCGACGCGAAGCTCACCGTCGTCCGGGATTCGGGCCACACCGGCAGCGGCACCATGCGCGCGTACCTGCAACGCGCACTGGACGAATGCGCGCTGCGATGAGCACCGGGGTAACGAAAACCCGGCTCGTCAGTGCGTGAAGTGCCGGGTTCCGGTGAGGTACAGGGTGACGCCGGCTTCCTCCGCGGCGGCGATGACCTCCGGGTCGCGAATGGACCCACCGGGCTGAACCACCGCGCGCACGCCCGCGTCGAGCAGCACCTGCAAGCCGTCGGGGAACGGGAAGAAGGCATCCGACGCGGCGATGGAACCCTTCGCGCGGTCGCCCGCTCGCTGCACCGCGAGTCGCGCCGAGTCGACCCGGTTGACCTGGCCCATCCCGACCCCGACCGTCGCCCGCCCGTCGGCGAGCAGGATCGCGTTGGACTTCACCGCCCGCACCGCGCGCCACGCGAATTCGAGATCCGCGAGGGTCGCGGCGTCCGCGGCTTCGCCGGTGGCCAGGGTCCAGTTAGCCGGGTCGTCACCGGGCGCGTCGATCCGGTCCGCGGTCTGCACGAGCACCCCACCGGAAATGGGCCGGAACTCGATCGGATCGGCGTCACGCAACTCGGGAAGACGGAGCAGGCGGATGTTCTTCTTGCTCTTGAGCACTTCGAGGGCTTCCTCGTCGAACTCCGGAGCGAGCACCACCTCGGTGAAGACCTCGGCGATCTGCTCGGCGGCCTCCAGCGTCACGCGGCGGTTCGTCGCGATCACGCCGCCGTAGGCCGACACCGGGTCGCACGCGTGCGCCTTCCGGTGTGCCTCGGCGACATCGGCGCCGACCGCGATACCGCAGGGGTTGGCATGCTTGATGATCGCGACGGCGGGATCGGCGAAGTCATAGGCCGCCCGGCGTGCCGCGTCGGTGTCTACGTAGTTGTTGTAGGACATCGCTTTGCCGTGCAGTTGCTCGGCGTGGGCCAAGCCTCCGCGCCAGTGCCGGTACAACGCCGCGTGCTGGTGCGGGTTCTCGCCGTAACGCAGGATTTCCGCACGTTCCCAGGTGGCGCCGGTGAAGTCCGGGAAACCGGAGTCGTCCGCGGGCGCGTAGACATTGGCGAACCAGGCCGCGACCGCGGTGTCGTACGCGGCCGTGTGCGCAAACGCTTGCGCGGCAAGGCGTTTGCGATCCGCGAGGTCGAACCCACCGTCCCCGACCCGCTCGAGCACCCAGTCGTAGCGCGCCGGGTCGACCACGACGGCGACCGTGCCGTGGTTCTTGGCCGCGGCCCGCACCATCGCAGGCCCGCCGATGTCGATGTTCTCCACGCAGTCCTCGGGACTGGCACCGGAGGCGACCGTCTCGCGGAACGGATACAGGTTGACCACCAGCAGGTCGAACGGCGCGATGTCCAGTTCGCGCAACTGCTCGACGTGCTCGGGACGGTCACGGTCGGCGAGCAGTCCGGCGTGCACCCTCGGGTGCAGGGTCTTCACGCGGCCGTCGAAGGACTCCGGAAAACCGGTGACCTCCTCGACCGGGATCACCGGCACCCCGGCATCGGACAAGGCCTTCGCCGTGCCACCCGTCGAGACGATCTCCACACCCGCGGCATGCAGCCCGCTGCCGAGTTCGAGAAGCCCCTTCTTGTCGGAAACCCCGATCAGGGCCCGCTTCACCGGTCGTTTCGTCATCGGAAACTCACCTTCCGTCCCTCCACCGTGCAGCCACCCCGGCCCAGCCGTTCCACCACGTCCACGAGCAACCGCCGTTCCACCACTTTGATCCGCTCGTGCAGCAGCGCCTCGTCGTCGTCGGACTCGACCGGCACCGCCTCCTGCGCGATGATCGGCCCGGTGTCCACGCCCGCGTCGACGAAGTGCACCGTGGACCCGGTCACCTTGACGCCGAGCGCCAGCGCGTCGGCGACCGCGTGCATCCCCGGGAAGGACGGCAGTAACGCCGGATGCGTGTTGATCACGCGGTTCGCGAAACGCTCGAGGAACGCGGCACCGAGGATCTTGAGAAAGCCGGCGGACACCACGAGATCGGGCTGATACGCGCCGACCGCTTCGGTCAGGGCCTTGTCCCAGGCGGCCCGGTCCGGATGATCGTCCAGCCGTACGGTGAACTCCGGGACGCCCGCGCGGGTGGCCCTGGCCAGCGCCTCGACACCGGCTCTGTCCGTGCCGACGGCGACCACTTCCGCCGGGTAGCCGGGGCGCGCGGTCGCGTCGAGCAAAGCCTGCAACAGCGTGCCGGACCCGGACGCGAGCACCACCAGCCTCACCGGAGTCGGCAGGTCCAACCGGCTGGACTCCAACGCCTTACTCCTTCACCCCGGACCGCACGTCTCAATCAGCCTAGCTGGGCTCTTCCGGCTCGGGAGACTCGGGCGGACGCTGATCACCCTCGGGTTCGGGGCTTTCCCCGTCATCGGTTTCCGCGGCGGGCACCGACTCGTTCGCGGTCCGAGGTGCCTTCACGGGACGGGGCCCCGCGAGGCAGGCCATTAAGCCACCAGGAACAACGATCCAGCCGAACGCGATCGCCGACATCAGGCCGGCGGGTACGGACACCGGGTTGAAGGCGCCGCTGCCCAGCCTGCCGCCGGCCACGGCCCCGAGCAGCACACATCCGAAGCCCACCACCGCACCGGCGATCACGACCATGCGCAGCCTGCCGAGCGGCTTCTGGTGACTGTTCCGCAGAGACCAGCCGACGAGCGCGCCGACTCCGGCCGGCAGCACCATCAACGCGGGCCACCACCGCGCCCCATGCTCGGGGACCATGCCCAGCAACGGCATGGCCGGCATCACCCCGCCGGTGAAGGAAAAGACGCCGACCGAGACCGAACCCATCGAAAAACCCGGCCCTACCGCGAACGACAGCGCGGACACGATCGCGTTGGGCAGATATCCCAGCGACAGCAGCAACATTCCCGTTCCGCTGCCGAAACCGCGTGCGGTCGTGGTGAACAGATGCGCCACAGTGGGCAGGGAAAACACCAGGCTCATCGTGAAGACCAGCGTTCCCACGGCGGCCAGGCCCGCCAAGCCGAGAGCGCCCGCGCGAAGACCGCGGAGCGCCATAGGATCCAGGTTCTTCCTCGCGGAGTCGACAAGCCCGCAAGGACGCGCGATCCCCACCGTCGCACACACCGCGGCCACCGCACCGGGGACCAGGAAGGCGGTCAGCGGTTCGGCGACGACCGTGGTACCCCGGCAGAAAAGCGCGATCACGACCCCGAACAGCGCATGCGCCGCCGTGGTCCAGGCGACGAGGCCGACCGCCTGACCGGGTTCGCGACAGCCGAGTCGCTCTGCCGCGTGCGCCGCCGAGCGGGCCACCAGCACGCACATCCCGGCCGTCAACAGCAACGGAAGCACCCCGAGCGGACGCCCGGCAATCGTGATCGGCACCTGATAGGCGGCAAGCCAGCCGGGGGCGGCGGCGCGAAGCACACCGCCGACCGAGAAGGTCGCCACCGAAGCGATCGCGGTGATCAACGCGAGGAGCGCGGCGACCGCGGCGTACCCGGCGGCCAGTGGCCCCAACGCGGCG
>NZ_JBHUKR010000022.1:0-29728 GCF_042684065.1 Amycolatopsis pigmentata | reverse complement strand
CCACCGGCACAGCCGCCGCACCCCGGCGGCCGCCGTGCGTCCGTCTTTCCGCGCGGCGGCTCGGGATGACTGGCGGCACGTCCCGCACCCTCGCACCCCGGTTGGGCCGTCCGGGTGAGGCACGCCGCCGTCCGGCCGAAGCCCTGTCCATGCTCACCCGCGCGGGTTACCAGCGGCGAGAGGAGGCGAGACGGGTCCGGCCTCAGCTCTGTGGAGTTCCACCACTTCCGCCGCCCGGCGACTGCTGCTGCTGCTGCTGCTGCGGACCGGTGTCCGGCTGCTGAGGCGGTTGGTAGAACTGGCCCTGCTGGGGCGCGTACACCGTCGACTGCGGCTGCGGCGGCGACTTCGGTACGAACTGCGTGGCGCCCGCGCCGCCCTGCGGCTCACCGGGGCCCTGCGGCGGCTGACCGAATTGGCCGTACGGCTGACCGTAAGGCTGGGGCTGCTGGTGGGTGGGGAGTTTGACCACTCCCTGCTCGAGCAGCAGTGTCGCGACCGCGAGCAGCATCTGCAGGATGCCCAGGATCAGGATGACCGTGACGGCTCCCGGAACGCTGGCACCCGACGGGACGCGAACCGCCGCGACGATCGCGTCGAGCGCCCCGACAACACTGGCCAGGGCCGCGAACGGCAGCACACGAGGAACGCGCGGGAGCACCCGCAGCGCCGCGAGCAGACCGCCGATGAGCAGGTAGGTGATGGCTCCATCGGCCGGGGACGCGTCGTCGGAAAAGCCGATGAAGTAGTTGACCAGGCCGAGCAGGGTCACCCCGAGCCCGAGCAGGACCGTCAGGTTCGCGCCCGACAGGGACACCGCGGGCGAGTGTTGTTGCTGCGGGTATCCACCGCTGCCCGGCGCCGGGGGATGGGGTTGTGCGCCGCCACCCTGCTGGGGGTAGCCCGGCCCACCACTGGGAAAGGACATCCGTGTTCTCCTGTCGTCGGCGAAGGCGAAGGTCGATGGGTCGGCGAAGACGCTAGCGGCACTCGCGCTTTCCGGCCACGTCTTCGGCTATCCGACGTGTCACAACGGCAAACGGTTGCGCCCGGTTACGGCTGAATCGGCCGAAACCGGCGATGGCCGGGCGCCTCGAGGCGCCCGGCCATCGCTCCCGGAGCGTCCACTCCGGAAAAAACCGATCTAGTGCAGCTTCTTGTACAGCTCCCTGGCCAGCTCAGCGGTCTCGGAAGGGGTCTTGCCGACCTTGACTCCCGCGGCTTCGAGCGCTTCCTTCTTGGCCTGGGCGGTACCGCTCGAACCCGAGACGATGGCGCCCGCGTGACCCATGGTCTTGCCCTCCGGGGCAGTGAAACCGGCCACATAACCGACGACCGGCTTGGTGACGTGCTCCCGGATGTAGTCGGCGGCACGCTCTTCGGCGTCACCGCCGATTTCGCCGATCATCACGATGACCTCGGTGCCCGGGTCCTCCTGGAACGCGGCGAGGGCGTCGATGTGCGTGGTCCCGATGATCGGGTCACCGCCGATGCCGACCGCCGTGGAGAATCCGATGTCCCGCAGTTCGTACATCATCTGGTAGGTCAGCGTGCCGGACTTGGACACCAGCCCGATCGCGCCGGGACCGGTGATGTCGGCCGGGATGATCCCCGCGTTCGACTTGCCGGGGGAGATGATCCCGGGACAGTTCGGGCCGATGATCCGGGTCTTGTTGCCGGTGGCCACGGCGTGCGCCCAGAAGTAGGCGGTGTCGTGCACCGGGATCCCCTCGGTGATCACGACCGCCAGCGGGATCTCCGCGTCGATGGCCTCGACCACCGCGTCCTTCGCGAACTTCGGCGGCACGAAGATCACCGACACGTCCGCGCCGGTCTCCTTCATCGCCTCCTCGACCGTGCCGAACACGGTCAGCTCGGTCCCGGCCAGCGTGATGGTCTGCCCGGCCTTGCGGGCGTTCACCCCGCCGACCACGTTGGCGCCCGCCGCGAGCATCTTCGTCGCGTGCTTGCTGCCCTCCGAGCCGGTGATTCCCTGCACGATCACCTTGCTGCGCTCGTTCAGCCAAATCGCCATTTCGTCACACCCCCGCCGCGGCGAGCTCGGCGGCCCGGTCGGCCGCATCGTCCATCGTGTCGACCAAGGTCACCAGCGGGTGCGCGGCATCCGCGAGTATCCGCCGGCCTTCTTCCACATTGTTGCCGTCCAGCCGGACCACGAGCGGCTTGGAGGCCTCGTCGCCCAGGATGCGCAGCGCCTCGACGATTCCCGTCGCCACCGCGTCGCACGCGGTGATGCCCCCGAACACGTTGACGAACACGCTTTTCACCGACGGGTCGTTGAGGATCACGTCCAGGCCCGCGGCCATCACCTCGGCGGAAGCGCCGCCACCGATGTCGAGGAAGTTCGCCGGCCGCACACCGCCGTGCCGCTCGCCCGCGTAGGCGACTACGTCCAAAGTGGACATAACGAGACCGGCGCCGTTACCGATGATGCCGACCTGGCCGTCCAGCTTCACGTAGTTGAGGTCCTTGGCCTTCGCCTTGGCCTCCAGCGGGTCCTCCGCCTCCTTGTCCACGAGCTCGGCGTGCCCCGCCTGCCGGAACGCGGCGTTTTCGTCCAGGGTCACCTTGCCGTCCAGTGCGACGATCCGATCCTGCGGATCACGCACGAGCGGGTTCACCTCGACCAGCGTGGCGTCCTCGGCGACGAAGGTCTCCCACAGCCGCACCACGACGTCCGCCGCCGCGTCGACGATCTTCTCCGGGAACGCCGCCTGCCGCAGGATCTTCAGGGCGGTGGCCTTGTCCACCCCGGCGATCGCGTCGACCGGCACCCGCGCCAGCGCTTCGGGCCGCTCCACCGCGAGCTGCTCGATCTCCATCCCGCCTTCGGCCGACGCCATGGCGAGGAACGTCCGGTTCGCCCGGTCCAGGAGGAAGGAGAAGTAGTACTCCTCCGCGATGTCCGAGGCCTCGGTCACCAGCACTCGCCGGGTGACGTGCCCCTTGATGTCCAGCCCCAGGATCGCGTTCGCTTTCTCCGCGGCTTCTTCGGGACTCTGGGCCAGCTTGACGCCGCCGGCCTTACCCCGGCCCCCGGTCTTCACCTGGGCCTTCACCACCACTGGCCCGCCGAGCCGTTCGGCGGTCGCCCGCGCCTCCTCCGTGGTGCTCGCGACCGCTCCGGGCAATACCGGAACACCATGGGCGGCGAAAAGGTCCTTCGCCTGATATTCGTAGAGGTCCACTACTCCAGTCTCCTGACGACAAACGTCACAGTGGGGTTATCCAAAACCGCGCTGCCGGACGCGACCGACCCTAGCGACGTGCGGAGAAACGCGGGCACCGTACCCCGGTGAACTCTGTCACCGTATGGATCCAGAGCGTCGTTTCCGGGTGTGAATCCCCCCACGCTCGGTGAGCGCGCCGTTATTTCGCGCCGCGTCCCGGCTTTCCGGTGACCGCGATCACCGCGGCGAGAACGAGAGCAACCGCACACCCGATCGCCAGCCACCACCCGACTCCGGCATGCGCTCCAGGGATCAGACCGGCGGTCAACGGCAAGGCGACGACGCGGAGCAGCGCGACACCGGCAGCCCCGGCGAGCAACGCCGCGGCACGGGCGGGCCGGCAACGCGGCGCGAGCAGGCACGCACCGGCCACGGTGAGCAACGCGATCAACAGCCCCCACGACGGGGTACCGAAGTTCGGCCACAACGCGGGTTCGGTGTAGTCGGTCCCGACGATGGCAGGCGTGCCGAACGCACCAATCGCGAGGATGCCGCCGGCGAACAGCGGAGTGAGCAGGTTCGGCCCGGGGACCTGATCGGTGGCCTCCTCGGCGTCGTCTCGCTCGACCATGCCCGCGACGACGGAACAACAGGCGGTCGCCGCCGCGCACACGATCGCCACCGCGGTCCACGGCACCCCCGGGCCCGGGCCCAGCCCGGCCCCGAGTTCGCTCGCGGTGATGGCGGTGGTGAGCACCGCGGTCGCGGCGAGCACCACACCGGCCCACCCGGCCGAAAGCACGGGACGGACGTTCGCGGCCAGCCGTGGCACGAACATGGCCGCGGCGGGAACCCCGACCAGCAGCCCGGCGGCGAACAACAACCAGCGCGAAGGACTCTGCGGCCCCGGTATGCCGCCGACCACCTCGACCTGCGGTGCCAGCGCCCCGACGAACGCGGTCAGCATCGTCGCCAGCCCGAGCACGCCGGTGGCCACGCGAAGCCGCGACGACCCCGGCAGGCTTGCCACACCGGCGTCAGACCCCGCCTCCATCGGCTCGGCGGCGAACCCGCCCTTCCGGACGCCCGGCAGGCAGGCGGCGATCACCAGGCCGACGGTGCCTACGAGTACGAAGACCGGCCCTGGCGCCAGACCGAGCCCGGACACCGCCGAAGCCGCGACCAGGTTCGGAAGGGCGACCGTCGCCGTTCCGACGGCGAGCCCGAGCAGGCCGCCACGCGCGGTTTCCGCCGCCGAGGTGGACGACAGCGCGGCCGCGACCGGCAGGGCGAACGCCAGCAACAGGCATCCCGCGAGGACGGCCGGGGGCCGCTCGAACGCGCTGCCCACCGGCAGGAAGGCATCGTCGGACGAGAACGGCGCCATCATGACACCCATCGCCGCGACCACCGCGCCGAGGAGACCGGTGACCATCCGCACGCGGCTGCCGTCCCGGCTCTCCGGCCGTGAGCGCGCCACGCCGACCGCGAAGCCACCCGCGGCCGCTGTCGCCACCAGTCCCGCGAGCAGCAGCCAAATCCCGGCCGCCGGCGACGGCAGCGCGAACACCACCGGCCGGTACAGCTCCGGCCGGCTCGTCGCGGACGGGTCGATGAGGAACTCGAGGTCGATGGCCAGTCGTCCGGGCACCAAGGCGGCCACACCGGCGAGCACGCCCGCCGCCGCCTTCGTCCTGCCCCGGGACAGGAACACGACGACGACCGCCAACGGCGCGAGGGCGAGCACGATCAGCAGCGGCACGCTCGAAAACCCCGGCGAAGCGCCGGCCACCACCGGCACCAATCCGCCCATTGCCAGCAGCACGGCTGCCACGGCACCCAGAACGAGTGCGGAGGAAAGCGCGGAAGCCGGCTGCCGTTCGGCGTCATCGGGCGAGGGCGAGCCGAGCCATGAGCGCCAGCCGCCGGGAGCCCCCTGAGTCCTGGTCATTGCCAACGCACGCTAGCAAGCCCGCCACCGGTTCACCGGGCAACGCCGCGCTTCGCGTTCACACCGCTCCGAATTCACGATCGTCACCGAAGAACCGGCCGGCGCCGAGCGCTCAGCAAAGACGCGGCAACGCGGGTGCGTTTCCAGGCCGGCGAACGGCAACACGCCGAATAGAAACGTAATCTACATCACAACACCTCCGTAAAAATGCCTTGACGCAGGGTGATCGTCGCTGCTGATCGGCGGGCAAAAGCGCTCCGCACGACCGGCGGCCGGATCGGACCTTGCCGATCGCGCCCTCCTTTCGTTACTGTCCCCCGGTCCCCATTACGGTCAGGTCACGAAGCGGAGGACGGGCAACCACCCCCGAGGTTGCTCACGGGCCCAGCCCGCATCCGCGACTTGACTCCCCGACGTAACGGAAGGCTTGTCTTGGCTCCACACCGCTCCCCCGGCGGCCAAGTCCCTTCCCCGGAGCTTGATACCGCGCTGGATGGTGCGGTCATCCGCGTCCGGGGCGCGCACCGGCTTCCCGCGCCTCCTTCGGCGCTGCGCGGCCGGGTCGTGGTCGCCGCCGTCGCGGCCGGCGCGTTCGCCGCAGCCGCGGCCGGGCAGACTCTCCACGCGTTCGGCAAGGACACCGACCGGGTGACTCCCTTGGCCAACTCCCAGGACGCGAGCGCGTCGTTCGCCCTGGGTGGTGACGCCCCCGCCGGTGCCCCCGAGCTTCTTCCGGCCGCGCACTACGGTGACGCTTCCGCCGAGGTCCGCAAACTCAACGACAGCGAGCAGATCACCCAGGCCCGCGAGGCGCGAGCCGCCGCGGCCGCCAAGGCCGCCGCGGAGGAAGCCGCCCGGCCCAAGACCTGTCTGCCCGCCCATGGCACGTTCACCTCGGGCTTCGGCGCCCGGTGGGGCACCCAGCACCTCGGCGTCGACATCGCGAACTCCATCGGCACCCCGATCTACGCCGCGTCCGACGGGACCGTCATCGACGCGGGGCCCGCGAGCGGTTTCGGGCTCTGGGTCCGCATCCAGCTCGACGACGGCACCATCCAGGTCTACGGCCACATGAACACCTTCTCCGTCCACCGGGGACAGCAGGTCAGGTGCGGGCAGCAGATCGCCGAGATCGGTGACCGTGGCCAGGCCACCGGACCCCACCTGCACTTCGAGGTGTGGCAGAACGGCACGACGAAGATCGACCCGCGGCCCTGGCTGGCCCAGCGGGGCGTCTACCTCTGACATCGAAACCTCCCACCAGAGTCGAACCACTGTTCGACTCTGGTGTACCAGGAGGGTCCGACAATTCCGGGCGCGAACGGCCCCGGCGCGGGTGGAAGGCCACGCGCGGGGCCGGAACGGCCGAGCTCAGAGCTTGACCATCGGGACGCTGCCCATGAGCATCAGCTTGACCCGGCCCGAGGCCCCGAAGTCGATGGTCGCGGTGGCACGCGGCCCCTCGCCCTGTGCCTCCACCACCGTGCCGAGGCCGTACTTGTCGTGACTGACCCGGTCGCCGACTTCCAGCTTCATCGCGGCGGTGTTCTGCCAGCCCTTGAACGCGGTGGTGCGCATACCCCGCGCGGCGACCCCGGCCTGTGCCGAGTCACCGCCGGGCGTACGCCTGCCCCAGGTGGTCGCCGCGCGCGGCGAACCGTAACCCGAGGATGCCGAAGAGGGCTCTTCCCGGCGCCAGTCGATCAGCTCACTCGGGATCTCGTCGAAGAACCGTGACGCCGGATTGGTCATCGGCTGACCCCACGCCGACCGCGTGATGGCCCTGGACAGGTAAAGCCGCTTCCTGGCCCTGGTGATCGCCACGTAGGCCAGCCGTCGTTCCTCGGCCAGCTCGGCCGGTTCTCCGAGGGCGCGCAGATGCGGGAAGACGCCGTCTTCCCACCCGGTGCAGAAGACCACCGGATACTCCAGTCCCTTGGCCGTGTGGACGGTCATCAGCGTGACCACGCCGGTGTCGTCCGGGTCGTCCTCACCGTCCGGCGCCGGCACCGAATCCGCGTCGGCGACCAGGGAGACCCGCTCCAGGAACGCGGGCAGGGAACCTGGCTCGGGCACGCCCGCGTCCTCGTCCTCCGCCGTGGCGATCTCGGCCGCCGATTCGGTGAACTCGCGGGCCACGGTCACCAGTTCGGTCAGGTTGTCCAGCCGGGAGGCGTCCTGTGGGTCTTCCGACTCCTCGAGTTCGGCGCGGTATCCCGTGCGCTCCAGCACGGCCTCGAGGATGTCGGCCACCTCGGCCCCGTCATCGGCGAGTCCCCGGAGCCCGTCCAGGATGTCCACGAAACCGGTGATCGCCTTGGCCGAGCGCGGATTCAGCAACGCCACCCCACCGGACACCGCGTCGCGCAGGGCGGCGGCGAAGGAAATCCGCTCGCGCTCGGCATGCGCCGCGACGACCGCTTCGGCACGGTCTCCGATGCCGCGTTTGGGGACGTTCAGGATCCGGCGCAGGCTCACCGTGTCCTCGGGGTTGGCGATCACCCTCAGATAGGCCAGCGCGTCCCGCACCTCGCGCCGCTCGTAGAAGCGCACACCGCCGACCACACGGTAGGGCAGGCCGAGCCGGATGAAGATCTCCTCGAACACGCGGGACTGGTTGTTGGTCCGGTAGAACACCGCGACATCCGAGTACCGGGCCTCGCCCTGGTCGGCCAGCGAGTCGATCTCGCCGGCGACGAAGGCGGCCTCGTCATGCTCGTTGTCGGCGACGTAGCCGCCGATCTTCTCGCCTTCCCCGGAGTCGGTCCACAACCGCTTGTCCCGCCGGTTCGGATTGCGGGCGATCACCGCGTTGGCCGCGGAGAGAATCGTCTGTGTGGACCGGTAGTTCTGCTCCAGCAGGATCGTCCGCGCCTTGGGGAAGTCGCGTTCGAACTCCTCGATGTTGCGGATCGTCGCGCCACGGAAGGCATAGATCGACTGGTCGGCGTCACCCACCACGCACAACTCGGAAGGATCGACGCCCGAATCCGTCCGCTCGGTGCCTGCCAGCTCGCGGACCAGCGTGTACTGCGCGTGGTTGGTGTCCTGGTACTCGTCCACGAGGACGTGCCGGAACCGGCGCCGGTAATGCTCGGCGACGTCGGGGAACGACTGGAGCAACCGGACCGAACGCATGATCAGGTCGTCGAAGTCCATCGCGTTGGCCAGCCGAAGCCTGCGCTGGTACTCGGTGTAGACCTCGGCGACCCGGCGTTCCAGGTCGTTGGAGGTCTTCGCGGAGGCCCCCTCGGGATCGACGAGTTCGTTCTTGAGGTTGGAGATGTGCACCGCGAGAGCGCGCGCCGGATAGCGTTTGGGGTCGATGTCCAGGTCGCGCGCGACCAGCGTGATCAGGCGCCGGGTGTCGTCGGAGTCGTAGATCGAGAAGCTCGACGACATGTCGAGGGTCTTGGCTTCGCGCCGCAGAAGCCGCACGCACATGGCGTGAAACGTGGAAACCCACATGGCGTTCGCCCGGCGGCCCACGAGCGCGGCCACCCGGTCGCGCATCTCGGCCGCGGCCTTGTTGGTGAAGGTGATCGCCATGATCTGCCCGGGCTGCACCCCGCGCTCGGCGAGTAGGTAGGCGATCCGGCGGGTCAGCACCCGGGTCTTGCCCGAACCCGCTCCGGCGACGACCAGCAACGGCGAGCCGGCATGCGTGACGGCCTCGGCCTGTGCGGGATTCAGGTCCGCGAGGAGCTCGGCGTGGGCCCCGGGCTTGGAGGAGGGGAGATCGAAAAGGGTGCTCATCAGGTAACCACGCTACTCGGGGGACTCAACCGGGACTGACGACCTACCGCGGTGTACGTATTCCGAAGTGACGCCCAGGGGCCGATGCCGAAGCCTCCCATGCCGCGGACCATCGACGGTATGAGCGACACGCCAAACAGAATCCGGGCTTCCGACGTCGAGCGCGAGCGCGTCGCGAAGCGACTGCAGAGCGCGAGCGCCGAGGGGCGGCTCACGCTCGAAGAAACCGAGCAGCGCCTCGGCGCCGTCTATGCCGCGAAGTACCTCGACGACCTCGGAAAACTCATCGCCGATCTCCCGCCGGAACAGCGCCCGCCGGGGCGGTACCCGTCGCCGCTGCTCGTCCACGCCGGGGTGGTCGCGGTGCTCACCGTGATGATCATCGCGCACTGGATCGTCTCCGGCGCGGTGTTCTTCTGGCCCGTCATCCCGTTGTTCTGGCTCGGGGTGAGCCTGGCCGTCCACGCCGCGTTCCGGGCATACCGCCGTCCTGTGCCATACTGACCGCATGCGGCATCACCAGCATCGATTTTTCTACGGGACCCGGACTCCGGCTCCCGTGATCGCGTAGTGCCGCCAACCGCCATCACCGCAAGCCCCGGAGTCCACGGACCCGGGGCTTTCGTCGGCCTGGGGACCAGGTGGGATTCGGCCTGACCGGAGGTCTCGAAAGTGAACGCTCAGACGAACGACCAACCCTCTTCGGCGGAACCGATCGCATCCGCGGAGGAGGTCGCCGAACTACGCAAGGAGATCGACCGGCTGGACGCGGAGATCCTGCGCCTGATCAAGCGCCGGGTCGAGGTTTCGAGGCGGATCGGCGCCGCGCGGATGGCGGCAGGTGGCACGCGCATCGTCTACAACCGGGAGATGGACGTGCTCGCCCGCTACCGCGAACTGGGCCCGGACGGGCGGCAGCTGGCCATGGCGCTGCTGAACCTGGGCCGCGGCAGGCTCGGGCGCTGAACAGACGGGCAGGTCACCCGTGACGGAGAGGTGACTCGGCCGTCACGGGCCGCCCTCTGCGGACGCGTTCCGCGCGCGCCGTCCATTCAGGACGGGCCGAAGAAAATCAGGGGCTTCCCCGACCCACCTGACGGCCCGGTGCGGGCACACTGGAGACATGATTAATTTCATCGCGGTCGTGATCGCGATAGCCAGTGTGCTGGCCGCGCTCGGCCATGTCGGTTACCTGGCACTGCTCAACAACGCGGCGCGCAAACGCGCGGGCGGGGCGCCGATCGCCGAGTACGTCCGCGGCCGGTGGGCGGTCGCCGGCGGTACCACCGCGGCGTCACTGTTCGCCTGGCTGCTCACCTCGGGCGGCACCGCCATGGACATCCTCGCCATCGTCATCGCGGTGGGTAGCGGTACGGTGGCGACGAAGGCGCTACAGTCGACGCAGGCGAAGTACCGCAGCGGCGGATAGCGGTGGACCGGGCCCGGAGTCACACGGCAAGTCGCGCTTGCACGATCGTGTGCACGCCAACCGAGTGAACTTCCGCGCTCGCCCTTTTCTCGCCTGCCCGGGCTCTTACCCTGGTGGGCGTGATACCGCATGCCACCCGGGAAACGCTCGCCAGGTCGTGGGCGGCATGCGCGCACCATCGCACGGTTTTCGGGCCGGAAGCGCCGCCCGTGGGGTCAGTGAGCGCCGCTGGGGTGCCAGCGGACGCGAGAGGGGGCGTCCGGCCGGCATGAACCCCGGGCCCGAACCGACCGAACACTTCTCCACGTCTTCCGGCAGGCATCGCCGTGGCGACACGGGCACGTGGACGCCACGCGTCTCCGACGACACCGAGCCCACCGGTCGCCGCCACGGATGGAACGACCCCGTCGACCACCCCGTACGTGGCCTGCTCCCGGTGATGGTGCCCGCCGAGCACGCCGACCCCGCTTATCCGCCCGCGCACGGCGAGTTGCCGGTCCCCCAGCGGGCCAGGGTCAAGTTGACCGCTCCCGAACGCCCCGCCACCGCCGACGACGTCCGCGTGTACGCGCTTCCGCCGGACACCGGGCTGGGCACCTTCGACCTGGGCAGCGTGCCCGCGTCGGTGACCCCTCCGCGCAGTTGGCGCAGGGCGGCGTGGTTCGCCACCGCGTCCTCCGGTGGGGTCGTACTCGCGTTGCTGTTCGCGGGCTCCGCGCTGGTCGGCAAGGCCCCGGCGCATCAGCCCGGTGAGGGCTGGGTCCCCGGGCTCGGTGGCGGACAGCCCGCGGTCGGCGGTGAACAGGCCGACACCGTCACCGGGAAACCGGCGACCGGCGACTACCCCGCCGTCGAAAAGATCACCGGCTCGCAGTCCTCCGGAGGGCTCCTGTCGTCACCGGCCTCGGTTCGGCAACCGGAGTCGGTGGACGCCTCGGCGGGCATCCCGCGCGCCACGGCCTCGCCTTCCGATGCGGCGCCACCGCCCATGGCCTCGCCGATCCCGCCGAAGCCCTCGTGGTCGCCGGCCCCCTACGACGCGGACCCCTTCCGGGTCGCACTGCCCGAGGGCAGTCCGGGCGAGTTCGCCGAGGACTCCCAGAAATTCTTCGCCGCCGTGACGGAAAATCCCGCGGCCGCCCACGCGATGACCTCCGGGGATCTCCGGCGCAAAGGTGCCGGCGAACTGGCCCGGAAGTACTCGCGGGTTGCCTACTTCGTGGTCAAGTACGTCAAGGTCCATCAGTACGAAGGCCGAACCGTTTGCACGGTCCGGACCGTGTACAAGGACGGCACACAAGCCATCGAGCAACGGGTCCTGACCTTCTCGCGCGGCAAGATCGACAGCGACGGCTAGCGCACACGTTGCGCCGGTCGGGTGACATTGAACGCCGTTCGTCGTCCCCAGGGTGCACTCCACCGACGAACCCTGGCCGGTAACGATTTGGCACGGTTCGCTGATGAACGTGCCAGACATCTCCTCGATCAAGAAGCAGAGGCCATGAGAGTCGTGCACGACCGGCGGCGGACCCGGCGATCGCCGGACACCCTGACCGTCGACGACCTCCTCACCGCGGAGGCGTTCGACACCGACGGTTTGCTGGGACGCGAGTATCCGATCGACAGCGCCCACGAATCGGGTAAGTTCCTGCCCCCGCCCAGGGTCGGCCAGAGACGCCGGGTGCCCCCTCCGCGTGAGCCGGAGGGCCGGCTGGCGAAGGCGGCCAAGCTCGCCGGGCTCACCACCGCGGCATCGCTGCTGGTGGGCGCCGTCGTAGCCTCGTCGCTGGTCACCCGGACCCGGAGCGATCAGACAGCCAGACCGAACCCGGTGCCGCCACCGATCACCGGTGCGGCCGCGCTCGGTGGTTTCGCGCTCCAGGGCAACGGAAGGCCGCTGCGGGAAGAGTCGCGCCCGCCGGCCGCGACGACGCCGGCGCAGATTCCGGTCACCGGAGCCAATCCGCCGGCGCCCAGCTCGTCTCCGGCAAGCGCCACCAAGGCACCCGACCGCCCGGACGACGGGGTGGACCTGGTCAAACAGTTCTATCAGCGGATGGCGTCGCAACGGCCGCAGGACGCACTGGCCATGCTGTCGCCGGAGGTGGCGGGAGATCAGCCCGGCGACCTGGTGCGCGCCTGGTCGTCGATGAGCAAGGTGCAGGTGGACACGGCCAAGGTGCAGCCGGACGGTTCGGTGATCGCCGTGGTGACCATGCTCCGGCAGGACGGCGCCCGCCTGCGGGTCACCCAGCAGTTCGGGTTGACAGGTGATGGCGATACCGTGATTTCCCGGGTCGTACTGCTCTCGGCCGAACAGCTCTAGTCTGTGTTTCAGACCACCCCGTGTGGCCTCTGAGAGTGCCGAGTGAATGTGCGCAGAGTGAGCACCCTAGCCTTGTTCCGAGCTGGTCTCGGCTGAACCGGCCCACGGACCGGTACAGGTGCATACGTTCAGGGCGCGCGGCAAGCAGTCGTACCCTGGAAGGCAGCCGGAGAAGGAGGTCGCGTGAGCGACGATGGTCGCCTGGTGGCCGGCCGCTACCGGATCGTACGAAAGATCGGCAGCGGTGCCATGGGTGCCGTCTGGCAGGCACACGACGAGGTGCTCGCGCGCACGGTGGCGGTCAAACAGCTGCTGCTCCAGCCGGGACTCGACCCGCACGAGGCCGAAGACGCCAAGCAGCGCACGATGCGCGAGGGGCGGATCGCCGCCCGGTTGCACCACCCGAACGCGATCACCGTCTTCGACGTCGTCACCGATGACAACGGGCATCCGTGCCTGGTCATGGAATACCTGCAGTCGACCAGCCTCGCCGAAGTCCTGCGGAATCACAAGACACTCGCGCCGACCGAGGTCGCCCGGATCGGCGCGCAGATCGCGGCCGCGTTGAAGGAAGCCCACGCGGTCGGCATCGTGCACCGCGACATCAAGCCGGGCAACATCCTGCTGGCCGACAACGGCCACGTGAAGATCACCGACTTCGGCATTTCCCGGGCCAAGGACGACGTCACGGTCACCAAGACCGGGATGATCGCCGGCACGCCCGCCTACCTCGCCCCCGAAGTGGCCGTCGGCGGCGATCCGGGACCCGAGTCGGACATCTTCTCGCTGGGCTCCACGTTGTACGCCGCCTGCGAAGGGCAGCCTCCGTTCGGGTTGAGCGAAAACACGCTGGGGCTGCTCCACGCGGTCGCGGCGGGTCAGATCAACCCACCACGGCGGTCCGGTCCACTCGCCGGCGTGCTCGCCGTCCTGCTGCATTTCGAGACCCAGCAACGGCCGACCGCCGCGGAGGCCGAGCGCATGTTGAGCGCGGTCGCGCGCGGTGAGGCCCCGCTCGTTGGTTCGAACGACCCCACCCGCCTCGCCGCCGCGGGCGGAATGCTCGGCGGCGCGGCGGCCACGAGGGCGATCGCCGGCGTCGGCGCGGCCGGCAACAACCCGGCGGCGGACTTCTACGACGACTACGACGACGACTACGAAAACGACGCGTACGGACGGACCACCGCCTACCCGGCCCACGACTACGACCGCAACGGAAACCAGGCCGCCGCCGGGTATGACGGGTACGACGACGGCTATCCCGAGGATGGCGAGGACGACGAGCAGGCAGGCAAGTGGAAAGTCCCCGCCATCATCGCCGGGGTCGCGGCGATCGCCTTGGTGGGCCTGGTGATCTGGCTGTTCAGTCCGAACAAAAACGATTCGAACGCCAACACGCCGAGCAATCCCGCGCAGGTGCCCCCGCTGCCCACGTCGAGTTCTTCGGTGGAGATCACCGCGACCGCGACCGCGACGATCACGGCGTCGAACCAGAACGAGTCCACCGCTCAGCGGAGTTCACGCCGGTCCACGGTCGCCCAGGACTCGTCCACGTCGGACCAGCCCGCCTCCACCACCAGCAGTAGTAAGCGCTCGACAACTCCGTCGTCGAGTTCGAAGCCTCCGTCCTCGACTGAAACGAGTCCGGCAGGTCCGTAAAGTGGATGGTGGCTGTCACAGCGCGTCGAGAGGTTCCCGTGGGTATTGAAGGTTCACTCGTCGGCGGCAGATATCGGCTCGACCAGCCGATCGGCCGTGGGCGTGCAGGCATGGTCTGGCTCGCCCACGACACGCTCTTGAACCGCACCGTCGCCGCCAAGCGAATGTATGTCCAGCCTGGGGTCGGGGAGGCCGCCGAGACCGCCGTCCAGGAAGGCCGCGCGGCGACCCGGGTCCTGCACAACTGCGCGATCACCGTGTACGACGTCGTGCTCGACGGAACCGATCCGTGGCTGGTGATGGAGTACGTCCCGTCCCGCAACATGGCGGATTTCCTCGGCGAGCACGGAAGTCTCACCCCGGAGCAGGCCGCCTTCCTCGGTATCCAGCTCGCGTCCGCGCTGACCGCGGCGCACCAGGCAGGGGTGCTGCACCGCAGTCTCGAACCGGGCAACGTGCTGCTCGCGGACGACGGCGGGGTGAAGGTGACCGACATCGGGATCTGGGGCGCCGGGCCCAATCCCGCGTTCCGCGCCCCCGAACTCGCCAAGGGCGGGCCGGTGGAACCCGCGTCGGATGTGTTTTCCCTTGGCGCCACGATCTATTTCGCCGTGGAGGGTGTGCCGCCGTTCGGCGACGACGGGACGCCGAGGCAACCACAGCGCGCCGGGCAGTTGACCGGGGCACTGATGAAAATGTTGCGCGAGGATCCTTTGTCGCGCCCCACGTTGTCGGACAGCATCACGGCTTTCCAGGCGATCACTCAGGGCCGTCAGACGGCGTTCATCCCGCCTACGGCGCCGGCGATGCCCACGGTTCCGATCGCCGTGCTCACCCCGCGGGTGTCCCCGCCCGCCAAGCAACCGGTGATCGCTCTTTCCCCCGCCAAGATTCGCGCGCTGATCCTCACCGTGGCCATGGTCCTGTGCGCGGTGCTCATCGGCATCGGCATCACACAACTGGTGTTCCTCTGACCTGCCTCAGACGAGGCGGCGGTCGGATGCCCAGCGGGACAGCTCGTAGCGGTTCGACAGCTGAGTCTTGCGGAGCACGCTGGAGACGTGCGTCTCGACCGTTTTCACCGAGATGAACAGCTCGGCGGCGATTTCCTTGTACGCGTAGCCCCGGGCGAGCAGGCGGAGCACGTCGCGTTCGCGCGGGGTGAGCAGATCCAGCTCGGGATCGTTGATCGGGGCCGATCCGGGCCGGTCGGCGAACGCGTCCAGCACGAAGCCGGCCAGACGCGGGGAAAACACCGCGTCGCCGTCGGCGACCCGGATGACGGCGCGCACGAGTTCCTTCGACGAGATCGTCTTCGTGACATACCCGCGGGCCCCCGCGCGGATCACCGCGATCACGTCCTCCGCCGCGTCGGACACCGACAGCGCCAGGAAAACCACGTCCGGCAGTTCGGGCCGCACGCGCCGGAGCACCTCGGCGCCGCCGCCGTCGGGCATGTGCACGTCCAGCAGCACGACCTGTGGTTTGGTCCGCAGGATCCCGGTGACCGCCTCGCCGACCGTGCCCGCTTCACCGGCCACCCGGACCTCGTCGGTGATCGAATCCAGCTCGGTGCGCACCCCGGCCCGGAACAGCGCGTGGTCGTCGACCAGGAACACGGTCACAGGTGTCTCGCTCACGACGATCCCTTCTTCGGCAGCGGCATTTCCAGTTGCACCTCGGTTCCCTCGCCGGGTGCGGTCCGCAGCCGGACCTTTCCGCCGTTGCGTTCCATCCTGCCGTGGATGGAGTCGGCGAGCCCGTGCCGGTCCTCCGACACCGAATCCGGGTCGAAGCCCTTGCCCCGGTCGCGCACGAAAACCGTCACCGACGCCGGTTCGACCTCGGCATAGACGCTGACTTCTTCGACCCCGGCGTGCTTGGCGGCGTTGACCATCGCCTCTCGTGCGGCCTGCACCAAAGCGGTCAAGGATTCGTCGAGCTCCGCCTCTCCGACGACCACCTGCGACACGGAGATCGCGAACGTGTCCTCCACCTCACCGCACGCCGCGGCGAGCGCGGCGGACAGCTGCGCGGGAGCGACCTCCTCGCGGGCCCCGTATCCCGATGCCCCGTACAACCAGCCGCGCAACTCCCGTTCCTGGCCGCGCGCCAGTCGGGCGACCTCCTTGGGCGCGTCGGCCTGTTTCTGGATGAGGGCCAGCGTCTGCAGCACCGAGTCGTGCAGATGCGCGGCGATCTCCGCGCGCTCTTCGCTGCGGATGCGGACCCGGCGTTCCTCGCCGAGGTCGCGCACCATGCGAAGCCAGAACGGAACGGTGAGGACCGCGACTCCCACCAGGGTGGCGAGCACGGCGATCAGGGCGAACTGGACCTGGTCGAAGCTGCCGCTGCGGAGCACCACGACCCCGATCCCGGTCATCACCAGCGCGACGCCGGCCAGTACCCGCACCACCGCCGACCAGCCACCGCCGCCGAGCACGACCCCGGTGACCCCGGACCGCGCCCCCACCCGCCACCGGCGCCTCTGGGACTCGTCGGCCTCACGCCACACCACCGCGGCACCGACCAGGGCGACGGCCAGCGGCACCGCCACCCACCCCCTGAGGGCGCCCGTCACGGTGCTCCCGCCCAACGCCAGCCCGATCCCCAGCACCAGCAACGCGAGCGCCTGCTGCCGGTCGCGGGGTGAGGCGGGCTGGACGGCTTCCTCGTTCGAGCGTTGCGGCACGAACACCCACAACAGCCCATACGCGAACAGGCCGGCGCCGCCGAAGGCGGCCAGCACGGCGAAGGTGACGCGCACCCACAGCACGCGCACCCCGAGATGGTCGGCGAGTCCGGCGGCGACTCCGGCGAGCGTGCGCCCCGACCGGTGCCGGTACATCCTCCGCGGACCCGCGGATTCGGCCGGCGCCCGCTCGGGCGCCGGCGTCACGGCCCTCTCACGGGGCTTCTCCTGCACGTTGTCCATCGTTCTGGGATGGTCACACGGCCGCAAGCGAGAACGCATCGGGGAAAGACCCTGAACCTCGATCTCAGGGAGCTTCCCGGATGTGCGCGGGGCGCGCACGGCGGATGCTCGGTGCCATGACTGGTGCAACCGAACGGTCGCGGCCCACAGGCCTGGGCGATTTCGAGGAGACTCTCAAGGACTTCTGGGCTACCCGGCCGCGGCGGCCCCGGCATGGCCGGAAGGTCGCCGGCGTAGCGGCCGGCATCGCCGACCGCTACGGCGTCGATCCGGTCCTGGTCCGGGTGGCGTTCGCGACCGCCACCATCTTCGGCGGCGTGGGGATTTCCCTGTACGTGCTGGGATGGCTGTTCTTCCCCGCCGAAAACGACGAGGTCTCCCCGGTCGAGGCGCTGTTCGGCCGCGGACGGAGCTCGACGTCAAGGGCGTTCACGATCGTGCTGGCCGTGGCGTTGCTTCCGCTCACCGGCTGGGCTTTCGGCGGCGGGTGGTTCGACGGGGGCAGCCTGCTCGCGGCGGCGCTGCTGGTGACGGGCCTCTACCTGCTGCACCGCGGCCGGGGCCAGGAGTACCGCCCGCCGGTCACGGGGCCCACCGGGCCCACGGCGGCCTTCTCCACCACTTCGACCCCCTCGGCGTCTTCCGGTACGGCGGAAAGCCCGTCCGGGTGGGACCCGCTCGGGGCGGACCCGTTGGCCTGGGACCTGCCCGACCCCCGGCCGGAGCCACCCGTAACCCCTCCGCCCGCTCCCGCACGGCGACGTAACGCGAAGGTGGGCGTCATCACATTCGCCGTCGCGCTTCTGGTGGCCGGTGCCGGCGTCGCACTGGGTGCCATGGGGGTGGCCTGGTTCTCGCCGCCGCATGTGATCGGCCTGACGCTGAGCGTGCTCGGCCTGGGCATGGTGACCGGCGCGTTCCTGCGCGGTGGGCGCGGCCTGATCGCGCTGGCGGTCCCGTTGTCCATCGTGGGCCTGGTGACGACCGCGGTGCCGTTTCCCAGCTATCACGGCGGGTTCGGTGACATCGACGCGGTCCCCGGCACGGCGGCCGAGGTCCAGCCGGTCTATCAGCACACCGCGGGGGACATCAACCTGGTCTTGACCAACCTGGCCAGGACCGATGTGGTCTCCACGGAGGTCCTGAACGGCGCCGGGACGACGACGGTGGTCGTACCCGCCGACGCCGATGTGCGGTACGCCTGTGATGTCCGTGTCGGTGACGTCGACTGCCTGGGGCACATCGCCAAGGGGACCAACCCATCGACGGTCTCGGGTACCGATCTCGGCACGGACGGCCCTGGCGGCGCACAGATCACGCTCAAGGTCTCTGCCGGAGCGGGACGCGTGGAGGTGAACCGTGCCTGAGAACCCTTACCAGTACGACGAAACCGGCCGACGGCCACAGCGGCGCGGAGTGGATCCGTTCACCTTGCTCCTGGGTGTGGCCACCCTGTTGGTCTCGGCTTACGTGCTCACCGACGGCGCGCACTGGCTGCCCTCGTTCGACCTCCGCTGGGTCCTCGCCGGGGGCGCGGTGCTCGTCGGAGTCCTCATGCTGGGCGCGTCGATGCGACGACGGTGACGTTTTGAAAGCGCTTTCCCCCGACGCCTCGCGCCGGGGGAAAGCTCGTCTGTGGACGGCTATTCCCACTCGATGGTGCCCGGCGGTTTGCTGGTCACGTCCAGCACCACCCGGTTGACCTCGGCCACTTCGTTGGTGATCCGGGTCGAGATCCGCTCGAGCACGTCGTAGGGCAGGCGCGTCCAGTCGGCGGTCATGGCGTCCTCGCTCGACACCGGGCGCAGCACCACGGGATGACCGTAGGTGCGGCCGTCACCCTGCACCCCGACACTGCGGACGTCGGCGAGCAGCACCACCGGGCACTGCCAGATGTCACGGTCCAGCCCGGCGGCGGTGAGTTCCTCGCGAGCGATCGCGTCCGCGGCACGAAGCGTCTCCAGCCGGCCGGCCGTGACCTCGCCGATGATCCGGATGCCCAGGCCGGGGCCGGGGAACGGCTGCCGGTGCACGATCGTCTCCGGCAGGCCCAGTTCGAGGCCGACCCGGCGCACTTCGTCCTTGAACAGCAGGCGCAGCGGCTCCACCAGCTCGAAACGCAGGTCCTCCGGCAGGCCGCCGACATTGTGGTGGCTCTTGATGGTGGAGGCGCCGGTGCCGCCCCCGGATTCGACGATGTCGGGGTAGAGCGTGCCCTGCACCAGGAACCGGTAATCGCCTTGCGCCTTGAGGTCGCGCTCGGCTCCCTCGAACACGCGAATGAACTCGCGGCCGATGATCTTGCGCTTCTCCTCGGGGTCGCTGACGCCGGCCAGCGCGTCGAGGAAGCGTTCGCGCGCGTCCACCGTGACGAGGTTGACCCCGGTCGCCGCCACGAAGTCCCGCTCCACCTGAGCGCGCTCCCCGGCCCGCAGGAGGCCGTGATCGACGAACACGCACGTCAGCCGATCGCCGATGGCACGCTGGACAAGGGCGGCCGCCACCGCCGAGTCCACCCCGCCGGACAGCCCGCAGATGGCACGGCCGTCACCGATCTGTTCGCGGACCGCGCCCACCTGCTCGTCCACGATCGACGCCGTCGTCCATTGTGGACGGATGCCCGCGATCTCGTGCAGGAACCTGCGCAGCACCTCCTGGCCGTGCGGGGAATGCAGGACCTCCGGGTGGTACTGGACTCCCGCGTAACGCTCGGCCGGATTCTCGTACGCCGCGACCGGCGCACCCGCCGAAGTCGCCGTCACCACGGCACCGTCCGGAGCCTTCGTGACGCTGTCGCCGTGGCTCATCCAGACCTGGTGACGGGCGGGAAGCTCGCGGTGCAGCACCCCTCCGTCGGCGAGGAGATTGATCTCGGTGCGCCCGTACTCGCGGGCACCGGTCGCCTCGACGGTTCCCCCCAGTGCCTGCGCGAGAAGGTGGAAGCCGTAACAGATGCCGAAGACCGGAACGCCGGCCTTGGCCAGCGCCGGGTCCATGCCCGGCGCACCCGGCGAATAGGCGCTCGCCGGACCACCCGAAAGGATGATCGCGGCCGGATCCTTGGCCATGATCTCGTCGACGGTCGCCGTGTGCGGGACCACCTCGGAGTACACCTGGGCCTCCCGGACGCGGCGGGCGATCAACTGCGCGTACTGCGCGCCGAAGTCCACGACCAGCACGGGACGGCTCGGACCGGGCACCTTGCATCTCCTCGGGCTCGCGTTGCTCTCCACCATCGTCCCAGGTGAGCTGCACCACGGTGCCCCCGCCCCGGGCGTTTCCGCCCGGCCTACGGTTGAGGCATGGACACCTTCACCCCGGAACCGCGCCCGGCCTGGATCGCCGGACGGCCAGAGCGGGGAGAAGCCCGCCTCGTCGTGAGCCATCCGTTCGACGGCAGCGAGGTGGCCGACTTCGCGGTGCCCGACGCCGCACAGGTCGAACGGGCCGTCGCCGCCGCCGTGTGCGTGGCCCCCGAACTCCGGCGCTCTCCGGCACACTTCCGGGTCACGGTGCTCGAACGCGTTTCGCGCGGTCTGGCCGCCCGCGCGGAGGAACTCGCCGAAGTGATCACCGCGGAATGCGGCAAGCCCGTGCGGTACGCCGAGGCCGAGGTCCGCCGCGCGATCGCGGTGTTCCGGATCGCCGCGGAGGAGGCACGCGAGTTCGGCGTCGGCACGCGACGGCTGGAGACGGAGCAGACCGGCGAAGGAAGGCTCGCGGTGATCCGCCGCGTGCCGCGCGGGCCCGTGCTCGGCATCACCCCGGCCGCCTCGCCGCTCGCCCAGGTCGCGCGCCAGGTCGCTCCCGCGGTGGCCGTCGGCGCCCCGGTCATCGTCAAACCGGCGCTCCGGACGCCGCTGTCAGCACTGGTTCTCGGCGAGCTCCTGGCCGAAACAGGCCTGCCGGACGGTGCGTTCTCGGTACTCCCGTTGAGCGGGACCGCCGAAACCGCGGCACTGGTCGCCGATCCCCGGCTGCCCGTCGTGTCCTTCAGCGGCTCCCGTTCGGTCGGCTGGTCCGTCGTGGACGCCGTACCTCGCAAGCATGTAGTGCTGGAACTGGGCGGCAACACGGCCGCCGTGGTCCTGAGCGACTGGCCGGATCTCAGCGGTGCGGCCGCGCGGATCGCCGCCTCCGCGACCGGTGAGGCCGGTCAGTCGCGCGCCGCGGTGCGGCGGGCGATCGTCGAACGAACGGTCGCGGACGAGTTCGTGCCCGCGCTGGTGGACGCTGTCCAGGCGCAACGCACCGGCGACCCGTACGACCCGGCGGTGGACGTCGGCCCCGTCGTCGATGAGGACGCCGCGCGGCGGCTCGTGGCGTGGATCGAGAAGGCGACGGCCGCCGGGGCGAAGGTGCTCACGGGCGGCTCGTGGAAGGGCACGACCGTCGAGCCGACCGTCTTGACCGACGTCCCGCCGGAAGTGCTGGCCGAAGTCGTCTCCGGCCCGGTCCTCGCCGTGTCCGTCGCGGACGACCCGGACGCCGCCCTCACCGCGATCGGCGACTCCGGCACCGATGCCGGCATCTTCACGCGAGATGTCCGCCTCTCCTCTCGCGCGCCGGCCGAACTCGTGATCGGCTCGGTCACCATTGGCGATGTGCCTTCGGACGCCTCCGGACGAGAAGGCATACCAGCCGCGATCCGCGACCTGACCGAGGAGCACGTCACCGTCCTCACCGGCCTCCCTCTCTGACGGTCCGCGTTCTGAGAGCAGGGAATGTTTACTACGGACTATCCGTGCTGAATCGGCGGCCGGACGAAAAGCGTGTCCGGCCGCGTGCACAGCCTCCGGCGGATAGCTCCCGCTGAAGGCGGCTAGCGCTGCCGCCTCCGGCCGAGCAAACCCACCTGCTCCGCTACTTCAGGGCCGCGGGAGCGTTCGGGGGCACGGCAGGGTTCTTCGGCGCGATCGGGTCCAGGCGGCGGTAGCCCTGCGACTGGTCCGGCCGCGGATCCGGCTCGCCCTTGTTCGGCCACAAGGAGAACGCCCGCTCCGCCTGGGCGGTGATGGTCAGCGACGGGTTGACCCCGAGGTTCGCCGTGATCGCCGTACCGTCCACAATAGACAGACCGGGATAGCCGAACACGCGGTGATAAGGGTCGATGACGCCGTCCGAGGGGCCGGTTCCGATCGGCGCGCCGCCGATGAAGTGGGCGGTCAGCGGGATGTCGAAGATCTCTCCCCAGGTTCCGCCCGCGGTGCCGCCGATGTGCTCGGCCGTCCGCCGGTTCGCCTCCTGGCCGGCCGCGATGAACGTGGGGTTCGGTTCTCCGTGCCCCTGCTTCGACGTGTACTTGCGCCGCCCGAAGAACCCGCGCCTGGTGAACGTGGTGATCGAGTTGTCCAGGCTCTGCATCACCAGCAGGATGACCGTCCGTTCGCTCCACCGGCGCCCGCTGAGCAGACCGATCGCCCGGACCGGATGCCGCGCCATGAACCCCAGTGCCTGCCGCCACCGCGGGGTCGGCGAACCGCCGTCCGTGGCGACCGTCTGGAGCAGGCTCATCGCGTTGCTGCCCTTGCCGTAGCGAACCGGTTCGATGTGCGTGACGTCGTCCGGATGGATGGACGAGGTGATCGCCACACCCCTGCTGAAGTCGCGCTCCGGGTCGACCACCCGCCGGGCGGCACCGATGATCGATTCGGAATTGGTCCTGGTGAGTTCGCCGAGCCGGGCGGACAGCCGCGGCAGCGTGCCGTCGTCCCGCATGGTGTGCAGCAGGCGCTGCGTGCCCCAGGTCCCCGCGGCGAGTACCACCTGACCTGCGGTGAACGTACGGCGATGCCGCCGGACGGAACCACCGGTGCGATGGACGTCCACTTCGAACGAACCGTCGCCCCTCGGCCGTACCGCGGTCACCGTGGACAGCGGGAAGACCTCCGCCCCACCCTGTTCCGCCAGGTAGAGGTAGTTCTTGACCAGAGTGTTCTTGGCGCCGACCCGGCAGCCGGTCATGCACGACCCGCATTCGGTGCAGCCGGTGCGCCGGGGACCCGCCCCGCCGAAGTACGGGTCGTCGACGGTCTCCCCCGGCTTGCCGAAGAACACACCCACCGGCGTCGGGTGGAAGGTGTCGGCCACGCCCATGTCGGCGGCGACCGCGCGGATCACCTCGTCGGACGGGGTGATGGTCGGGTTCGTGACCACGCCGAGCATGCGGCTCGCCTGGTCGTAGTGCGGCGCCAGTTCGGACTCCCAGTCGGTGATGTGCGCCCACTGCTTGTCCCGGTAGAACGGTTTGAGCGGCCGGTAAAGCGTGTTCGCGTAGACCAGCGAACCGCCACCGACACCCGCTCCCGCGAGGATCATGACGTCCTTGAGCAGGTGCACGCGCTGGATGCCGTAACAGCCGAGCCGGGGCGCCCACAGGTACCGCTTCAGATTCCACGACGTTCTGGCGAACTCGTCGTCGGCGAATCGGCGGCCCGCCTCCAGGACGGCCACCCGGTATCCCTTTTCGGTGAGCCGGAGGGCCGCGACGCTGCCTCCGAAACCCGACCCGACGACGATCACGTCGTAGTCCGGCGCACTCCTGTTACTCGCGGTCACACGTCGAGGGTAACTCGCACCGCGGTTCCTGACCAGGAGTAAGTTACCGACGAGTTAGCGCCGGACGGACAGGCCCACCCGCTGGAACTCCTTCAGGTCCGAATAACCCGTCTTCGCCATCGCCCGGCGGAGGCCGCCGAAGAGGTTCACCAAGCCCTCGGCGTCCGAAGACGGCCCGTACAGCAACGTGTTGAGGCTCGTTTCGAAGTCAGGGCCCGCCGCGACCCGCGACCGCGGCAACGACGGGTGCGCGGCCGCCGCCGTCCAGTACAGGCCGTGCGCCGGCGCCTCCGACGCGGCGGCGAGTGAAGCTCCCAGCATCACGGCGTCCGCGCCGCACGCGATGGCCTTGGCGATGTCGCCGGACGTCGTGATCCCGCCGTCGGCCAGAACGTGCACGTACCGGCCACCGGTCTCGTCGAGATAGTCACGGCGCGCCGCGGCCGCGTCGATGATCGCGGTGGCCATCGGCACCCCGATCCCCAGCACCCGGTCGGTACTGGTGATGCCCGGGGTGAAGCCGTGGCCGACGATCACGCCCGCCGCGCCGGTCCGCATCAGGTGCATCGCGGTGCGGTAGTCGGCCACGCCACCGGCGATGACGGGCACGTCCAGGCTGCCGATGAAGTCCTTGAGATTCAGCGTGTCGTCGTCGCGGGCGACATGCTCGGCGGACACGATCGTGCCCTGCACGACGAGGATTTCCACGCCGGCCGCGATCAGGTGCGGCGTGAGCTCGGCAGCCCGCTGCGGGCTGACCCGCGCGGCCACGGTGACCCCGGCGTCCCGCACCGTCCGCAGTGCCTCCGCGATCAGCTCCGGCTGGACGGGCGCGGCGTGCAATTCCTGAAGCAGCCGGATCAGCGCCGCCGGGTCCTCGTCCTTGGCGGTGTCGGCGATTCGCCGCATCGCTTCCGCGGCGTTCGTGTGGCGCGCCCACAGGCCTTCGGCGTTCAGCACGCTCAGCCCGCCGAGTTTTCCGATCGCCACGGCGCTTTCCGGGGACACGATCGCGTCCGTCGGATGCGTGACCAGGGGCAGATCGAACCGGTAGGCGTCGATCTGCCACGCGGTGGACACGATGGCGGACGACCGGGTCCGCCGCGACGGGACGATCTCCACGTCGTCGAGGTCGTACGCCCGCCGAGCGGTACGCCCCATGCCGATCTCGACCAGGTCGCGCACTGCAGTCCCCTATCTCACCGCCGTTGTTGACGGCCCATTCTCACCGGATGGCCTTGGCGGCTCGCGATCAGCCCGCCTGAGCCGCTACCGCGACGTGTAGTTCGGGGCTTCGACCGTCATCGTGACGTCGTGCGGGTGGCTTTCCTTGAGCCCGGCGGCGGTGATCCGGACCAGCTGCGCCTGCTGCAACTCGGCGATGGTCTGCGCGCCCGCGTATCCCATGCCCGACCGCAGACCGCCGACAAGCTGGTGCACGACGTTGACCAAAGGCCCGCGGAACGGGATACGCCCCTCGATACCCTCCGGCACGAGCTTGTCCTCCGACAGCACGTCGTCCTGCGCGTAGCGATCCTTCGAGTAGGACTTCCGTCCGTCGCGCGACTGCATCGCGCCCAGCGAGCCCATCCCGCGATAGGTCTTGAACTGCTTGCCGTTGACCAGGATCAGATCGCCCGGGGACTCCGCCGTCCCGGCCAGCAGACTGCCCAGCATCACCGCGGACGCGCCCGCCGTGATCGCCTTGGCGATGTCACCCGAGTACTGGATGCCCCCGTCACCGATCACCGGGATCCCGGCGGGCCGGCAGGCCTGGTCGGCCTCGTAGATCGCCGAGATCTGCGGCACGCCGACACCGGCGACGATCCGGGTCGTGCAGATCGAGCCCGGCCCGACGCCCACCTTGACCGCGTCCGCACCCGCGTCCACCAGGGCCTGCGCCCCGGCGCGGGTGGCCACGTTGCCGCCGACGACGTCCACCGTGTCGCCGAGTTCCTTCTTCAGCGTGCTGACCATGTCGACCACCGCGCGCGAATGCCCGTGCGCGGTGTCGACCATGAGCACGTCCACCCCGGCATCGGCCAGCGCCATCGCGCGCTGATGCCCCGCGGCGCCGACGCCGACCGCGGCGCCGACGAGGAGCCTGCCGTCCGGGTCCTTGGTGGCGTCCGGGTACTGCTCGGTCTTGACGAAGTCCTTCACCGTGATCAGACCACGAAGCTTGCCCGCACCGTCGACGATCGGCAGTTTCTCGATCTTGTGGCGGCGCAGCAGCCCGAGCGCGGCATCCGCGGTCACGCCGACCTGAGCGGTGACCAGCGGCTGCTTCGTCATCACGTCGCTGACCGGGCGGCTGTAGTCGACCTCGAACCGCATGTCGCGGTTGGTGATGATGCCGACCAGGGTGCCGGCGGCGTCGGTGACCGGGACCCCCGAGATGCGGAACCGCGCGCACAGCGCGTCCACGTCGGCCAGGGTGTCGTCCGGTGAGCAGGTCACCGGGTCGGTCACCATGCCGGCCTCGGAGCGCTTCACGACCTCGACCGCGGCCGCCTGCTCGTCGACGGACATGTTGCGGTGCAGCACGCCCATTCCGCCGTGGCGGGCCATCGCGATGGCCATCCGGCCCTCGGTCACCGTGTCCATCGCCGCGGACACCAGCGGGACCCGCAGGGTCACATTGCGGGAGAGGCGGGTCGAAGTGTTCACCGCGCTCGGCACGACATCCGACTCGGCCGGCAGCAACAGCACGTCGTCGAAGGTCAGACCCAGCATCGCGAACTTGTCAGTGGGGGCGAAGTCGCTCGTCATGTCTGGTGCTTGACCTTCCTCGGCTGCCGGCGAACCTGCTCACGATGTTATAGGCCGAAGACGACGACAGGGCCTCGGGACGGGCACAACGTGACGCGGGAAACCACAGCTCACGCCTGTTCCGCAAAGGCACTGGACAGCTGCCCACCCCGGCCCGGTACCGTGCCCTGCGTGCCGCACGATGTGTTGCCCCCGGACCCGTTCGCCGACGACCCTGACGACCCTGCCTCGAGCCTGGGCGCGCTCGACGATGAACCGGCCGAGCCGATCGACGCGCAGGCGCGGGCCGAACTGCTCGCCGACCTCGCTGACCTCGCGGTTTACCAGGCGCTTCTGGAGCCTCGCGGGGTCCGCGGGATCGTGGTGGACTGCGGTGAATGTGACCAGCCGCACTACCACGACTGGCATCTGCTGCGGGCCAGCCTCGAACAGTTGCTCTCGGACGGCCGGATGCGCCCGCACGAGCCCGCCTACGATCCCGACCCCGCTCACTACGTCAGCTGGGACTACTGCCGGGGTTTCGCTGACGGCGTAACCGCCAACGAAACCGCTTACTGAGCTCCCGGTTTCAGCAGGTAGGGCGTTTGCTAGGCCGGAGGCGGCAACGGCTGTCGGCAACGGCCTGAAACGTGCGCCGGAGGCCGACCGCACGCGGCCGGACACGCTTTTCGTCCGGCCGCCGATTGACGCCGCTGTTCCGTAGTAAACGCCCCTTCCTGCGTTCGAGCGCGGGGAAGATCAGCTGTGGGAACCGGAGGCGCCCGCCTGGGCCGGAGACAGTCCGGGGCCGACCGCGGACGTGTCGCTCCGGCCCGAACTGCCCTCCAGGCCCGACACCGTGGAAGTACTGGTGGGCGGTGGGGTCAGGCTGCTCGGCGAACTCGTGGACGGCGTGGTCGACGACGACGGCGTGGACGTGGTGGACGGCGAACTGCTCGGCGACGAACTGGACGACGAGGTCACGGATGTGGCCGTCGAAGACGACGGCGGTGGCGACACGACCTGCCCCGGATGCTGCAGCATGTCGCTGAGGTGCCGGTGCTCGGCCATCAACTGGCTGAGGTTGTCTTCTTCGGCGACCTGACGGAGTTTGGCCGCCGCCGCGGCGAGTGCCTGCTGAGCGGCGAGGATGTTGCCCTGCGCGAGCGCGATACTGGCCTGCTGGAGGTCCGTTCGCGCGGCCGACGCGGCCTCGACCGAGCGGGCGTGGTCGGCGTAGAGCATCTTCGTCAGGCCCCAGAGCGTGTCACCAGGCTGGGCGCTGCGCGCCGCGACACCGGTGCCGGTGAACGCGATCACCAGCACCGCGGCGGCTGCCGCGATCGGCACCAGGAGGCGGCGCCGGCGCGCGCGCTTTCCGTGCCGTTGCGCCAACGACGCGGCCCTGACCGTGGTCACGGCCGTGTCGGTGTCGACCAGTTCGGCGAGCGGCTCGCTGTCGATGTCGCGCCGCCACGCCAGCAGCAGCGCGTTGAGGTCCTGATCACCGAGGTCGTCGGCACTCTCCGGGTCCGAGCCGCCGAGCGCGTCTAGCAGGGCGTCGTCGCTGTTGATCACGGAAAGGTCCGCTTCGAAGGCGGCCTTCGAAGCACTCATGGTGTCGTCGAGCCCGAATTCCTCGAGCGTGTGTCTGACTTCGTCGCGGCTGTCACGGTCCGACACTCAGGCCACCTCCTCGGACGCCAGCGCCTTGCGGAGCCGCGCCAGTGCGCGGTGCTGGGCCACGCGGACGGCGCCCGGGGTCGAACCGACCGCGTCCGCGGTTTCTTCGGCGGAAAGACCAACGACCACTCGTAGCACCACGATCTCGCGTTGTTTGTCCGGCAACACCCGAAGGAGCTGTGCCATGCGCTCGTTCAACTCCCCCTGCAGGGCATGTTGCTCGGGACCGATGTCGCCCTCGATCTCGTCCGGGATCTCGGCGACCGGCTCGGCACGGTTGCGTGCGGCCGCACGGTGCGCGTCGGCCACCTTGTGCTGAGCGATTCCGTACACGAAGGCCAGAAAAGGGCGTCCTTGATCACGGTACGAAGGCAAGGCCGTGAGCACCGCGAGACACACCTCCTGAGCAACATCGTCTGCCGAAGCGAACGAACGCTCCTGTCTGCCAACCCTGGCGCGGCAGTACCGCACCACAAGAGGACGGATCGCGGCGAGCAGTTGCCCCACCGCCTGGGGATCACCCTCGACAGCGGCAGCGACCGGCTCGTCCAGTCCGTCCCCCACATTGGCCATCGCAGACAACAGTCCCAGCGTTACGTGTAGGCGTACAAAAACCACGGCGCGCGATGTCCGCATCGTTCGCGCCAGCCCGCCTACCGTACCGTCCGGCACCCACCACACTGCTGCGCGGTGGTCACCGGCGCGCCAAGGGAATGACGGCGCCGGCGAACTCCTCGAAGTCTGCGAGCTGACAACGAGCGAACACGCCCGCGGATGCGCCCGGCTACGAGACGAGTCCCCGGCGGAAGCCGTGCGCCACGGCCTGCGCACGGTCGCGGACGCCGAGCTTACGGAACAGGCGGCGCGCATGGGTCTTGACCGTGTCCTCGGACAGGTACAGCTCGCGCCCGATCTGGCCGTTGCTCTTGCCCTGGCTCATGCCGCGCAGCACCTGGAGCTCGCGTTCGGTGAGCTGGACACCGGGATCCGCGGGCTGCCGCGGCGCCGGGACCGATGTGCTCGCCAGGGTGTGTGCCAGGGCGGCGACGAGTTCGGGACGCGAGGCGTCCCAGCGGAGGTATCCGCGGGCACCGCCGGCGATCGCCGCGGCGATGCTGCTCGCGTCGTCGGGCGCGCCGAAGACGATCACGTTCGCCTGGGGGTTGGCGGACACCAGACGGCGGGTCGCCTCGACCCCGGCCGGCATCGCGCGCTGGGTACCGACGAGCACGACGTCGACCGGCTGCCGCGAATAGCGGGCGAGCAACTCGTCACCGTGCGCTACACAGTCGATGCGACTGACACCGGGAACGGCAGACATCACGCGGGTCAGCCCTTCGCGGACACTGCGTCGGTCGTCGCAGATCAAGACCGTCGTCACGGGGTTTCCTTCCTGCAGCCGGGTGACATTCCATATCCCCTATCGGACGCTTTAGTACTGCAACGGCACTCGCTTGCTCCGTAGTGGATCATGGCGTCGTGGTGGTTG
>NZ_JBHUKR010000021.1:485624-724034 GCF_042684065.1 Amycolatopsis pigmentata | reverse complement strand
GGGACCGAGGGATCACAACCCTATCGGCCCGGGCTGCAGAAGGGATGGTGGCCTAGTGAGCACTCCGTTCGGCCGCCTGCTGGACCGGATCGCCGAGCTGATGGCCAGGCCCGCCACCGCCGCGATCGAACGCCACGTCCTCGACGCGGCGAGAATCACGCCGGGCGAGGTGGTCCTCGTCGTCGGCGACGGACCGGACCTCGGGCGGCACGCCGATTCGGCCGAACACACCGGCCAGGACGACGAGTCCGCCGACGTGGTGCTGAGTTTCGGCGACGTGGCCTCGTGGCACGACCGCGCGGCCGGATTCGCCGAACTGCACCGCGTACTGCGCCCGGGAGGGCGGCTGGTGCTGTCGGCGCGCGAGGATCGCCTGCCCGTGTCCCGGCACGAACTCGCGGCCGAGGCCGCCGAGGCCGGGTTCACCGACCTCCAGACCTGGTTGTGGGAGCCACCCGGGCCCGCCGCCCCGCTGACGGCCCAGATTCGCGCACTACGTCCCTGACGGGTCGCGCACGTCTGTCCGAAGTGGATGGTCCGAGGGAATTTCCACCAGCACGATGCGGGTACCGTCGGGGTCGGAGATCCACGCCTCGTCCAGCCCCCACGGTTCCCGCCGCGCCTCCCGGTCGGGGGTGACGCCGCGGCCCGCCAGTTCCGCCAGGGTGGCCGGCAGGTTCTCGACCTGCAGCCACAACTGGAGGTTGCCGCCTTCTCCCGGCGTTCCCTGCCCGGCGACCTCAAGGAATCCCTGACCCAGGAAGAACACGGTGCCGCCCGGGAAGGTCCGGTAGATCGCCAGACCGAGGACGTCGGCATAGAACGCGGTCGTCTTTTCGGGGTCGACGGGCCTGACGAGGAACCGGCTGCTCAACACGTGCATGGACCCTGCCTACCTCAGCGGTCAGGAGGCGGCAATCGCCGCGATCCCGGTCAGCACGATCACCGAGCCGGTCAGCCGTCGCGCCGGGTCGGCCTCCCCGAGGACCAGCCACGCGGCGAGGCCACCGAGCACGATGCTGACCTCGCGGGCGGGCGCGACGAGGCTCACCGGAGCCATCCGCATCGCGTAGAGCACCAGCAGGTAGGCCACCGGCGAAAAGACCCCGACGATCAGCACCTCCCGCCGGTGAGCCCGCCACAACCCGGCGAGGTCGCCCCGGCCCAGCGCCGACGGCGCGAGCAGCAGGCTCTGCAACAGCGCCCCGGCACTGAAATAGACCAGCGGGGGCACCGCGAGGGCGTTGACCGAGTGGTCGTCCCAGAGCGTGTACGCCGCGATCGTCAGTCCGGTGAGCAGCCCGTAGCCGATGCCCGACCGCCGGGCACGCGGATCGGTCTGCCCGGCGCTCCGGCCGCCACCGATCAGCAGCACTCCCGCCACGACCAGGAACGCGCCGACCAGACCCAGCGCTCCCGGCCGCTCACCGAACAGGACGACCGCCGCCAGCACGGACAGCAGAGGACCGCTGCCCCGGGCGACCGGATACACCACGGAGAGGTCACCGACGGCGTATCCGCGCTGCAGGACGATGCCGTAGGCGACGTGACACACCGCGGTGACGGCCGCGGCGGCCAGCCAGGTCCATTGTGGACGCTGTGGGGCCAGGACCAGCATGGCGGCGGCGAGCGGCAGGCAGCACACCGCACTGGTGGTGTAGTAGAGGAAGACGAAGCTCGCACCGCCGTCACGGACACGCTTGGCGGCGAGATTCCAGCCGGCGTGCACGACCGCGGCGAGGAGCACGAGAGCGAGGGCAGAGCCGTTCACCGAGGGCCTTTCCGGCCTTCCGCGGGCGCGAAAGGACCAGGCCCTCATGGCTTTTGTCCATTTCAGGTGTACCGGCGGCCCCATTCCCGCCGGCTGGTACCGCTCGGACCGGACCCGGCGGCCCCTGGTTGTGGGACAGGTAGGCGGGGTGCCGGCGGAACCCTAGGCACTGCCAGACCACCATAGCGCCGCTGGTAATGTTGTCGACCGTTGCCGCGTGGCATTCCGCCAGGGAGGAAACCCGGTCACCGGGGCCACTACGAACGCGGCGGCGAACCCGACCCGATCATGATCAAGGAGCGCCCGCGTGGCCAACATCAAGTCCCAGATCAAGCGCATCAAGACCAACGAGAAGGCGCGCCTGCGCAACCAGTCGGTCAAGTCCTCGGTGAAGACCGCGATCCGCAAGTTCCGCGAGGCCGCCGAAGCCGGTGATCGGGACAAGGCGATCGAGCTGCAGCGCGAGGCCGCCAAGAAGCTGGACAAGGCCGCCAGCAAGGGTGTCATCCACCCCAACCAGGCCGCGAACAAGAAGTCGGCGATGGCCAAGCGCGCCAACGCGCTCTGAGCTTCCCTCGAAGGCCCCGCACGAGTCCCTCGTGCGGGGCCTTCGCATGTGTCCTTCCTCCACTACGAAGCCGTGGTCAGCGCTTCTCGCGGGCGGACACGAGGTCGAGGACGGCGCGCTCGAGCGCGTAGGTGGGGTCGGCCGCCGCGCCCTTCACCTCGGCGTTGACGCGGGCCACGATCGCCATCGCCTCGGCCAGCCCGGCTTGCCCCCAGCCGCGCGCCTGTCCCTGCGCCTTGCGGATCTTCCAGGGCGGCATGCCCAGCTCGCCCGCCATCTGGTTCGGGTTGCCCCGCCCCGCGGCCGACACCCGCGCGATCGTGCGCACGGCGTCGGCGAGCGCGTCGGCGACCAGGACGTGCGGCACCCCGATCTGGGTCGCCCAGCGCATCGACTCCAGCGCCGCGGCCCGGTCCCCGGCGACCGCCCGCTCGGCCACCGCGAACCCGGTGACGTCGGCGCGGCCCCGGTGATACCGGCGCACCGCCTGCTCGTCCACCTCGCCACCGGAGTCGGCCACCAGCTGTGCCGCCGCCGACGCCAGCTCACGCAGTTCCCCGCCCACCGAGTCGATCAGCGCGGCCACGGCCACCGGGTCGATCCGGCCGCCGACCCGGCGGACCTCGGCGCGGACGAACGCCTCCCGCTCCGCGGGCTTCGTGATCTTGGCGCATTCGGTGATCTCCGCCCCCGCCTTGCGCAGCGTGGCCGGGAGCGCCTTCGCCGCCTTGGCCCGCCCTCCCCCGGAGTGCACGACGATCAGCACGATCCCGTCCTCGGGCTGGCGGAGGTAGGCCAACAGCGCGTCCGCCACCTCCTGCGATATGTCTTGCGCCGCTTCGAGGACGATCAGCCTGCCCTCGCTGAACAGGGAGGGACTGACCAGTTCCGCGAACGCGGGGGGTGTGAGTTCCGACACCCGGACCCGGGTGACGTCACTGGTCGGGTCGGACCGGCGCGCCGCGTCGAGGGCAGCACGAACAGCCCGTTCGACGAGGAGGTCCTCTTCGCCGAGCACGAGGTGGAGCGACGGAACGGTCACGGAGGCTGGCACACGTCGATCCTGCCACGGTGGCGCCCGGCCCCGGGACCATGGCGGGACCCGGACATCGTGTCGTATGTTGTTACAGACGCATTGCCTGGCGTGAAGCGTCCACAACCGAATACCGCTCATCCAGAGGGGCAGAGGGAACGGCCCGATGAAGCCCCGGCAACCGGCGTCAGCCTGTCATCTCGAGTCCGCGAGGTAGCTGACGACCACGGTGCCAATTCCGGCCCGCACCAGCGGGACAGATGAGGAAAGGAACCTCGCGATGACCGCAGCCCTCAGTTCGACCGGAACCCGCCGCGTGCTCGACCTGGGCCCCGCCGTGGAACTGGTGTCCAAGGAGGAGGGCCACCGCCAGCCGCTCGCCCCGGAGTTCGTCTCCGCCGCGGACTTTTCGCCGCTGGAGGTCGCCTACGACTTCGGCCGGGTGCGCCGTGAGGACATCGAAGCCGGGCCCCGCAACATCTGGCGGTACAAGAAGCTGCTGCCGGTGCCCTCCGATGTCGAGCGGATCCCGAACACCGAACCCGGCTGTACCCGGCTGATCCGGGCCGACCGGCTCGCCAAGGAGCTGGGCGTCAAGCGGATCTGGGTCAAGGACGACACCGGCAACCCGACCCATTCGTTCAAGGACCGCGTGGTCGCGGTGGCGCTGGCCGCCGCCCGCCAGTTCGGTTTCGACACGCTCGCCTGCCCGTCCACCGGCAACCTCGCCAACGCGGTCGGTGCCGCCGCGGCCCGGGCGGGCTGGCGCTCGGTGGTGCTCATCCCGTCTTCGCTGGAGCGCGCCAAGGTGCTCACCACCGCGGTCTACGGCGGGAACCTGATCGCGGTGGACGGCAACTACGACGACGTCAACCGGCTGGCCACCGAACTCGCCGCCGACCACGAAACCTGGGCGTTCGTGAACGTCAACGTCCGCCCGTACTACTCCGAGGGCTCCAAGACGCTCGCCTTCGAAATCGCCGAGCAACTCGGCTGGCGGCGGCCGGAGCAGATCGTGGTGCCGATCGCCTCCGGTTCCCAGCTGACCAAGGTCGACAAGGGGTTCCGCGAACTGGCCCAGGTCGGCCTGGTCGAGGACACCCCCTACAAGGTCTTCGGCGCGCAGGCGACCGGTTGCTCGCCGGTGTCCACCGCCTTCCGCAACGGTCATGACGTGGTGCAGCCGGTCAAGCCCGACACCATCGCCAAGTCACTGGCCATCGGCAACCCGGCCGACGGGCCTTACGTGCTCGACACGGTGAACCGCACCGGTGGCGCCATCGAAGACGTCAGCGACGAGGAAATCGTCGAAGGCATCCGGCTGCTGGCCCGCACGGAAGGGGTCTTCACCGAAACCGCGGGTGGCGTCACCGTCGCGACGGCGAAGAAGCTGATCGAGGCTGGCAAGATCGACCCGGACGCGGAGACGGTGCTGATCATCACCGGTGAGGGGCTCAAGACCCTCGACGCGATCGAAGGCCGCGTCGGCCCGCGCGCGACGGTTCCGCCCTCCGCCGCCGCGGTGCGCGAGGTGCTCGGGGACTAGCGCTCCCCTCCGGGCGGCCGGGACCGGTCCCGGCCGCCTATGACGTGGTGGTGATGCCCGCGCACCAAGTTGGGACGGTGGCCGGGTGTGCTCCGCTGCCCCGCACCGGGTCCACACGGACCGTCCGGCCTCGACAGGAGGGGTGGCAGCGCGATGAACCGCGTGGGAAGAGCGGCGAAGATTCCGTCCCACCGCTGGGGCAAATGGGTCATCCTCGTGCTGTGGATCGGCGCGCTCGCCTTTCTCGCGCCGCTGGCGACCAAGCTCAGTGAGGTCGAGAACAACCGGCCGGAGTCGTGGCTGCCCGGCACCGCCGAGTCGACCCGCGTTCTCGCCGCGGTGCAGGAGTTCCGTTCGGGCGACCAGATACCCGCCATCGTCGTCTACGAGAAGCCTGGCGGCCTGACTCCCGCGGACCTCACCCTCATCGCGGGCAACGCCCACCAGCTCACGACGATCGACGGCGTGGCGGGCGCCACCGGGCCGTTCACTTCCGGCGAGCGACCCCCACAGGCGGCGGAGGTCGTCGTCCCGGTCAGCGTGGGCACTCAGGGCTTCAACAAACTCGCCGGCATCGTCGACGACATCCGCACCACGGCGGCCCAGGGGGTCAGCGGGATTTCCGTGCACGTCACCGGGCCCGGCGGCAACAACGCGGACTCGTCCAGGGCCTTCGCGGGCATCGACAGCGCGCTGTTGTTCGCCGCGCTGGGCGTCGTCATCGTGATGTTGCTCATCACCTACCGCAGTCCGATTCTCTGGGTGTTCCCGGTGCTCTCGGTCGGTGCCGCGCTGATGGCCTCCGAGGGCGTGATCTACCTGTTCGCCAAGTACGCCGGGCTGACGGTGAACGGGCAGAGCGCGGGCATCCTGACGGTCCTGGTGTTCGGCGCGGGCACCGACTACGCCCTGCTGCTCGTCGCCCGCTACCGGGAGGAACTGCGCAGGCACTTCGACCGGCACGAGGCGATGGCCTTCGCGCTGCACCGCGCCGGGCCCGCGGTCTGGGCCAGTGCGGCGACGGTCATCGCGGGCATGTTGTGCCTGATGCTCGCCGAACTGAACTCCACCGCGGGCCTCGGACCGGTCGGGGCGATCGGTATCGGCGTCGGCCTGCTCGCGATGGTCACCCTGCTGCCCGCACTACTGGTGATCTTCGGACGCTGGGTGTTCTGGCCGGTCAAACCCGACTTCGGGTCGGCCGAGGGCACCCGGACCGGCCTGTGGGCGCGGGTCGGCAGGCGCATCGACCGGGCTCCCCGGGTGACCTGGGTCGTCACCTCACTGGTGCTGGTCGTGCTGGCGCTGGGCACCCTCACGTTGCGGGCCGACGGGCTGAGCAACGCCGGTACGTACACCAACGTCCCGGATTCCGTTGTCGGGGAACAGGTTCTGGCCCGGCATTTTCCGGCCGGGGCGGGACAGCCGATCCAAATCGTGAGCAACTCGGCCCAGGCAGGCCAGGTTCGCGCCGCCGCGGCCACCGTCCCCGGAGTTTCGTCGGTGAGCACCCCGGTCGTCCGCGACGGCGCCGCCTACATCGAGGCGATCACGCGCGACGCCCCGGACAGCGGAACGGCGAGCGCCACCCTGCAACAGGTCCGTGACGCCGTTCATGGCGTTCCGGGCGCGGACGCGATCGCGGGTGGTCCGTCAGCCGTCCGGCTGGATACCCGGGCGGCCAGCACCGCCGATCGCGACCTGATCATCCCGATCGTGCTCACCGTGGTGTTCCTCATCCTCGTGGTCCTGCTACGCGCGTTGCTCGCGCCGGTGCTCCTGATC
Organism: Amycolatopsis pigmentata; assembly: GCF_042684065.1. Taxonomy (NCBI): domain Bacteria; kingdom Bacillati; phylum Actinomycetota; class Actinomycetes; order Pseudonocardiales; family Pseudonocardiaceae; genus Amycolatopsis; species Amycolatopsis pigmentata. The sequence continues at coordinate 717,331 of NZ_JBHUKR010000021.1, read as the reverse complement.
GCGACGGTGGTGTTGTCGTTCTTCTCCACGCTCGGGATCAGTGCGTTCTTCTTCAACCACGTCTTCGGGTTCGAGGGCGCCGATCCGTCGTTCCCGCTCTATGTCTTCGTGTTCCTGGTGGCGCTGGGCATCGACTACAACATCTTCCTGATGACGAGAATCCGGGAGGAGGCCGGGCAGCAGGGCACCCGCCAGGGCGCGCTGGCCGGCCTGGCCGCCACCGGTGGTGTCATCACCTCCGCCGGCCTGGTGCTGGCAGGCACCTTCGCCGTGCTCGGCACGCTGCCCCTGACCTTCCTCGCCGAAGTCGGTTTCGCGGTCGCGATCGGTGTGTTGATCGACACCATCGTGGTGCGGGCGATCCTGGTGACCGCGTTGACGCTCGACATCGGACGGTGGATCTGGTGGCCGAGCCGGCTGATGCGCCTGCGCGATCCCGAGCCGCAGGCCGGCCGGGCCCGGACCACACCGAGGCGCGAAGAACACCATCCGTGACCAGGGCATGATCGCCAGGCCGGTGAGCGCGATCACACCGGCCGGGGTCGCTCCCACCGCCGCCGGTATCGTGTGGACAGCGGCGGTGGGACTCGCCGCCCGCGTCGCCGCGGGAACCGCAGGAGTTGACTGCCAACGGTCCCTCCTCGAGCCGAACGTGTCCGCAGGCGGAGCAGGAGGGGTTACCACAATGAGCGGCGAGGTGAGTCTCGGCGAGCCTATTGACGCGGATGTCGACCTCAAGGTCGAAGCCCAGCGTCGTGAACTCGTCCGTCACCACGGCCCCGTCCTGACGGCGATCGCCCTCGGGGGCGGCCTCGGTGCGCTGGCCCGGTACGGGATGGCTCTGATGGTGCCCACCGCACCCGGCGGGTTTCCGTGGGCGACCTTCTTCACGAATATTCTCGGCTGCCTCCTCATCGGCGTGCTGATGGTCCTGATCAGCGAAGTGTGGTCCGCTCACCGTCTCGTCCGGCCCTTCCTCGGCGTCGGCGTCCTCGGTGGCTTCACCACGTTCTCCACCTACGCCGTGGAGATTCGTGGTCTCCTCCAGCCCGGGACCGCGGGTCTCGCGTTCGCCTACCTGGCCGGAACCCTGGCCGGCGCGATGCTCGCCGTGTTCGCCGGAGTGGCGGCCACCAAGACCCTCTGCCGCCTCGGGACCACCCGGCAAGAGGCGCCCGCGCTCGCCGGAAAGCCGAAGGCATGACGGCGGTCCTGATCTTCGTGGGCGCGGCGATCGGCGCGCCCTTGCGCTATCTCACCGACCGGGCGGTCCAGTCCCGGCACGAAAGCCTCTTCCCCTGGGGCACGATCACCGTCAACGTGGCGGGTTGCCTGGTCCTCGGCGCGCTGACCGGAGCCGGCACCGCACTCCCCGGCCCAGTGCTCGCCCTTGCGGGGACAGGGTTCTGTGGTGCTCTCACCACCTACAGCACCTTCAGCTACGAGACACTTCGCCTGGCGGAACAGAAAGCGTACTTCTACGCGGCCATGAACGTCCTCCTCAGCATCGTCGCCGGGCTCGGTGCCGCCTTCCTGGCTTATGCCGCCACTCGTGCCCTGATGTGAAGGCGTCCCAGCCGCTGGTTCACCGGCCTCGTCGCACCACCTCCGGCCCTTGCGCATCCGCGATCACCGCTTCGTCACCTCCGATGTCGGTCCGCGAGACGAGCGCGCCGTCCGCGACCAAAGTGTCCATTGTGGACTTGTTGGGATGACCGTACGGGTTTCCCGCACCGACGCTGACGAGCGCGAGCCTCGGCGCCACCGCGGCGAGGAAGCCCGGCAGCGAGAAGCGGGAGCCGTGATGCGGCACCTTGAGCACCTCCGCGCGCAGATCCGTACCGGCGCTCAGCAGATCGGCCTGAGCGGCCAGTTCCACGTCCCCGGTGAGCAGCACGCGGCCGGCCGCGGTGACCGCCTTCAGCACGACCGACGAGTTGTTGATGCCCGTCCCGTCGGCATCACCGTCCTGACGCGGGGCGGACAGCGGCCCCAGCACCTGCATGCCGAGCCCAGGCCAGTCGAGCCGCTGCCCGGGTTCCAGCTCCAGCAACGGCACTCCGCGGCGCGCGGTCGTCTCCACCACCTGGCGCCACGCCCATCCCGGCATCCGGCCCGGTCCGACCGCGACCGCGCCCACCGCACGCCGCGCCAGCACGGAGTCCAGCCCGCCCACATGGTCGGCGTGCAGATGGCTCAGCACCAGGAGCGGCACCCGGTCCACTCCCAGTCGCGCCAGGCATTCGTCGGCGGGCCCAGGCTCGGGCCCGGTGTCGACCACAACCGCGCGGCCGACTTCCGAAGTCGACAGCACGATGCTGTCACCCTGCCCGACGTCACACGCCACCACCGCCCAGTGCGCCGGTGGCCACGCCGGGGCGATCACGCGCACCGGTACGACCACGAGCAGCACGCACACCAGCACAAGAGCCAAACCGATCCGCAGGCGTGGCAGCCTGAAGGCGAGCACCAGCACGGTGACGGCCAGCGCGGCCAGCATCCCGCCCCACCAGCCACCGGGCCAGGGCAGCGTCGCGCCAGGAAAGCGGGACGCGTGGCGCGCGACCGCGATCAGCCAGTCGGCCTCGGGACCGGCCAGCCGTGCGGTGAGCGCGGCCCCCGTGGGCCAGAACATCGCCAGAATGGCCGTGGCGACACCGAGCACGGTGGCGACCGGGACCACCGGCGCCGCCAGGATGTTGGCGGCCACCGAGACCACACTGATCCGGCCGGCCATGCCCGCGATCACGGGCGCCGTGACCACGAAAGCCGCCAGCGGAACCGCGAGCCCCTCGGCGAAACCGGCCGGAATGCCCCGCCGGACGATCGCCTCGGCCCAGCGCGGCGCGAGTAACACCAGCCCCGCGGTCGCTAACACCGACAACGCGAAGCCGATGCTGACCGCCATTCCGGGATCGGCCACCACGAGCACGCAGACCGCGGTTGCCAGCGCGGGCAGGGCCGAGCGGTTTCGGCCCAGTGCCAGGCCGAGCAATCCGATCGCGCCCATCACTCCGGCCCGGAGCACGCTCGGCTCCGCACCGGCAAGCACCACGAAACCGGCGAGAGACCCTCCAGCGATCAGCGCGGAGAACTTCGGTCCCAGGCGCAGAACCCGCAGCAGCAGGAGAACCGTGCCGGCCACCACGGCCAGATTGCTGCCACTCACCGCCATGAGGTGGGAAAGCCCGGAGTCGGTGAACTCACGTTCCAGCTGAGGCGGTACATCACGGGTATCGCCGTCCACCAGTCCTGGCAACAAACCGGCCGGCTCCTCGGAGAGAACGGCACTCGCCTGCCGGAGCGCCGACCGCAACGCCTCGGCCGCTCGTTCCCACCACGGCGCCACTCCCACCTCGGACGGCGGCCCACGGACGTACACCGTCGCGACCGTCATATCCGCGGACCGTGGTGTAACCATGGTTCCGCTGACCGTCACGTCCTGTCCGGGCACCAATCCCGCCCACCGTTGAACTGGCGCGATCAGCACGACGCGTCCACGAGAAGGGACCGGAACCGGGCCATGAGCGCTGGAAAGCCCGGCGCTGGTGACGTCCGCGACGAGGACGACCGAGCGCGCACCCGCCTGCTGGTTGGAATATCCCGCCGAATGCACCGGCTTCGGCCGCTCGGCCACCGTCGCTCGCAGTGTCACGCTCGCGCCCCGCGCCGCCGACCCACGGAGCGGATCGTGCGCGACGCGGAACAGCCTGGACGTCAGTGGTCCGGACAGGAGCAATCCGGCCACCAGCAACGCGAGAGCCGCCATCCCACCGCCGCACCGGCTTTCGCGCCCGGCGGGCTTTTCCAGATCCCGAGGGATGCCACAGGACCGTCGCGGTAACCGGCGCCAGAGGAGAAACGCGGCCAGCAGCACCGTCGCCGCGCCGCACGCCGGCGCCGCCCACCACCTCCACGACAGGCCGAGCAGCACACCGAACCAGAGCACGAGCGCCGCGGGCACCAGCCGGAAATCCTGGCGTGCGGTCCCGCTCCCCCGCCCGGTCACGGGACCGTCACCTGATCACGCAGCCGGGCCAGCTTCGCGGCACCGATCCCGTCCACGTCCTGGAGCTGGTCGACGCTCGCGAAGCCACCGTGCCGCGTACGCCAGTCGACGATCCGCTTCGCGGTGACCGCACCGACACCGGGAAGGGCATCGAGCTGGTCCGCGGTGGCCGTGTTCAGGTCGACCTTGCCTGCGACTGCCCCAGCACCGCCCGACGGACCGGGCGGAGGCGCCGGCGGCTCGGGCACGCCGACGTAGATCTGCTCGCCGTCCATCAGTTTCCGGGCCAGATTGACCGTGGTGAGGTCCGTGCCTTTCAAAGGGCCGCCGGCGGCCCTCAGGGCATCGGCGACCCGCGCACCGGCCGGAACCGTCACGAGCCCCGGCGAAACCACCTTGCCCACGACGCTGACCACCAGCGAACTCTCGGCGACCCTGCTCGCGGGCGCGGTCACCGGCGGCGGACTTTCCCGGGCCGCAGGCAGAACCGGCGGTCTCTCCGGGGCGGGCCCTCCGCCGAAGAACAGGATCGGACCACCCGCCAGTACCAGCACCGCCAGCGCGGCACAGACCATGGTCAGCCGCCGGCGATGCGGACTGCGGGCCAGTGGGGCGGGCAGCCACCGCTCGACCAGCCGGCCCGCGGCGCCGGGTGGCGCCGCACCGGTGGCAGCGGCCGGCCAGGCCGGTCCCTGGCACGCGTCGGTGGCAAGTCCGGCCAGGCGGCTCAGGCGCTCACGGGCCGGGGCGTGGGGGAATTCAGGGGAAGATTGGTCGAACACGTATTCGACGGTAGGAGGAACGATCCGGGGCGGGAAAGCGGATGACGTGGGGGCTGTGGACAAGTGGGGGCGTGTGGACAAACCGGTGCCGGCCGGCGGAATCCGGCTTTTTCTGTCGGGGTGCTAGGGAAAGATGTCCGGCTCGCGCTGGACAACGACTCCGATGACGCCGGGGCCGGTGTGCGCGCCTATGACCGCGCCGAGTTCGGAAACCAGGCAGCCTCCGTGCACGTCCAGCCGCTCCTCCAGCCGGTTCGCCAGTTCCACCGCGCGCTCCGGGGACGCGAGATGGTGGACCGCCACCTCCACCGGTTTCTCCCCCGCCGCTCCCGCCGCCAGTTCGACGAGCCGGGCGATCGCCCGGTGCATGGTGCGGACCTTCTCCACCGGATTGATCCGCCCGTCGCAGATCCCCAGCACGGGTTTGACCGCGAGCGCGGTGCCGAACAACGCCGCCGCGGGGCCGATCCGGCCGCCCCTTCGCAGGTACTCCAGGGTTTCCACGACGAACAGCGTCTCCGCGCGCCCAGCGGCCTCCACCGCGGCTCGCTCCGCCTCTTCTGCGGTGGCGCCTCGGGCCGCGGCACGTGCGGCGTGCAGGGCGGCGAATCCGAGCCCCATCGCGGTGCTGCGCGAGTCCACCACCCGCACCCGGTCGGGCCCGACCTCCTGGGCGGCCAGGACCGCCGACTCCCAGGTGCCGGAGATCTCGCTGGAGAGGTGGACCGAGACGATCGAATCGACACCGCCGGCCAGGGCCTCCCGGTACACGGCGACGAACTCGCCGGGAGTCGGGCGCGAAGTGGTGACGATCCGCCGCTCCCCCAGTGCCTTGGCCAGCGCCTGCGGACCCACCTCGATCCCGTCCAGTGCCGCCGCCCCGTCGATCAGGACGTGCAACGGCACCACGCGGACGCCGAACCGTTCGGCGAAGCCTTCGGGCAGATGGGCGGTGGAGTCAGTGATGACGGCGACCGGCACGCCGTCAGCCTACGGGGCGAGGGCGGTCTTCACCCGGTTCGCCATGGCCGTGCACGCTCACCGGGCCTGGTCCAGCAGTGGTCCGATGAGGGCGGCCATCGCCTTGCCCACGTTCGTGTGCCCCTCCCAGCCCCAGTGCATACCGTCCGGATTGCCCTGCCCGCCGAGCACGTGGTCGCCCACCACGGCGGACAGGTCGAGCAGGGGGACGTCCGCGCGACTGCCCCAGGCCGCGATGGCCTCCGCGGTGGCGTCCCGCTGCGTGTAGACGCCGCCGTACGACGGCGCGCGATGGACGCTGGGCAAGATCGCCACGATCGGAAGATCGGGCCTGAGCACCCGAAGCGCGTACACCGACTTGTCGAGGTAATGGAGCGTGAGCTTCTTGGGCAGCGCCACCGGACGGCCCCGCAAAGCCACCGCGAGCCGTGGCTGGGCGGCGAGATAGGCCTTGCGCACCTTCCGCCGCAACCACGGTGGACGAAGGTAGCGCAGGCCTGTCCGCAGATAGGTCGGCAACGGCGACGGCAACGGGTCCATGCTGCCCACCGCGATCACGACGGCGTCCACCCGCCGGAGGTCGGCCCACACGCGAGGGTCTCCGATGAGGGACCACCACAGGTCCCGCGCCGTCCAGCCGAATCCGGCCACCAGGTCCGCCCCGCCGCCGAGCGCGTCCGCCGCGACGTTCGGCCACAGCCGGGCCTCGTCCGCCGCGCAGGGACCGGTGGGTCCGTGAAAGCTCAGTGAGTCACCGAAGACCAGCAGCCGTACCGGCTTACCGTCGGCCATCTCAGCCGTGCATTCCGGCGTTGTAGGCGTGCAGCCGCCAGATTTCTTCGCGACGGCCCAGCTCCACCCAGTGGCAGTTGCCGATGCCGCCCAACTGCGGCCAGGCGGCGACGGGCAGGGACAACAGGCGTGCGGTCAACGCCGTGATCAGACCACCGTGCGCGGCGAGCAGCACGGTGCCGAATTCCTCCGCGCTGTCGCAGAGGTCGGAGACCACCTCGGCGGCGCGGGCCGCCACCTCGACCCGTGACTCCCCGCCCGGCGGCGCCCACGTCGCGTCGAACCGCCAGCGGTCGCGTTCACCCGGCCAGCTCGCGTCGACCTCTTCGCCGGTCAGCCCCTGCCACTCGCCGAGGCGGGTTTCCCGCAGTCGCTTGTCGATCCGCAACGGCACGCCCATGGACTCGGTGAACACCGTCGCGGTGTCCGTGGCGCGGCGCAGGTCGGACGCGATGACCACGTCCGGTTCGAACCGGGCCAGCGCGGGCACGGCGAACCGGGCCTGGTTCCAGCCGACCTCGGTGAGCTTGGTGTCGAGGTGGCCCTGCATCCGCCCCGCGGCGTTGAAGTCGGTCTCCCCATGCCGCCAGAGCACGACCCGACGCAGGGTCACCGCACCGCCCCGGGGCTGGTCAGGCCCTCGACCTCGACACGCGGGCAGTCCTTCCACAACCGCTCCAGCCCGTAGAAGGACCGTTCTTCGTCGTGCTGGACGTGGACCACGACGTCGATGTAGTCGAGCAGCACCCAGCGGCCTTCCCGCGCGCCTTCCCGCCGGACCGGCTTGTGTCCGGCGAGGCGCAGCTTCTCCTCGATGTTGTCCACGATCGCGCCGACCTGCCGTTCGTTCGGTGCCGACGCGATCACGAACAGATCGGTGATCACAAGCTGTTCCGAGACGTCCAGCACCACGATGTCGGTGGCCTTCTTGTCGGCCGCCGCGTTCGCGGCGACGGCCGCCATTTCTCGTGCTTGGGACGTCGCTGCCACTCCTGCTCCCTCATGGCTTCAAGCTGTCGGTCCAACGAGAGTACCCGCCCGGCCGTGGCGCTACGACGACGCTTACGCTCCGGTTCCCCCGCTGTTCACCGGCCGCGCGCCCACGCCTCAGTCCTTCCGGTAGAGGCCGCGTTTGTCGATGTACCGGACTACGCCGTCCGGTATGAGGTACCAGATCGGCTCTTCGCGTTCGACGCGCTCACGGCACGCGGTCGAGGAGATCGCCATCGCGGTCACCTCCACCAGGCTCACCTTGCCGGTGGGCAGGTGGTGGTCGTTGAGGCGGTAGCCGGGTCTGGTGACGCCGATGAAGTGCGCGTAGGTGAACAGTTCGTCGACGTTGTGCCAGGTGAGGATCTGTTCGAGAGCGTCGGCACCGGTGATGAAGAACAGTTCGTCGCCGGGATATTCGCGGTGGAGATCGCGCAACGTGTCCACCGTGTAGGTCTCGCCGCCGCGATCGATGTCCACCCGGCTGACCGAGAACACCGGGTTGGACGCCGTGGCGATCACCGTCATCAGATAACGGTCCTCGGCCCTGGTCACCGTGCGGCCGGTCTTCTGCCAGGGCTGCCCGGTCGGCACGAAGACCACCTCGTCGAGGTCGAACCGGTGCTGCACCTCGCTGGCCGCGACGAGGTGGCCGTTGTGGATCGGATCGAACGTACCGCCCATGACCCCGATGCGACGTGACATGGCATGAAGCGTATAGAGCGCCGAGGCACGGGACCCCTCCCTCCCTGGTGAGGGCCCCGGCCTCGTCTCCCACCGGCGATCCGAGGGGAACCTCCGGTGGGGACCGGTTCTCCAGCGAGAACCGGAACGCCTGAGGGAATAACCGGCCGCGAGGACGTTGACGCGCCCTCGACCTGTGGTGCTCATCACAATACGTGCCAACGGTCCATTCGCACGGTGCTCGTCGCGAAATCGTCGGCGCCGTGCGGTAAAGGTGTTCCCGTGGACCTTCACCTGCTCCGTGAACGTGCCGAGACCGTGCTCCGCGCACTGGCCGGCGAGACCGCCGTCCTGCGTGACGATCAGTGGACCGCGATCGCGGCACTCGTCGCGCAGCGTCGCCGCGCCCTTGTCGTCCAGCGCACCGGGTGGGGCAAGTCCGCGGTGTACTTCCTGGCCACCGCACTGCTGAGGGAGCGCGGTGCCGGACCGACCGTGATCGTTTCACCGCTGCTGGCCCTGATGCGCAACCAGATCACGGCCGCCGCCCGCGCCGGCATCCACGCCACGACCATGAACTCGGCCAACCCACAGGAGTGGGACGAGGTTTCGGAAAAGATCGCGACCGGGGCGGCCGACGTCCTGCTGGTGAGCCCGGAACGGCTCAACAACCCCGATTTCCGCGACGGCGTGCTCCCGAAGCTGACCGCGACGGCCGGCTTACTCGTGGTCGACGAGGCGCACTGCGTGTCCGACTGGGGTCACGACTTCCGGCCGGATTACCGGCGCCTGCGCACGCTGATCGCGAGTCTCCCCACGGGTGTCCCCGTGCTCGCCACCACCGCCACCGCGAACGACCGGGTCGTCACCGACGTGGCCGAGCAGCTCGGCATGGGCGACGCGGGAGACACGCTGGTGCTGCGCGGCCCGCTCGACCGGGAAAGTCTCTGCCTCTCGGTGGTCCGCGTGCCCACCACCGAGGCACGGATCGCCTGGCTGGCCGAGCGGCTGGGAGAGCTGCCCGGCTCGGGGATCATCTACACGCTGACGGTCGCGGCGGCGCACGACGTGGCCGGCCTGCTTCGCGAGCACGGTCACGAGGTCACCGCCTACACCGGCAAGACGGAACCGGCCGAACGTGAGGCGGCGGAAGAGGATCTGCTGGCGAACCGGGTCAAGGCGCTCGTCGCCACTTCGGCACTGGGCATGGGATTCGACAAGCCGGACCTCGGTTTCGTCGTGCATCTCGGCGCGCCGTCGTCGCCGATCGCCTATTACCAGCAGATCGGCCGCGCCGGGCGCGGGGTGGTCAGGGCCGAGGTGATCCTGTTGCCCGGCGAGGAAGACCGTGAGATATGGCGTTATTTCGGTTCGCTCGCCTTCCCCGACGAGCAGCGGGTGAGCCAGGTGCTCGACGCCCTCGCGCGGGCTGGCCGTCCATTGTCGACAGTCGCGCTGGAGCCGATGGTGGAACTGTCCCGATCGCGGCTGGACATGGTGCTCAAGGTGCTGGACGTGGACGGTGCGGTGCGGCGTGTCCGCGGCGGCTGGGAGGCCACCGGCCAGGACTGGCACTACGACCGGCAGCGCTATGCCCGGGTCAACGAGGCGCGCCAGGCCGAGCAGGCCGCCATGCTCGGCTACCAGTCCACGACGGGATGCCGCATGGAATTCCTCCGGCGCGAACTCGACGACCCCGGGGCGGCGCCCTGCGGACGGTGTGACAACTGCACCGGAGAGCGCCGCCCGGCAGCGATCGCGGACGGGCTGGTGGAGGAGACCGCGCGGCGGCTCCGGCGCCCTGGGCACGAGCTGGCGCCCCGGCGCCAGTGGCCGTCCGGGCTTGGCGTACTGGATGTCCCGCTCTCCGGCCGGATCGCGGCCGCCGAGCAGGCCGAGCCCGGACGGGCCCTCGGCCGGCTCACCGACATGGGGTGGGGTACCAAACTGCGGGAACTCACCGGACTCGACGCGAAGGACGGTGAGGTACCGGAGCCCGTTTTCGCCGCGTGCGTGTCGGTGCTCGCCGCGTGGGACTGGGCACGGCGCCCGGTGGGTGTGGTGGCGCTGCCCTCCGGTACCCGCCCCCGGCTCACGCAAAGCCTGGCCACCCGTCTCGCACAGGTCGGCCGGCTGCGCTTCCTCGGCACACTCAGCGCCCAGGACTACAGGCCACGCAAGGCCAACAGTGCGCAGCGCGTCGCCGACCTGTGGCGGCGATTCGACCTGCCGGACGATCTCGCCGCCAATCTGTCCACTGTGGATGGACCGGTCCTGCTGGTGGACGATCTGGTCGACACCGGCTGGACGATGACCGTGGCGGCGCGGCTGCTCCGGCGGGCCGGCGCTCCCGCGGTCCTGCCCTTCTCGCTGGCCAGCACGAACTGAGGACGAAGTGATGAAGACAGGCCTCTCCCCGATCGTCCGAGTGCGCCTCGACGCCGTCCTCCGGGGCCGGCGCGGCCACGGTCCCCGGTCAGCGCAGCGGAACCAGATCGTCGGCGTGGACGACCTCGCGACGCTGTTCGGGCGGAAGTTCGTGGCTGGAACGGCCGATGAGCTCGGGCAATTCGGTGGCGTCGAACGCGACCACGCCGCGGGCGACCACCCGGTGCTCCGGGCCGACCAGTTCGACCACGTCCCCGGCCTGGAAATCGCCGTCCACACCGACGATCCCGGCGGCGAGCAGCGAACGCCTGCTCCGCACGACCGCGGCCACGGCGCCTGCGTCGAGGTGAAGGCGGCCGGTGGGCCCCGCCGCGTACCCGAGCCAGAACCGGCGGGCGGACAGGCGAGACCCCGCGGCGGCGAACGCCGTGCCGACGTCGGCCGCGGTCAACGCGCGAGAGGCCTGGGCGGCGGCGGCGAGCAGCACGGGAATACCCGCCGCGGCCGCCGTCCTGGCCGCGGCGAGCTTGGAGACCATGCCGCCGGTTCCCAGACCGGAACTGGACATCCCGACCGCGATACCGTCCACATCGGACTCGTTCGCGACCTCGGAGACCATACGGGTCGCGCCGTCACGCGGATCACCGTCGTAGAGTCCGTCCACATCGGACAAAAGGACCAGTGCGTCGGCGCCGACGAGATGCGCGACGAGCGCGGCCAGCCGGTCGTTGTCGCCGAAGCGGATCTCTTCGGTGGCGACCGTGTCGTTCTCGTTGACGACCGGCACCGCGCCGAGCGACAGCAACCGCGAGAACGTCCGCTGCGCGTTGCGGTAGTGCGAACGGCGGACAACGTCATCGGAGGTCAGCAACACCTGTCCGACGGTCAGCGAGTAGCGGCCGAAGGATTCGGCGTAGGCGTGCGCCAGGGCCAGCTGGCCGACACTCGCGGCGGCCTGCTGGGTGGCGAGGTCACGCGGACGTTTACCGAGAGCGAGCGGCGCGAGGCCGGCGCCGATCGCCCCGGACGACACCAGCACCAGCTGGCTACCGCGCCCGATCCGCCCCGCGACGGCATCGACAAGCGCGTTCAGCCTGCCGACGTCGAGCCCGTCGCCCGCGGTGGTGAGCGCCGAAGATCCGACCTTGACCACCAGCCGCTCCGCGTCCGCGACGGCCTTCCTGGTCACGCTCAACTGTCTTCGTCCAGTTCGGCTTCGGGAACGCCGTCCCGCCGCACACGGCGGGCCTCCTTACGCTGCGCGGCCGTGACCCGGCCATGCTCCTCGAGCCGGACATCCGTGCCGCGGCCGGCGAAGTACGTCGCGACTCCCGGGGTGGAGGGCTCCCAGTCGAACGTGACGCCGTCGATCGTCACCGGGCAGCCGGGCTCCGCGCCCTGGCGGGCGAGCGCTTCCTCGACGCCCAGCCGGTTGAGCCGGTCGGCGAGGTATCCGACTGCCTCGTCGTTGCCGAAGTTGGTCTGCCGGACCCAGCGCTGGGGACGGGCACCACGGACGATGAACCCGCCGGGCTCGTCCGGATCGGGCTCGACCGTGAAACCGGTGTCGCCGACAGCCTGGGGCCGGAGCACGATCCGCTCGGCTTCGGGAGTGGGCTGCGCGGCGCGGTACTCCTCGACGATGCCGGCCAGCGCGAAAGTCAGTTCGCGGAGCCCTTTCCGGGATGCCGTGGACACCTCGAAGACCGGCAGCCCCCGCGCCTCGAAGTCGGGCTTGACCAGCTCCGCCAGTTCGGCCGCCTCGGGAACGTCGATCTTGTTCAACACGACCACCCGCGGGCGACCGGCCAGATCGCCACCGAGCCCTGGGGTGTAGCGGGCCAGCTCGGTCTCCAGAGCGTCCACATCGGACACTGGATCCCGGCCCGGTTCGTAGGTGGCGCAGTCGACGACGTGCACCAGCACCGCACACCGTTCGATATGCCGGAGGAAGTCGAGTCCCAGGCCACGGCCCTCGCTGGCGCCCGGAATCAGGCCGGGGACATCGGCCATGGTGAAGACGGTCTCTCCCCCCGTGACGACACCGAGGTTCGGCACCAGCGTGGTGAACGGATAGTCGGCGATCTTCGGTTTGGCCGCGGACAGCACCGAGATCAGCGACGACTTGCCCGCCGAGGGGAATCCGACCAGGCCGACATCGGCGACCGAGCGAAGCTCGAGCACCAGCGAGCGAACCTCGCCGGCCTCGCCGAGCAAGGCGAAGCCGGGTGCCTTCCGGGCTTTCGACGCGAGCGCGGCGTTGCCGAGGCCGCCACGGCCGCCTTGTGCGGCGACGAACGTGGTGCCGGCACCGATCAGGTCGGCCAGCACTTCACCGTCCTCGGAGAGGACGACGGTGCCGTCGGGCACCTTCAGTTCGAGGGAATCACCGGCCGCGCCCGCGCGGTTGCCGCCCTGCCCCTGCTTACCGTTTCCGGCACTCGCATGCGGGCGGAAATGGAAGTCGAGAAGCGTGTGCACGTTCGGGTCGACGACAAGCAGGACGTCGCCGCCGTTGCCGCCGTTGCCACCGTCGGGACCGCCGAGTGGCTTGAACTTCTCGCGGTGCACCGACGCGCATCCGTTCCCGCCGTCACCGGCGGCCACCTGGATCACCGCGCGGTCAACGAAACGGGACGCCATGTCTGCCTCTCTCCTCTGGTCCGATCGGTCATCTGCCGAAGGACCTGAAAAACCAACGAGGGGTGGAACCGGATGTGTGTTCCGGCCCACCCCTCGTCAAGGGTCTCGCGTGTGCCCGGTCAGACCTCGGCCGGGACGATGTTGACCGTCTTGCGGCCACGCTTGGTGCCGAACTCGACCGCGCCCGCGGCGAGCGCGAACAGGGTGTCGTCGCCACCGCGGCCGACGTTCACGCCGGGGTGGAACTTGGTGCCACGCTGGCGGATGAGGATCTCGCCCGCCTTGACGACCTGCCCCCCGTACCGCTTGACACCCAGGTACTGAGGGTTGGAGTCGCGGCCGTTACGGGAGCTGGATGCACCCTTCTTGTGTGCCATTGCTCAGCTCCTTTACTTGCTGATCCCGGTGACCTCGACACGGGTCAGCCGCTGCCGGTGGCCCTGCCGCTTGTGGTAGCCGGTCTTGTTCTTGAACTTGTGGATGCGGATCTTGGGGCCCTTGGTCTGCTCGACGACCTTGCCGGTGACCGAGACCTTCGCCAGCGCGTCGGCGTTCGTGGTGACCTCGTCGCCGTCGACGAACAGCACGGCGGGGAAGGTGTGCTCGGTGCCCGGCTCGCCCTCGAGCTTCTCGACCTCGACGACGTCGCCGACGGCCACCTTGTATTGCTTGCCGCCGGTCTTGACGATCGCGTACGCCGACACGGAAGTCTCCTGCTTACTCGACTATGGGTGGGGGCTCGCGCCCGGCCCGCGCTGTGACGGTCCTTGGGTCGCGCCATATGGCCCACGCGCGGCGGGCCATAGTGAAGCTTATATGCCACCCCGGCCCTCGATGAGGCCGGGGTGGCCTAACCCGATCTAGGTCTGGTCGGACACGTGCACCGGCGGGCCCGCGGGACGCGAAGCCACACGTCGGGGGCGACGGTGCGAGACACGGCCCGAGGAAGCCTGGTCAGTCTCTGAGTCGTCTTCCGAAGGCTCCGTGGCTTGCGCCTCGTGATGCGTCTCGGCGTTTTCCTCAGCCGTGTCTTCCTCAGCCGTCGAGGGCGACTCGGCCTCCGGACGCTGCGGTTCCGCGGTCCAAGGCTGTGGCTGTGCGGCCGGCTGGGACTCGCCAACGGGATACGGCTCGGCACTCGGCTGCGACTCGGACGTCTCGGTGTCCGCCTGCGGCGCTTCTTCGGCCGCTTCCTGCTCCGGCGCGGACTCAGTGACGGGTTCCGTGACCGGCTCCGTGACCGGCTCTGTGACGGACGCCGCCTCGGCCTCGCCGGAGGTCTCCGGTTGCGGGGACCACAGAGCGGTCCTGGCCGCGCCATTCGACGCGCCCTCGTCGACCGGCCGGTGGTCCTCGGCAACCGGCTCGGCGCCGACGGCCTGCTCGGTCTCAGCGGCCTGTCCGGTCGCAGCAACGTGCTCGGGCTCAGCAGCCTGCTCAGCCTCAACACTCTGCTCAGCCTCAACACTCGGCTCGGCTTCAACACTCTGCTCGGGCTCAGCAGTCTGCTCGGGCGCGGCAGTCTGCTCGGGCTCGGGGGTGGAACCGACCTCGGCAACCGGCTCCGGCTCGGCCGTCTCGGACTCGGAAGGCGATACGGCCTCAGCGACCGGTGCAGGCTCGGTGACCGGCTCACCCTCGGAGGCTGACGTCGGGGCGACAGGCGAGGAGAGCGTCTGTGCCGTGCCGGCCTCCTCCGGTGTCACCTCGGTCTGTTCCGAGGTGGTCACCTCGGCCTGTTCCAAGGTGGTCACCTCGGCCTGTTCCAAGGTGGTCACCTCGGCCTGTTCCAAGGTGGTCACCTCGGCCTGTTCCAAGGTGGTCACCTCGGCTTGAGCCGGCGCAGGCTCGGTGTCCACGGGCGATTCGGTGGCCGGTTCGCCCTCGGCTTCCGGCAGCCGACCGCTCTCCGTCTCGGCTTCCGGCGATCGGTCGTTCTGCGTGGTGTCGTCGGGACGGTCGCTGTCCTGATCGTCCTTGGGCTGGTCCTTGCCGGAGGACGCCAGCTTGGCCGCGTTCGCGATCGCCTGAACCGCCGTGACGACCGACTCCCGTTGTTCCGGCGTCGGTCCGGCGGCGTCGGCGCGGGCCTCGGGTGCGGGCTCCTCGACCTTGCTCCGGCCACGGGAACGCCGCGAGCCGTGCTGGTGGCCACCGTTGGCCCCGTTGCCGCCTCCGTTGGCGCGGGGCAGTTCGGTGGAGACGACCACGCCACGGCCCTTGCAGTGTTCGCAGGTGGTGGAAAACGCCTCCAGCAGGCCGGTCCCGACCTTCTTACGGGTCATCTGCACCAGGCCCAGCGAGGTCACCTCGGCGACCTGGTGCCGGGTCCGGTCACGGCCGAGGCACTCGGTGAGCCGCCGCAGCACCAGATCGCGGTTCGACTCCAGCACCATGTCGATGAAGTCGATCACGATGATGCCGCCGATGTCACGCAACCGTAGCTGGCGCACGATCTCCTCGGCCGACTCCAGGTTGTTGCGGGTCACCGTCTCCTCGAGGTTGCCGCCGGAGCCGGTGAACTTGCCGGTGTTGACGTCGATCACCGTCATCGCCTCGGTGCGGTCGATGACCAGGTAGCCACCGGAAGGCAGCCACACCTTGCGGTCGAGCGCCTTGGTGATCTGCTCGTCGATCCGGTAGTCGGCGAACACGTCGCCGGTTCCGACGTAGCGCTTGAGGCGCTCGGTGAGATCGGGCGCGACGTGCTGGACGTAGCCGTTGATGGTGTCCCAGGCTTCGTCGCCCTGCACCTCGAGCTTGACGAAGTCTTCGGTGAACAGATCCCGGACGACCTTCACCAGGAGGTCCGGCTCCTCGTAGAGCATGACCGGCGCGCCGGATTTCTTGCCGCTCGCGCTGTCGGCCTTCTCCTTGATGACCTCCCATTGGGCCTTCAGCCGCCGGACGTCACGCTCGAGTTCCTCCTCGCTGATTCCCTCCGACGCGGTCCGGATGATCACACCGGCGTCCTCGGGCACGATCCGCTTGAGGATGTCCTTGAGCCGGCGACGCTCGTTCTCCGGCAGCTTGCGGGAGATCCCGGTGGCGCCTCCGGCCGGGACGTAGACCAGGAACCGGCCGGGCAGGGAGATCTGCGTGGTCAGGCGCGCGCCCTTGTGGCCGACCGGGTCCTTGGTGACCTGCACCAGGACGTTGTCACCGGTCGAAAGGGCCTGCTCGATCTTGCGGGACTTGCCTTCCAGCCCGGCGGCGTCCCAGTCCACTTCACCTGCGTAGAGCACCGCGTTGCGGCCGCGGCCGATGTCGACGAACGCGGCCTCCATCGAGGGCAGCACGTTCTGGACACGGCCCAGGTAGACGTTGCCGACGATCGACCCGCTGCCCGACGAGGTCACGAAGTGCTCGACGAGGACACCGTCCTCGAGCACGCCGATCTGGGTGTTTTCGCCTCGCTCGGAGACCACCATCGTCCGCTCGACCGACTCGCGGCGGGCCAGGAACTCCGCCTCGGACAGGATCGGCGCGCGCCGCCGCCCCGCCTCGCGGCCGTCACGCCGCCGCTGCCGCTTGGCTTCGAGCCGGGTCGAGCCACGCACGCTGCGGACGCCGTCGGACTTGCCGTTCTTGTCCGGTTCGGCCTTGGTCTCCCGGACGTGCACCACCGTGTTCGGCGGGTCGTCGGTGGACTCGGTCACATCCTCGTCGGCACTCTTCCGACGACGGCGCCTGCGGCGGCGACGGCTGACGCTGTCGGACTCGTCGGTTTCTTCGGGTTCTCCGGCGGTGTCACCGTCGGACTCGGCCGGCTCTTCGGCCTCGGCCTTCGTCGCGGTCTCGGTCTGCTCCTCGGTCTCGCCGACCGGTGTCTCGTCGCCACCCTTGCCACGCCCACGACCGCGGCGACCACGACGACGCCGCCGGCGGTTGCCGTTTTCGTCCTCGTCTCCGGAGTCCTTGTCCAGCGGTTCCGGCTCGGGGCTCTCAGGCTCCTCGACGACGGGCTCACGCCGGGCGGCGGGCTCGCGCCGGGGAGCAGGCTCGCGCCGGGGGGCGGGCTGCGGCTCGGGCGGCAGGAACAACGGCGATGGCGCGGCGAAGACCGGGGCGTGGGCCATCGGAGCGGGCGTGGCTTCAGGGTGCTTCTGCGGCTCCGGCTCAGGCTCGGGTTCCGGCTCGGGCGTGACGGCCTGCCCGGTCAGTGCCTCGGCGACCCGGACGGCGGTGTCGCGGGGCACGCTGGACTGCGCGCTGCGGACGGGCTCCCCGAGTTCGGTCAGTTTGGCCATGATGTCCCGGCTGTTCAGGCCGAGCAGCTTCGCCAGCGCGTGCACCCGGACGCGGGGCGGTAGTTCGCCCAGCGTGCTCCCTGCCGTGGATGTGGCGATACTCCCGCCGGTGCTGTCGGCGGGCGTGTCAAAGTTCGACATACATCTCCTCCGCCCCCGGGCGCGTCTACCGGCTTACCCACCGGAAGGACGCGGCCGCGCAGGGGCCCCTTCTGTTTCGTCTGTTCCGCCGTGGTGGTCACCGACGGCGGGAATCCTGTGCCTCTCTCACCACGACGACGCCGGGCTGACCCGGCGGCCCGCCGACGGCAGGTCCGCTCGATGGCGTGCCGGACGGGCTCGCGACTTCCCAAGCCACGTCCCACGTCGTCGAGCCGCCCGCCCTGAGCGGCGACGACCTGGTGCTCTTCCGGCATGTCACCGGGCCACCGGCGCCTTGAGGGCGTGGCGGCCAATTCGAGTATCCCACATGGCACGCGCACCGCGGCCTACTCGGTACCAGGCACTCCCGGGCGAAGTCCCGCCGATCGGCTTCCCCGGAGGCCGTCGGTGTCCCAGAGTCCCGGACCGGTCACTTTGCGTTGATCACTTCAGCAGCATGCGGGCGAGCCTGCGGTATGCGCCGTAGAGACCAAGGGCCGCGAGGGCGATCAGGTACGCGAGGTGACCGAGCAGGCCGAAGCCGACCACGCCCACGGACAGGTCCCGCGTCAGCTCCACGGCGTGATAGAGCGGGCTGATCCGCACCACGATCTGGAGCGCCGGCGGGTAGACCGACAGCGGGTAGAACGTGGTGGAGAACAAGAACATCGGCACTACGGCGAGCTGGATGAAGTCGAACTGGGAGGTCGATTTCAGGAAGGTCGCGCACGCCATGCCGATCGCGGCGAAGGTGAACGCGACCAGGATCGCGACGGGGACCAGCAGGAGCGCCCACGGCGAGAACACCAGGCCCATCGCCAGCATCACACCGAAGAACGCCAGCGCGTAGAGCGCGCCACGCAGTACGGCCCAGGAGATTTCGCCCAGCGCGATATCCAGCGGGCCGACCGGGGTGGCCAGCATCGCGTCGTAGAGCTTGGTGTAGCGGAGCCTGAAGAACACGTTGAACGTCGAGTCGAACACCGCGCCGTTCATCGCCGACGAGGCCAGCAGCGCGGGCGCGACGAACGCGACGTAGCTCATCGGCTGCCCGCCCGGACCGGCGACCTCGCCGACCAGCCTGCCGAATCCGATGCGGAACGCCACGAGGTAGAACAACGGCTCGAAGACACCGGACACGAAGACGAACCAGGCTCGGGCGTAGGCCAGCAGGGACCGTTCCACGAGCTTGCTCGCGCGGCCCGCGTACAGGCCGGGAGGAAGGATCCGCAGCAGCGGACTCACCGGCCGGGCGGACAGTTCCGTCACGTCAAATCACCAGCCGGCGGTAGAAGTACTTGTGGGCGAGCACGGCTCCCACCGCGAGCACCGCCGCGAGGAACGCCAGATGACCCAGCGCGGCCCACGGCCCGAGACCGCCGAGCGTGACGCCGCGGGCCAGTTCGTTCCCGTGCCACAGCGGGGAGATCCACGCCAGCCACCGCAGCGCCACGGGAATCTGGGTGATCGGGAAGAACGTGCCGGCGAACAGCGTCATCGGCATGACCACGAACCGGAACACGGCGTTGAACCGGCTGCCCTGGTCGTAGGTGGTCGCGGCCAGCGCGGTGACCGGCGCGGCGCAGGCCAGGCCGGTGAACACGCCGATCGGCACCACCGCCGCGGCACCCGCGTTGATCCAGGCGCCGAAGAGGAGCGCGACCAGCGCGTAGACCACGCTGGAGAGCAGGAGCCGCACCGAGACCCAGAGCAAATGACCGCCCAGCACCTGGCCCGGGGTGACCGGTGTCGCGGTCACGGCGAGATAGTCCTTCTGCCATTTGAATCCGGACAGCACGGGATAAGTCGACTCGCCGACGGCGTTCTGCATGGCCGTGGCGACCAGCAGGGTGGGCGCGATGTACTGGAGGTAGGACACCCCGCCGGTCGCCGGTCCCGCGCTCACCTGGGAGCCGAAGCCCAGCCCCATGGCCGCCAGGAACAACAGCGGCTGGAGCCCACTGGAGTAGAGGTTGGAGCGCCAGTACCGGCGATACCAGGACCACCTGCCTTCGAACCGGAGCCAGGCCGCGTGCCACGACCCCACCACCCGGCCGGCCGATCGCGTCGTCATCAGTCCACCAGCGTCCGTCCGGTGAGGTGGAGGAACACGTCCTCCAGCGTGCCCCGCCGGACCAGGCTGGACAGCGGGCGGACGCCCCGCCCGTGGGCGGCCTCGAGCGCGGCCTCGCCTTCGGCCGTGTAGAGCAGGATCCGGTCCGGCAGAACCTCCACCCGGTCGGCGAGATCGGCGACCTCCGGCACCGGTTCCCCTGGGGCGAAACGGAGTTCGAGCACCTCGCGGGTGCAGTAACGGGCGATCAGGCCGGCGGGCGAACCCTCCGCCACGATCCGGCCGCCGTCCATGACGACCAGCCTGTCGCACAGCTGCTCGGCTTCGTCCATGTAGTGCGTGGTAATGATCAGGGTCACGCCCTGGGCCTTGAGACGGAACAGCCTGTCCCACAACAGATGCCGCGCCTGAGGGTCGAGCCCGGTGGTCGGCTCGTCGAGCAGCAGCAGCTCAGGGTCGTTGACCAGGGAGCGCGCGATGGTGAGCCGCCGCTTCATGCCACCCGAGAGCGGCTCGACCTCGGCGTCCGCGCGGTCGGAGAGCTGGGCGAAATCGAGCAGTTCGGTGGCCTTGGCGCGTGCGGTGGCTCGCGAGAGGCCGAAATAGCGGGCGTACACCTGCAGGTTCTGCCGGACCGTCAACTCGACGTCGAGGTTGTCTTGTTGCGGTACGACACCGAGCCGGGCCCGGATGTGCGGCCCGTGCACGCTCGGGTCCATGCCGAGCACCCGCAGTTCGCCCTCGGAACGTGGCGACACGCTGGCGATCATGCGCATCGTCGAGGACTTGCCCGCGCCGTTCGGGCCGAGAAAGCCGAACGCCTCGCCGCGCCGGACCTCGAGGTCGATCCCCCGCACGGCGTCGAAGTCGCCGAAGCGCTTCACCAGTGCCTTGGCCTCCACCAAAGGCGATTCTTCGTGCACACCATGCACCGTAGGGCGAGGCACCGACAAAAATCGATCGAGTTTTCGCTCGGTTGTCCTATCCGGACCCCACACGCGGCGCGGATCGCCGGTCCCGTGGCGGGCACCGGCGAGCCGCCCGCGGCATCACAGGTCGGGGAACCAGAGCTTCAGCTCGCGTTCGGCCGACTCGGGCGAGTCCGAGCCGTGCACCAGGTTGTACTGGGTCTCCAGGGCGAAGTCGCCGCGGATGGTGCCGGGAGTGGCCTTCTCCACCGGATCGGTGCCACCGGCGAGCTGACGGAACGCGGTGATCGCCCGGGGGCCTTCGACCGCCATCGCCACGACCGGGCCGGAGGTGATGAACTCGAGGAGTTCGCCGAAGAACGACTTCTCCTTGTGCTCGGCGTAGTGTTCCTCGGCCACCGAACGCTCGACCGTCCGCAGCTCCAGCGCGGCCAGGGTCAGGCCCTTGCTCTCGATCCGCGAAATGACCTCGCCGACGAGCCCGCGCTTGACGCCATCGGGCTTGACCAGAACCAGAGTGCGCTCACTCACGACGATGTGTCTCCTTGAATGACGAATTCACGACGATAAAGGTGAGCGAAGCCTAACCGGAGGCATGGGCGGAGCCCTGGCCGGGACGCCTCACGCGGGGCCGTCGTGGCCGGTCCGGTCCGGATCCTGCTGGCTGGGCAGAAGGCCGGCGGCCATGCGGCGCGCCACGTCCCGCCGCAGCCACAGTGCCCACAGCCAGAACGCGAGGAACACCACCCCGATAACGGTGACCGCGGGCAACGTGACGACCAGGGCGATCAACGCCAGTTGCAGTGCCAGGATCACCGGGACGATCCACGTCCGCCGCAGGAAACCGCAGCACACCACGAGCGCGACCGCCACCGCGATCACGACCCAGCCGCCCGCCGTCCCCACTCCCCCGCCGAGCCGGGCCACCACCGGGACCGCGAGGCCCACCGTGATCGCCTCCAGGATCAACGCGCCGGCCATGACCCCGCGGAACGACTTCATCGGGTCCTTCGCGGGCGGGCGCACGGCCGTCCGGGCGCCGGAGTCGTCCCGCTCCCGCGCGACATCCGGACCCGGCTGGACACCGTCGTCGGTCATGCTCGTTCCTCCGCGGCCTTGCGCGCCACCGCGATCGTGTCGACAGGGCGCTCCCAGCCGTTACACGTCACGTCAGGCGGATAGGCGCCCTGCCGCCCCGGTGAGGGGGTCTGGGGGCTTGCCCGCAGCATGGGGCGTGGGGGGCTGTGCCCCCCACAAAGCACCGGCAAAAAAAGGCGCGCTCTGTGGTTACCTTGACAGCCGCGGGCTGACACAAGGGGTGTCATGCGGGCTCCTTGCCGAACAGAGTGCGGGCCTCGCCCGCGGTCACCACGGAACCGGTCACCAGGACACCGCCACCGGCGAGCGGCTCCTCCGGGTCGTCCGCCTCTTCGACCAGCGCCACGGCGGTCTCCACCGCGGTGTCCAGGCTCGGCTCCGCGTACACGCGCTCTTCGCCGAAGATCGATATCGCGAGGTCGTTCAGCTCGTCCAGCGGCATCGCCCGCGACGCCGAGTTCCGGGTCACCACGATGTCGGACACCGCGGGCTCCAGCGCCTCCAGGATGCCGCGCGCGTCCTTGTCCGCCATCACGCCGACCACCGCGGCCAGCCGGCGGAACGCGAACTCCTCGGTGATCGTGGCCGCGAGCGCGCGAGCGCCGTGCGGGTTGTGGGCGGCGTCGAGCAGGACGGTCGGCGCGGCACGGACGCGTTCGAGCCGACCGGGCAGCACCAGTTCGGCGAAGGCCTCACGGACTGCTTCGACGACCAGCTGACGGTCCTGGCCCGCACCGAAGAACGCCTCGACCGCCGCCAGCGCCAGAGCCGCGTTGTTCGCCTGGTGCACGCCGTGCAGCGGCAGGAAGATCTCCTCGTAGACCCCGCCGAGCCCCTGCAGTTTGAGTAACTGCCCGCCGACCGCGATCTCGCGCCGGAGCACGCCGAATTCGCTGCCCGCCCGCGCGACCGTGGCGTCGACCTCGACCGCGCGTTCCAGCAGCACGCGCTGCACGTCGGGCTCCTGCTCCGCGAGGACCGCGACGCTGCCCGGCTTGATGATGCCCGCCTTCTCCCCCGCGATCTTGGTGATGTCACTGCCCAGGTAGTCGACGTGGTCGATGCCGACCGGGGCGATCGCGGCGACCTGCGCGTCGGCCACGTTGGTCGCGTCCCACCGGCCGCCGAGGCCGGTCTCCAGCACCGCCACCTCGACCGGCGCGTCCGCGAACGCGGCGAACGCCATCCCGGTGAGCACCTCGAACTTGCTCATCGGCGGCCCGCCCGCCCCGTCGACCATGGCCACGTACGGCTTGATGTCGCGATAGACCTCGACATAACGCGAGATCGGGATCGGCACGCCGTCCAGCGCGATCCGCTCGGTGACCAGTTGCAGATGCGGGCTGGTGTAGCGGCCGACGCGCAGGCCCATCCGGGTCAGCAGCGCGTCGATCATGCGGACCGTCGAGCCCTTGCCGTTGGTACCGGCCACGTGCAGCACCGGGTAGGTCTTCTGCGGGTCACCCAGCACCGTGGCGAGCGCGGCTATCCGGTCCAGGGAAGGCTCGATGCGGGTCTCCGGCCACCGCTCGTTCAGCTCGGCTTCGACCCGGAGCAGTTCGAGGCGCGCCTCGTGGTCCGAGATCTCCGGCTCCCGGTTCGCTTCCGAAGGGTCGTCGGGCAGCGGTCCGGCCACGAAGTTGTCACCACCGGACAACTCCGCGGGGTAGGTGTCTTCCACATCGACGAGTCTAGTTCCGGGGGTATGGCAGCCTGGCCGCCATGCCGTTCAACCACAACCACCACTACCACCCGCTGTTGCTGCGCCAGGTCCCTGAAGGCGCGAAGACGGCTCTGGACGTGGGTTGTGGGACGGGATTGTTCGCGCGGAGGCTGGCCTCCGGCGGGCTCGATGTGGACGCGATGGACCCGGCTGGAGACGTCCTCGAAGTCGCTCGCGCGTTGGGCAGTCCCGGGCCGGGGCGCATCACCTATCGTCACGAGGACGTCACGCGGGCCGCGTTGGGTACCTACGACTTCATCTCCGCCATCGCCTCGATCCATCACGTGCCGTTCGAGACCGTCACAGCGCTGTGGAAGGCACTCGCACCCGGCGGCGTGCTGGTGATTCTCGGCCTCGCGAAGCCGCGGTCCGTGCCGGAACTGGTGAAGTGGGAAATCGTGAGCCCGCCGCTGAATTTGGCCGCGCGGATCGCGGTGGCAGTCGGTGAGCGGCTGAACGGTGGGCGTGACCCCGCGCCAGGCCCTCCGGTCGCGGACTGGAAGATGACCATGCCCCAGGTTCGCCGGGAGTCGGCGTCCCTGCTGCCGGGACGCACCGTGCGGACCCTGTTCTTCTGGCGTTATTTGCTGATATGTCGTCGCGACTGAGAGGGAACCGCATGCCCACGCCTGGATTCGAACCGGGCACCCTGGACGAGATCGGGTGCCCGGTGTGGATCAGCGACCTCGCCAACGACGATCCGAACCACCTCGTGCACGTGGTCCGCGACCTGGAACCGGCGGAAGCGCTCGGCATGCGCGCGATCTGTGTGCTGGCGGAATTGCCCCGCACCCTGGCCGACCTCCGGCGAATCCCGCTGCTGGTCGCTCCCCTCGAGTCGTCATGACCCGGGGAATCGGCGACCCTTTCGGCGCCTTCGTCGAGCTTTACCACGGCGGCGACGGGATTCCGGTCGGTGTCAAGGACTTCATCGACGTCGCGGGACAGACCGTCCGCAATGGCACCCCCGGGCTCGGGCACCACGTGGCCACCGAGGACGCCGAGGTGTGGGCGAGGCTCCGCGCCGCGGGCTACGTCGCGTCAGGACGGACGCGGGTGCCGGAACTCGCCTGGTCGGTACGGACCCCGGGATGCCACAACCCGTGGGACCCGGCGCGGGACGCCGGAGGGTCCAGCGGGGGGTCGGCCGTCGCCGTCGCCGCCGGGCGCGTGCCGGTCGCGCTCGGCACCGACACCGGTGGCTCGATCCGGATTCCCGCCGCGCTGTGTGGCGTCGCGGGCTTGCGGCCCACGCACGGAACGGTGTCGATGCGAGGGATCACACCATTGGCGCCGTCCATGGACACGGTGGGACCCATCGCCGCGACCGCACGAGAATGCCTGCGGGTCCATGAAATCCTCGGCGGCGCGGTCGAACCGGCTCCACCGGTGGAGGGCCTGCGCATCGGGCTGCCGGACGGTCTCTGGAGCGACCGGATCGACTCGGGGGTGGCTCGTCTGATCGACGCGGCGGCGGAGGAGCTGCGCGCGGCGGGGGCGAAGATCGTCCACGTCGAACTGCCGGTGACCCGTCGCCGGGCCCGTGGCGCCGGTTACACGATCATGCTCGCCGAGTCCGCGCGGCAGTGGTGGACCGCCTACCAGGAGCGGCCGGACGGGCTGGCCGGGCGGGCCGCCGACATGCTGCGGGCGGGCCGTGCGGTGTCGGAGGACGACTATCGCGAAGCCCTGGACCGGGCGGCGGCCGTACGCGCGGAGGTCGACGAGGCCTTCGGCGAGGTGAACGCGCTCCTGCTGCCGACCGTCCCGGTCACCGCCGCTCCGTCCGAAAGTGACACCGTCGACATCGACGGTCACGAGATGCCCATCGAGGAGGCCTATTACCGGCTCACCGCGCTGGCGTCGGTCACCGGTCGTCCCGCGCTCACCGTTCCCGCCGGACTGAGCGACGGTCTGCCGGCCGGTGCTCAACTGGTCGGTCCGGCCCGGCAGGAAGCCTTGCTGTGCCGGCTGGGCGAAACCATCGAGCGTGGACCCGAAGCGAGCAAACTGATCCAGGCTCGGCTTAGGATCGCACTGTGAACTCACCGGATCCTCGTGACCTGCTCGGCGTCCGTGACCTGTTGACCGCGGAAGAACGCGAAATCGCCGACACCGTCCGTGCCTTCGTGGGCAAGGAGGTCACCGAGCACGCCGGTGAGTGGTTCGAAGAAGCGCGATTCCCCCATCACCTGATCGCGCCGCTGGCCGACCTCGGCCTGCTGGGCATGCACCTCGAAGGTTATGGCTGCGCGGGGACGAGCGCGGTGGCCTACGGCCTGGCCTGCCTGGAACTCGAAGCCGGCGACAGCGGGTTGCGCAGCTTCGTGTCGGTGCAGGGTTCACTGGCGATGTTCCCGATCTGGAAGTACGGCTCCGAGGAACAGAAACAGCGCTGGCTCCCCGCCATGGCGCGCGGCGAGAAGATCGGTTGTTTCGGTCTCACCGAACCGGATCGCGGGTCCGACCCCGCCGCCATGCGCACCACGGCACGGCGGGACGGTTCGGACTGGGTGCTCAACGGCACCAAGATGTGGATCACCAACGGCACCTTCGCCGATGTCGCGGTGGTGTGGGCGCGCGCCGAGGAGGGCATCCGCGGGTTCCTCGTGCCTACCGGCACGCCGGGTTTCACCGCGCGGGAGATCACGCACAAGATGTCCCTGCGCATGTCCGCGACCGCCGAACTCGTGCTCGACGACGTCCGCCTGCCCGAGGACGCGGTGCTGCCCGGGGTCACCGGACTGCGTGGTCCGCTGTCCTGCCTTGCCGAAGCGCGCTACGGAATCCTTTGGGGCGCGCTGGGCGCCGCCCGCTCGTGTTTCGAGACGGCTTTGGACTACGCCACGACCCGTGAGCAGTTCGGCCGGCCGATCGGCGGTTTCCAGCTGACCCAGCAGAAACTGGTCTCGATGGCGCTCGAGTTGAACAAGGGCCTGCTGCTCGCCCTGCATCTCGGCCGCCGCAAGGACGGCGAGGGCCTGCCGCCCGAACTGGTCAGTTTCGGCAAGCTCAACAATGTGCGCGCGGCGATCGACATCGCCCGCTCGGCCCGCACGATTCTCGCCGCGAACGGGATCAGTCTCGAGTATCCGGTCATCCGGCATGCCAACAACCTGGAATCGGTGCTCACCTACGAGGGCACCGAAGAAATCCACACCCTCGTTCTCGGCCAGGTGCTCACGGGTCAGTCCGCGTATCGCTGACCGGTCCGGACCACCTCCGGATCGTCCACAAAGGACGAACGCGTCTCGTGACAACGCATGGGGTGACGCCGTACCCGGACTGCCGGAATGGCGTCACCGGATCTCGACGCCACGGGTTTCCCCGCCGTCGGCGCAGCGGAAGCACCCGAACGGCGGCAGTGCCGGGGCCGCCGAACGGCTAGGAAGAGGGGATGCGAAGACTCGTCATTGTCGCCGTAGTCGCGCTCGCCGCCTTGGTACCGGGCCTCACCGCGTCAGCGGCCACGCGCCACTTCCGCCATTACGTTTCGCTGGGTGACTCCTACACCGCGGGGCCCCTCATCCCCCTGCTCCGGCTCGACCCCGTGGGCTGCGTCCGTTCCACTTCCGACTATCCCGCGCAGCTGGCGCTCCGCCTGGGGGTCCAGTCCTTCACCGACGTGAGCTGCAGCGGCGCCGACACCTCCGACATGACGAGTCCGCAGGACGTGCCGCTCGGGCAGAACCCACCGCAGCTCGACGCCGTCGGCTCCGGCACCGACCTGGTCACTCTTGGTATCGGCGGCAACGACTACGGCGTGTTCGGCACGCTCGTCGGGACCTGCCCCGGCCTCCGCGACTCCGACCCCACCGGAAATCCGTGCCAGCGGCATTTCACCGTCGACGGGGTCGACACGATCAAGGCCGCGCTCGCGCGGACGCGCGGCAACATCGCGTCGGTGCTGACCGCGATCCACGCGCGGGCTCCGCAGGCGAAGGTGCTGGCCATCGGCTATCCGCGGATCGCGCCCCCGTCAGGGACCTGTCCGGACATCCTGCCTTTCGCCGATGGTGACTACGCCTGGCTGACCAGCGTGGAGGAAGCGCTCAACGACGCCGTCTCAGGTGCCGCCCAGGACACCGGGTCGTCCTATGTGGACACCTTCGGGCCGTCGCTCGGGCACGACGCGTGCTCCGCGTCACCATGGATCAACGGTCAGTACAACAACCCCCTCGCGGCCGCCGCGTACCACCCGTTCTTCGCCGGGATGCGCGGTGTCGCGGACGCGATCGGCCGGTTCCTGGGCTGATCGGGGTATCGCCGATCTCGCGACGGGTGGTACGACCAATAATCGTTCACTCGTACAATGATTGCGGGTTGGTGATTGCACGATGGAGCTACGGCAACTGCGGTACTTCCTCACCGTGGCCGAGGAACTACATTTCGGCCGCGCCGCCGAACGGCTGCACATCGTCCAGCCCGCGGTGAGCCAGCAACTGCGCCGGCTCGAACGCGAACTGGGCGTGGCGCTGCTCGACCGCACGACCCGCAGCGTCCGGCTGACCGAGGCCGGGCAACGCTTCCTGCCGCACGCCCGCGCCGTGCTGGAGGCCGAGGAACAGGCCCGGGAGGCGATCGTCGGGTTCCGGGCCGAACAAGCGGCGACGGTCCGCCTCGGCACCAGCGACGGTCTCGGCGATCACCTCGACCGCGTGCTGGGCGAGTTCGCCCGGCGGGCCCCGGAGGTCGGCCTGGAACTGGTGGACGCCCCGGCCGAGCAGCGCCTGCGGCGGGTGCGCTCGGGGGAGCTCGACGCGGCCCTGGTCCGGGGCGAGTGGGCACGCACCGGGCTGCGCTTCGTGCCCGCCTGGGAGGACGAGGTTCTGGCGGCCCTTCCCGCCACACACCCGCTCGCCGCCGCCGAAGTGGTCGACTTCGCCGAACTGGCCGGGCTCCCGCTGCGGCTGGCCGGCCGGGCCCGTAACCCGACGCTGTACGACCTGGTCGTGGAAAGCTGCCGGCGCGCGGGCTTCGAACCCGTCTTCGGCAAGGAATTCCCCACCGCACGGGACACCCTGGCCGCCGTCGGTTTCGGAAAACCGACGTGGACGGTCCTCTACGCCCCGTACGCGAGCCAGCTCACCGTCCCGGGAGTGGTCTTCCGCCCGCTCAGGAATCCGACCCCGAGAATGCGGACATTCCTCGCCATCCGTGCGGATGCCCGGCGGCCCGAACTCGCCGCGCTGATCGGTGCCTGCGCGAACTAGACGTGTATCGAAGTCCCGTTTTCGCTGGGGGCGACGAGAGGCGCGGGCACGGCCGGATGGTGTTTAATCCAGCCGTGCGAACAAAAAAGTCGCCGAGCCGGCTCGTTGCCTTCACGGACGCGGTCGTGGCCATCGCGATCACCCTCCTCGTACTCCCCTTGACGGATCTGGTCGCCGAAGGGGCCAAGGAAAATCTGTCCGCGCCGGAACTGATCGCCGACCACAAATGGCAGATCTACAGTTTCTTGCTCAGTTTCGTCGTGATAGCGCGGCTGTGGCTGTCCCACCACCAACTGTTCGAGAAAGTCGGTACGCACAGCCGGTGGCTGATCCGGTGGAACATGGTGTGGCTGCTGTTCATCGTGGTCCTGCCGTTTCAAACCGAAATGACGGCCGTGTTCAACGGTGACCGGTTCGCCGTCGGCTTCTACATAGCGGTGGTACTGGCCAGCGAAATCTGTCTCGCCGCGATGGAGTTCATGGTCTACCGCGATCCGGAACTGGCGACGGAACCCGGTGCGGTGTCCCGCCAGGACGTGATCGGGTCCGCGGTGACCGGTGCGATCCTGTTGCTCGCTCTTCTCCTGGCCGTCTTCGTGCCCGATGTCTACTCGTACAGCCTGTTGCTCCTGGTCATTCCGAACACCCACAAACGCTTCGTCCGCCGCCGGAACGAAAAGCGGGTGGCCGAAAAGGCGACCGAAGCCGCCTGACCGGACTCACTCGCCGGGCCAGGCGGTCAGCGCGGCACGAGAGTCAGTTCAGGATCTTCGTCGGGGTACGCCCAGCGGAGTTCTCCCTCGTCGGTCAGGTGCGGCACCATGCCGTCGAAGTCGCCGCCCTGGGTCATGGCTGTCGCGACCGCGTCGAGATAGGTGGCGAAATCCGGCCAGCCCCACCCTGGACCGAAATGCGCCACGTCGTCCTTCGGCCGAGAACCGAGACGACCGTATCCCGGCCCTGGACGGCAGTCGAGAAGCTGGACACTGCCGTCGAGGTCGGCGATCGGCAGCCATTGCTCGTGCCACCACCAGTCGTCGGCATCGTCCCGGCCGATGCCTTCGTCGTCCTCGTCCACCGAGGCCGCGACCTCCATCAGCATCTGCCGGGTGGAGACGATGTCTTCCAACGGCAACAGCGGGTAGCCGGGGAAATCACCGCAATACCTCGGCTGCCCGTCGTGGCACAGCAACGACTCCACGAGATCCGCCGGGAACTTCAGGCCCAGCGCCTGCTCCGCGGCGGCTATTCCCGCCCGCGTGGCGGGAGCGTGGCGAGCCGGGTCGCTCGCTGGTACGCGCCGTTCGAGCCACTCGTCGATGGCCGACCATGCTTCGGATACCTTGCGCACGGACGGCGATCCTAGCGAGGACCACGCGGTTCAGGACGGAGAAACTCCGAGCGTGTCCAGGCGGGCGGTGATGCGGTCGATGTCGGCCGCCGCGACCTCACGACGGGACCGGATCTTCTCGACCACGTCGGCCGGTGCCTTGGCGAGGAAACTTTCGTTGCCGAGCTTCCCCTCGGTCTGCTTCAACTCCTTTTGCGCGACCGCGAGATCCTTCTCCAACCGCTTACGCTCGGCGGCGACGTCCACCGCGCCGGACAGGTCGAGCGCCACGTGCGCCACGCCCTCGGAGAGGGACACGTCGATCGCCGCGCTCGCGGTGAACCCGTCGGCGGCCTCGGTCAACCGGGCGAGCGAGAAGATCGCACCCTCGTGCCCGTCGACCCCGGCGAAACCCGCGCCGGACAGCTGTGCGGCGACGCGCTGGCCCGGCTTGAGGCCCTGGTCCGAGCGGAACCGCCGGATCTCGGTGACCAGCTTCTGCACGTCACCGATGCGCTTGTCCGCCGTCGCGTCGGCAAAGGACTCGTCCGCCGTCGGCCACGACGCGATGACGATCGACTCACCGCCGGTAAGCGCTTTCCACAACCGCTCGGTGACGAACGGGATCACCGGGTGCAGCAACCGGAGCACGACGTCGAGCACGTGCCCGAGCACCGCACGGGTGCCCTCGGCGTGCTCACCCGCGAACTGGACCTTCGCCAGTTCCAGGTACCAGTCGCACAACTCGTCCCAGGTGAAGTGGTAGAGCAGGTCGACCGCCTTGGCGAACTGGTAGTCGTCCAAGAGTCCGTCGACTTCGGACACGACCCGGGCCAGCCTGCCGAGAATCCAGCGGTCGGCCTCGGTCAGCTCCGCCGCGGGCGGCACTGCCGTGGCCACCGTCGCGCCGTTCATGAGTGCGAACCGGGTGGCATTCCACAGTTTGGTGCCGAAGTTGCGCGATCCCGCGGCCCACTCCTCGGCCAGCGCCATGTCGGCGCCGGGGTTGGCGCCACGCGCCAGCGTGAAGCGGGTGGCGTCGGCACCGTAGCGGTCCATCCACTCCAGCGGGTCGATCACGTTGCCACGGGACTTCGACATCTTCTTGCCGTGCGCGTCACGGATGAGACCGTGCAGGTAGACGTGGTCGAAGGGCTGGACGCCGTCCATCGCGACCAAGCCCATCATCATCATCCGGGCCACCCAGAAGAACAGGATGTCGTAGCCGGTGGACAGCACACTGGTCGGATAGAACCGCTTGAGGTCCTTTGTGGACTCTGGCCAGCCGAGCGTGGAGAACGGCCACAACCCCGAGGAGAACCAGGTGTCCAGCACGTCGGGATCCTGGGTCCAGCCCTCACCGGACGGAGGCTGTTCGTCCGGCCCGACGCAGACCATCTGCCCGTCCGGCCCGTACCAGACCGGGATCCGGTGGCCCCACCACAACTGGCGCGAGATCGTCCAGTCGTGCATGTTGTCGACCCAGTCGAAGTAGCGCTTGGCCAGCTCCGGCGGGTGAATCCGGGTCCGGCCGTCGCGCACCGCGTCCCCGGCTGCGCGCGCCAGCGGCTCGACCTTGACCCACCACTGCAGCGACAGGCGGGGCTCGACCACGGTGTCACACCGTGAGCAGTGCCCGACCGCGTGCAGGTACGGCCGCTTCTCGGCGACGATGCGGCCCTGCTCGCGCAGCGCGGCCACGACCGCGGGCCGCGCTTCGAACCGGTCCAGCCCCTCGAACGGGCCGGGCACGGTGATCACCGCGCGCTCGTCCATGATCGACGGCATGGGCAGGTTGTGCCGCCTGCCGATCTCGAAGTCGTTCGGGTCGTGCGCCGGGGTCACCTTGACCGCGCCGGTGCCGAACTCGGGGTCGACGTGCTCGTCGGCCACGATCGGGATCCTGCGCCCGGTGAGCGGCAGCTCGACCTCGGTGCCGACCAGATGCCGGTAGCGCTCGTCGTCCGGGTGCACCGCCACGGCCGTGTCCCCGAGCATCGTCTCGGCACGGGTGGTGGCGACGACGATGGAGTTCTCCCCGTCGCCGTACCGGATCGAGATCAGCTCGCCCTCGTCCTCGGAGTGCTCGACCTCGATGTCGGACAGCGCGGTGTGGCAGCGGGGACACCAGTTGATGATGCGCTCGGCCCGGTAGATCAGGCCGTCGTCGTACAACCGCTTGAACATGGTCTGGACGGCGCGGGAGAGGCTCTCGTCCATGGTGAACCGCTCGCGGGACCAGTCGACGCCGTCACCGAGCCTGCGCATCTGCGCGAGAATCCGGCCGCCGTACTCGGCCTTCCACGCCCAGACCCGCTCGACGAACCGCTCGCGCCCGAGGTCGTGCCGCGAGAGGCCTTCGGCGGCCAGGTCCCGCTCGACGACGTTCTGCGTCGCGATCCCGGCGTGGTCCATGCCCGGCAGCCACAGCACCTCGTAGCCCTGCATCCGGCGGCGCCGGGTCATCAGGTCCATCAGTGTGTGGTTGAGCGCGTGACCCATGTGGAGGCTGCCGGTGACGTTCGGTGGTGGCAGCACGATAGTGAACGGAGGCTTGTCCGAGTCCGCATCCGCCGTGAAGTAGCCGGCGTCTACCCAGCGCTGGTAGATCGCGGCTTCCTCGTCGGCCGGGCTCCACGCGCCCGGCAGTTCGGCCGATGAGTCAAGGGGCTTTTCCGTCACAGCTGGTAAGTGTACGAACCTCGCCGGACGCGCCGCATCCGCATTACCCGCCGGTGCTCGTAACGATCACTGATCTTGAACGACTCGCACCGTGACGGCAAAGCGGAAAGGCCCGAGCGGACGTGGACGACAGCTCTCTCGAGAATCACCCGGACCTGATGGATCCGGACTGGCAGCGGCACGCCGAGAAGGAGGCGTGGACCGAACTGCGGGCCAAGCGACGGCGGGCCAAGCGCGGCAAGCGGCTCGCTTGGACGGCGGTGCTGCTGGCCGCCGCGCTGGCCGCGGCCGTCGGCGTCTACCGCTGGGGCACGGCGACCGCCCACGACCAGGGCGCCGCCCTTCCCGTGAGCGGCGCCCACTCGACCTCGGCGGCACCCAGCACGATCCCGGAGTTCGCCAAGGTCGACCTGAGCCGTCCGTTCGACAACACTCCGGCGCAGTCATGGGCCGACAGCGCGGACGGCCTGACCACGCCGGCGGCGGTGAAGATCGGCACCTTCTCGGTGGCAGACGTCCAAGACGCCTACGACCGCGTGAAGAAGCTGATCGCCGCGGCCGAACTCGACCGGCGGGTGCTGGAAAGCCACGACGCGTCGGGCTATCTCGCGTTGCTGACGCCGTCGGAGCAGGACCGGCTCCGGCCGATCCTCGCCAACCGTTCCACGAACGAGTTCGGCAACTACGTCACCATGCTCGCGGACGGCTTCCACCTGCTGCGGACGGGACCCAAGATCAACGGAAGGCTGAGCGCGCGTCTCGGTGACCGCGAAGCCGAGTTGGTGGTGCACGCCGAATACGTCGTGGGTTATGCCTTCGATCCCGGTGACTACCGGCCGATCACCAGTCCGGCTGACATCGAGGCCTTCCAGCGGACGGCCGCCGATTACGTGATCCGCACCAGCCCCCCGTACGTGAAGCGCGACGCGGGTCTCTCGCTGGGCGCAGGCGAAGGCTGGACGTACTCGATGGCGTGCGGGCCGGCGAAAGCCGGGTATCTGGCCCCCACCTACAGCGAACACTCCCTCCACGCACCCGAAGGCGGCGACGACCAGACGAAGGTCTTCGACCTCAACGCGCCCATGCCGACCAGCAGCACCTGCTGAAGGGCCGAGCCGGCCAGGTTGTGGTCAAAGTGCGGCGCCGCGGAGAGGACAGTCAGCCTTTAGGGAGCACATATACGTCGTACGTACCTCCGTTGAAATAACACTGGAAGCCCACGAAAGCACCATTCCGCGGTTCGGTAACGAAATCCGCCGCATCCGCCAGGCAACTTTCTCTTGATGTGAACCCACCACCAGCCTTAACCCAGGGTGGCCCGGGAGGCGTGTCGGCGGTCAGGGGAAGGGTGACCATCGCCGCACCGACAGCCAGGGAAACCCTGGCGGCGACTCGAGAAAACCGGGATTTCATAGCGCCTCCTTCTGTTGCCCGCTCAGCGAATCGGCAACGGCCGACCTGGGTCACGAAAGGCACCGGCGTCGCGGCGGACGAATCGACAATGATCAACCGCACGGCCGAAAGCAGGGGCTCGATCCGCCCGTGCGCAACCGGGCGCCGCGCAAACTGCCATAAAGGAAGTTTCGTTGCTTGTTTTGTCGGATGAGCGACCAATATTCGGCGCATATCCCGGTTTGCCGCCCTGGGGCGCGGATTCGACAGCCCAGACTCATCAGTCTAGCCTGAGTACATGACCCGGGTCCGGAACGAGGTGGCGCAGCTCGCGGGTGAGTTGCGGGGCGTGGTCGGGCAGTTGCGGCGGCGATTGCGCCAGGTGGACAACGCCGACGTCCTGACGCCTTCGCAGTCGTCCGTGCTCGCCCGGCTGGACCGGGACGGTCCGGCCACGCAGGCGGCGCTGGCGGCCGCCGAGCACGTACGCCAGCAGTCGATGGCCGCCACCCTGGGCGTGCTGAACGAACTCGGCTATCTGAAGCGGAGGCGTGACCCGGACGACGGGCGGCGCATCCTCGTCTCGCTGTCCGACCTCGGGCAGAAGACCGTACGGGGTGTGCTGCAGCACCGCGACGAATGGCTCGCCGCCGCGTTGGCGACCGGACTCACCGAAGAGGAACGCCGAACCCTCGTCGAAGCCGTCCCACTCCTACGCCGCCTGGCTCAGTGCCAGTCGATGAACGCGCCGGACCTTCGGATGGCGCGTTCGGCCGGTTCCATTACCCGGTTGGCCCGCGATTCGCAGATGGTCTCGCAGAAGGAGGACTGAGACACGACCACCGCGACGACGTCACGCCCCACTTTCGGTGCGCGTCTGGTGACCCCGCTGGTCGCGGGCGCGCTGCTGAACCCGATCAACACGACCCTCATCGCCGTCGCGCTCATCCCCATCGGACGGACCTTCGGCGCAGGCCCGGAAAAAACGGCGTGGCTGCTCACCGCGCTGTATCTCGCCACCGCCGTCGGACAGCCGGTCATCGGGCTGTTCGTCGACAGATTCGGCCCGCGGCGGGTACTGCTCGCCGGTGCGGTCACCGTGATCGTGGCGGGCGTAGCGGGCACGTTCGCGTTCTCGCTGGGCTGGCTGGTCGCGGTGCGGGTCGTGCTCGGTGTCGGCACCTGCGCGGGTTTCCCCGCCGCCATGGCCGTGCTGCGCAAGCGTGCCGACGCGACGGGCTCGGGCGTGCCGAGCCGGGTGCTGTCGATCCTGGCCATGTCGGGGCAGACGATCATGGTGATCGGGCCCGCGCTGGGCGGCGCGCTGATCGGGCTGGCGGGCTGGTCCGCGATCTTCGCCGTGAACATTCCGCTCGGGCTGGCGTCGGTGGTGCTGACGCTGCTCTGGATCCCGAAGGACGACCGCGCCGGGCTGAAGCGGGAGCGTATCGACGTGGCCGGCATCGTGCTGTTCTCCGCCACGTTGCTGGCCCTGCTGCTGTTCGTGATGAAACCGGCGGTGTCCGACCTCTGGTTGCTCGCCGTCACGGCAGGGCTCGGCGCGGTGTTCGTCCGCGTGGAAACGCGGTCTGCCAAGCCGTTCGTCGACCTGCGGATGCTCGCCGGCAACCGCCCGCTGTTGCGTACCTACCTCCGCCAGGCGCTGGCCTTCCTGATCGTCTACTCGATCATGTTCGGTTACGTGCAGTGGCTGGAGTCCGCGCGTGGGCTGAGTGAGTCCGGTGCGGGAGCGGTGCTACTGCCGATGTCGGCGGTAGCGGTGCTCGCCACGGCCTTTTCCGGGAAACCGTCGGGCATCAAGGCGCGGCTGATCGGAAACTCACTGGCGTTGCTCGGTGGGGCGGCACTGCTGTTGTTCGTGGACCCGAAGAGCTGGCTCGGCGAACTGGTCGCCATCGCCGCGGTGTTCGGTCTCGGCCAGGGCCTGACCAGTGTGACGAACCAGACCGCGCTCTACGGCCAGGCACCGGCCGGCCAGATCGGCACGGCCAGCGGGCTGTTCCGCACCGCCCAGTACCTCGGGGCGATCGCCGCGTCCACGCTGATCGCGCTGTGTTTCGGCACCCAGGCGACCTCCTCCGGCCTGCACAAGTTGTCCTTGGCCCTGCTCGGTGTCGGCATGGTCCTGCTCGTGGTGACCGTCGCCGATCGCGCGCTTGGTGCTTCCCGAAGGACGCCAGAGCAGGCACGATAGTGCTGTGAAGCGCACTGGCCCGACCGAAGACATCGACGAGTCCCGCCTCGAAGTCCACGCCCCCAAGGACTACGCCGCCGGTCTGACCGGCGTCGCCGTCTCCCTGGTGCGCGGCGTCGAGCAGATGGGCACCGGACGCACCGTCCGCGCGCTGCGCCTGGTGAACCAGCGGCAGGGCTTCGACTGTCCGGGCTGCGCCTGGCCCGAGCCGCGCGAGGCCGACGGCGAGGGGCGCAAGCTGGCCGAATTCTGCGAGAACGGCGCCAAGGCGGTGGCCGAGGAGGCGACGCTCCGCCGGGCCGGGCCGGAGTTCTTCGCGGCGCATCCGGTGGCGGAACTGGCCGGCAAGACCGACTACTGGCTCGGTCAGCAGGGCAGGCTCACGCATCCGATGGTGCTGCGCGAGGGCGCGACCCACTACGAACCGCTCTCCTGGGATGACGCTTTCACGCTCGTCGCCGAAAAGTTGCGGGCACTGTCCACACCGGACGAAGCGATCTTCTACACCTCCGGTCGCACCAGCAACGAGGCCGCCTTCCTGTACCAGCTGTTCGCGCGCTCGTTCGGCACCAACAACCTGCCGGACTGCTCGAACATGTGCCACGAGTCCTCGGGAGCGGCGCTGTCGGCCACGACCGGCGTCGGCAAGGGGTCGGTGAGCCTGGCCGACATCCAGCACGCCGATCTCCTGGTCGTGGTCGGGCAGAACCCGGGGACCAACCACCCGCGCATGCTCACCGCGCTGGAGCGGGCCAAGGCGCGGGGGGCGCGGATCATCGCGGTGAACCCGTTGCCGGAGGCCGGGTTGATGCGGTTCAAGAACCCGCAGAACGCGCGCGGACTGCTCGGCCGGGGCACCGCGCTGGCGGACGAGTTCGCGCAGATCCGGCTCGGCGGGGACCTCGCCCTGTTCCAGGCGATCGGCCATCTGCTGCTGTCCTGGGAGGAAGCGGCCCCGGGCACCGTCGCCGACCAGGACTTCATCGCCTCCTCCACGCACGGGTTCGAGACCTACGCGAAGAATCTGCGCGAGCTGGACTGGGCGGCGGTGGACCGCGCGACCGGCCTGCCCCGCGAGCAGATCGAGAAGATCGCGCGCATGATCGCCGAGTCCGAGCGCACCGTCTACTGCTGGGCGATGGGCCTGACCCAGCACCGGCACGCGGTCCCGACCATCCAGGAGATCACGAACCTCGCGCTGCTCCGCGGCATGATCGGCAAGCCCGGCGCCGGGTTGTGCCCGGTCCGGGGCCACTCCAACGTCCAGGGCGACCGGACGATGGGCGTCTGGGAGAAGATGCCCGAACGGTTCCTGAGCGCGCTGGAGCAGGAGTTCGGCATTCCCGTGCCGCGCAAGCACGGGTACGACACCGTCGACGCGATCCGCGCGATGCGGGACGGGCACGGCAGGGTGTTCATCGCGATGGGGGGCAACTTCGCCGCCGCCACCCCGGATTCCGCGCTCACGGAACGGGCGTTGCGCTCGTGCGAACTGACCGTGCAGGTGTCCACGAAGCTCAACCGCTCGCACGTGGTGCACGGGAAGACCGCACTGATCCTGCCCGCCCTCGGCCGCACCGAACGCGACGTGCGCTCCGGTGTCGAGCAGTTCGTCACGGTCGAGGATTCGATGTCGTGCGTGCACACCTCACGCGGCCGCCTCCGTCCCGCGGGCGACCAGCTTCTGTCCGAAGTGGACATCGTCTGCCGGCTCGCGGTGACGCTGCTCGGCGACGAACACGCGGTGCCGTGGCACGAATTCCGGACCGACTACGACCGCATCCGGGACCGGATCGGCCGGGTCGTCCCGGGCTGCGACGACTACAACGCGCGGGTCCGCGAGCCCGACGGCTTCGTGCTTCCGCACCCGCCCCGGGACTCCCGGCAGTTCCCCGGGACGGCGAACGGCAAGGCCAACTTCACCACGAGCGAACTGGAGTACCCCGAGGTTCCGCCCGGTCGGCTACTGCTCCAGACGCTGCGCAGCCACGACCAGTACAACACCACGATCTACGGGCTTTCCGACCGCTACCGCGGCATCTCCGACGCGCGGCGGGTGGTCCTGGTGCACCCCGAGGACCTGGCCGGACTCGGCTTCACCGACGGTGAACTGGTGGATCTGGTGTCCGAGTGGAAGGACACCGAGCGCAAGGCCGAGCGGTTCCGGGTGGTGGCCTACCCGACGGCCCGGGGCTGCGCGGCGGCGTACTTCCCGGAGGCGAACTCCCTGGTGCCGCTGGATTCCGTCGCCCGGACCTCCAACACCCCGGTGTCCAAGGCCATCGTCATCCGGCTGGAGCACACCGCGCACTAGTGGGTCGCGAAGAGCTGGGACTCGTCGCGAAAAGCCTTGAACTCCAGGGCGTTGCCCGCCGGGTCGAGCAGGAACATCGTCCACTGCTCCCCCGGTTCGCCCGCGAACCGCTGGTAGGGCTCGATCACGAACTCGGTCCCGGCCGCCCGCAGCCGATCGGCGAGCTCGTGGAAGTCCTCGATGGACAGGATGAGACCGAAATGCGGCACCGGCACGTCGTGACCGTCGACGGGGTTGCGGCCCGCTTCGCCGCGCGCGCCCGGGACGACGTGCGTGACGACCTGGTGGCCGTGGAAGTTCCAGTCCACCCACTTCGTGTCGGAGCGGCCCTCGCTCAGGCCCAGGACACCGCCGTAGAACCGGCGCGCCCGGTCGAGGTCGTCGACCGGGATGGCGAGATGGAAGCCGGGACGGGTCATCGGAACTCACCTTTCACGCGGGTCCGCAAGACGACCCTCGCATGAGGAGAACGGCCCGCACAAGGATCATCCGCCGAACAGCTGGACGACCTTCAGGATGAGCTGGTACACGCCGTAGGCGAACGGCACGCCGACCCACAGCCAGGCCAACGTCATCAGCAGTGATCGCCGGGTGCCCGTCATGCGGTCTTCCTCTCCTCGGTGGCCACGAGGGCCTCGGCGTTCTCACCGGTTTCGCCTGGTTCGTGGTGCTTCGGGTGCACCGGGCGCACGAACTCGTTCGCCACGAAGCCGACCACGAGCAGGACGATCATGATGACGAAGGACATGGTGTAGAGGTCCGGTCCCTGCTTGCCCACCGACTTCTCGTGGTCGGCGATGCCGTCGACGATCATCGGCCCGAGCACCCCGGCGACCGACCACGCGGTGAGCAGGCGGCCGTGGATGGCGCCGACTTCGTGACTGCCGAACAGGTCCTTCAGGTACGCCGGAATGGTGGCGAACCCGCCGCCGTAGAAGGAAAGGATCACCATCGCGCACAGCACGAACACCAGCTTCGACGAGTTGCCGGTCAGCGCGATGACGAGATACAGCAGCGCACCGACGCCGAGGTAGCCGCGGTAGATGTTCTTGCGCCCGATGAGGTCCGAAGTGGACGACCAGACGAACCGGCCGAGCATGTTGGTCAGCGACAGCAGGGCGACGAACCCGGCCGCCGCCGCGGTGCCGACCGGCACCGGGGTCCCCTTGAAGAAGTCGGTGATCATCGGCGCCGCCTTCTCCAGGATGCCGATCCCCGCCGTGACGTTGAAACACAGCACGATCCACAGGCACCAGAACTGCGGGGTCCTGATCGCGGTGGCGGCCGACACCCGGGCCGAGGTGATCATCGCGCCGGTGGTCGCCGGAGGCTCCCAGCCGGCCGGCCGCCAGCCCGGCGCGGGCACCCGCACCAGGAACACCGACAGTGACATGAACACCGCGTAGACCAGGCCGTGCACCAGGAAGGCCGCGCCGATCCCGCCGCTGGTGGCCCCGAACGACTGCAACATCCCGGCCGACCACGGCGAGGCGATCAGCGCTCCCCCGCCGAACCCCATGATCGCGATGCCGGTGGCCATGCCCGGCCGGTCCGGGAACCACTTGATCAGGGTGGACACCGGCGAGATGTAGCCGATGCCGAGGCCGACCCCGCCGATGAAGCCGTAGCCGAGCACCACCAGCCAGAACTGCCCGGTCACCGCGCCGAGCGCCGAGACGAGGAAGCCGCTGGAGAAGCAGACCATGGACACGAACATGGCCCACCGGGGCCCGTTGCGCTCGACCAGCGTGCCGCCGAACGCGGCGGAGAGCCCGAGCATGACGATGGCCAGCTGGAACGGCAGCGAACTCAGCGTGCCGGACAGGCCCATGGAC
Organism: Amycolatopsis pigmentata; assembly: GCF_042684065.1. Taxonomy (NCBI): domain Bacteria; kingdom Bacillati; phylum Actinomycetota; class Actinomycetes; order Pseudonocardiales; family Pseudonocardiaceae; genus Amycolatopsis; species Amycolatopsis pigmentata. Next base: position 676,866 of record NZ_JBHUKR010000021.1, on the reverse strand, counting down.
TTTTCGAGCGGTGTCTTGAACACGCTCCAGGCATAGGCCTGGCCGATCGCGAGGTGCACCGAAAGCGCGGCGGGAGGAATGAGCCAGCGGCTCCAGTCCGGCGGTGCGATCGTGCGGGAACGGTCCAGGAACGTGACGGCCACGATGACGCTCCCCTACGCTGGGTTTGCGGACGGACGAAGGCGAGTCCGCAATCTAATATCAAGCAACGTGCCGGCGCGACAATCGGTGTCAAATTTTTACCAAGCCGACCGAAAGCGGGCAGGAGACGGACCGCTTGCCGAGACCCGCTTCCGCCGTAGCCGCCGTCGGCTCGGCAAAAGGCGGTAGAGTACCGATCCGGAGGAACCATGGGCCGAGTGACCGTGCGCAGGCCGGTCCGCATGCTGACCGCGGACGGGCAGCGCCGGCGGCCGGATGCCCTGGCCGCCGAGGAGCCGCTGGAGACCAGGATCGGCGGCCGCGCGCTGGCCGTCACCATGCGCACCCCGGGACACGACGTCGAACTCGTGCACGGGTTCCTGCTGTCCGAGGGCGTGATCACCTCTCCCGCGGACGTCCACAGCGCGCGCTACTGCGACAGCGTGGACGACAGCGGCCGCAACACCTACAACGTGCTCGATGTCGCCCTCGCCGAGGGCGTGCCGGCCCCGGACGCCAGTGTCGAACGGAACTTCTACACCACTTCCTCGTGTGGCGTCTGCGGGAAAGCGGCGCTCGACGCGGTGAAGCTGAAGACGTCGTTCCCGCCCGCGGATTCCGGTTTCGCGGTCACGCCGGCGATCCTGTCCACGCTGCCGGACGCCCTCCGCGAGCAGCAGAAAGTTTTCGCCAGCACGGGCGGGTTGCACGCGGCGGGTCTGTTCGACACGGACGGGAAGCTCCTCGTCGTACGGGAGGATGTCGGCAGGCACAACGCGGTCGACAAGGTGCTCGGCTGGGCGTTGCTGAACAACCGGATTCCGTTGGCACAAGCGGGTTTGCTGGTGTCCGGACGGGCTTCGTTCGAACTCGTGCAGAAGGCGGCGATGGCCGGAATCGGTCTGCTGGCCGCCGTGTCCGCGCCGTCGTCACTGGCCGTCGAACTCGCCGAGGAGAGCGGGATGACGCTCGTCGGTTTCCTGCGCGGCACCAGCATGAATCTTTACACCGGTGATCACCGGGTGCTGGAAACGGTACCGTCCTGAGTCGTGCACCCCACCGAGGAAGACCGGTCAGCGGCCGATGAGCCCCGAAGAGGGCGCCGGTTCTCTCGCGGCCGCCGCTCACTGCTGATCGGCGGCGCGGTAGGCCTGGGCATCGCCGGCGTGGCGTCCGCCACCGCCACCGCGACACCGCCCATCGGCGAAGCCGTCCAGCTCGCGCTCGGCGTGGCGCCCGCGCAGCCGGTGCCCCAGGCCGGATTCACCAGGGTGGAGCGAATCTGGTCGCGTTTCCGGCGCCGCGAGGTGGATCTGGTGACCCTCCTGCCGGACCCCGCTCCCCCACGGAACCTGCCGGTTTCCCTGCTGCTGCACGGACTTCACGGACGCGCCCGCACCGCGCCACCGACGGGCACCGTGCCCGAACTGGCCGCCCAGGTCGCCGATGACGCCGTGCCGGCGTTCGGATTCGTGGCCGTCGACGGCGGAGACGATTACTGGCACGAGAACCACGCGGGCGACGACCCGATGGCGATGCTGCTCGAAGAAGTGCCGCAATGGCTGCGCAAGCGCGGCCTGGGCGACGCCGCGGGCCTGCCCTTCGCGTGCACCGGAATGTCGATGGGAGGCTTCGGCGCGCTGCTCTACGCCCGCCGCCGGGCCGTCCGGCGCCAACCGGTGGATGCGTTGGCGCTGCTCGCTCCCGCGCTGATCACGTCATGGTCGGAAATGAGCAAGCGCGGCGCGTTCCACAGCTCGTCCGACTGGGCGTCGATGGATCCATTGCGGCACCCCCGGGCGACCCAGGCGGTGGCGACCGGCGTGTGGTGCGGCACCGAGGACCAGTTCATCGCCGGGGCGCGCCGGTTCATCGCCGAAACCCGCCCCGAAGTGGCCTACACCGCTCCGGGCAAGCATGGAGACTCCTTCAACCGCACCGTGGTGGCCGACGTCATCGGTTTCCTCGGCCGCCACGTCCCCACGAGGTGACGGCTCAGTGGAGCCAGCCGCCCACCACGGACATCACCCAGAACCCGATGAGCGTCGCGGCCAGGCACAGCGAGGACCAGAACAGCAAACGACTGTCCTCCAGCGCTGTCCTCGCGCGTCTCAGCGCGTAGTAGCCCACGCCGAACAGTGGCAACGAAAGCAGCGGCAACGGGGAAAGCCGCACGGCCGCGGCGATCACACAGACGGCCGCCAGCACCACCAGGACGATGAAGACGATCTTCTGTGGCCGTGCGTGCCGCAGGTACGGCGTGACGATCCGGTACGTGAGATCGCTGATCCCGCGGACATCGCCGCGGCCCTCGGGGACAACCTTGTCCATAGCGGCGTCCTGCCCCCCGGGGTCACCGTCCCGACGAGGCCCCGCCCCCTCCGTGCTCATTCCGATAGCTTATCCGGTGCGTTTACCCGGAGTGCGAAAGGCATTCCACTCAGCGTGTGCCTGCCGAGCGCGTGTCTCAGGCCGTCTTCTCGCCACGTTCGGTGCTGCGGCGGCGCGACGGCTGGCGTGCCACGATGGTCGGGTTGACGTTCTCCCGCACGGTCTGCTCGGTGATCACGACCTTGGCGACGTCGTTGCGGCTCGGGATGTCGTACATCACCGGCTGCAGGACCTCTTCCATGATCGCCCGCAGGCCACGGGCGCCGGTGCCGCGCAGGACGGCCTGGTCCGCGATGGCCTCGAGCGCCGTCTTGGTGAACTCCAGCTCGACGTTGTCCATCTCGAACAGCTTCTTGTACTGCTTCACCAGCGCGTTGCGGGGCTGGGTGAGAATCTGCACCAGTGACGGCTTGTCCAGGTGCGTCACGCTCGCCACCACCGGCAGCCGGCCGATGAACTCCGGGATCAGCCCGAACTTGATCAGATCCTCGGGCATGGTGTCGGAGAAGATGTCGCTCTCCTCCATCTCGGCCTTGCTGCGGATCTCGGCGCCGAAGCCGAGGCCGCGCTTGCCGACCCGGTCGTTGATGATCTTCTCCAGCCCGGCGAACGCCCCCGCGACGATGAACAGCACGTTCGTGGTGTCGATCTGGATGAACTCCTGGTGCGGGTGCTTGCGGCCGCCCTGCGGCGGCACCGAAGCGGTGGTGCCCTCCAGGATCTTCAGCAGCGCCTGCTGCACGCCCTCACCGGAGACGTCCCGGGTGATCGACGGGTTCTCCGACTTGCGGGCGATCTTGTCGACCTCATCGATGTAGATGATGCCGGTCTCGGCCCGCTTGACGTCGTAGTCGGCCGCCTGGATCAGCTTGAGGAGGATGTTCTCCACATCCTCGCCGACATACCCCGCCTCGGTCAGCGCCGTCGCGTCGGCGATGGCGAACGGGACGTTCAGCAGCTTCGCCAGGGTCTGCGCCAGGTAGGTCTTGCCGCACCCGGTGGGACCGAGCAGCAGGATGTTGGACTTGGCCAGTTCGACCGGCTCGTCCTTGGCGTCCTTGGGGCCGGTCTTGTCGTCGGACTGGATCCGCTTGTAATGGTTGTACACCGCGACCGCGAGCGTCCGTTTCGCGTCGGTCTGGCCGATGATGTACTGATCCAGGAACTCGTGGATGTCGAACGGCTTGGGCAGTTCGTCGAGTTTGACGTCACCGGCCTCGGCCAGTTCTTCTTCGATGATCTCGTTACACAGGTCGATGCACTCATCGCAGATGTAGACGCCTGGGCCGGCGATGAGCTTCTTCACCTGTTTCTGGCTCTTCCCGCAGAAAGAACACTTCAGCAGGTCCCCGCCGTCGCCGATCCGTGCCATGACCGTTGACCTGTCCCCTCCGGCGCGCCGGGCGGCGCACCTGGTTGCCGCGTTGCCTCTGACGGTACCCGTCCGGAGCCCCGGACGGGAGGACCGACGCTAGACCAAGAGGCCGGTGCGTGCCGTGGAACGACATGCACCGGCCGCCAAGTCGTGATCAAATCCCGCCGGAGGCCTTCCGGTACGGGAGCACCTCGTCGATGATCCCGTAGTCCTTGGCCTGCTCGGCCGTCAGCACCTTGTCGCGCTCGATGTCCTCACGGACCTCGTCGGGGGTCTTGCTGGTGTGCTTGGCCAGGGTGACCTCCATCAGGCGCCGCATCCGGCCGATCTCGTTCGCCTGGATCTCCAGGTCGGAAACCTGACCGTAGGTGCCCTCGGTGGCGGGCTGGTGGATCAGCACGCGGGCGTTGGGCAGCGCGAGCCGCTTGCCCTTGGTGCCCGCCGCCAGCAGCACCGCCGCGGCCGACGCGGCCTGGCCCAGTGCCACCGTGGTGATGTCCGGACGGACGTACTGCATCGTGTCATAGATCGCCATCAGCGAGGTGAACGAACCACCCGGCGAGTTGATGTAGATGGTGATGTCACGATCCGGGTCCTCGTGCTCCAGGTGGAGCAACTGGGCCATCACGTCGTTGGCCGACGCGTCGTCCACCTGGACGCCCAGGAAGATGACCCGCTCCTCGTAGAGCTTGTTGTACGGATTGGACTCCTTGATCCCGTAACTCGTGCGCTCGACGTAGGACGGCAGCACGTACCGCGATCGGGGAAGCTGAAATTCACTCATGGCTTGCGTCTCCTCGTTGCCCCGGTCAGCGGCCGCCGGCCGAGGGAAGCTGGTTCTCGCGGGTCAGGACGTGGTCGACGAAGCCGTACGCACGCGCCTCCTCGGCGGTGAACCAGCGGTCCCGGTCGCCGTCACGGATGATCTGCTCGACGGACTGGCCCGTCTGGTCGGCCGTGATGCGGGCGAGCTCCTGCTTCCACTTGCCGAACACCTCGGCCTGGATCGCGATGTCGGAGGCGGTGCCCCCGACGCCCGCGGACGGCTGGTGCATCAGGATGCGGGCGTGCGGCAGCGAGTACCGCTTGCCCGGGGTGCCCGACGACAACAGGAACTGGCCCATCGACGCGGCCAGGCCCATCGCGTAGGTCGCGACGTCGGGCTCGATGAGCTGCATCGTGTCGTAGATGGCGAATCCCGCGGTGACGGAGCCACCCGGGGAGTTGATGTAGAACCGGATGTCGGACTCGGAGTCCTCCGCGGACAGCAGCAACAGCTGCGCGGTGATCCGGTTGGCGACGTCGTCGTTGACCTCGGAGCCGAGGACCACGATGCGCTCCTGGAGCAGCCGCTCGTACACCGAGTCGGTCAAGGAGAGCCCCGCGGTGCTGGTCCGCGCCTCGAGCTTGTGCTGCGTCACGTCTAGCCTGCCTTTTCGCAACTGGGAGATCCTGCGATCGAGCCTAACGAACACGGGCAGCGCGAAACGGCCGACACCGCCCGCGTTCGCTCAGGGCTTTACTTTTCGGCCGCTTCGACCTCGGTCTGGTCCGCCTCCGCCTGCCCGGCGGCCGGCTCCTGCTCGTCCTCGGAGCCTTCGCGGCCGAAGAGCTCCTCGAGATCGACCCGGTTACCAGAGGCGTCGGTCACGGTGGCCCGGCGCACCACCGACGCGAGCGCCTTGCCCCGGCGCACGTCGGCGTAGATCGCCGCGAGCTGGCCGGACTCCTGGGCCCGGCGCACGTACTCGTCGGGGCTGACGCCGAACCGCTGAGCCTGGTACAGGATCCGCTCGGTGAGCTCGTTGTCGTCGACCGACGTCTTCTCCGCGTCGGCGATCGCGTCCAGCAGGAGCTGCGTGCGTACCGCCTTCTCCGCCTCCGACCGGAGCTCGGTGTCGAACTCCTCCACGCTCCGGCCCTCGGTCTCGAGGAGCTCCGCCAGCGCTTCTTCGCTGTGGTCGAGATCATGGATCGCGTCGTGCCGCCGGTTGGAGACCTCGGCCTCGACGACCTTCTCCGGCAGCGGCACGTCCACCGACTCCAGCAGCGACTCCAGGATCTTGTCCCTGGCCTGCACGCCCTGCTGCACCCGCTTCATCTTGGCGAGCTGTTCCCGCAGGTTGTCCACGAACTCGTCGATGGTGTCGAACTCGCTGGCGAGCTGGGCGAAGTCGTCGTCGGCCTCGGGAAGCTCCCGCTCCTTGACGCTCTGCACGGTCACCGAAACCTCGGCGTCGCGCCCGGCGTACTTGCCCGCGACCAGCTTGGTGGTGAAGGTCTTCGTCTCACCGGCGCTGGCGCCCATCACCGCGTCGTCGATGCCGTCGACGAGCTGACCGGAGCCGATCTCGTAGGACAGCCCCGTGGTGGCGGCCTCCTCGACCTCTTCACCGTCCACGGTGGCGGACAGGTCGATCGAGAGGAAATCGCCGAACTCGGCCGGCCGGTCGACGCCCTGCAGGGTGCCGAACCGGGCCCGCATGTTCTGCAGCTCCTCGTCGACGTCGGACTGCGTGACCTCGACGTCGTCCACCGTCACCGAGATGCTCTCGGCGTCCGGCAGGGAGATCTCCGGCCGGACGTCGACCTCCGCGGTGAACTCGAGCACGTCACGGTCCTCGAGCTTGGTCACCTCGAAGTCCGGCTGGCCGAGCGTGCGCACGTCACCGGCGCGCACGGCCTCCAGGTACTTCGCGGGAATGGCCTCGTTGACGACCTCGTCGAGCACCGGCGCGCGGCCGATCCGGCTTTCCAGGACGCGAGCGGGCACCTTGCCGGGCCGGAAGCCCGGAATGCGCACCTGCTGGGCGATCTTGCGGTAAGCGCGGTCGAAGTTCGGTTTCAGTTCGTCGAACGGCACCTCGACATTGATCTTGACTCGCGTCGGGCCGAGCTGCTCGACGGTGCTCTTCAACGTGTTCTCCTCGAGCCGTACATTGTTGGCGGAAAGCGGGCAAAGGGGTGCCCGGGCATCCGAGTCTAGGCCAGCGGCCCGACCACACCGGACCTGCCCTGTGGGATCACCCCGGAATCAGGACACGCGTTTACATTTCAACCAGGCTTGTCTACCTTCTTGTGACGAGCAGCCCCCTTGCCGCAGGAGCCGGTCGTGACAGCCGACGTGGGAACCCATGCCGTGGTTCGTTTCCCTGCCGTGCGGCTGCGCCTGCCGCCCGTCGCCCTGCCGACCCTGCTGTTGTTCACCGGCGCCATGGCGCTGGGCACGTGCGCGACCTGGCTGGCGCTGACCGGCGGCGTGCCCTGGTGGGTCACGGTGCCGCTGCACTTCGCCGCCATGACCGGCATGGCCGTCGTGGTACACGAGTGCGCCCATCACAGCGCGGGACGCCTGACCTGGCTCAACTCCGCGCTGGGCCGGCTGGCGATGCCGTTCGTGTCGGTGGTCGGCGCATTCCCGTCGGAGCGGTACCTGCACCTGGAGCAGCATCGTGACCCGGCCGATCCGGTGCGGGCCTGGGCCGTCCGGGGACCGGCGTGGCAGTTGCCCCTGCGCTGGCTGGTGGTCGACGTGTGGCACATCTGCGCCTACCTGCGGCGCAGCGCCGAGCGGCCACAACTGGAGGTCGCGGAGGCGCTGGCGATGGTGCTGCTGGTGCCCGGCGTGCTCATCGCGGTCGCGGGAAGCGGGGCGGGCTGGTCCCTGGTGCCGGTCTACCTCCTGCCCCAGCGGCTCGCGCTCGCCGCGGTGACCTGGTGGCACGACTGGCGTCCGAGAGACCAGGCCCCGGGTGAGCGCGGCTATCTCCAGGCGCACAAGGCGAACCCCGCACTGCCGTTCTATCGCTATCCCGAAGCCTGGCGTGAGACGAAAAGCGCCGCCGCGGCGGCCATCGCCGAAGGGGCGGGCGAGTTCCGGGTGCTGAGCGTCGGCACCACCCGGCCGCTCACCCCCCGCGCCGTCGAGTTGACTCTCGACGTCCCGGACGAACTGCGATCGGAGTTCCGCTTCCGGCCCGGGCAGCACGTCGAACTGCGCGCCGTCGTGGACGGCGAGGAACTACACCGCCGCTATGCCATCTGCACGCTGCCGGGCGAGGACAGCCTGCGCGTGGCGATCAAGAACTCGGGTCGCTTCTCCCGCCACGCCACGACGCTACGTCCCGGCGATCTCCTCGACGTCCGTCCTCCCGCGGGCGAACCCGCCTTCGTCCCGGGCGCGAAACATGTGGTCGTCCTCGCCGCGGCGGCCGGTATCGCGCCGGTACTGCCGGTGATCGCGCAGGCGCTGACCGTTCCGCGATGCCGCGTGACCTTGGTGTACATCAACCGGTCCGGCGAGGACACGATGTTCGCCGAGGAGGTCACCGGACTGGCCCGGCGTTTCGAAGGACGGTTGCGGGTCCTGCATTTCCGCACCGACGAGCGCGACCGCGACCTCTGGCCCGCGACGACCGCGCGGCGGCCCTTCCAGAACGTCGCCGACGTGCTGGCGATTTCGGACGAGCGGTACTACCCGGGCACGTTGTGTCCCCAGCGGCTCGGGGAACTGCTGGATTCCCGGCTCCACCCCGCGAAGGTCGACGAGTGGGTGCTGTGCGCTCCCTCCGCCATGTCCGACAGCGCACTGGACGTCCTCGCCGAGCACTTCGTCCCCGAGTCGGCCATCCGCGTCGAGACCTGGTGCCAGGGCCGGTGACCACCGGGCCCGTCCGGCCCGCTTGATCGACCTCCGGGCGCGGTGCCGCATAGGGTGCGGGTATGGCCGAACTGAACGACTTCAACGAGAAGATCATCGCGGAATTCCGGGAAAACGGCGGGAAGGTCGGTGGCCCCTTCGAGGGCAAGCCGATGATCCTGGTGCACCACGTCGGCGCCAAGTCGGGCAAGGAGCGGGTCACGCCGCTCGTCTATCTCCGCGAGGGCGACCGGCTCTTCGTCTTCGCGAGCAAGGCCGGTGCCGACGTACAGCCCGCGTGGTACCACAACCTCATGGCCCACCCGAAGACCAAGGTCGAAGTCGGCACCGAGACCCTCGACGTGGTGGCCCGCACGATCACCGGCCCCGAGCGGGACGAGATCTACGCGAGGCAGTGTGCCGTAGCGCCACAGTTCGCCGACTACCAGCGCAAAACGACCAGGGTCATCCCGGTCGTCGAGTTCGTCCGCCCCGGCTCGTAGAAAGTGGAACCCTCGGGGGCCCTTCGCGACCACCATCCACAAAGGACCCCCGAGGCAGCCTTGCGCGCCTCCAACTCAGTGCGCTCTTACACGGACCCTTGCAGGTATCAGGCCAGGCCGTTGCGGGCGATGACCTCCGCGTAGAAGCGGGCACTGTGTTTCGGCGTGCGGACCTGCGTCTGGTAGTCGACGTGGACCAGCCCGAACCGCTTCGAGTAGCCTTCCGCCCACTCGAAGTTGTCCAGCAGCGACCAGTAGAAATAGCCGCGCAGGTTCACGCCCTGCTCCAGTGCGTCGTGTGCCGCGCGCAGATGGTCCGCCAGGAAGGCCACCCGGTCGGCATCGGCGACTTCGCCGTCCTCGCCCATGAGGTCCGGGTACGACGCGCCGTTTTCCGTGACGTACAACGGGACCGACGGGTACCGGTGGTGCACGTCCAGCAGCGCTTCGGTCAGCCCGTCCGGCTCCACCTGCCAGCCCGAGGCGGTCAGCGAGCGGCTCGGGTCCGGCACGAACCGGGCGTCGCTCGCGCCGATCCACTCCAGCCCGGCCGGTTCCGCGGGCACCGACTCCCGCCCGGTCACCCGGTAGCCGCGGTAGTAGTTGATCCCCAACTGGTCGACGGGCGCGGAGATCAGCTCCACGTCGCCGTCGTGGACGTACCCGGAGAAACCGAACGGTGCCAGATCCTCCAGCAGGTCGTCCGGATAGCGCCCGAGCAGCACCGGGTCGTAGAACAACCGGTTCTGCAGGTTGTCGATCCGCCGGGCCGCCTCACGGTCGGCTTCGGAATCCGGATCGATCGGGTGCACCGGGTACGGGTTGACCGTGAGCCCCGCCTGCGCCGTCGGCGCGTGCCCGCGGATCTCGGCCATCCCGAGCCCGTGCGCCAGCAGCAGGTGATGCGCGGCGGCGGCGGCCGCCTCCGGCTCCTGCCTGCCCGGCGCGTGCACCCCCGAGGCGTAGCCGAGGAAGGCCACACACCACGGCTCGTTGATCGTGGTCCAGTACGGGATCCGGTCCCCCAGCCGGGACACCGCGGTCTCGGTGAACTCCGCGAAGCGGTAAGCGGTTTCCCGGTTGGCCCAGCCGCCTCGTTCCTCCAGTGCCTGCGGGAGGTCGAAGTGGAGGAGCGTGGCCCAGGGCATGACCCCGGCCGCCAGCAGCTCGTCGACGAGCTTGTCGTAGAAGTCCAGTCCCCGCGGGTTCGGCGCGCCGCCGTCGGGCCGGACCCGCGACCAGGCGATCGAGAACCGGTAGGCACCGAGCCCGATTTGCCGGATCAGTTCGACATCCTCGCCGAACCGGCGATAGTGGTCCGCCGCCGGCTCGCCGGTGTCACCTCCGAAGACCGCGCCCGGCTTGCGGCAGAAGGCATCCCAGATGCAGTCGGTACGACCGTCCACAGTGGTCGAACCCTCGATCTGGAACGCGGCCGTGCTGGCCCCCCACATGAATCCCGTCGGGAACTTCAACGTCGCCTCCGGCAGTCCGGCCGGTTCGGCCAGCGTCCCCGTCCGCGACCGTGTCACCACCGCGGTGCCCTCGCCGGCACCGTCCACTTTGTCCTCCGCCATGTACTACCTACCCTTTCACTACACCCTGGTTGATCGTCGAGTCGAAGAGCTGGGAATCGAACCAGGGCTTGGGCGTCTTGGACGTGTACTGCGCACCGCATCGGAATACGAGTCCCGGCTCGTGAAACGCACGTGAACCCCCCCTGGTGATGTCCGGGCTTTGGGAGCGCTCCCAGAACACCGGAGAGTGTCTCCCTTGTAACCAGCCGTGTCAACTTACAGTATCTTGAGAGCGCTCCCAGGAAAAGGCCGCCACCGAGGTCGGACCAGACTCGTCCGACGCACCGTCAGGGCGTGCTGCCAGGTGAAACGAGCGTTCGCGACAGCGCGGGCAAGACGAGCGCCCGGGCGTGCTTGATCGGGCAATGCTACCGAGAGGATTCGCCAGGTGACGCAGAACGACCGGCCGACGCTGGAGGACGTGGCCGCCTTCGCCGGGGTGTCCCGGTCGACTGCTTCACGGGCGCTCAACGGCGACCCCAACGTGAGCTTCCGGGCTCGCGAAGCCGTCGCCGCGGCCGCTCGTGACCTGGGGTATTCCCCGAACCAGGCGGCACGGTCGCTGGTCACCCGGCGCACCGGCGCGGTGGCCGTCGTGCTCTCCGAACCGGAGGACGTGGTGCTCGCCGACCCCTACCGGACGGTGGTGATGCGCGCGGCGTACCGGGAGTTCTCCCGGCTCGGTATCCAGATGGTGCTGATGTTCTGTGACGGGCGCGAGGACGTGACCAGGACGGCCGGTTTCCTGGAAGGCGGACACGTCGACGGAGCGCTCGTCTTCGCGCCGCACCGGGCGGACCCACTGCCCCGCGCGCTTCGGTTGCTCCGGATTCCCGTGGTGTTCGGCGGCCTGGCCGGGAATCTTTCACGCGGCGTGCACGTCGTCGACTTCGACAACGAGGACGGCGCGCGCCTCGCCGTGGAATACCTGCTGCGCGCGGGCCGCGAGCGGATCGCCACGGTCGCCGGGCCCCAGGACCAGAACGCCGCCCGCGATCGGCTCTCCGGCTGGCGGAAGACCCTGGCGGCGGCCGGTTTCGCGGGCGAAGACCGGATCACGGATCTCGTCGAGGAGGCCGACTTCTCGCTCGAGGGCGGCCGCGCCGCGATGGACCGGCTGCTCGCCCGAGCGCCCGACCTGGACGCGGTCTTCGTCGCCAGCGACCTGATGGCCGCCGGTGCGCTGCGGGCCCTGCACCGCGCGGGCCGTGCGGTGCCCGCCGATGTCGCCGTCGTGGGCTTCGACGACCATCCCACGCTCGCCGGCGCGATGACCCCGCCGTTGACCACGGTGCGCCAGGACCCGGTGGAGCAGGTGCGGCACATGGTCGTCAAGTTGATGGCACTGCTCGCGGGACGGAAGATCCGCACCGGCCGCGAGGTGCTGCCGGTATCCCTGAAGGTCCGCGAATCGGCCTAGTGCTTGCCCGAAGGGGCGCATCCGCGTATAGGAGGGAAACTTTCCGACAACGAGGAAAGGTCCTTGCTACGGTCTGCCGGTGTGTAACAAGTTCGTGACAAACGGGAACAAGCCCCCGGTCGCGCGCGGGCCGCTGACTGGAGCTTGACCGTTGCTCAGCATTCTGGAAGCGATCGGCATCATCGCCCTCGCGATCACCGGAGCCGCCGAAGGCGTTCGCGCGCGGCTCGACCTGTTCGGCGTCGTCGTCACGGCGACGATCATGACCTTGGGCGGCGGAATCGCCCGTGACATCCTCCTGGGCGTTCACCCACCATTGGGCCTGCTCACCTTGTGGTACCTCGTCGCCTGCGCGGTCACCGCGGTGCTGGTCTTCCTGTGCTATCCCTGGCTCGCGAAGCTGAAGACGGTCATCCAGTTCGCCGACGCCATCGCCTTGGGCATGTTCACCATCACGGGCGCGTCCGCGGCGATCCAGCACGGAGCCCCCGCGTACACGGCGGCAGCGGTGGGCCTGGCCAACGGTGTGGCCGGTGGCGCGGTGGTCGACATGCTCTTGCGGCGGACTCCCAAGGTGCTGCGCGAAGAGATCTATGCCCTTCCCTCGCTGGGAGGTGGGTTTCTCCTGGCTCTCGGCTACCGCACCGGAATCCCGCGGACAGAGGTGACCCTGGGAGTCGTCGCGCTGATCGTCGCGGTCCGCATGCTCGCGCTGAGGCTGAACTGGCACCTTCCCGTCGGAAGACATGAGCGGCACGCGAACCCCCTGCCGCCGGAGGAATCCCTGCTCGGTTTTTCCTCGGCGAACTGGCCGACCATCGAACTGCCGGCCGTGAAGCCGTCCTCCCCCAAGCTCCTCCGCCGCGGCGCTCCGGCGAAACCGCCTTCGGCCGGGGACACCGCCTTCGCGCGAAAGAATCCCCCATCGGCACACCGGGACCACACTCGCCGCCCGGCGAACGGTCACGTCCACGGCGACCGGCACCGTCAGGCCGCGGTGCCGTCGTGGTCGTTCCCCGCCTCCGACGCCGGTCGACACAACGGTGAAGCACCCGAGACCACTCGGCGGTAAGTCTCGCTCCAACTCGCGTTGCGGTCGAAGCCGATGCGGCCGGTGATCAATCTCGCGTTCGCCGCCGCCGAGGATGGTCGTGGGGTGCAAAGATAAGCGGTTTTCCCACCACTACGGGAAATTTGCACGGACGCGACCGAGAACACCTTGCGGTACCCGGAGCGTCCGTGAAAGATGCTCCGGTGCGAAGATCGGGGCTCTTCACGGGTACTGCCGTATGCGTCGCGGTGGCCGTACTCGCCCAGCTTCCCCTGATCGGCAACCGCATCTTCTACTACTGGGACGACAGCGCCGCCCAGTTCCTCCCGATGTGGTACCACCTGGGGCACCTGGTTCTGTCCGGTCAGTGGCCGGCACTGCTCGACCTGCACACCTGGATGGGCGGCAACGTCGCCGGCGAGGCCCTTTTCGGCGTCTACAACCCGCTCAACGTGGCCAATTTCCTGCTCGTCGCGATACTGCCGGACCTCGCGATCGCGGCCGCGCTGGTGAAAACCGAATTCCTCGTGCTGCTCGCCTTGGGCACCTATCTCGTCTGCCGCGAGTACGGAGCACGGCGGGCGGCGTCGGCGGCGGTCGCCGTAGCCTTGCCGTTCTCCGGTTTCACCCTTTATTTCGACACCGCGAGCTGGGCTTCGGGCCTGATTTCCTTTGCCTGTGTCCCTTTTGTCTGGTGGTCGCTACACCGAGCGGGGCGTGGCGCGCTCAACCCGTTCTGGGCGTTCCTGATCGGCGCGCTGGCGATCACCTCCGGCAACCCCTACGGCGTGCTCGGAGTCTGCGTCGTCGTCCTCGGCCTGCTCGTGGAAGCGGGACTTCGCCGGTCGTGGCGCGCGTTCCGGATCATCCTGGTCCTGGGTGTGTGCGTCGGGCTGGTCGTGCCGCTGGTGTTCCTGCCACTGGCCCTGACCGGCCCGGTCACCTGGCGCGCCGGGTGGGGCGTGCTCAACGACGGGTTCCTCGTGCCCAGCGGCACCGACCTGCTGGCCATGAGCGTGCCCGGCTACCTGCCCCGCATCCGGGCGTTCGACGGCGCCGACGGTCTCCGCGTGCCCGCGACGTATTTCGCCTGGTTCGTGCTGCCGCTGGCGCCCTGGCTGAACTGGCGCGTGCTGCGGAACCGGGCACTCGCCGGTGCTTTCGTTGTGACGCTGGGGTTCCTGGCCCTCACTCTCGGTCCGTCGAGTTTGTGGATGTTCCGGTGGCCGTTGCGGCTCGTCGAATACTGCTATCTCGGGCTGGCCGTGCTGGTGGCCGTGGCCGCCTCGGACGGGATCCGCACCACACGCGTGGGCACGCGGGCCCTTGCCACGGCAGGCATCCTGCTCGGCGGCACCTACCTGGCGTGGGCGACCACGCCCACGCGGCTCGGGTGGGACCTCGCGGGACTTGGCGTGGTCGCGGTGCTCACCGCCTGCGCGGTGTGGGCACACCGCCACGGGCCTGCCGCGTTCGGCGCCGTCCTCGTCACGGGCACGGCCGCCGTGCTGGGCCTGCAACTCGCCGCGTTCCCGGGAAATTTCAACGTCAAGCCGTATTACTACCCACATTCGGTGAAGGCGCTGCGGTCGGCCTTCGCCGACCGGTACCAGGGCGAAACCCTCCAGATCGCGTCGTTCCAGACGGCGTCGGACACCGTGGGACTGGGGCCGGACAAGGCATGGCGGTACTTCCTGTTCGGATACAGCTACCAGGTGGCCGGCGTCGACGCGGTCAACTCCTACACGGGGATGGGTTTCAGCGCCTTCTCCGACACGTTCTGCCTCGACGGCTTCGGCTCCTCGTGTGCGCGCGCCTACCCCAATCTGTGGCAGCCGACTTCTTCGGGTGTGCCTGTCGCGGACCTCATGCGGTTGCGGACGATCGTGGTGGAAAACGCGCTCGTCCCCGGCATCACCGTGCCGCCAGGCTGGCAGGTCACGGAGCACGACCAGGTGGTGACCGTGCTACGGCGCACCGGGTCGATTCCCTGGCCGGAAGGCAGGCTTTCGTCGGCCGGGCCCGCCGTCGCGGTCACGCAAGACACCTCCGGCGATTCCACCTCCGAATCGGTGCGGTTCACGGCGACGGGCCAGGGTTCACGACGGCTCGTGTTCGCCCGGCTCGCCTGGCCGGGTTACCAGGCACGGGTCGACGGACGGGAGATCCCGGTCACGACCGGCCCCGCGGGCCTGCTCGCCGTCGATCTGCCACCCGGCGTGACCGCCGGAGAACTCACCCTGGATTGGACCCCGCCCGGATTGTGGGCGGGCGCGGGGATCGCCGCGCTGGCCGCGCTCGGCGCGCTCACGTTGGGCATCGCCACGCGCCGTGCCCGTCGGTGATCACGGGGTGGGCTTCGCCGTGCTTTCCTGACCGAGCCGGATGGTGGCCGCCCGCCAGCCCGCGTCCGTCCACTGGAGATCGAACACGAAGATGGTCCGGTTCTCCGGCACGGTTTCCACGACCGCGTCCTTGCCGTCCCGCACCTTCAGCTCGTCCTGGTCGAAGAGCACGTCGATCCGCGCCTGCTTGCCTTCGTCCACGCTTTCCGGTTCCGCGCTGAGGAAATGCACGCGCCCGCCCTCGTAGCGGGCGCCGGCCGAGCGGTCACGATCGAGTTGGACGGTGAACTGCGTACAGGTCTGGCAGCTCGGCAGACCGAGGCCGTGCAGGGGAGCCGAATCCAGGGTGCGGTAGGCGTAGTCCATCAGATCGAGCCAGTGCGAGGCGAAGCTCGTGGCCCCCAGGCGATCCGGCTTCTTCAAGCTGTCCGGCACCGGTGGAACCGGCACGGCCGACGGCGGGGGTGGTGTCCCACCGGCCGCACCGCATGCCGACACCAGCAGCATCGAAAGCACCACTCCCAGCGAACGCATGCCGCGCATTGTGCCGACCCGGTATTGCGTCCCCATTAACTATGACGCACTCCGGACGACCGGTGCCGGGGAAGCGCGGGGCTCACTAGTGCGGCTCGCCGAGTCGGACGAGACGTTCGACCTGGCGTGCCACCTCGGCCGCACCGTCCTCGGTCGCGATGTCGGCGGCGATCGACTTCGCTGCCCGTGCGTAGCGCGGTTCGTCGACGGCGGCGCGGATCGCGTCCGCAAGCCGCTCTTCGGTGAGTTGCTTGAACGGCACGGGCCCCGGGCTGACGCCCAGCGCGGTCAGTCGCGCCGCCCAGAACGGGTGGTCACCGGTCATCGGAACCGGCACGGTGGGTACGCCGGCGCGCAGCCCGGCGGCGGTCGTACCGGCGCCGCCTGGATGCACGACGGCCGCCACGCGCGGGAACAACCACTCGTGCGGGACTTCGCCGATGGTGAGCAGATCGTCGCCGCGGACCGCCAGATCGGCCCAGCCTGCCTGGATGACCCCGCGCCGCCCGGCGCTGCGCAGCGCACCCGCCACGATCGCGCTGATCCGGGGTGCGTCGCCGGGGTCGGCGCTGCCGAAGCCGACGAACACCGGTGCCGTGCCCGCGTCGAGAAATTGACGCAGTTCCTCGGGCGGTGTCCAGCCGGCGGGAACCGATGGCCACCAGTAGCCGACGACCTCGGCGCCCGGCCGCCAGTCGGGTGGGCGTGGCACGACGTGCCGGCTGAAGCCATGCAGCATCGGCCATGCGGTCGCCGCCTGCTCGCGGCGGGTCGCGGCGAGGGTGGTCGGCGGCAGGCCGTGCTCGGCGCGGATTTCGTTGATGTTGCCGAACATCGAGCGCTCGGTGAGCCGGTGTGCGGCCCACGCCGCCCGGTTGCCGAACCGGCCCAGTGATCGGCCGAACAGTGTCGGCGGAAACTCGGCGGTCGGCAGCTGTGGCTGCAGGTGCAGGCCTGCGCTGGGGATGCCGCGCGCCCGGGCGACGTGATAGGCGGCCGCGCCCAAGGCGTTGAACAGCAGCACATTCACCGACGGATCGGCGGCGATCTCGGCCACGTTGGCGTTCGTCTCGCGGATGAACTGCCGTGCGGCGGCGAGCATGTCCAGACCGCTGCGCGAGAACAACCCGTCGCGCGCGTAGCCCTGACTCGTCTCCTCGGCCGCGCCGCCTTGGTCGCGCAGCCGAGTCCATAGTGGACGGAACTCCAGGCCCGCCGCGGTGACCAGGCGCTCGAAGGCGCGGTCGGCGGCGATGGTGACGCGGTGGCCCTCGGCGCGCAGCCGCGCACCCACTCCGGTGCAGGGATCGACGTCACCACGCGAACCGACGGCGATGATCATTACCTGTCTCACGGTCTCCTCCTGATCGCACGGTCGAACAACGCGACGAGTTCGGCGGCGAACGCGGTCAGATCGGTGTCCGGGCGCACCGCCGACTCCAGTACCGCCGCGTCGACGGCCTGCTGGAACATCACGGCGAGCACGTGGGGGTCGAACTCGCCGAACTCACCCGAGCGCTGCCCCTCGATGAGCGTCTGTTCGACGCCGGACGGACCCTCCGCACTCGCCCGCGCGAGCTTGGTCCGGCCGGGCAGCGAACGCGCCTGGTTCCACCCCTCCAGGCCGGCGAGTGCGTGCTGGGGATGCGTGGCAACGAACTCGACGACGGCCTCGATTGAACCGCGCACCCGGTCCCACGCGGTCGACGCCGTGGCCACCCGCGCGGACACGAATTCTACGGATCGTGAACAGGCTGTGACCGACAAGTCCCGATCGGACATGATTCGCCTTGTCAACGTCGGCGGCGGTCGAGTTCCCGTGAAAACGTTCAGCCAGGCTGAACCTGGCCCCCACGCAGGGACAAGTTAGGTTGGGGCGAGGCGTCCACAACGAGGAGGCGATCTTGTCCGGTCCACTCAGCGGGTTGCGGGTGGTGGAGCTCGCGGGCATCGGCCCCGGCCCCCACGCGGCGATGATGCTCGCCGACCTCGGCGCGGACGTGGTCCGGGTCGAACGCCCGTCGGGCGGTCTCCAGGTCGCCGGCGGCAAGCCCGATCACCTGGTGCGCGGACGGCGGTCGGTGGCCGCGAACCTCAAGACCGACGAGGGCCGCGAAATCGTGCTCAGGCTGGTCGCGAAGGCCGATGTGCTCCTCGAAGGCCTGCGGCCCGGCGTGGCGGAGCGGCTCGGCGTCGGTCCGGAACAGTGCCACGAGGTCAATCCCGGACTGGTCTACGGCCGGATGACCGGCTGGGGCCAGGACGGCCCCTTGGCCCAGCGCGCCGGACACGACATCAACTACATCTCGCTCACCGGCGCGCTGCACGCGTTCGGCCGGGCCGGTGAACGGCCCACGGCCCCGCTCAACCTCGTCGGCGATTTCGGTGGCGGGTCGATGTTCCTGGTCGCCGGCGTCCTCGCGGCGCTGTGGGAGCGGCAGCGCTCCGGCCGGGGCCAGGTCGTCGACGCCGCGATGGTCGACGGCACCAGCGTGCTGCTGCAGATGATGTGGGCGCTGCGCGGCGCCGGGGCGTGGACCGACGAACGCGGGGCCAATCTCCTCGACACGGGCGCGCCCTTCTACGACACCTACACCTGCGCGGACGGCCGCTGGGTCGCCGTCGGCGCGCTGGAACCCCAGTTCTACGCGGCTTTGCTGAGCGGTCTGGGGCTGGACGGTGAGGATCTGCCCGCGCAACTCGACCAGTCGGGCTGGCCGAAACTGCGCGCCCGGTTCACCGCGGTGTTCGTCACCAAGACCCGGGACGAGTGGGCGGAGATCTTCGCCGGCACGGACGCGTGCGTCACGCCCGTGCTCTCCTTCTCGGAGGTCGCGACCCACCCCCACCTGGCCGCGCGGGACACGATCGTCACGATCGACGGGGTGCCCCAGGCAGCACCCGCTCCCCGCTTTTCCCGCACTCCCACCGCGACTCCCGCACCCCCACCGGTTCCCGGTGCCGACACCGAAGCCGTGCTCACCGACTGGGAGGCGTAGGCGCGGAACTCACGCTCATGAGTCCCGGCGCGGTGTGCGGATGCCGTCGGTGATCAGTCGCGGGATCGGCGGAGCAGTTCCGGATCGATCTCCGCCGGAGGTCCGTAAGCGCCGAGCTGACCGGGCTCGTACCCGTCCGGGTATCCGGGATAGCTACGGGTGACGGGATTCATCAGCTTGGAGTGGCGGCGGCGCGGAAGCAGACGAACCACCGCGGCACGGATGCGCAGTCCCGTGCGCACCAGCCTGACAACCCACGCTGGGGCAGGCTCGAAACCGAACGCGGTCAGCATCGGCTGGTCGAGCAGGCCGCGTACCGCCATGCCCGCAGCGGGCCGCAACGGCTTGGGGTACCACGAACAGAACAGGTTCAGGGTGTAGGTGCCGACCCGCTGGTTCGTCGGCGAGAAACGGAAGTTCTCCCGCTCGTACTTCGTCTTGAAAGCGCGGAACTCCTCGTAGTCCTCCGGAATTTCGCGAATCGCCATGCGTTTGCCGACTTCGCGGAAGTAATGAAAAGCGGCCTGCCGCTCGTGGTCGTGCAACGGACGCCAGCCGAACTCGTCGATCCAGTCGATCGGGTCGTATACGAAGGTGGACAGCACGTAGCGCATGTCGTCGTTACTGATGGCGTAATGACCGTGCTGGCGGTTGACCGCGCTGAGCGCGGCACGGCCCCGCGGGGAGTTGTAGCCGTGCTCGGCCATTTCCGCCATCAACAGCGACCATCAACAGCGACGTGTCGTCGTAACGTTTCTGCGGCCGCTTCTCGAATTCCCGGTCGCGTCCAGCAGCCGCGAGATACTCGGCACGCAGTAGGTCCGGAACAGGGCGAACTCCAGTGCCCTGTTGTAGTCCCAGGGGAATTCGAAACCGATCGAGATGCGATAGATCTCGTGATGGTCGGCGACCGGGTCGAGCTGCTCGATCCGGCGTAACCAGTAACCACCCATTTTCCGGCCCTCCGCCGACCGCACCGGGTTCACGAAGAGGTCGGTTCCGGAGACTTGGTCCCCCGATGGACCGATTCGAGCAACAACTGGGCGACGTCGCGGACGTCCATGCCCTCACCGGTGCTCTCGCTCTGCCGCTGGACCAGCCCGTCGCTGATCATGACCTTGCAGAACGGGCAGCCGGTCACGATCGTGCCCGCCTCGGTCGCGATCGCCTCGTCCACCCGTTCCAGGTTGATCCGCTTGCCGATCTTCTCCTCCATCCACATGCGCGCCCCGCCCGCGCCGCAGCACAGGGCGCGGTCGGCGTGCCGCGGCATTTCGGACAGCGTGGCTCCGGTGGCGCCGACCAGCTCGCGCGGCGGCGTGTAGACCTTGTTGTGGCGGCCCAGGTAGCAGGGATCGTGGTAGGTGACCGGCGTTCCGCTCTCCGGTGCCACCGGCGTCAGCTTGCTCTCGCGCACCAGCCTGTTCAGGAGCTGGGTGTGGTGCACGACCTCGTAATGCCCTTCGAGCTGCGGATATTCGCGGCCCAACGTGTTCAGGCAGTGAGGGCAGGTCGTGACGATCTTGCGACGCGCGGGCTCACGCCCCTCGAACAGCGCGTTGAGGTTCTCCTTGGTTTCCTGGGCCAGCATCTGGAACAGGAACTCGTTGCCCGACCGGCGGGCCGGGTCGCCCGTGCAGGTTTCGCCGTTGCCCAGCACCGCGTAGTCCACTCCGGCAAGGTGCAGCAGCTCCGCCGTGGCGCGCACGGTCTTGCGTGCGTTGTCATCGAACGCGCCGGCACAACCGACCCAGAACAGGTATTCGACGTCTTCCCCGAGTTCGCCCTCCACGACCGGAACCTCGAAATCGAGGTCCTTGGCCCAGTCGAGACGCTCCGAATTGTTCTGGCCCCAGGGGTTGCCCTTGTTCTCCAGATTGCGGAACAACGTGCCCAGTTCGGTCGGGAACGCAGACTCGATCAGCACCTGATGACGGCGCATGTCGATGATGTGGTCGACGTGCTCGATGTCCACGGGGCACTGCTCGACGCACGCGCCGCAGGTGGTGCACGACCACAGCACGTCCGGGTCGATGACGCCACCGTCGCTCTCGGGGCCTACGAGCGGCACCTCGGGCCGGTCCTGTTTGCCTCCGATGAGGTAAGGCGCCGTCTCGAACAGGTGGTCACGCAGATCCATGATCACCATCTTCGGCGAGAGCGGCTTCCCGGTGTTCCACGCCGGGCACTGGCTCTGGCACCGCCCGCACTCGGTGCAGGTGGCGAAGTCGAGCATGCCCTTCCAGGTGAAGTCCTCGATCTTGCCGCGCCCGAAGACGTCGTCCTCACCGGGATCCTCGAAGTCGATCGGCTTCCCGCCGGATTCCATCGGCAGCACCGGGCCGAGTCCGTCGGGCATGCGCTTGACCGTGACGTTGACCGGCGCCAGGAAGATGTGCAGGTGCTTGGAGTGCAGCACGATGACCAGGAACGACAGCATGACGCCGAGGTGCAGCATCAGGCCGACCGTTTCGAGCACATCGTTGAACCCGGTGCCGAGCGGCCGCAGCGCGTCACCCACCCCGAGCGAGACGTAGGCGCCGGAGTCGTAGGGGAACGTGCCCGCCGCCGCGGACGCGCCCCGGAACAGGAACATCGTCCAGACGACGTTGAAGATCATGAACAGGATCAGCCAGGCACCGCCGAGGTGCGAGCCGTAGAACCGGGACGCCCGCTCCTTGCGTTCCGGCGCCTGGCGGATCCGGATGATCGTGAACGCGATCAGCGACAGGAACACCGCGACCGCGATGAAGTCCTGCAGGAAACCGAGCACCGGCCACCGGCCGATGAGCGGGATGTGGAAGTCGGGATTGAACAGCGCGCCGTAGGCCTCCAGGTACACCGAGGCGAGAATGACGAAGCCCCAGAAGGTGAAGAAGTGCGCGAGGCCGGGCACTGTCCACTTGAGCAGCCTTCGCTGACCGAAGACCTCCACCAGATGCGTCCGGATGCGCTCGCCGACATGCTCGGTGCGCCCGTGAGCGGGCTGACCGGTGCGGATCAAGCGGTAGAGCCACCGCACCCGGGCGGCGGCGAAGGCGACTCCCACCGCGGTGAGCGCCAGACCGAGGATCAACCGAACCACCACGAGTCCTCCGTCGCACATCGTCATCCCGTCGCGGACGGAGATCACGCTACCGCCTAGTAGCTTGCGGGGAAAGTCGGCTACGCCGAGTAGTAGTCGCAGGCTCGGGAAGCGCAGCGCATCTTGCGAATCCGCCAGTACTTGCGGTAGAGCCGCGGCGAGGCCACCCGGCCCGGGTGCAGGCCGAGCCGGTCGTAATGCCTGAAGCCGTAGCGCCTTTCCCACCCGCGTGCCTCGAACTGCTCGGTCGCCCAGCCGAGCCACGCGCGCCGCAGGATCCGGCCGCAGCCCGGCCGCCCGGTCCGCGACACCTGGTTGCAGAACCGGTGCAGAACGCCGAGATTGGGCAGACCGTCAGCGCGCGGCGCCGCGAACACGAGCTGGTCCACCACACCACGGCCGGGATGGCGGCGGTCGCCGGCCAACCGCACCGGGAGCCCACAGTAGGAACAGGCGTCGAGGCGTGCCAAGGGAACCTCCTGGGTCGCTTGCGCTCGCCAGTGTGACCTCTGACACTCCCCCTCCGGAAGGCCCGAAGGTCGGCTCGTTTGTGGAGCAAGGGCTGTTTACTACGAATAGCAGCGTTGAATCGGCAGCCGGCCGAAAAGCGCGTCCGGCCGCGTGCAGCGGCCTTCGGCGGGTGATTCTCGTGGTCGGTGCGCGCCGCTGCCGCCTCCGGCCGAGTAAACAGCCCTTGCTCTCGAACGAAAGCGTTTGCGCGACCCGGTGCGGAGTCCGCATACGATCGGACGCATGGAATGGCCGCGGGCTTGCGACTCCGGACGACGGGCGTCATGACCACCGACCGGCGAGCGGCCGAGAGCGGCCTGACCGCCGCCGAAGTGGCACGCAGGGTCTCCGCAGGAGAGACCAACGACGTGCCGGCACGGGCGAGCCGCACGGTCGGGCAGATCGTCCGCGCCAACGTGCTCACCAGGGTCAACGCGATCTTCGCGGTACTGCTGGCGATCATCCTGGCCACCGGCTCCCCGGTGGACGGCGCGTTCGGCCTCTTCATCATCGCCAACAGCGTGATCGGCATGGTCCAGGAACTGCGGGCCAAGCGGACACTGGACCGGCTGGCGATCGTCGGCCGCGCCCGGCCGATGGTGCGCCGCGACGGCCGCGCCACGGAGATCGGCTCCGAGGAGGTCGTGCTCGACGACGTGATCGAGCTGGGTCCCGGCGACCAGGTCATCGTGGACGGTGTGGTCCTCGACGCGGCCGGGATCGAGGTCGACGAGTCGCTGCTCACCGGCGAGTCCGACCTGGTCGTGAAAAGTCCCGGCGACGAGGTGCTGTCCGGAAGTTTCGTGGTCGCCGGCACCGGCGCCTACCGGGCCACCAAGGTGGGCCGTGCCGCGTATGCGGCCAAACTGGCCGAGGAGGCGAGCAAGTTCACCCTGGTCAGGTCCGAACTGAACGCCGGGGTCAACAAGATCCTCAAGTTCATCACGTGGCTGCTCGTTCCCGCGGGCGCGCTGACCGTGTGGAACCAGCTCTCCGGGCAGCAGCCGCTGAGCCAGGCACTGACCGGGATGGTCGGCGCGCTCGTGCCGATGGTACCCGAAGGCCTGGTGCTGATGGTCGCGATCGCCTTCGCGGTCGGCGTGATCCGGCTCGGCCGGCGGCAATGCCTGGTGCAGGAGCTCCCCGCGATCGAGGGCCTCGCACGAGTCGACGTGGTGTGCGCCGACAAGACCGGGACGCTGACCGAAACCGGCATGCGCGTGGCGGAGGTCCATCCGTTGGACGGCACCACGGAGGTCGCCGACGCCCTCGCCGCGCTGGCCGCCGCCGATCCGCGCCCGAACGCCAGCCTCCAGGCGATCGCCGATGCCTACCCGGCGGCCCCGGACTGGCGATCCGCATCGGTCGCGCCGTTCTCGTCGGCCAGGAAATGGAGCGGGGCGGACTTCCCGCCACACGGAACCTGGGTTCTCGGCGCCCCCGACGTGCTGCTGCCCGACGGTGACGAGCACCGTGCCGAGGCCGAGCGGATCGGCGCACGCGGCTTGCGGGTCCTGCTGCTCGGCCGCGGCGACCGGACGGTCGGCGCGGCGGGCGCTCCCGGCGTGGTCGCTCCGGCCGCTTTGGTGATTCTGGAACAGAAAGTCCGCCCGGACGCGAAGGAAACCCTGGACTACTTCGCCGGACAACACGTCGCGGTCAAGGTGATCTCCGGTGACAACGCGGTGTCGGTGGGCACCGTCGCCGGTTCCCTGGGCCTGTCCGGAGGAGACCACGCGGTCGACGCCCGCACGTTGCCCGCCGATTCCGGCGCGCTCGCGAAGGAAGTCGAGCGGAACACGGTCTTCGGCCGCGTCTCACCCGCCCAGAAAAGGCTGATGGTCGGCGCGCTCCAGGCAAGCGGGCACACCGTCGCGATGACCGGCGACGGCGTCAACGACGTCCTCGCGCTGAAAGACGCCGACATCGGCGTGGCGATGGGCTCCGGCAGCCCGGCGAGCCGCGGTGTCGCGCAGATCGTGTTGCTGGACAACAAGTTCGCCACGCTGCCCTATGTGGTGGGCGAGGGCAGGCGGGTGATCGGCAACATCGAGCGGGTTTCGAAACTGTTCCTCACCAAGACCGTCTACTCGGTCCTCCTGGCGCTGATGTTCGTCGCGCCCGGCCTGGTGGGATTCGAAAAGCTGTCGTACCCGTTCCTCCCCCGGCACGTCACGATGATCTCCTGGTTCACCATCGGCCTCCCGGCCTTCGTGCTGTCACTCGCACCGAACAACGAACGCGCCCGCACCGGTTTCGTGTCCCGCGTCATGCGCTCGGCCGTCCCGGCCGGTGTCGCGGTCGCGGTGGCCACTTTCGTTTCCTACCTGCTGGTCTACCCGGGCTCGGCCGCCCCCGCGCCGGACCTCACCCGCGCGACGACGACCGCGCTGATCACGTTGATCACAACCTCGTTGTGGGTGGTCGCCATCGTCGCGCGGCCCTACACCTGGTGGAAAGTCGCGCTCGTCGCGACGATGGTCACGCTGTCCGCGCTGATGTTCGTCGTGCCGTTCACCCGGACCTTGTTCGCCCTCGATCCCGGCGACTCATCGTTCACCCTGACCGGTTTCGCTTGCGCCGCAGCCGGTATCGCCCTCGTCGAGATCGCTTGGTGGGCCGACGGCCGCTTCCGCCCTCTCGAAGTTCGCTGACGGCCCGGGACCGGCAAGATTCTCGGAGATACCGGACGGCTTCTGTCCACTATTGCTCGTAGCGTCTCCGGTGAACCTCGGCACTCCGCCGCAGAGCGAAAGGAACCACCGTGCAATTCGTCTCCGTCCGCATCATCACCGGCGACATCGCCCGTCTCGTCGAGTTCTACGAGCAGGCGACCGGCATCAACGCCCGATGGCTCGCCGAACAGTTCGCCGAACTCGTGGGCCCGGCGTGCACACTCGCGATCGGCAGCGCCGAGACGATGGCGCTGTTCAGCCCCGGGGCGGCCGTACCCGGGTCGAACCGGACAGTGATCCTCGAATTCCTCGTCGAGGATGTCGACCGCGACTACGAACGGCTGACGAACTCGGCCGCCGCACCCGAAATCGTGCAGAAGCCGACCACGATGCCGTGGGGAAACCGCTCCCTGCTGTTCCGGGACCCCGACGGCAACCTGGTCAACTTCTTCACACCACAGTCCGCCGAAGCCCGCGCGAGGCAGTCCCGCTGACCGTTTCGAGTCAGGAAGACGACCGCCCGCCGTCCAGGACGCGGACGGCGTCGGCGAGCAGGTCGGTCTGACGGAACCAGTCACCGGCGGCGAAGACCACCACGACCCGCTGCACACCACTGTCGGCCAAGAAGGCCAAATGCTCGGCGATGACCTCCGGTCCACCGCTGGTCACAGCGCTCTCGGCGAGATCAGCCGGTACGCCGAACATCCCGTCGGGATCGGACACCGCCCGCGTGATCGCCTCGTGGCCGGGTAGCGAGGGGTCGCCGTGAATGGCCACCATGGCACTGATCGTGATCTCCGGCGTTGTCCGCCCGACGGCGGTGGCCGCCTTCTCCAGCCGTGCTCGCTCAGCACCGACGCGGTCGGGCGGCGCCATGAGAAACCACCCATCGCCATAGGTCGTGGCCCGCCGCACCGCGGCATCCGGTTGCCCGAAACACACGGATGTGTGTAGTACCGCCTCCTGCGAAATCCGGGACCTGCTCGACCGCCTGGCCGACAAGTGGTCCCTGCTGGTCGTCGAGTTCCTCGGCACGGGCGAACGCCGGTTCGGCGAGCTGCACCGGGAGATCGACGAGATCAGCCAGCGCATGCTGACGCTGACCCTCCGCCACCTCGAACGCGACGGACTGGTCCGGCGAACGGTGCATCCGGTTGTCCCGCCTCGGGTCGACTACGAACTGACACCGCTGGGCCACAGCAGGGTGGCCCTTCTGGTCCTAGGGAAGGACAGGTGACTGCCGCGAGCATGTCGCGTGAGTCAGGCTGGAGCCGTGACCACAACACTGATCACCGGGGCCAACAAGGGCCTCGGCAAGGAGACAGCCCGCCGGCTCATCAAGGCCGGGCACACCGTCTACGCCGGCGCACGCGACGAGGCGCGCGGCCGGGCCTCCGCCGACGAGCTCGGCGCTCGCTTCGTCCGAATCGATGTCAACGACGACGCCTCGGTCGCCGCGGCGGTCGCGGCCATCGCAGCCGATGGCGGGCTCGACGTACTCATCAACAATGCGGGTGTGGAGCCGCGGCTTGACGGCAACGCCATCCCGACGGCTGCCGAAGAGACGCCCGAGCTGATGAAGGAGACCTTCGAGACAAACGTCTTCGGCACCCTGCGCGTGCTGCGTGCTTTCCTGCCGCTGCTGCAGGAGTCGCGCGCACCGGTCGTCGTCAACCTCAGCAGCGGGCTGGCGTCGATCTCCGGGCTCGCCGACCCTGCCGGCCATACTCACTTCTACCCTGGCATCAGCTACCCAGCCTCCAAGGCCGTCGTCAATGTCATCACAATCCAGTACGCCAAGCAGTACCCGCGGATCCGGATCAACGCCGTCGAGCCGGGATTCACCAACACCGATCTCAACGGCCGCACCGGCACCCAAACCGTCGAGGATGGCGCCGAGGTCATCGTCCGAATGGCCCAGGTCGCACCCGACGGCCCCACCGGCACCTACAGTTCCGTCCACGGCCCCATCGCGTGGTGAGGCGTCGCGGGCCACTCGATCGAGGAACAGAACCCATGACCGAGAAAGCGAACCGAATCGGCGAGTTCCTGCGCGCCCGTCGCGACCTGGTCACTCCTGAGCAGGCCGGCCTACCTGGGCAGGGCACGCGCCGGGTGCCGGGGCTGCGCCGCGAGGAGGTCGCGAGGCTCGCCGGCATCAGCGTGGACTACTACCTCCGCCTCGAACAGGGCCGCGACTCCAGCCCCTCCCTCTCGGTCCTTGAGTCGCTCGCCGGTGTCCTCCAACTCGACGACGACACAACGGCCTATCTCCTCAGCCTCGCTGAGCCACGACCACGACGCCGGCGGCGTGCGCCACGCCGAGAGTCGGTCCCTGCGGGCGTCGCCATGCTGGTGGCTACGCTTCCCTTGCCTGCGTTCGTGGAGGGCCGCTACTTCGACGTCCTTGCCGCCAACCCACCGGCCACCGCGCTGTCGCCGCGCCTGGTCGTTGGCGGCAACCGGCTCAGAGACGTCTTCCTCGACCCCGCCGAAAAGGATCTCTATCCAGACTGGGAGAGCGCGACCGAGCGACTGGTGGCCGGCTTCCGGCAGTCCGTCGGCACCGATACCGACGACCAGCGCTTCATCGACCTCGTCGGCGAGTTGTCACTGGCCAGCCCTCGCTTCCGGACCCTGTGGGCACGACACGACGTGCGCACACGGGAGGGCGCCGAGATGCGGCTGGAGCATCCGCAGCTCGGCGAGTTGCGTCTCCGGCGCGAGAAGCTCGCCATCAGCGGTACTTCGGGCCAGATGCTCGTCATCTACCACGCCGGCCCGGCAAGCCCGGCGGCCGAGAAGCTCGGGCTCCTCAGCTCCCTCACCGAGAAACCGCCGCAGACGAGGTCGGATCTCCGGGTGACGCCGCCGAGTCCGCACACCTGAGGACTCCTCGTCTCGGATGCATTTCGTCGTGCCGCCCCGGGTCGAATCCGACTGAACCGTCAGGATCCCGGGGTGGAATGGTGCCGGCGAAGCAGATCGAGCCCGCGCTGGTATTCCTCCTCGCTGATCTCGCCCCGGGCGAACCGCTCGGCCAGCAGTTGTTCCGGAGTCTGCCGAGAGGCCCCGAACGAGCCGGTGTGCTGGCTCCTCCGGCCGACATAGCGGACCAGAGCGACGATTCCGGCGATGATCAGTGCCCAGAACAGGATCTGGCTGACGGTCATGAGCGCGAATCCCCAGCCGCCCATTCCATGGCCGTACCAGTACATCATGGCGAATCTCCTTGTCGCGGAGTGTCGTGGACCGCGGTGGCGCTAGCCAGGGTCCGCCGGCCACCGGCCGGACGGCGACGGCCCAACGTCGTCACCACTGGGGCAAAAGGTCCTCCCCACCCGGCAGGCGGTTCTCCGCTCTCCCGTATCGGAAAAGCACAGTCCGCCTGCCGGCTCCGGAACGTGAGTTCCGCCGGATGACTGATTGGCCCGCGGCGATGCGCGAAAAATCGTCGTCCGGCACTTTGCCGCGCAGCGCGTCGGGAAAACGCCGCGTAAATTCCGGACCGAGACGAAGAAGGCCGCACCCGAGGGCACGGCCCCATGTGTCGGGATGACAGGATTTGAACCTGCGACCCTCCGCTCCCAAAGCGGATGCGCTACCAAGCTGCGCCACATCCCGTCCGACGAGCGCACCCCGCATCACGCAGCGCACTCACGACAAGCGGGCGACCGGAACCCGAACTGCCTGGCGGTTCGGGTGACTGTGCGCCCACTCCGCTGACACTTTACACCGGATGCCGACCTTGCCCGGCGGCACCACCGGCCCCGGCGCCCCAGGCCTCACCCGGCTCGCCGGAGGACCCTCCTCCGTCCGCTTCGGCAAGGCGAGCGCGTTCGTCACAGACCGCCGCCCAGGTGAAAACCACCACGAGCGTCACTAGAACGAACTCGTACGTGGTGCTCGCGAAATCGTGACTCGGAGTGATCGTCTCGTCCCAGGAAGCCCCCCACAGTGCCCGTATCGGCGAGTACCGCCTCGATCGCCCAAACACCGATGCCGAGCCTCGACGATGTCGCGTCCGCGCGTCGGAGACGGGTTTTCGCGGTCAGATCGCGGCTAGGAACCGCCTGCGCTCTTCTTCGGCCTGCGGGGAGGTCGCGGAGCGGAGAGGTGCGAACCCAGCAGGTCGGCCTCGATGGCACTGACGGCCTGGAGCATCGCTGGGAGGAAGTCTTCGCGGAGCTCCGCGTGGGTGACGCGACTGGCGTGACCGGAAACGCTCACGGCAGCCAGGACAGCCCCCTCCGCATTGTGCACGGGCACCGCGATGGACCTTATTCCGAGTTCGAGCTCTTGGTCCACAATGCAATAGCCGTTCTCGACGACATCGGCGAAGATGTCACGCAGCCGGTCCGGATCGGTGGTGGTCCGCGGCGAAAGCGGCTGCAGGTCGACTTCCTTCAAATACTCGTCGATCCATTCGTCTGGCTGCTCCGCCATCAGGACCCGGCCCGACGATGTCGCGTAGGCGGGAACCCGCGTTCCGACCTCCATTGCGGTCCTCATGAACCGGCGTGCCGGGACGCGGCTGACATAGACGATGTTGCGTTCGTCGAGCACAGTCATCGAAACCGTCTCGCGGACCTTTTCCATCAGGGCGGCCAGATGGGGGTGCGCGATTTGGGGAAGACCGATGCTCGACAGGTAGGAATAACCCAGCTCGAGCACTTTCGGCTTCAGCCGGAAAAGATGCCCGTCATAATGCACGTAACCCAGTTCCATGAGCGTGCGGAGAAACCGCCGGGTGGCGGCACGAGTCAATTCGACCGAACGGGCCACCTCGCTCAGCGTCAACTCCGGGGTTTCCTGGCCGAACGCGCGGATGACCGCGAGGCCTCTCGCGAGCGACTGAACGAACTCCGAATCTCGCTCGGCCGCTTTGGGCTCGCCCGTCACGCCATCGCCGACTTGAGGGTCGAACATGCCGTCTTCGTCTTTACCTAGGCTCAAGTCTGGTTCACTTTCCGAGATTCGGGCCGACGATACCGAGCGCATCCAGGGCGACGGCCCCGCTCCCCGCCGGTCCAAGGCGTAACGGGTTGAGTTCGATCGTCTCCAGGTGCCGTCCAGCCCCGTGCAGCACTTCGGCCAGTTGCTCGATCACAGCACCGACCACGTCAACCGCCTCCCCCACCGTCATACCGATCGAATCGAGTTGTGCCGCCGCGCCCGTCACCACGAGGGCCTCTCGGACCTGCTCGTCACCGACCGGCGGAAGCAGGATCCGCACGGACGCGATACGTTCCACGAAGGTTCCGCCGACTCCGACGACCGCCACCCAGCCGAATTCCTGGTCCCGTCGTATCGAGACCAAAAGATCGACGCCGTCCCGGACCTGCCGCGCTACCGATACCCGGCAGCTATCACCGTTTCCGGGGACCATTTCTCGCATCGACCGCATCATCCGCGCGGTCTCCTCCTCGACCGCGTCCGGTGATTCGAGATTCAAGGCGACCAGCCCATGCCGGGCCTTGTGCGCCAGCCCCGGCAGAATTCCCTTCACCACGACCGGGTAGCCAATCCTGTCGGCCGCAGCGCGGGCGTGACTTACCTCGCTGACAAGTTCGTACGGAGCAAACGAGATCTTGGAATCAGCGAGCAGTTCGGTCGTCTCGATCTCGTCCATGACCGAATCGTCGTGCCATTCGGCGGCCCGCTCTTGGGGGCCGGCCCGCACTCCCCCGGCGTCCAGGAGATTCGCGGCGACGGCGGCCGCGTCGATCGGCGAGTGGACGACCGCGATACCCGCTGCCGACCAGGTGGCGATCACTTCCGGATCACTGTGGTCCATCACGACGGCGATCACGCAGCTGCCGTCCCGTTCACCGTGCGTGGCGAAATCGGCCACCGCCTCCGCATAGAGCGCGGCGTACTCCTTCGTGGGCGGTGGGGTATACAACATGACCGAAACACGCCCTCGGGCGATCGGCCGCAGGATTTCGAAATTGCGACGTGAATTCGCCGACCCGCCCGCGCCGACGTCCACCGGATTACCCGGCCGCACGAATCGCAGCGACTTCTCCAGCGACTTGACGACCGCCGGCTCGATTTCGGCCAACGGGACGCCACGCTCGTCGAGGGCGTCCACCATGAGCGCGCCGCCCGCACCCGACATGCTGGCCACGAGGACGCCGGAAGATCTGGGAGCGCCCCGCGCGTCCAGCAACGCGGCCGTGGCCGCCAGTTCGGCCAGGGTGGCGCACCGACGCACGCCTGCCTGCTCGAACAACACGTCGTAGACGCTGCTGTCGCCCGCCAGGCGCGCCGAATGCGAACGGGACGCCTCCCGGCCGGGCGCCGAGTTCCCGAACTTGAAGGCGAGGACGTGCTTGCCCGCCGCGCGCGCCCGCCGGCAGAGCTCCCGAAAGCGCTGCCCGTCTCCGACCCTGTCGAGGATCAGCGCGATGACACTCGTTTCCTCGTCGGGGACAAGGAATTCCAGCAGATCGGTCAGTGTCAGATCGACCTCGTTGCCGGTCGAGACGAAAGCACGCAAGCCCCCGCCGCCGCGGGCGCAAAGGTCGGTGACGGTCCCGATGAGCGCACCGCTCTGTGAGACGATCGAGATTCCGCCCGGCCGATGCGCCTCACCGTGCGAGCGATTGATCCCCAGCGACAAACCGGACGGACCCGAATACAGGCCGTTGCAGTTCGGGCCGATGAGACGGGTGCCGTGCTCTCGTGCCGCTTCCAGTAGCTGACGTTCCAAAACCTCGCCGGTCACGCCCGCCTCCGAGTAGCCGCTGGAGACGACGACAACGGCCTTGACGCCGCGTTCGCCCAAACCCCGCACTACCTCGACGGCTCTGTCCGCGCCGACGGCCGACATCGCGAGGTCGATATCGCGCGGTAGCTGCGCGATGCTCTCGTAGGCGGCGACACCACCGATGGTGCCTCCTCGGGGGTGCACCAGATGGATCTCACCGCGGTAACCGGCTTTGCGCAGATTCCGCACGGCGAGGCTCGACACCTTACCGACGTCCGCGCTGACGCCCACCAACGCGACCGATCGCGGTTGGAGCACCGCTCGAGCCAGCGTACCTTCGGGCACGATGTCACCGACCTTCCCATTGAGGAGCGCGCTTCTCGAAGTACGCGCGCGCTCCTTCAGCGCGATCGAGGGATGAATAGGGGTTCGACCCCAGACTGCCTATCCTCAGAGCCGCCGGGACAGGCAGTCCCACGCTCTTGACCATCATTTCCTTCATACGCTGGAGCGAAAGCGGCGCGTTGTCCACGATCTCCGCGACCAGTGACTCCGCGGCCCGCGCCACCTCGTCCGGACCGGCCACCCTGTTCACCAGTCCCCATTTCCACGCCTCCGCCGCCGGAATCCGGCGTCCGGTGAACAGCCACTCGGCCGCCACGCCACGCGGCACCATTCCGGCCAGCACGACGCTCGCGAAATTGGCGGCGAGGCCACGTTTTGCCTCCGGCAACTGGAAGAACGCTTGGTCGCTGACGACACGGAGGTCGCAGGCCAGCGCCAACTCGCAGCCACCGGCCACCGCGGGGCCATTCACGATCGCGAGCGTCGGCTTCGGAACCTCGAGAAGCACCTCGAGCACATTGCGGTGGACGCCTCGCATCGGCAGTGGGCTGAACGCGCCATTCCCGGAGCCACCGCTCTCCTCCTTGAGATCACGGCCGGCACAGAAAACCGCCCCCTCGCCGGTGATCGCCACGACGCGGACCGCGTTGTCCCCGGCCGCTCGTTCGAGGTGCTCCACCAAACCCACCAGGACGTCGTTCGACAGCGCGTTCGCGCGCTCCGGGCGGCAGATCGTAATCCTGGCAGTGCCGCCGGAAACCGTGTAGTGCACATCCGCCACAGAACTCTCCTCGCCCTTTACCAAGACGCCGGAATGTCGGCGCTCCGCGCGACTCGGGTCCGTGCGAAGAGCAGTACCGCGACCAGCGCAAGCATCACCATGGCGACGACCGACACCTGCTCGAGACTCCCGTTCGTGAGCAGATTGATCATGTAAACCGACAGCACGGGCTGGGACGGGGGGTAGAGCAGGACAGACGCACTGAGTTCTCTCAGCGCGGTCACGAACATCAATATCCAGCCGGTCGCGAACGAGGGCCAGATCAGCGGCAGGAGAATCGTCCGGACGGTTCGAATGGCGGAGGCACCATGAACCCGGGCGCTCTCTTCGAGGTCGCTCCCGATCTGGAGGAGACTGCTGTGCACGATCCTGCTTCCCAGTGGGACACCCAAAGCTACGTAGGCGACGACAAGCGCCCAGATCGTCCCGTTAGGAGCGATGATCGGGGGCAGGCTGGAGAAGACCCACAGGAATCCCAGACCCAGCACGATCCCGGGCATCAGCCAGGGCAGCCAGGCCAGGAACTCCGTCACTTTCCGCAAACGCGACCGGCTGTGCATGATCGCGTAAGCGACCACGAACGTCAGGACCATCACCAGCGTGGCCGAGAGTATTCCCAGATATATCGACTGCAGCAGAGCGCTCACGAACCCGCTGTCACCGAACACGCTTCGATAGTGGTCGAGGGTCAGCGCGCTGTTCAAGAAGCCCAGGAACGGGCTTACCGTCCCGTACGCAATACAACCTATCGGCAGGATAGTCGTGATCGCCGCATAAATCGCCACACCGGCGAACGCGACCCACCTCAGCCGGCGCAGGCGTACGATCCGGGGCTGATATCCCTTACCGCTCACGGTTACGAAGGAGGCTCGCCCCAGCACCCGGAACTGCCACAGGATCAACGGGATCATCGCGAGAACCAGCACCACCCCGAACGCGCTCGCGGTCTGATAGTCGGGGAGGATGTTGGAGAAGATCGAGTCGTACATCGCCGTCGTGGCCACCTGAATGTTCGCCGGCGTGCCGAGAACGAGCGGCGTGTCGAAGTTCTCGAAGCCACGGATCAGGGACAGGATCATCGCGCTGGTGAGGACGGGCGCGAGCAGTGGAAGCGTCACGCGACGGAACGTCATCCACCGCGAGGCGCCACTCATCCTGCTGGCCTCTTCCATGGTGGCGTCCATCCTTCTCATCGCCGCGGCGGTCAAGAGGAAGACGAACGGCACCGCCGCCTGCACCATCACCCACATGATTCCGGGAATCGAGGTGATATTGACGATCGATCCCTGCGTTCCGGTCAGCTCGCGCCACAGGGCGTTGATCAGCCCGGACTTCCGGGCACCGAGGATGAGCCACGCGACAGCGGTCACCAGCCCGGGAAGGAAGAACGGCAACACGATGAGCAGTTCGAGGGTTCGCTTGAACGGCAGATCCGTCCGCACGACCGACCAGGCGAGGACGACGGCGATCGCTCCCCCGATCACCGTATGACCGACCGCGAGCACGAACGTGTTCACGAGCACGTCTGCCGAGGTCTGCAGGATGTTCCGGTATCCGTCCAGGTTCAGCCCGGATCCGTCAGCGGCGTCGAAGGACTTGTACCCGATCCACACGAGGGGATAGGCGCCGAGCGCCAGCAGGACGACGCACAGCAGGGCCTGACCCACAGGCAGCGATCGTCGCCTCCGGGCGGGCAGCGCCTCCCCACGTCCGGTGCCTGCGGTCAAGCTAGTGGTTGCCATCGAGGTCACTCCCGCTTCGCACGGCCCAGACCTTGTCGGCAGCGGCACGGACATTGACCTTGGTGCCGACGCGACACTCGGTACACGTTGTGTCGACTTCGAGGACGAAGGTCGTGTCCGCGCACGCGATCGTCACCCGATCCCTGTCGCCCACGCTGCGGCGCGCCTTCACGACGCCGAGCCAGCCGCAGGACATCCCGCTTTCGTCAGGTTTGTCGGTCATCGTCAGCACCCTCGTGCGGATGGCCAAAGTGATTTGGTCTCCCTTCACCAGGTCGGGCGCACTCAGGCAGCAGCCACTCCAGTCGACGCCCGACGCCCGCACCACCTGCGTATCCTCGGACTGGGAGACGACCTCATCGACAACCCCTCGCAGTTCGGTGTTGTATCCGAGGAACGAGGCCACGGTCGCGGTCGCCGGCTGGAGAGAAATCTTCTGAGGCGACCCCTGGTCCAGTATCCGTCCCTCGTGCATCACGACAACTTCATCGGAGAGGACCATCGCCTCCGCCTGGTCGTGGGTGACGTACACCGTCGTCACGCCGACTTTCGCGTGCAGTTCGCGAAGGTCCTCACCCATGCGTTCCCGTAGCCGGGCGTCCAGGTTCGAGAATGGTTCGTCCATCAGGAGCAACTGCGGATCGAACACCAGCGACCGCGCGATGGCGGCGCGCTGCTGCTGCCCGCCGCTGAGCCGTGAGGGGTAGGAATCAGCCTTGTCCTGAAGGCCGACCTGCTCGAGTACCTTCATCGACCGCTGCCGCATCTCGCTTTTCGCCACGCGACGCATCCTGAGTGGATACGAAACGTTCTCGAGCACCGTGAGGTGGGGCCACAACGCATAGCTCTGGAACACCATGCCGATGTCACGCCGCTCTGGTGGCACGAAGGTCCCTTTCTCGGCAGAAGCGACTACCTTGTCTCCGACCCGGATGGTTCCCGCGTCCGGTCGTTCCAACCCGGCGATCATGCGCAGGGTCGTCGTCTTCCCACACCCACTGGGACCCAGCAACGTCACGACACAACCGTCGGCGATGTCGAGAGTGAGGTCGCGAACAGCCGGATTTCCGGTCCCGCCATAGTCGCGCGCTATTCCTTCGATCCGGACTTCGGCCATGGCCGGTTCTCCTTTTCAGCCTATCTCGACACACCTTCACGCATACTCGACGCGGTGGCTTTCGACGCTTTCACGAGCATTCCCGCGTCATTGCCGGCGATGATGAAACTGCATCCCTGTTCCCTGCGCTTCCTGGCGTCTTCCGCGCCCCGTGTTCCGGCGCCGACGGGTACGCCCGCCTTCACTGCCTCGTTGATGGCATGGTCGACGGCATTCTTGACCTGGCTGTCGCCACCGGGGACGCCCATACTGACCGCCAGGTCTCCGGCCCCGACGAAGATCGCGTCCACACCCGGAGCGGCGAGAATGTCCGCGATCTTGTCTATCGACTCCCGCTCCTCGACCATGGCCACGCGCACGGCGTCCTCGTCGCCATAACGGAGGTACTCCGCGCGGCCTCCATCGAGCGACCCCCATTTGCCGGCCCTCGACGAGAATCCCATACCTCGCGACCCCTTCGGCGGGAACAGGAGAGGGCTCATCACGTCCTCGGCCACCGAGCCGTTCGACACGTGCGGGACGAAGATTCCCGCCGCACCCGCGTCGAGATACCGCTGTGCGTCGCCGTATCCGTGATCGGTGACCCGCACCAGCGGCAGCACGCCGAACGAGGAGTAGTTGACGATCATGGTGTACACGTCGCGGACCGAAAGAAGGGCATGTTCGGTGTCGATGACGACGAAGTCGAACCCCGCGCCCGCGACGATTTCCGAAACCTCCGGTGCCGGGATTTTCACGAATGTTCCCACCGCCGGCCGCCCGGGACCGAATTCACGAAGCGATGTCACCTGCTCACGCCTTTCCGATAGGGTCAATCGTCCAGGCTGATCAGCCTGGCGGGGTTGACTGCCGTCATGGTGCGCAGGTCTCGTTCCCGTATGCCGCTGTCGAGAAGCCGAGGCAGCACGCGGCGATAGGCGTCCACCGGCAAAGGGTTTCCGGCCTGGCCGAGATCGGAAGCGAGGGACGTGTGGTCCGGGCCGACGAGATCGATCCACTTCAGGAGGTCACCGAGCGGAAACCGCCGGTCGTTGTCATACATCCCGATCTCGTGCTCGATCGTCGCTCCCAGCTTCGTCAGCTCCACGACCTGCTGCGGATCGGCCTTGGGCACGAAATTGGGGTGGCTGACAATGAGGCGGTCCAGGCCCGCGGCCGCCGCGGCCTCAACCAGCACCAGCGCTCGATCGGGCGCCAGATGACCGGTCGAAAGCGCCGCGCCGCTCTCCTTGACGAGGTCGATGATCGTGTGCACCTCGGGTAACAGCTCGCCGTCGGACCCGAGAATGTCCACTTCATTGCTGGCGAGTACCCCGCGCGACTGAAAATGGCGACGAAGCCCCTCGTTGGACGACGCGTGATCGAGGTGAGCGGCCGACGAAATAGTCGGAAACCAGATGATCCGGCCGCCCATCTTCAGGCTCAGGTCGGCAGCGTGCGGATTCACTCCCCCGACGGGACTGTTGAGCGCGACCCCACCGAAAACGCTCGTCTTGATACGAGCGAGCGCGGGTTCCATCGCGTGCACGTCGAACGCCGTGTCGTGATAGTGACACTTGACGACAACGGCCCGCATCCCTGCCTCGGCAGCCATCCGAGCCGCTTCGACATGGGTCAAGTGACGCGGCATCGGCGACGGTCCGGAGTGGCAGTGGAGGTCCACGACACCTTCGAGCAGGTGCGACAACGCGTCCACGTCACTGGCCGATCGTGTCGGGCGAAGGGTATTCGTCGGCGTTCAGGACCCAGCCGGGTTTGCTCGAGAAGTCGACGCGGGGCGGGCTGAAGACGTCGATCAGATGATTGCGGCCCGCACTGATGCATTGACTCGTGTGCACCGTGGGGGGCGGGATGATCGCCGCGGACGGGCTGTGGACCAGCTCGTGCTGGTCCTCCTTCCAGTCGCCCAGCCGCTTGGTCCACGGCGTGCGCACGTGATGCACGTAGTCCCCGAGAACCGTCAGCGAGCACTGCTCGAAGTCGTCGTGGTGATGTGGTGACATCGCGTTCGGGTTCCTCGGAACCTCCCGCGGGTCACCGAAGTTGACCATGATCGTCCGGGTACGGAAGATCCTGCCGAGCCTTCCCTCCACCCGGGGATAGTCGTCGCAGCGATAGACACGCAGCTTGTATCCGCCCTTCGGCTCCGGCCATGGCTCCAGTGGCGCCACTCGAGGGTGGGGCTCCGCGTAGGAGGCCGCGTTGCTGCACTTTTCGGCGAGATCCTTCTCTTGGATGTCGAAGAGGCGAATGACTTCCATGTCGCTTCGCGCGGTAACGGAACTCGCCCCTGGCGGTACGATTATCGCGGCGCGGCCGGCCACATCCTCGCGTTGACCGCCCGCCGTTACGGTGACCGTCAACGAATCCTGTGCGAGCAGGACGAAATACTCGCCGGACTGGGTCTCGGGCCGGGCCAGGGTATCGCCTGCCGTAACGCGAGAGAACCCGACGATCAGGTTCTGACCGCGGACGAACCAGGTCTTGCTGCCTGCCGCCGTGACCTCCTGCGGCGGCAGGTTTTCGAACTCGAACGTCTCGAGTTCCGCGATCGGCTCGTCCAGCCCCTTGGTGGACCCGCTACTGCTCAGTGTCGCGCGCGGATCGGTCGTTTGAGTCATTCGACAGCTCCCCTTCTCGCTATTTCGTGTCACTACTTTTTTCCGTAGATCGAGACAGCGTCGGACGCCGCCTTCTCGACGGCATCGCAATTGCGCGGTCCGATTCCTTTGACCGGGTCCACTCCGGGGCCCGTCACCGAGCCGTAAGGCATCTTGACCAAGGTGTCCTGGAATTCCTGGCTGAGCAGTTCGTTGATGAAGACCTGGGCCGCATTGATGTGTGGCGCATTGCGGAGCGTCACCGCCCAGCCCAGATCGAACGGCAGACCTTCATCGGGCACCACCACGCGGACGGGGAGCCCTTTGACGTCGTCCGAGTGGGAGTAGAGGAACGGGAAGTAGGCGGCGAATTCGCCGGAAGCCACCGAACGCTCGTTGGCGGCGGTCTGCCGGCCGACAACGGGTTCCTGCGCGGCGACCTTCTTGTGGAAGTCCGCGCCCAGCACTTCGTAAGTCTGCTGGAACCACAGGGAGCCGACCCCGGGGATGGACATCGAGTCCGAGAGAAGCTTGCCTTTCCATTTCGGGTCGGTAAGCCCCTGCCAGCTTGAGAACGCGCCCTCGGGCACGAGCCCCTTGTTGGTCAGCAACGCCAGGTAGTTCAGCTGGAATGGCGCTCCCCACGGGCTCGCCTTCAGCGCCTTCGCATATTCCGGCTTCAGCCGGCTGAAGTTCGGCAGTTCCCGCTGCGGGGCATACATACCCAGCTTCGCCTCGCCGGCCACGGAACACTGGTTCGGAAGATACACGTCGCCGAGGAACTTCTGGGCGCGTTGTTCGGACTGAATGCGCGCGATGAGATCCGTGGGCCGGCCGGAGACCAGCTGCACCTTGATGCCGTACTTGGCCTCGAACGCGGTGATAGCGGCCTGCACGGACGGCGAGGTGAATCCATACACGACCAGCTCGTGTTCCTTCTTGGCCGCGTCGACGACAGAGCTCCAGGGGCCGCTCACCCCGTTGCCTCCGGCCTCGCCGCCGCCGGATCCGCATGCGGCGGCAAGACCGGCGACGAGTAGCAGGGCCAGCGGCGCAATGAGGCGTCGACGTAGGAAAGACCAGGACATCGTTCATCTCCATCCACGACGGGCCACCTTCGGCCCTGACACGCCACTGTGTTCGGATGTCGGATTGATGTTCGGTTCTCGAACGTAGATCGGCCCGACAGCGGTTGTCAAGACCTACACGCGACTCCTCTGCAGGTCAGCGCGCTGACCTGGAACACGCGAACACCCGTTGACAAGTTCCTGGCTTCGACTTATGTTCGCAAAGAGAACGTAAGTACGGTATGCGGACCACAGAGAAGAGGTCGGAATGCCGACGATCTACGGCTCACCTGAGGAAGCGGTCGCCGAAGTACCCAACGGCGCGAGCGTCGCGGTTTCGGGGTTCGGCTTGGACCACCGGTTCCCTTCGAGCCTCATCCGCGCACTTCGTGACACCGACGCCAAGAATCTGACCCTGGTGTGCAACTCCCTGGGCTCGGACAGTTCGTTGCGCGCCGTGGCACTGATCGAAAGCCGTCAGGTCAGCAAGCTCATCGCGTGTTTCTCGGCACGACCCGGTTCGCGGTCATTGGCCGAAGATCTCATCGACGCCGGCGAGATGACTCTCGAACTGGTTCCGCAGGGCACGCTCGTCGAACGACTGCGCGCCGGCGGGTCCGGCATTGCCGGGTTCTTCACGCGTACCGGAGCCGGGACGCTCATCGCCGACGGGAAGGAAACGCGGTACTTCGACGGCGAACCCTACATCTTCGAGCGTGCGTTGCGGGTGGACTACGCGCTGATCCGAGCGTATCAGGCCGACACGCTCGGCAATCTCAAGTTCCGCGGCGCGAGCGCCAATTTCAATCCCGCTTTCGCCAAGGCAGCGACGTTCGCGATCGCCGAAGTCGACGAGATCGTGGAACCGGGGACTTTCGATCCAGCCGAGATCGGGTTGCCCGGAATCTTCGTGAGCGGACTGGTGAAGACCACGGTAACCCCAGGGATGGAAAGCGTCCCACCGCCGAGGAAGCCCGACGTCACGCGACGGAGGAACTATGACCGCTACGGAGAAGGACTGAGCCGGCTCGAAACGGCCCAACTCGCCACGGACCTGATCCCCGATGGGTCCTACGTCAATCTCGGTGTCGGACTACCCCTCCTGATAGCGAGGTGCATAGAGGGGCGAGACCTCATGCTTCACGCGGAAAACGGCCTGTTGGGACACGCGGGCCCGGTGACGGGCGACGCGCGCGACCCCGACTATTACAACGCCGGCGGACAGTTCGTGGGCCTTCGCCACGGCGCTTCGGTTTTCGACAGTGTGACGTCGTTCGAGATGGCGAGATCCGCCAGGCTCGTCGTGGTGCTGGGCGCCTACCAGGTGGACGCGGACGGCCACTTCGCGAACTGGACCAATCCGAGCATGACCGGAGGCGGCATCGGGGGTGCGATGGACCTGGCATCCGGGGCGGGCAGGCTGGTCGTGGTCATGGAACACTGTGACAAGAACATGCGTCCCAAACTGATCCCTCGATGCACCTTTCCCTTGACCACGTCGCGACCCGTTGACCTCGTGGTCACCGACCTCGGCGCTTTCCGGCGTGTGGGGGAACGTTATCTCCTCGAGCGGATAGCCCGCCCGTTCAGCGTCGACGACCTCCGGCAACTGTCCGGCTTCGACTTCGATGTGTCTCGCGAACTTACCGCCGTCGGCGTCGACCGAGTGCGATCGTGACGATCAAAGGCAGGGCATTCATCGCGGGCGCCTACGAACACCCCGGCAGGGTGATCACGGACAGAACGACCATGGAGATCTTCGCGGAGGTCGCGGCGGGCGCGCTCGAGGACGCGGGACTGTCGCGGGAGGATGTCGACGGTTTCCTCTGCGCGGGAGACGCGCCCGGCTTCGGGGGAATTTCCACATTGGAGTATCTGGGGCTTCGCGACGTACGCTACATCGATACGACGGAAATGGGTGGCGCGTCGTACATCACCCACGTCGGACACGCGGCGATGGCGATCGCCGAAGGTCGTTGCGGCGTGGCGCTCATCGTGCTGGCCGGACGGCCACGGTCGGCGCCTGCCGAAGCGCGGCCGCGTAGCCAAGGACCGGAAGCGAACTTCGAGCAGGTTTTCGGTCCCACCAACCCGTCGCTGTACGCCCTGGCGGCCAGGCGGCACATGTACGAGTACGGGACCACACCAGAGCAGCTCGCGGCCATCAAGGTCGCCGCGTCGACGCACGCTCAATACAATCCGCGCGCGTTTCTCCCCAGGAAAGTAACCGTTGAGGAGGTCCTCGATTCCCCCGTCGTCAGCGACCCGCTCCATCGTCTCGACTGCTGCGTCATCACGGATGGCGGCGGCGCGCTCGTGGTCGTGTCGCCGGAGATAGCCGGAAACCTGGAGCGGGACTGCGTCAAGATTCTCGGACACGGCGAGTGCGCCTATCACGCCCGCGATGGGCGTGTCGATCTCACTTCAACGGGTGCGAAAT
This sequence comes from Amycolatopsis pigmentata, assembly GCF_042684065.1. Classification (NCBI taxonomy): domain Bacteria; kingdom Bacillati; phylum Actinomycetota; class Actinomycetes; order Pseudonocardiales; family Pseudonocardiaceae; genus Amycolatopsis; species Amycolatopsis pigmentata. The sequence goes on along the minus strand of NZ_JBHUKR010000021.1, from coordinate 634,817 downwards.
GGTCGGGTCCCCGCGCATTCGACGAAGCCGGCCTTCGTCCCCACGACGTACATTACGCGTCGATCTACGATTCTTTCACCATTACCGTCCTCGAAAGCCTCGAGGACCTCGGGTTCTGCGAAAAAGGGGCGGGTGGCGATTTCGTCCTGGACGGTTCGCTCATCGCACCGCACGGGCGGCTGCCGGTCAACACGGACGGAGGCGGGTTGTGCAACAACCATCCCGCCAACCGCGGGGGAATGACGAAGGTGATCGAAGCGGTGCGGCAATTGCGCGGCGAGGCCAATCCCGAGGTCCAGGTCCCGAACTGCGAGATCGCACTCGCCCATGGGGCAGGCGGCTCACTGGGCACGCGAATGGCCAGTGCCACGGTGCTACTCGGGCGTGCCGACGCCTGATCGGAGAATCCATGACCGGCGAACAACTACCCGCTCCACCCCCGACGGTGACGCCTGAGACCGAGCTCTTCTGGCGCGCGACCGCGCAAGGGCGGCTGCTCATCCCCAGGTGCGATGATTGCGGAACCTCAGTGTGGTACCCACGACGCGTCTGCACCGCCTGTGGCGGGCGAAACCTGACCTGGACCGAGGCCACCGGGCGTGGCGTGGTGTACAGCTACACACGTTGCCACGTACCGGCGAAACCGTACAAGGGAATCGAGTCCTATTTCCTCGCCTACGTGCGACTCGAAGAGGGCGTCGATGTCATGACCAACATAGTCGGCGCGACGGAGGTGTACGTCGGCCAACCCGTGACGGTCGTATTCTCACCGGTGGACGAGACAGCCGCCCTCCCGCGTTTCACCCCCACGACACCCCCGTAACAAGCCGCAACAGAACACGACCAGCACACCGAACGAAACCAGCACCGGACGGGCGTCCAGGGGGCCTGCCCCCTGGACGGGGGCTCACAACCGGCACCACGCTGGGCGTCCAGGGCCTTCGCAACCGGCACCACGCTGGGCGTCCAGGGGGCTCGCCCCCTGGCGGGGGTCCGGGGGCTCACAACCGGCACCGCGCTGGGGGTCCAGGGGGTTCACCCCCTGGCGGGGGTCCGGGGGTTCGACCCCCGGAAAAGAGGCGGAGAGACCACGCGAAACGCGAAGCGTGAGCAGGGTGAGCCCATCTCGGAGCGGGCGACGGGAATCGAACCCGCGTAGCCAGTTTGGAAGACTGGGGCTCTACCATTGAGCTACGCCCGCATTGCGCCCGGGAAGCCCGGGCGCGTCACCATTCTAGCGGTTGCCGTCTCCGTGATCGAAGCACCCCGTGAACCGGCGTGGCGCTGGGCGGTTCAGCAGCCGAGCAGAGCCCGGCACTCGGCGCAGCGCGGGAGCTTGCGCCAGGGGTGGGTGCGGTCCGAGGGGAGGCAGCGGCGTCCGCACTGGGCGCGCAGGCCGGTGCGGGGGTGGTAGTCGAGCGCCGGGGCGACCCAGTGGGTCGCGACGGCGTCACTGTCGGGCAGCCAGCCCCAACAGGAGCGCAGTGAGGCCAGATCGGCCCGATGGGACTCGGAAACTCTACCGTCCATCGCCGCATGGTCGGCCTGTGCGTGTCACGCCCCCGTCATGACTCGCCGTGGGGTAACACACCGCTTACGCGTGTGCGCGCAATGTTTACTCGGCGACGCGCCGGGCGGTCGCCATGGCGCGCTCGGTCTCCCAGAACGCACGCATGGACAGCACCAGCCCTTCGTCGTTCACGCGGTAGACGAACACGCCGTCGGTGTCGACCCGGTAGCCGCCGGGGAGGAACGTGGTGATGGTGCCGACGTTGGCCACTTCGTTCCCGGCGGCGTGCGAGTCGCGGATGACGAAGTCGAACCGCTCCACCTGGGCGATCGCCTTGTCCCAGAACGCCGAAATCCCGTCACGCCCGTGGTGGCCGGCGCCTTCGGCGTCGAACATCGAGGGCCCGACCGGGTCCTCGATGACCGCGTCCGGCGCGAACAGTGAAAGCCACTCCTCCTTGGCGCCCCGGCAGGTCGCGTTCATCGACCGCCACGCCGCCACCCGCGCGGGATGCTGCGTGGCCTCGGGGTCCCAGCACACGTCGATGGTCATGAGAGCTTCGCGATGATCTCGTCGGCGAACTTCTTGATCGCGTCCTTCTTCGGCCCGATCGGGCCGTCGAAGCCGATCCCGTCGAAAACCCAGGGCTGGGTGATCACGTCGGTGACGCCGATGTCGGCTTGCTGGCGGTAGCCGTCGACTCCGAACCGGTCGATGCAGACCGCCTGGATTTCGAACGGGTCGTCCTCCCGGCCGGCCTCGGCGAGGTGCCCCCTGAGCTTGCCGATCGTGTCCCGCAGGTCGTCGAATTTCATCATCGCCGAGGACCAGCCGTCCGCGTAGCGCGCCGCCCGCCGGAACGCGACCTCTGTGTGCCCGCCGATGTAGAAGGGCACCCGCTTCTCGGGCGTGGGGCTCATGCGCAGCTTCCCGAAGTCGAAGAACTTGCCGTGGTACTCGACCATGCCGCCGTCGAGGATGAGCCGCAGCACCTCGATCGCCTCGTCCACCCGTTTGCCTCGCTGCGCGTAGGGCGCGCCGCACCACTCGAACTCCTCCGGCGTCCAGCCCACTCCGAGGCCGAGGCCGAACCGGTCACCGCTGAGCACCGCGACCGATCCGACCTGGCGGGCGAGCAGCACCGGATTGCGCGAGCCGAGCTTGAGCACCGAGGTGTAGAAGAAGATCCGGCTGGTGACGGCGCTCATCGAGGCGACCGCGACCATCGGATCGGCCCACGGCGTTTCCTCGTTCCAGAACCGGCTGCCGTCCGGGGTGTAGGGGTATTTGGCGGACACCGACTCGGAGTAGAACAGCGAATCCGGCAGCGCGATCGAGGAGAAGCCGTTCTCCTCGGCGGTGCGCGCGAGTTCGGCGTACTGGCCGAGGGGGTTCATCGCGACCGAGAGCGTGAACTTCATGCGACTAGACTATAACGCGTTCTAGTTTTGGTCGAGGGTCATCGACCAGGGGAACGATGCGCGTGCCGTCCGCGTTGTCCGCTTCAAGACAGCCAAGTTCGCAGGGAGTCAAAACGATGGGCACGCTGGTCTTCGTGATCGTGCTCCTGCTGGTGGTCGTCGGCGGGATCGCCTACTTCGCCCGGTCACAGGCGGCAGCCCGGCAACGCCAGCTCGACGACGCCAAGGCCGACGCGCGGCGCCTGGTGGAACGGCTCGGGGGCCAGGTGCTGAACCTGACCGGCACCGATGCCGCGTCGAAGCAGGCACTGGCCGACGCCGCGGAGCGGTACACCGCCGCCGGTTCGCAGCTGGACCAGGCCCGGACCAACGAGCAGGCCAGACTGGTCAAGGAGACCGCGCTCGAGGGGCTCTACTACGTGCGCGCGGCACGCACGGCGATGGGTCTGGACCCCGGCCCGAAGCTGCCCGAGGAACTCGAACGGGAGCGCGCCGGCAAGGTGACCGAGCACCGGAACGTCGAGGTCGAGGGCCGCCGCTACGAAGCGTCACCAGACCCAGGCTCCGGCACGCCGTACTACTACCCCGGTGGCCGCGTCGCCGGGCGGCCGGTGCCCCAGGGCTGGTACAGCGAGCCATGGTGGAAGACCGCACTGGTCGCAGGCGCCTGGGGGCTGGGTTCGGCGTTCCTGTTCAGCGCCCTGTTCGACGGAATGAGCGGGATCGCGAGCGCCGAGGCGTGGGAGTCCGGGTTCGACGCCGGACAGGCCGACGCGATGGCCGACATGGGCGGAGACTCCGGCATGGACGCCGCGGGCGACTTCGGTGGCGACGGCGGCTACGACGGCGGGGGCTACGACGGCGGCTTCGACGGGGGCGGTTTCGACGGCGGTGGCTTCGATGGTGGGGGCTTCGACATGGGCGGCAACGACTGGTGAGCCGAACCCCGTCAGGCAGGTTGGCAAGCGGGGCACCAGTAAAGGTTGCGGCCCGCCAACTCCGTGTGCGCTACCGGCGTGCCGCACACCAGGCATGGCTCCCCCGCACGCCGGTACACGTACACCTCGCCGCCGTGCCGGTCCTGCCGTGGCGGCCGCCCGGTGACCTCCGGTAGATGCTCCGCGGCCACCGTGTCGATGCGCCCGGTCCGCACGCCGGCCCGCATCAGGGTGACCAGGTCCGTCCAGATTTCCTTCCACTGCACGGAATCCAGCGATCTTCCGGGGAGCATCGGGGCGATTCCGTGCCGGAACAGCACTTCCGCCCGGTACACGTTGCCCACTCCCGCGATCACCGCCTGGTCCATCAGGAGCGCGGCCAGCGGCGCGCGGGACGCGGAGATCCTTTCCCAGGCCCGTTCGGGCCGGGCATCACGGCGCAACGGATCCGGACCCAGGCGGGACCTGATCGCCTCCACCCGGTCCGGCGTCAGCAGCTCACACCGGTTGGGGCCGCGCAGGTCCGTCCAATGTGTACTCCCGGCGAGCCGCAGGCGCACCTGCCCCACGGGTGCGGTGACCGGCAGTTTCGCCTCGGTGAAGGTCCCGTACAGGCCGAGGTGGACGTGCACCGTGCCGGCGTCGCCGAAATCGTGGAAGAGGTGCTTGCCGTAGGCCTCGGCCCGCACCAGCACCTGACCGTCCAGAGTGGACGCTTCGGCGGCGAACCTTCCCTGCGGGCTGCTGACCCGCACCGGCGCGCCCGCGTATCGCCGCTGATGCAGGCGGGCGAGCCGGTGCAGGGTGTGTCCTTCGGGCATCAGGCACCGCCGCGCGGCGGACGTGATGAAGAAGGGACGACCCGGCGGCCGCTCATCACGGTCAGGCCGAGGGCAGCGCCGGCGGCGTCCCGGTGCGCTCGTACTCGGCCAACTGCTCGATCCGGCGCTTGTGCCGCTCCTCGGGCGAGACCGGGGTGGACAGGAAAGCGTCCACGATCTCGACCGCCTCTTCGACGGTGTGCATCCGCGCCCCGATACCGATGAGCTGGGCGTGGTTGTGTTCGCGGGCCAGCCGCGCGATCTCCGGCTTCCACGCCAGTGCCGCACGAGCGCCCCGCACCTTGTTCGCCGCGATCTGCTCGCCGTTGCCCGAACCGCCGATGACCAGGCCGAGGCTGCCCTCGTCGGCCACCACGCGACGCGCCGTCTCGATGCAGAACGGCGGGTAGTCGTCGGCCGCGTCGTAGACGGACGGGCCCACGTCGGTCACCTCGTGGCCTTCCTTCTCGAGGTGGCTCACCAGGTGGTTCTTCAACTCGAAACCGGCATGATCGGATCCCACATAAACACGCACGGTGTGGAGTGTGCCATCCCGCCGTCGCGTACCCGACCGCGGGCGCGGACGGCCGCTCCGCGTGGTGTCCCGGGTGCTCGGCTGTTTCGTAGTAAGTATTCATTGCTTCACTGTGGGGAGGGAGGAGGCCACCGTGGCCGAGTGGGAGAACGTCGGCAAGAACGTGTACGCGCGCCGGTACGAGCATCTCGACCAGACACTCGGTCTGGTCGTGGGCCGTGAGCGGTGCCTGGTGATCGACACGGGCGGCGACGAGGTGCAGGGCGAGGAGTTCGCGGCGGCGATCCGGCAGGTGACGTCGGTGCCGTGGATCGTGGCGATCACGCACGCGCACTTCGACCACTTCTTCGGCACCGCCCCGTTCCTGCCCTGCCCGGTCTGGGCTCAGGAAGGCTGCCGCGACGCGATGGCCTCCGGCGCCGACGCGCAGCGAGCGCGCTGGGCGGCCAAGTTCGCCGACGACGGCGAGCACGAACTCGCCGACAGGCTCCACAACGCCAAGCTCGTGCTCCCCAGCGACGTGGTCACCCGCAAGACCGAACTGGACCTCGGCGGCCGCAGCGTCACCCTGGTCCATCCCGGCCCCGGGCACACCGGCCACGACCTCATCGTGCACGTCCCGGACGCCGAAGTCGTCTTCGCCGGAGACCTGGTCGAGGAGGGCGCACCGCCCGCGATCGGCGAAGACTCGCATCCGGTCGAATGGCCGCGAGCCGTCGACAAGATCCTTGCCCTGGAGCCGTCCGAGGTCGTACCGGGCCACGGCACGCCGATGGATCAGGAGGTCGTCCGAGAACAGCGCGACGAACTGCACCATTTCTCGGCTCTCTATCGCGGTGTGAAGGCCGGGCGGATGTCCGTCGAGAAGGCTTTGTGGCACTCGCCCTACCCGCCGGACATGGTCCGTCCGGTCCTCGAACGCGTCAGTCGAACTTGAGGTCGCGGGAGCGGGTCCGCTTCAACTCGAAAAAGTCGGGGTAGCTCGCCATCGCGACCGCACCGTCGAAGATCTTCAACGCGTCTTCACCCCGCGGGATCGAAGTGAGCACCGGACCGAAGAAGGCGACACCGTCGACGTGGATGGTCGGCGTTCCGACGTCCATCCCGACCGGGTCCATGCCCTCGTGGTGGCTCTTCTTCAGAGCCTCGTCGTAGTCCGTGGACTGCGCGGCGGCCGCGAGGTCGGCCGACGCCCCGATCGCGTCCAGCGACTGCTTGAGGACGTCGGGAATGTCCTTGTTGCCCTGGTTGTGGTAACGGGTGCCGAACTCGGTGTAGTACTCCCGCAGCGTCGCTTCGCCCTTCTCCTGCGCGACCGCCACCGCGACTCGTACCGGGCCCCACGCCTTCTTCATCATCTCCTGGTAGTTCTCGGAAAGGTCCCGGCCGCTGTTGAGCACCGCCAGGCTCATCACCTTGAACCGCAGGTCGAGGTCCCGGTGCTTTTCGACCTCCAGGATCCATCGCGAGGTGATCCAGGCGAACGGGCAGACGGGGTCGAAATAGAAGTCCACGCGTGTCTTGCTCATCAGGCTCTCCAGTCCGCGAAGTGGCCACAAACCCTCAACCCGGCCCAACAGCTTGCGAGTGACGCTTGTTCCCGGGCGCATCCATGATTGGATGGTTGGAACAGCAAGAACCGTCTCCTATCAGCGCGACCAGAGGTGCACGTGCCCGCCCCAAACCTGACCCGCGACCAAGCCGAACAACGTGCCGGCCTGCTCACCGTGGACTCCTACGACATCGCCCTCGATCTCACCGACGCCAACGGCGGGCCCGGGGAGAGGACGTTCGACTCGCGAACCACGGTCCGGTTCACCAGTTCCCGTCCCGGAGAAAGTTCCTGGATCGACATCGTGGCGGCCCGGGTGCGCTCGGCCACGCTCAACGGCCGGCCCCTGGACGTCTCGTCCTACGTCGAGGACACGGGTCTCGCTCTGCCCGGCCTCGCCGAGGTCAACGAACTCGTCGTCGAGGCCGACTGCCGCTACATGAACAGCGGTGAGGGGCTGCACCGGTTCGTCGACCCGGTCGACGACTCCGTCTACCTCTACACCCAGTTCGAAACCGCGGACGCGAAACGGATGTTCGCCTGTTTCGACCAGCCCGACCTCAAGGCCACCTACCGGCTCACGGTGACCGCGCCGAGCGAGTGGAAGGTGATCTCCAACGCCCAGGCCGAGTCGGCCGAAAAGACCGCGGAAGGTGCCACCAGGACGGTGTTCGCGCCGTCTGCCCGGATCTCGACCTACATCGTCGCGCTGATCGCCGGTCCCTACGCGGAATGGCATGACCAGTACGTCGAGCACACCGACGACGGCGACCTGGTGATCCCACTGGGCATCTACTGCCGGGCCTCGCTGGCCGAGCACATGGACGCCGAGCGCCTTTTCACCGAGACCAAACAGGGCTTCGCCTTCTACCACAAGGCGTTCGACACGCCGTACCCGTTCACCAAGTACGACCAGCTCTTCGTGCCGGAGTTCAACGCGGGCGCGATGGAGAACGCCGGCGCGGTCACCTTCCTCGAGGACTACGTGTTCCGCAGCAGGGTCACCCGCTACGCCTACGAGCGCCGTGCGGAGACCTTGCTGCACGAGATGGCGCACATGTGGTTCGGCGACCTGGTCACCATGCGCTGGTGGGACGACCTGTGGCTCAACGAGTCCTTCGCCACCTTCGCCAGCGTGCTCGCGCAGGCCGACGCGACCGAGTACGAACACGCCTGGACCAGTTTCGCCAATATCGAGAAGTCCTGGGCCTACCGGCAGGACCAGCTCCCGTCGACGCACCCGATCGCGGCCGACATCGTGGACCTGCAGGCGGTCGAGGTGAACTTCGACGGGATCACCTACGCCAAGGGCGCCAGCGTGCTCAAGCAACTGGTCGCCTACGTCGGTCTGGACAACTTCCTCGCCGGGCTCAGGGTGTATTTCGGCAAGCACGCCTGGGGAAACGCGACGCTGGCCGATCTCCTGGCGGCGCTCGAACGTGCGTCAGGACGCGACCTGTCCGGCTGGAGCGCGCAGTGGCTGGAAACCACGGGGCTCAATTCGTTGCGGCCCAGGTTCTCCACCGACGCCGACGGAAAGTTCACCTCGTTCACAGTGGTCCAGACCGGCGCGAAGCCGGGTGCGGGCGAGCTTCGTACGCACCGCATCGCGATCGGTGTCTACGATGACGACGCCGAAGGCCGTCTCGTGCGCACCGAGCGGGTCGAACTGGATGTGACCGGCGCCCAGACCGAAGTCCAGGCCCTGGTGGGCCGCCCGTCCGGGAAACTGGTGCTGGTCAACGACGACGACCTGACCTACTGCACGATGCGCCTCGACACCGGATCGCTGACCACGCTGGTCGACCGGATCGCCGACATCACCGAACCGCTCCCCCGCACGCTGTGCTGGTCGGCCGCCTGGGAGATGACCCGTGAGGCCGAGCTGAAGGCCCGCGATTTCGTCGCGATCGTCTCGCACGGCATTCAAGCCGAAACCGAAGTCGGTGTGGTGCAACGGCTTCTGCTGCAGGCGCAGACCGCGGTGAACTCCTACGCCGAGCCCGCGTGGGCGGAGAGCCGGGGCTGGCCGGAAATCACGGCGCGGCTCCTCGAACTGGCCCGCGCCGCCGAACCCGGCTCGGACCACCAGCTCGCCTTCGTCAACGCGCTCGCCGGTTCGGTGCTCGACGACGCCACTCTGGACGTGCTCGCCGGCTGGTTCGACGGGTCGTCGGCGCTGGAGGGTCTGACCGTCGACGCGGATCTGCGGTGGCGCCTGCTGCGTGCCTTGGTGGCACACGGGAAGGCCGGCGACGCGGAGATCGAGGCCGAAGTCGCCAGGGACGACACGGCGACCGGCCGTCGCCATGCCGAGCAGGCGCGTGCCCTGCGGCCGACGGCGGAGGCGAAAGCCGAAGCGTGGCGAAAGGCCGTCTACGACGACGAACTGCCCAACGCGGTCAACACCTCGATCATCGCCGGGTTCTCCCACCCCAGTCAGAAGGGCCTGCTCGGCGACTACGTGAGCCAGTACTTCGAGGCGATCGACGACGTATGGCGGCGGCGGTCGAGCGAGCGGGCGCAGCCGACCGTGGTCGGGCTGTTCCCGGCCTGGGCCGTGGAAAGAGCCACCGTGGAGGCCGCCGACGCGTGGCTCGCCGAGGAGCATCCGGCCGCACTCCGGCGCCTCGTCTCCGAGGGCCGCGCCGGAATCCTCCGCGCCCTCGCCGCCCGCGAGTTCGACCAGTCCTGAGCCGGGATATGAAGCAAGGGGCGTTTACTACGGAAAGTCCGTAGTAAACGCCCCTTGCTTCGATTCGACGAGGTTCCGGCTCAGTGCCGGGGCGCGGAGCCCGCCTGGTCGGACAGCATGCGGAGGCCCGAGACCAGGCCACCGATGAGGTCGCCCTCCTTGAAGGAGGCGACCATGCTCATCACGGCGAGCTTGGCGCCACGGTCGGGCAGACGCTGGAAGGCAGCCGTGCCGGTGACGACCTCGACGACCCGTTGCCCCGGCGAAAGCGCGATCAGCACGGCATCGCCCGCTCCCTCGCCGATGGAGGCGTGGAGCTTCTCGGCGGCCTGCCTCGTGTCACCGCTGTCGAGTTCGCCGATATAGACGCTGAAGTTCAGGCCGGTCTCGCGACTGGCCAGGGTGAGCGCTTCGTCGAGACGTGCCAGCTGCACGGTGCTGAACGGCGTGACCGGAGCGGACTGCCGGTACATCTTGGCGACGGACCGCCGGCCCGTCGTCGTGATCGCGACGCCGAATTCCGGCTCCTCGACCTCAGCCTGCTTCGTCAGTTCACCAGCTGCCACGGGCACCTCCTGCCGCCGTTCCGGCCCGGTCGCCGGAGCTCACTTCCGGATGCGGGTGGGCCGCACCGATACCCTCGGGGTTCCCGCTCCACCACATCGGCGGATAGTCCCAGGACTGCCCGGGACGGTACCTCGGGGTCCCGGCGAACTTCGAGCGCAAGGTGATCAGCGCGACCACCCCGTAGATGGCCGCCGGGATCAGCGCGTACACCAGGATCGTCTGCACGATGCTCACGCGCTCAGACTAGCCCTTGCGTTCCGGCGGCTCGTCGTGGCGTCGGGCACGCCCGTCGGCCGTGTGCCGAGCCTTCATTCACTCGATGGGTTGAAGCGACACCACGCGAAAGGTCGCAAAACACCGTACGGCCGGACCTAACCGGCCCCCTCATCTTGTTCCGCCGATCAATTCCTCGTACTTTTCACCTGTACGGGCCTTGCGCCCGGCCGACTAGACCAATCGCGTAACCCACGGGTCCCTGGAGGAACGATCATGAACCCGACCCTTACCCCCGCTCAGACCAATGGTGGCCACGTTCCGTCACTGGTCGTCGCTTCGGCACACCGCGGCACCCGCGTGACGCGCGGCACCCGAGTCACTTCCGGTACCCGTGTGACGTGTGGCACAAGGGTGACGAAGGGCACAAGGGTCACCGCGGCGACGCGCGGCACCAGGGTCACGCGGGGCACCCGTGTGACTGCCGGCACTCGGGTGACGCGCGGAACCCGGGTCACCGGTGGTACCCGGGTCACCCGCGGCACCCGGGTGACGCGAGGTACCCGAGTGACCTGCGGCACGCGCGTCACCGCTGCCTGAAGCACCACGGACGTCGCCACGTCGGCTCGCCCCGGCCGCCATCGGCTGCCGGGGCGCCGTCCTGAGCCCGTGCGGTTTCCGCCCGGCCGGTCAGCTCGAGCGGGTTCTCACTAAGCCGCCACGCCGAGATATGGCCGCCACAGCGGGTCCGCGTCGCCGGAGTGCACGAGCAGCCGCCAGTGCGGCCCGTGCGGCGCGGTCGGGACCACGCGGAGGTGCCAGCCCAGCTCCGAGAGCAGACGATCCGCCTTGCGGTGGTTGCACTTGGCGCAGCAGGCCACACAGTTCTGCCAGCTGTGCGCCCCGCCGCGGCTGCGCGGGATCACGTGGTCGATGGTGTCGGCCCGGCCGCCGCAGTAGGCGCAGCGGTAGCGGTCCCGGTGCATGAGCCCGGCCCGCGTGAGCGGTACCTGCGCCCGGTAGGGCACCCGGACGTAGTTCGACAACCGGATCACCGACGGCACCGGCAGTGAGAACGTCGCCGCGTGCAGGCTGAGCCCACCGGGGTCGCCGTGCACGACCTCCGCCTTCCCGCACATCACCAGCACCACGGCCCGCCTCAACGGCAGCGCCGTGAGGGGCTCGTAGGTGGCGTTGAGCAGAAGAACCCTCCTGCGTCCCCACAGGGGGGCCGGACCGGTCGCCGGGTCCCGCCCTCTACGCTGTCCGTGCGAACGCCCGGGGCGGACGCTGCGGGTGGGTGGCCCACTGGGTTGAGGGCCGTTTAGGGCGACCCCGCCCGGATAGGCGCACAGGACTCCCTCCGGCGCCGGCCCGGCCACGCTGTGCTCGGGGGCGCCGAGGGGGATGGGTTGTCGGTCTGGCACTCGACCACCTCCACCGGTGCAGGCATAGTCGACCACACTTCGCACCCGAAATGCACCTGTGTTAGAAGACGTGTCCTGTGATATCCGCCCGACGTTAGTGTGACGCAGGACCGAACGCCGAGAGAAAGGGACCTCGCATCGCCGTGAACCCGCTGTTGAGCGAGACCCCGACCTGCATCAACGACCAGGGAAGCTGGTGTTACCAGGTCTTCCAGGTCACCCACAACGAGTGGCTGGCGGCCTCCGCCGGCTGGCTCGTCGCCAAGCCGGTCAAGATCCTCCTGATCGTCCTGGTCGCCGCGTTGGTCCGGCTGCTCGTGCGCAGGCTGATCGACCGGGTCACCGCCATGCCGCACAACGGTAAGACGGGCCGGAGGCTGCCCACGCTGCTCCGGCCGTTGCGGGAACGCGCGCCCGGCATCCTGGGCCCGACCCTGACCGAGCGCCGCGCCCAGCGCGCCAAGACGATCGGCTCGGTCCTGAAGTCGCTGACCTCGTTCGTGGTCTTCGGCCTGGCCGCCATCCAGATCCTCGGCGAACTGGGCTACGACCTGGGCCCGATCCTCGCCTCGGCGGGCATCGTCGGGGTAGCGCTGGGGTTCGGTGCGCAGAACCTGGTGAAGGACTTCCTGTCGGGCATGTTCATGATGCTGGAGGACCAGTACGGCGTCGGTGACGTGATCGACATCGGCGAGGCCAGCGGTGTGGTCGAGTCGGTCGGTCTCCGCATCACCACCCTGCGCGACATCAAGGGCACCGTCTGGTACGTCCGCAACGGCGAGGTGCAGCGCGTCGGCAACTCGAGTCAGGGCTTCGCGGTCGCCGTGGTGGACGTCCCGCTGAACTACACCACCGATGTCGACCGTGCCGTCGAGGTGCTCACCAACGCCGCCACCGCGGTGGTCGGCGTCGAACCGCTCTCCCTCAACGTCCTGGAACAACCAGAGGTTCTCGGCGTCGAGAACGTCACGCCCGAGGGGATCACGATCCGCCTGACCGTGAAGGTGCGGCCCGGCAAGCAGTGGGTCGTGCAGCGTGCCCTGCGGGCGGGCGTGATCGCCAAACTCGAGCAGGCCGGGTTCGAACCGCCGATGGGCCGCTTCATGAGCCAGGTGAGCGTAGGCCAGACCGGCGTCGCCAACACGGCACAGGGAACCGGCACAATGAGGTCATGACCCGCCTCGAACGTGCGAAGGGACAGGTATGAGTTCCCTGGAGCCGGAAAAGTTCTACGAGGCCGTCGGTGGAGAGCCGACGTTCCGCAAGATCGTCGCGCGCTTCTACCAGGAAGTCGCCCACGACGAGGTGTTGCGCCCGCTCTATCCCGAGGAGGACCTCGGCCCGGCCGAGGAACGGTTGCGGCTGTTTCTCATGCAGTACTGGGGCGGACCGCACACCTATTCGGAACGTCGTGGCCATCCCCGGTTACGGATGCGCCACGCGGGGTTTTCGATCGGGCCGGTCCAGCGGGACGCGTGGCTTCGAGCGATGCGCGTCGCGGTGGACGAGGCCGAACTCCCCGAGCCGTTGGAAAACGAGCTGTGGAGCTACCTGGAGATGGCCGCGCAGAGCCTGATGAACACCTGGGCGTAGGCCTTTCGATTACTAAGGTCAACGATGGGTGGAAACAGCGTTTTCGGCCAAGCACCGGTGATCCTCGGACATCGGGGCTGCGGCCGGGGCACCGTCGACGGTCATCTCGAGAACACCCTCGGATCATTCCTCGCCGCGGTCGACGCCGGTGCCGACTGGGTGGAGGTCGATGTTCGCCGCACCTCGGACGACCACCTCGTAGTCGTGCACGACCCGGCGGACGAAGACGGGGTGTTCTACGTCGACATCACCTCGCGTGAAGCGGCCGACAAGGGCGCCCTGCGGCTGGAGGAGCTGCTCGAAGCCCTACCCGCCGGGGTGGGCGTGGATTTCGACGTCAAGACCGCGATGGAGGACGCCACGCGCCCGGGATCCGGCACCACGATGGGGCGGCTCGCCGCGATCGCGGTGCGGGAATCCTCGCGGCGCGAGGTGCTGATCACCTCGTTCGATCCGGGCGCGCTCGACATCGCCCGGCGGCTCGCCCCCGGTGTGCCGCGCGGCCTGCTCACCTGGGTCGGCTTCCCGATCGGTCACGCCGTCGCCGCGGCCGCACACCTCGATGTCCAGGTGCTCGCCCCGCACTGGGGTTCCTTGCGCCCCAACGAGATCGAGCCGAAGGAAGTGCAGCGCCCGCTGGACTACGTGATCGACCTGGTGCACGAGACCGGACGGGAGTTCCTCGCCTGGTGCCCGAAGGTCGAGTTCGCCCAGCGTCTGCTCGAAGCCGGGGTGGACGCCCTGTGCGTCAACAACGTCCCCGACGCCATAGCCGCCCTCACGCCTGCCGCTGTCCAACTTGAACGCGAGCAAGGAGCGTTTACTACGGATGATCCGTAGTAAACGCTCCTTGCTTCCAAAAACCGGCTCAGAACAGCAGGGGCAGCAGGGCGTGGCGACGCCGGAGCACGGCGCCGTAGCGGGCGTCGAGGCGCAGCCAGGAACTCGTCGCCGTCACGCGGACGACATCGTCCGGGATCGACGAATCGACGAATCCCATGCCGGACAACGCGAACAGGCACCGCATCGGCACCTTGACCTCCAGGCTGCCCTCGGTCACGGTGAGCACCGCCTGGTCCATCAGCGAGGCCGGAGGCGTGCCATGCGGCCCCGCGTTGTCGCGCGCCAGTGCCACGCCCTTGTCCGCGAGTTCGGCCACCACCTTGGCCGGCAACAGGTCGACATCGCGCCAATCCGACCCGGCGGGCAGTTCGGAATGCCACATCAGATCGCGCGAGGGGCCGGGATCCATGGTCGGGCCCGGCGTGATGGTCAGCGCCGCGAGGAGTTCGTTGCCGGAGACGGTCACATCGCCCGGCACCACCTCGCCGTGCACCGCGCGCGTCGCCAGCACCTCGAACGGAGTGGCGACCCACGCCTCGACCACACCGCCGCCACCACGGTTGCGCAACCGCACCACCGCCTGGCCGTCGAGCCTGACCGCCCTGGCCACGAACGCGCTCAGGGTCTCCCGGTCGTCAGGATCAGGAACGCGCAGCTCACTCATCGTTTTCCGCCATGCCCAGTCTCTCGGCCAGGAACGCCCGCTCCGGGTCGGTCAGCCGGCGCGGCCGTCCACTGCCCACGTCATAGGGAGCGAGCACGGTCTTGGCCGTGACGGCCACCGCATCCGCCTCTGATGGTCCACTGTGGACAGTGTAGCCGAGGGTGACCGACGCGAACTTCAACTCGCGCAGGTTCACCTCGACGCGGATCTCGCGGCCCGCCACCACCGGCGCGTGGTAGTCGACGGACAGGCTGACCACGACCATGCCCGCCGCGAAGCCGGTGAGCCCGGCCCCGGACGCCTCGTGGAACAGCAGCGGTATCCGGGCTTCTTCCAGCAACGTCACCATGCTGGCATGGTTGACGTGCCCGAAGGCATCCATGTCCGACCACCGCGGCCGCACCATCGACACATAGGTCGTCGGTGTGCTTCCTCCGCGAGCTTGCTCACCCCCGCGATCGTGTCGGAGTGTCACTGCACGGTGCTCCGCAACTGCCGTGCCGCGACCGACAGCGTCGCCAGGTCGAGCCTGCCCGACCTGGCGATCTCATCCAGCGCGACCCGCGCGCGGGACAGCCGCGAAGCGTTCGTCTTCTCCCACTGCGCGATCTTCTCTTCCAGCGAGACCCCGGAATCGGTGTGCCGCAAGGCGTTCAGCGTGATCGCGCGGAGCGAGGCGTACACGTCGTCCCGCAGCGAAAGCCGCGCGAGCGCGTGCCAGCGGTTGCCCCGCTCCAGGGCGCTGATGGAAGTGAGCAGCCGGTCGGCGTCGAGATGGGTCGCCAACGCGTAGTAGAGCTCGGCCGTCTCGTGCGGGCTGCGTTCGGTGTCCACTCCGACCTCGCGCTCGGCCAACTCGGCCACCTCGGTGACGTCCAGCAGGCCGTAGGCGTCGAGCAGAATCGCGATCCGGCTCGCCAGATCGCGCGGAACGCCTTGGGAGACCAGATCTTCCGTTTGGGTCCGCACGTCCTCGGCCCCGCGTCCGCCGAGCCACCCCGCCACGCGCGGCGCGAGGTCGGCGACATTGCGGGCGAACCGGGCGATTTCGGCCCCCACCGCGAGCGGCTGCGGCCGGTTGGCCAGGAACCAGCGGGCCGCACGGTCGAGCAGGCGGCGCGACTCGAGCACCATCCCGTCGGCGACCTCGGCCGGGACGCTACCGCGCAGCGCGTCGATCGCCTCCCACAGCGCATCGAGGCCGAACACGCGGGTGACCACGGTGTAGGCACGCACCGCGTCGGTCGCCGTCGCGTTCATCTCCTCGGCCAAACGGAAGGCGTAGGAGATCCCCGCCCCGTCCACGACCTCGTTGACCAGCAACGTCGCGACGATCTGCCGGCGCAGCGGGTGCTCACCGATGCTGTCGGGAAAGCGCTCTCGCAAGGGCTTGGGGAAGTACTCCGGCAGCCGCTGCGCGAACACTTCGGTGTCGGGGAGTTCACTGGCCAGCAACTCGTCCTTGAGGTCGAGCTTGACGTGCGCGAGCAGCGTCGCGAGTTCGGGCGAGGTGAGGCTCCCGCCCGTTTTCTCCAGCTCCCGGAAACCCTCCTTGCCCGGCAACGCCTCGAGGTCGCGGTCGATCGCCCCGTCGGCCTCCAGCGCGTCCACCAGGCGGTCGTGGACCGACAGCATCGCTGCCGCATGGGCCCGGCTGACCCCGAGCACGGCGTTCTGCCGGTAGTTGTCCGCGAGCACGAGATCCCCGACCTCGTCGGTCATCTCGTGCAGCAGCTCGTTGCGCTGGGTGTGCTCCAGCCTGCCGACGCTGACCAGGTGGTCCAGCAGGATCTTGATGTTGACCTCGTGGTCGGAGCAGTCCACGCCGGCCGAGTTGTCCAGCGCGTCGGTGTTGATCTTGCCCCCGGCCCGGGCGAACTCGATCCGGCCGAGCTGGGTCAGACCCAGGTTGCCGCCCTCGCCGACCACCTTCACCCGGAGATCGCTGCCGTTGACCCGCACCGCGTCGTTGGCCTTGTCGCCGGCGTCGGCGTGGCTTTCCTGGTGCGACTTGACATAGGTGCCGATTCCGCCGTTCCACAGCAGATCCACCGGCGCCAGCAGGATCGCCCGGATCAGCTCGGACGGCGCCAGTTTGGTGATGTGCTCCGCCAGGCCCAGCGCACGCCGCACCTGGGGCGTGATCGCGATCGTCTTCGCGGTGCGCGGGTAGATCCCGCCGCCGTCGCTGATCAGCGAGCGGTCGTAGTCGTCCCACGACGAACGCGGCAGCTCGAACAGCCGCTGCCGCTCGGCGAACGACGACTTCGCGTCGGGCTCGGGGTCGAGGAAGATGTGCAGGTGGTTGAAGGCGGCCACCAGGCGGATGTGTTCGGACAGCAGCATTCCGTTGCCGAAGACATCGCCGGCCATGTCGCCGATACCGACCACGGTGAAGTCCTGCGACTGGGTGTCCACACCGAGTTCGAGGAAGTGCCGCTTCACGCTTTCCCACGCGCCCCGGGCGGTGATGCCCATCGCCTTGTGGTCGTACCCGACCGAACCACCCGAAGCGAACGCGTCACCCAGCCAGAAACCGTAGTCCGCGGAGACCTCGTTGGCGATGTCGGAGAAGGTCGCCGTGCCCTTGTCGGCGGCCACCACCAGGTAACTGTCGTCGCCGTCGTAGCGGACGACATCCTTGGCCGGAACCGTCCTGCCCTCGACAAGGTTGTCGGTGAGATCCAGCAGTCCCGAAATGAACATGCGGTAGCAGGCGATGCCCTCGTTCTGGAACGCGTCGCGGTCCACACCCGGGTCACCGGTCGGGGCAGGCGGTCGCTGCACGACGAAACCGCCCTTGGCGCCGACCGGCACGATCACCGCGTTCTTCACCGCCTGCGCCTTGACCAGTCCCAGGATTTCGGTGCGGAAGTCCTCCCGCCGGTCCGACCACCGCAGCCCGCCCCGCGCGACTGCGCCGAACCGCAGGTGCACGCCCTCGACCCGGGGTGAGTAGACGAAGACCTCGAACCGCGGCCTGGGTTCCGGAAGATCCGGCACGCGTTGCGGGTCCAGTTTGACCGCGAGGTAGGGACGCGGATTCCCGTCCGCGTCGGTGACCCGGTAGTTGGTGCGCAAGGTGGCGCCGATGACCTCCAACAGCCGCCGCAGAATGCGGTCGGAGTCCAGGCTGGTCACCGCGTCGATCATGGTGGAGATCTCGGCGACCATCGCCTCGGTCTGCTCGTCCCGGTTCTGTCCCGCGTGCGGATCGAACCGGTGCTCGAACAGGCGCACCAACTGGGTCGCGATGTCGGTGTGCGCGAGTACCGCCTGCTGGATGTACTCCTGCGAATAGGGTGTCCGCGCCTGGCGGAGATACCGCGCGTACGCCCGCAACACCGCCGCCTGCCGCCAGTTCAGTCCGGCACGCAACACCAGCGCGTTGAAGTCGTCGACCTCGGCGTCACCCCGCCACACCGCGGCGAACGCGTCCTGGAACCGGACGCGCAGGTCCTCCTCGTCCTCGTCGGCCAGCGAGCCGAGCTCCCGCTGCCCGATACGCAGGCCGAAGTCGTAGATCCACGACCTGGTGCCGTCCTCGCGCCGCAGTTCGTACGGCCGTTCGTCGACGACCTCGACACCCATCCGCTGCAGCATCGGCAGGACCTCGGAGAGCGTGACGCCCCCGCCCAGCAGATAGAGCTTGAACCGCCGCTCCCCCGGCTCGGCCTCGGCCGGCACGTAGAACGACATCGCCAGATCCCGCTCGCCCGACAGCGATTCCAGCCTGCGCAGGTCGGCCAGCGCTTCGACGGCGCTGAAATCCTCCTTGTAGGCCTCCGGAAACACGCCCGCATAGCGCTGGCCCAGTTCGGTCGCCGACTCCTGGCCCAGTGGTCCCGGCATGCGGCTCGCACCACCCGCGCGCTCCCGGCGCTCGGCGAGGATCGCTTCGGTCATCAGGTCGTCCCAGCCGCGTACCGCCGCGTTGAGCCGTTCCTGGATCCGCAGGGTGTCCGGCGTGATCGAGCTCGACGGATCGGTGTGCACGATGAAATGCAGCTGCGCCAAGGCGGTTTCGCCGACCCGGGTGTCGTACTCGAGGTGCGTTCCCTCCAGTTCGGTGAGCAGCACCTCCTGCATGGCGAGCCGGGACCGGGTCGTGTAACGGTCGCGAGGCAGGAAGACCAGGCACGAATAGAACCGGGCGTAGGAATCCCGGCGCAGGAACAACCGCAGCCGCCGACGGTCGGACAGCGTGATCGCACCGATCGCCGTGCTGTAGAGCGAATCCTCGTCCGCGGAAAAGAGATCCGCGCGCGGCCAGTTCTGCAGCACTTCGAGCATGCGCTGCCCGGAAAACGACTCCATCGGGAAGCCCGCCCGGTGGATGACCTCGTGGACCTTCCTCCGCACCACCGGGATGTCCAACGCGTCCTCGTGCAACGCGCTCGTGGTGAACATGCCGAGGAAGCGGTGCTCGCCGCTGACGTTGCCGTTCTTGTCGAAGGTCCGCACGCCGACGTAGTACGGGTAGACCGGCCGGTACACGGTGGACGGCGCGCTCGCCTGGGTGAGGATCAGCAGGACGCGCTCCCGCGCCACGGCGCTCGCGTCCGGACCCACGGTCAGGCTGCGCGCGGCGAGATTGTCCTCGCGCAGCACGCCGAGCCCCGAGGCGAGAATGGCACGCCAGGCCGGCTCCATCGTGCCGGGCTCGGTGTCTTCGACGAGTTCGCAGCGGCGGTACCCCAGAAAGGTGAAGTGGCCGCGGGCGAGCCATCGCAACAACTCGGCGGCCTCGGTGACGTCACCGGCGGGAAGTCGCGGCGGGGTCGAGTCCAGTTCACTCGCCACGTCGAGCGCCGCCTGCACCATCTTCTCGGTGTCCTCGACGACCTCGCGGACGTCCGCGAGCACCGAGGTCAGGGAGGTGTCCAGGTCGCGCGCCCGGTGCGGGTCGGTGATCAGATCGACCTCGACATACATCCACGACTCGACCGCGGCACCCTCCGGCGGGTTCGACGCGTCCGCCCCCGGGTGGATCTCCAGCAGGTTGCCCGTGATGTCCCGGCTCACCACGACGATCGGGTGCACCAGGCGCTGTACCTGGACCCCGTCCCTGGCGAGCTTGGCGGTGATCGAGTCGACCAGGTACGGCATGTCGTCGGTGACGATCTGGACGACCGTCGCGTCCCGCGTCCAGCCGTCCTCGGTGATGGTCGGGTTGACCAATCGGACGGCCGGCCTGCCCGGCATCCGGACCCCGGCGAACTCCAGGTGCGAGCGGACCGCGCCGACGAGATCCACCGGGTCGTCGCCGACCACCTCTTCGGCCGGGATGTGCCGGTAGTACAACCTGAGTAGCTCGGCGATGTCGGGAGCCTGCTCGGCGGCGGCCTCGATCAACTCGTCCCGGCGCTCTTCCGGATTCACCGGTCGCTGCCGCGTCTCCGACGCGGCGGTGAGCGAAGAGACTCTGGTCGAGGACGTCATTTCAGGCAACTCCACTACAGACGACTAAGCCGAACAGTCCCACCCTACGGCCTTGACACTTCGCCAAATACTTGGCCGCACGAAAGGGAAAGGTGGTTCACCACCTCACCGCGAGCGGGGCACGCGAGCGTACTCGCCTCCCGCCGCGCCAGGCGCCGGGGACGGTCCCGCCGAAGGCGCACCGACTCAGGAATGCGGCCTGGAGTCACCATTGTGGCCATGTCCGTTGTGTCGGCCATGACCATTGACCGTGCGGCTCTCACCGGACTCGCCACCGCTGCCGAGTCGTTTCACCAGAGCCGCGGCGCTCGCGGTCCCGGCCCGGTGCTCGGCGAGTGCCCGTGCGAGCAGATCGGCCAGCCCCGCGTCAGGAGGCAGGTCGTCGTCGGGCGGTCCTTCCGGTTCGGACGATGGGAGGTCCTCGTCCTTGGCACCGGACGCATGACCGACCCCGGTTTCCGGCTTCAGGCTTGGTGGGTCGTCGTCGAGGGAAAAGTCGTCGAACGGCGCCAGCGACGGCGGCAGCTTCAGCCGGGGCAACCACTCTTCGTGCAGGACGACGTGTGGTGTCTCGCCGGCCTCGTCCGCCGGAGACTCTTCCTGGACCGGGGAATCCAACACCGCGGAGGAAAACCCGGCTGCTTCCTTCGCCTCGTCACGAGCCCGTTCTTGCGCGAGGGGGCGCTCCTGCTCCGCGGGCACGGGTTCACCTGGCGGCGTGAAAGAGATGCGCGGCAGCGCTCCGTCGTCCGATCCGCTCCGGTGTGTTCCTCCGGGCTCGGAGTGCCGGGAATCCTCCCGCTCGGTCCGGCCGGCGTCCGGCTTCCCGTGTTCGCGCGCATTCTCGGGCTCGGCGCGACGGCGGCCACCACCCGCCCCGGCACTGATTCCCATCCGGTCGAGCACCGAGCGGGCCGTGACCGAACCGTGGTCCACGTCGTGGCGGGTCTTGGGTGTGGAGCTTTCCAGGGCCCGCCGCTCGGCGCGCGACCTGCCGGTCTCGCCAGGTTTCCTGGTGCTCTGTTCTCCGGTCGGGCGCGGTCCCCCGACCATGCCCCATTTCCGGGTGGCGCCCCCCTCTTTGGTTCCCCGCGCCTCCCGGGCCGCCAGTGCCTGCCAGGCGGCGCGGAACTCACTCACCTGGGCGGAAGTCAACGTCGATTCCTCGCCAGTGGTGGAAGCCCGGCGCGGTGCGGCCTCCGCGGCGGACGTCCCGGACTCGGGAACATCCGCGGGCGAGGCCGACGCGGGCCGGATGAACACCACCGGTCCCCCGGGCCGTTCCCCGCGAACCACCACCGGCCCGCCCGTGGACGCCGCGGTGGCCGCCGGAGCGGACGAGCGCTCGTCACCGGTGGACCGCGTCGAGACGGACCTGATCGCGGCCGCTTCGGAACCCGCCGAAGCGGTCCGTGCCGGACTCGCGTCGGCCCCGGTAGTACCGGCAGGCTGCTCGATCACGAGCGGCCGGCCCGTCGCTTCGCTGTCGTACGAGGCGCCGCGCGTGCCGCTGAGCGTCCCTGGCGCCGCACCGAGGACGTCGTCCAGGTTCACCTCCGCCTGGGTCCCGTTGCCGAACTCTCCGGCCAGGAGACTGATCGCCTGCCGGCGTGCCCGGGCGTGCACATGCTCCGCGGCACGACCACGATGCAGGCATTCGATCGCCTCGGACGGCCTGCCGAGCCGATCCTCCACATAGGCCAGCTCCGCCCAGAGCTGAGCGCTCAGGGCGTGCAAGCCGTGCCGCTCGGTGCTGTGCACGCCGTCCCGAAGCACCTCCGCGGCGGCCTCGGCGGCTCCCGTCGGGAGGAGGATCCGGGACGCCACGGCGAGCCGGAGCCAGCCCATGGGTGCCACCGCGGCCACGCGCGTCGGCTCGTCCAGCACCGGCTGCGCGATCTCCAGCGCGTTCCGGGTGTCGCCCCGGTCGAGTAGTGAGCACACCAGCTGAAGCATCAGCCGGACGCGTACCACTCCCCCGTCGCCGCTCGGATCTTCCAGTTGTTCCAGGAAACCGAGCCCGGTACGCGCGGCATCGGCCGCGCCGAGGATGTCCCCGTGCCGGCGCCGGTGGGACGACACCCCGACCCGCAGCAGCGCACGCGCCAGGAGCCGGCCGTCACCGTCCAGGCCCTCGTCCGCGCCGCACAGCCGGTCCGCCTCCGTCAAGGTCCGGTCGAGTTCGGCCTTGCGGCCGAACTGGGACAGACAGCCGACGAGATGACACAACGCGGTGGCCTTCGAGGCTCCGGAGAAGCCGGCCAAATCCAGGACGGGCCGCAGCGCGGCGATCCCGGTCAACGGCATGCCCACGCTCCGGGCACACACCGCCAGGTCGGTCCGGAGGCCGGCCGCGAGGACCATGTCTCCGAGGTCCTCCGCGGCCCGGAGAGCGGCCACCGCGCGCCCGACCGTGGCCGCGCGCAATCCCAGCCGGACCCGGGCGGAAACCACCAGGCTCTCCGCCCGCACCCAAAGCTCACCCGACCCGGCCGTCTCCGCGAGCGCCGCGGCTCGCTCACCCAGGACCAGAACCAGTTCGGGCGCCCGCGTACCCAGGATGGCCACCTGCTCGAGCAGGTGCCCGACCTCGTGCGGCGCGTCGGCACCGGAGGCTCGTCCCGCCCAGGGACCCCGGCGCGGGACGAGCGGGTGCGGTCGGCTGTGCTTGGTGGCTACCACTCCGGACTCCGGTTCAGGCTGGCTCAGGCGACTGGCGCGGCTCCATGGCGCGCGCTCAGTCGCGGGTCAACTTGCGGTGAGTCACCCGGTGTGGCCGCGCCGCCTCCGGTCCCAGTCGGTCGATCTTGTTCTTCTCGTAGCCCTCGAAGTTGCCCTCGAACCAGAACCACTGCGCCGGGTTCTCGTCCGTGCCCTCCCACGCCAGGATGTGAGTGGCCACGCGGTCCAGGAACCACCGGTCGTGGGAGATGACCACCGCGCAGCCCGGGAACTGCTCCAGTGCGTTCTCCAGCGATCCCAGCGTTTCCACGTCCAGGTCGTTCGTCGGCTCGTCCAGCAGGATCAGGTTGCCGCCCTGCTTCAGGGTCAGCGCCAGATTCAGCCGGTTGCGCTCGCCACCGGAGAGTACCCCGGCCGGCTTCTGCTGGTCCGGCCCCTTGAAGCCGAACGCGCTGACGTAGGCGCGCGACGGCATTTCGGTCTGCCCGACGTGGATGTAGTCGAGCTTGTCCGACACCACCTCCCACACCGTCCGGTCCGGTTCGATGCCCGCACGGTTCTGGTCCACATAGGACAGCTTCACCGTCTCGCCGACCTTGACCTCGCCCGAGTCGGGCCGCTCCAGGCCGACGATGGTCTTGAACAGGGTCGTCTTACCCACCCCGTTCGGCCCGATCACACCCACGATGCCGTTACGCGGCAGGGTGAACGACAGGTCGTCGATCAGCAGGCGGTCGTCGAAGCCCTTGCGCAGGTGTTCGACCTCCACCACCACGTTGCCCAGCCGGGGCCCCGGCGGGATCTGGATCTCCTCGAAGTCGAGCTTGCGGGTCTTCTCGGCTTCGGTCGCCATTTCTTCGTAGCGCTCCAGGCGAGCGCGGGACTTGGTCTGGCGCGCCTTGGCTCCCGAGCGCACCCAGTCGAGTTCGGTCTTGAGGCGCTTGGCCAGCTTCGCGTCCTTCTTGCCCTGGACCTCGAGCCGTTCCCGCTTCTTTTCCAGATACGTCGAGTAGTTGCCTTCGTAGCCGACCACCCGGCCACGGTCCAGCTCCATGATCCACTGGGCCACGTTGTCCAGGAAGTACCGGTCGTGGGTCACGGCGAGGACAGCGCCCGGATAGCTCGCCAGGAACTGCTCCAGCCACAACACGCTCTCCGCGTCCAGGTGGTTGGTGGGCTCGTCCAGCAGCAGCAGGTCCGGCTTGGACAACAGCAGCTTGCACAGCGCGACCCGCCGCCGCTCGCCACCCGAGAGATGCGTGACCGGCTCGTCGGGCGGCGGGCAGCGCAGGGCGTCCATCGCCTGCTCCAGCTGCGAGTCCAGCTCCCAGGCGTCGGCATGGTCGAGCTCCTCTTGGAGCCGTCCCATCTCCTCCATCAGCGCGTCGCTGTAGTCGGTGGCCATCTCCTCGGCGATCTCGTTGAAGCGGTCGAGCTTCACCTTGATGTCGCCGAGGCCCTCCTCCACGTTGCCGCGCACGGTCTTGTCCTCGTTGAGCGGCGGCTCCTGCTGGAGGATGCCCACCGAGGCACCCGGCTGAAGGAACGCGTCACCATTGCTCGGCTGGTCGAGCCCTGCCATGATCTTGAGCACGGTGGACTTGCCGGCCCCGTTCGGACCCACGACGCCGATCTTGGCACCCGGGTAGAACGCGGTGCTGACGTCGTCGAGAATGACCTTGTCCCCGACGGTCTTGCGCACCTTTTTCATGGTGTAGATGAACTCGGCCATAGAGTCGATCGTAGAGCCGCCCTCAGTTCGCCCGGACGGCGGTCACTGTGCCGGGCGGTTTCCGCGCGCGACGGAAGGCACCAGCGCCGGGTGAGGGAAGGGCGTGACCGGTCAGTACCCTGCCGTGACCAGCGGAGGCGCGGCCGGCACCCGCGTCGCCCTTCGCGGCCCTCAACCGATCGGCATGGGCTCGTCCTCCTCGGCCCGTGCCGTCCGTTCGGCGGAGGCCGGAGCCTGCCACGGCCCCTGCCCGGCGGTCCCACCTGGCTCGTAGCGCCGCGTTCGGTCCACGGTGGCCTTGCACAGCATCAGGTTCGGTCCGACCGCCCAAGCCTCTATCTCCGGCATCGAGCGGGGCTGTCCGTCCTCGGTCTCGTAGTCGCTGACGAACAAGCGGCCCGACACGATCACCGGATCACCGCGGCGCAGCACGGCATGCGTCATCGCCGCCAGCTTGCGCCAGCATTTCACCCGTATGGAGAAATGCCGGTGGTCGTACCAGGACGCCTTCTCCCGGTCGTACTTCCGCTCGGCGGCGCGCACCAGGAACGTGGCGAGGTCGTGGTCGTTGTCGCCCACGCGCTTCAGTGTCACGTCGGTGATCACCGTGCCCAGCACGGTGACCTGTGTTTCCCCTATCGTCATCGCCTTGCACCCTTCCCTCTGCTGGTTTCGATCCCGTCCGGACACCAGCCTGCTCCGGTGCTCCGGAGCGGGAAAGTGGATGCCGGGGCGCTTGTGGACAACAAGGAGGGTGTGGACAACTTGGCTCCGAAGCCGGCAAGAACCCCGGAACTGTCGGGGGCCACTGCTATATGGCGCTCTCGCACGGGCCGTCGATCAGAACGATTCAGCGGTTGTCGCCCGGAGCGTCGGCCGCACCAACCTGCTCGTATCCCGCCGCTTCCCCGCCCGGTACCTGGTCGTAGTACCTCTTCCTGGCGCGTTCCCTCCGCCGGGCTACCACGGCCAGCACCTTGCCCACGGTGCGGAGCAGCAAGGAGGTCAGACCCACCCAGGGCACGACGAGGATGACTATGGAGAGCAGGGAAAGCGCGATGACCCCGACATCCCCGCGATCGAACGCGATGAGACAGGACCGCCAGTACAGCGCGATGTTGATCGTCGCCGCACGCAGATAGCCGGGCACGTAGATCAGCAGGTTCACCAGCGCCGCGACCAGGGCGGGCACGACCACGGCGACCCAGGCGGTGATGATCAACCGCACGCGCGGCCGGAGGCCGGTGATCGCCGGTGAGGCCTCACGCCGCAGGACCACATGCCGGAGGACACGCGGAATCTGCTCGAACAGGTTGGGCACGCCCACCAGGTCCCCGAGGATGTAGTACCCGTCCAGCCGGACCAGCGGGACCAACTGCTGCAGCATCGTCAGGTGGATCAGCACGATGATCGCCGGGATGGGGGCGAAACCCGTCGTCAGGTAGATCGCGCCGAGGACCAGCGCGAAGACCGAGTTGAAGTAGATACCGCCGAGGTCGGTGCGGAGCCGGCCACGCCGGTCGAGCCGGTAGGCGTCGTTGACATTGGTGTAGAAGGCCGGAACGACGATCAGGATGGCGACTCCGATCGCCCCGGGCCGCGCGCCGCCGTAATGGCACCCCGCGGCATGACCGCATTCATGGAAAAGGGCGCTCGCCAGCAGCACCGCGAACGCGGTGAGCATCAGGCCGGGAGAGCCGACCGACGCCCGGATCGAGGTATCGGTATGGCCGGTGGCCAGCAGCCAGATGTCCAGTGCGAGCAAGGCCACGAGGACGACAGCCACGACCGGTGGAAGGAACAACGGGTGCAGGATCGCGGCGAGCCGGCGGACCACCTTGACCGGCAGCAGTACCCGGCGCAGCGACAGTCCGAGCAGCGGATTGGCGCGCGGCGCGGCTTCGGGCGGTGTGCCCAGGGTAACCAGGCCGCGGGGCTCGAGTTTGCGCTCGATCAGATATCGCACCGCCTCGGGCGTGAGCACCTTGCCGAAATCCCGGCTCGCGCGGTCGGCCACCTGCTCCAGGGTGCGATCGCCGCTCACCGCGCCGAGAACGGCATTGAGCATCCTGGAGACCAGCACCATCTGCCCGTCGCCGCGGTCGACCAGGTACCGGGGTTCGTCGTAGCCGCCGCCCTCGTACTCCCCGAGCAGCGACACGCCCTTCGTGCGGCGCGGCATGAGCGTTCGCGTCGCGGAGTAGATCGGCTCAGTGGGCGGGTCCACTACCGGGATCGGGCCGGTAGGCGGGTCCGGCGGGTACGGCACGGCCGCTTGGCCCGTCGCGTCCGGCGGCGTCTGTCGGGTCATCGAGCTTCCTCCTCACACGGCCACGATCGCCGCGCGTCTGCCCTTCTGCGGGCGTCAAGGCCACCGGCTGCGGGCCGGTGGCCGAATCCGTTCCGGAACGACCGAGAGGCCCGGCGGCCGGAGATTCCCCTGGCCACCGGGCTCGGCGCTGCTGTGACGACACCCAGGCATCGTCAGGGTGGGCGGGATGGGCAGCCGGTTTCCTGGTCGGCGAGGAACCGACCGCCCACCCGCCCGCTGGATCAGTCCTCGTCGCCGCCGCCGGCACTCTGGATCGCGACGATGGTCTGGTGCGCGTTCGCGATCGCGTTGCCGTCCTCCTCCGGCAGGGCCAGTGCGGTGTTGAAGGCGACGATCGAGAGATTGACGCTGCCGGCTCCCTGCAGGGCCTCACGAGCGGGCAGCAGTTCCGCGTCCTGCAGCTCCAGCATCGAAAGTTCGATCATTTTCTATTCCTTTCGGCGGATAATCGATTTCCTCGTACCCGGCATAGCGGCCGTGTACCGGCACAATTAACGCACAGGAGCCGTCACCAATGCGTCACGCGATATTTTCGCGGTTCTGCGCACGCTTTCAGCACACGCCCGGCCGGTGCCCACAATTCGTGGCGAATACCGGCATGATGGCACGGCGAGACACCGTTCCCCCGCACGCACTTCGCCCCGCCCGGGTCCTGCGGAACCTGGGCGGGGCGAAGTGAACGCTACCAGTGTCAGTCGTCGCCGCCGAACAGTTGGCCGGCGGCCGCCTCCACCTTGCCGGCGATTCCGCCGACCGCAATGGCGATGTTGATGCCGATAATGTTGTTGATGGTGAGACCGTCAAGAGCCTCGCGGGTCGGCAGCAGTTCTGCCTCTTCGCGATCGAGCAGGGCCAGCGATAGACGGTTTTCCTTCACAGGTAATCTCCTTGGGTTAATTTGAGATCGCGGGCCGCCGGCGTCGCCGACTGGAATGAAAAGCGAGCCGGCGGCCCACGATCAGTTGGTGATTTAGCGCTCGTGGCCGCCAAGGATCACGACGATGGTCTGGTGAGCATTCGCCACGGCATGGCGGCCGACCGCGACAGCCACGTTGGTGGCGTGAATGAACGACAGCGCCTCACGGGTCGGCAACAGGTCGGCGTCCTGCAGGGACAATTCCTGCGTCGACACTTCGATCATTGTCCGTTCTCCTCTCGGGAGCTTCTTCCTTTGTTGTGCGCGGCGGCGCCGTGCACAACATCAGTAGGCACTCCCGAGGTCACCGCTCCATCACGAACGGGGTATCCCCGGTCGAGCGGATCGAGACATCGTGCGGCGCATCAGATTCCGGGCAACGGCTTCGGGCCGCCGTGGAGCAGACCACCGTGCTGGACACTGCCGGACACCTGCTCGGGAAGGATCAGGGCGGACTGGATCGCCTGGAAAACCGAGTTGTACGGCGACGTTTGCAACGCCTCACGCTCGGGCAGCAGATCCACCTCCTGCGCGGAAAGATCGGACGACTGCACGCGCATGTGGTTCTCCTTTCTCCAATCATTGGTTCGCACGGCGAGTACCG
This sequence comes from Amycolatopsis pigmentata, assembly GCF_042684065.1. Lineage (NCBI taxonomy): Bacteria > Bacillati > Actinomycetota > Actinomycetes > Pseudonocardiales > Pseudonocardiaceae > Amycolatopsis > Amycolatopsis pigmentata. Next base: position 606,330 of record NZ_JBHUKR010000021.1, on the reverse strand, counting down.
CACGGTCAGAGTTAAGTGCTTCGGGCGTCACCAAGTCGTCACGATTCCCCCGAAACGGAGACGATGCCTGCCTATCCTGGCTCCATCTAGTGAATCCCGCGGCCCGCGGATTTTTGAGAGCGTGGGTATTCGCCCGGCGAGAGGTGGACCGATGTCGCGGATCGAACCGAACACACATCAGCCGAAGGACCTCGGGGCGGACGGAGCCCACATTCCGGAGGCGAGCTCGAATGGCGTTCTGGTCATCCGGTTCTGGCGTGAGTACCAGGGGCCGGGTGGCTTCCGGGCGAGAGTCAGCAGAACCGCCGACGTCGCCCGCAAACCACGAAACAGCAGTCTGGTCTCGTCCATCGACGAGGTACGTCACCTCGTCGAGACCTGGCTGCAGGAATGCGCCACCCAATGATCGGACGAGGGCCGCCCGAAAGGGAATCCGGTCCGACCAAAAGGATGAAGTCGCGGCCGGGCGGCGGACCGGTGGTCCCAACCGTTTGAAGCGGGCCCGACGGGGAGGTAGCGTGAGCGAAGGTTATCACTTCGCCGAGACGCTTTCCCTGGATGTGGCAAGGAATTCGGCGGCTAACAGCGTCCTGGACCTCGACAGTCGGCCCCGGCATGTAACAGTGCTCGAACGGCGGTGCGAGGGTCTATGCGCCTGGAGTTCCTGTCTTGACCGGCGGTGCCACGGGTGACGGCGTGCGCCGCCGCCCGCCGCCAGACACGCCGGGCCGGCGTTCACGGTCGGCTTCGCATGTTCCTTTCGCCCCCGGCTCCGTGCGCGGCGGCCTGAACACGTCATGAAAGGGAGACAATGACACGGATTCCGAGTCAACGGAGCGGATGGCCGAGGGCGGAAACGGTGAGCGAAGGATTCCAGCTCACCCTCCTCGGGGGTTTTTCGTTGCGGCGTGGTGGATCTCCGGTGCGGCTGGCGCCGAGCGGCCAGCGCCTGCTCGCGTTCCTCGCACTCCATCAACGCCATCCCCGCGGCTACGTGGCCAGCATGCTGTGGCCGGAGCAGTCGCAGGAGCACGCGCTGGCCAGTCTGCGGACCACCCTCTGGCGGGTGCGATCCCGTGCGCCCGAAGTACTCGCCCCCACCCGGCATGACGTGGACCTGCACGCCGACGTCGTGGTGGACATCCAGCAACTCGCCGAGATAGCGCAATATTTCCTCGACGGGAACGGCCCGAAGCCTCCTCCTCTGGACCCGCAGGCGGTCCTCGACGTCCTCGCCTCACCCGGCGAGCTGTTGCCCGGTTGGTACGACGACTGGGTACTGATGGAACGCGAGCGGGTCCGGCTGCAGCACGTGCGGGCCCTGGAGGCCCTCGCGGAACAGTTGCTCGACCATCAACGGCCCAGCGACGCGCTGCGCGCCGCCCTCACGGCGACCACGCTCGAGCCCTTCCGGGACAGTGCGCACGCGGTCGCGGTACGCGCGTACCTCAGCGAGGGCAACACCGCCGAGGCGATCCGGCATTTCCGGCACTACCGCGCTCAACTGGTCGAAGAACTCGGGGTCGAGCCGTCACCGGCACTGCAGGAGCTCATCCACCCGCACCTGACCGGAATCGTGAGCTGAACCCGGTCCGCCCGTGAGCGCGGCTTCACTGCTGTGCGGTGTCCGCGGTCCCCGTCGTGGATCGCGGACCTTCGGCGAGTTGCCGGAGCATGGCGTTGTAGGCGGCGAGTTCGGCGTCACCGCTGGCTTCCTCGCGGCGGTCGTTGCGCCGGGCCTCGCGGTCGTCGGCGCGCGCCCACTGCACCAGCAGCGCGATCAGCACGAGCAGCACGGGGATCTCACCCGAGGCCCACGCGATTCCTCCGCCGAGACGCTGGTCGCCGAGCAGGTCGGCCAGCCACGGGAACCGCAGTGACTGGTAGAAGGTCTCACCGATGACCGTCTGCTTCGACATCAGGATGACACCGAAGAACGCGTGGAAGGGCATCGCCGCGAAGAGCAACCCCAGCCGGCCGAGATGCGGAAGCCTCCGTGGCGCCGGATCGATCCCGATCACCGGCCAGTAGAACACGTACCCCGCGAGCAGGAAATGCGCGTTCATCAGCAGATGGGCCCAGTGGTAGTTCAACGCGGTGTCGAACAGCCCGGAGAAGTAGAGCGCGTAGAAGGAGCCGACGAACAGCAGGAGCGCCACGACCGGATGGGTGAGCACCTTCGCCACTGGCGAGCGCACCAACGCGAGGAGCCATTCCCGGGGGCCCGGCGGTGCGCCCCTGCCCGCCACCGGCAGCGCGCGCAGCCCGAGGGTGACCGGGGCGCCCAGCACGAACAGCACCGGGGCGACCATGGACAGCAGCATGTGGGTTGCCATGTGCACGCTGAACATGGCGGGCGCGTACCGCCCGATGCCGGACGAAGTGGCCAGCAACAGGACGAAACATCCCGCCAGCCACGCGACCGTGCGGCCCGCGGGCCAGCTGTCGCCACGGCGCCGCAGCCGGCGTACACCGACCGCGTAGAGCACGGCCAGCACGATCGCGAGCGTGCCGTAGACCAGATCGAACCGGCCGTCGAAAAGCAGGCGCAACGTGGTGGGCGCCCCCGGCAGGTCATAGCCGATGAGCAACTCGGCGTTGGAGGGCTGGGTGAGCGCACCCGGCGGCGGCGGGGTGCGGGCGAGCGCCGTGGCGATGCCGATGGTGACGAACATGATCAGCAACTCGACCGCGCCCAGCCGCAGCAACTGCCCGCCGCCCTGACCGTCGGTCAGCGCCCGCACACCACGGGTGCGTTGCTGGTGACCGAACACACCGAGCACCAGGAGCGCAGCGATCTTGGCCAGCACGAGCAGGCCGTAACCAGTGGTCAGCAACTCGTCCAGCGGGACCCGGACGAACGCGTTGACGACGCCGGAGACCGCCATGACCGTCCAGCAGACCAGCGCCAGCTTGGAAAACCGGGTGGCGGCGAGCGCGAGGTGCTCGCCCCTCCGGCGTCCGTGGGCGAGCAGGGCGAACAGGCCACCGACCCACAGGGCCACGGCGACGAGGTGGTAGAGCAGGCTGTTGGTGGCCAGGTCGTGTGATCCGCCGCTGGCCGAATGGCCGGTGAGCGCGACCGGAGCCAGCCCGACGACGGAGACGAAGAACAACACCGCCGTCCAGCCCCAGGTCAGCACCACCCGGCAACCCAACGCGAGGAGCAGCGCGATCGCCGCGGTGATGAGCCAGGCCTTGGGCTGCTCGATGGCGTCGACGAGAGCGATCAGCGTCTGGGGTGAGAACAGCTCGCCGACGGGTTTGCCCGCTCCGTCGGCGGCGCTGAACAGGACCTCCCCGACCGAGGTCGCGAACCAGGCCCACGCCGCGATCCCGGCGGTACGCAGGGCCGCGTAGCCGTCGCGGGCCAGCACCCCCGAGCGCTGCGGTGGCACCAGGAACGCGGCAAGCAGCAACGAACCGACGCACACGACCGACGCGGCGTCGGCGAGTACCCGCACCACACCGATGCCGTAATGGGTGACCAGCCCGGGATCCGGCAGCCCGGCGATCAAGTAGGTGGCGCCGCCGGAAAGCGCCAGCAGCGCGACCGCCACTACGGCGGCAAGGAGCACGGCTACCACCAGGAGTGGCAGCAGACCGACCTTGCGCTGGGAAGAACTTTCGGAGGCCACGCTACGAGACTAGGCCCGTACCACGGACTCCGTGCTCCCGCCCGAGGTTAGCGGCGAGTTCGCGACGGCGGGCCCGCTCGGCCCCCACTGCCGCGAGCGCGATCAGCACCGCCAGGGCGCCGACCACGACGAACGACGCGGACAGCGAGGTCAGTTGGGCGATGCCGCCGATCATCGGCGGCCCGCCGACGAAACCGGTGTAGGCGATCGTGGTGACGAACGCGACTTCCCGTTCGCCCCCACCGCCGTCGTCACGCCTGCCCGCCGCCCCGGCCAGCCCCAGCGCGATCGGGAACGACGCGGCCAGGCCCGCACCGGCGAGGCCGAAACCGGCGATGGCGAGCGCGGTGACCGGCACTGTCGCCGCCGTGACCAGGCCGAGAGCCGCCAGCAGCCCGCCGACGGCCAGGCTCCGGGTCGCGCCGAACCGGCGCTGTACCCAGGCTCCGCCCAGCCTCGCGAGTGCCATGGCCAGCGAGAATGCCGAGAGCGCCAGCGCGGCCGTGCCCTGCCCGACCCCGTGCGCGGTGACCAGCAGCAGAGCCGACCAATCCGAACTCGCGCCTTCGGCGATCGCCGAGAGCAACGCGATGGCCGCGAGCAGCCACAGCACCGGCCGGCGCCCGGGCGCGACCCGCGGCGCGGGCGCCGGCCCGCCGGCCCGCGACGCGGAGCGCGGCAGGCCACGCACGACGACGACCAGAACCACCGCCACCGCGACGGCCGCCACCAGGAAATGCCGGGTGGGCGACCAGTGGCCCGCCGCGGCCAGCCCGGCGGCGGCGGAACCGGCCAGGCCTCCGAAGCTGTAACCGGCGTGGAAAATCGGCATGATCGGCCGCCCCAGCCTGCGTTCCACGCCCACCCCGGCCACGTTCATCGATACGTCCAGCGCGCCGCTGGCGGCGCCGACGCCCGCCATCGCGATCGCGAACCCGATCATCGAGTGCAGCGTCCCGAGAATCGGCAGGACCACACAGGACAACAGCACCGAGCCCACGATCACCGAGCGGGAACCGAAGCGTTCGACCATGCGGCCGGACACCGCCGCGGTCATCAACATGCCGGCCGTCATCACCAGCAGGCTCAGGCCCAGTTGGCCCGGACCTGCCCGCAGTTGCGCGGCGAGCGCGGGCACCCGCGGCGCCCACGAGGCGTTCACCGCGCCGCACAGGCCGAAGACCACGAAAACCGCCACCCGTGCGCCGGCCACCCCCGCCACCCCATTTCGGCTGGTGCGTCTCGCTTTCCAAGCCCCACAATGGCTTAAGCGCTTCAGAAAGTCCACCGATATGCTGGGCACATGACGTCCCTCGTGCGCCGGCACGCGCGCAGGCCGGGAAAATCCCATGAGCGGTAACCGCCGTCGGCCGACCCTGGACGATGTCGCGAGTGCCGTCGGGGTGTCGCGCGCGACGGTGTCCAACGCCTACAACCGCCCGGACCAACTCTCCCCCGGCCTACGGGAGGAGGTTCTCCGCGCGGCCAACCGCCTCGGCTACGCGGGACCGGACCCGGTCGCCCGCAGTCTCGCCACCCAGCGCACCGGGGCGATCGCGTTCATGCTCGACACGGGCCTGTCCGCGGCCTTCTCCGACCCGGCACTGTCCATCACGCTGGACGCGCTCGCCACCACAGTGGGTCCGACCGGGCACGCGCTGCTCCTGCTTCCCGGTGGTGACGACGGCGGACCACGGGCGGACCGGGTGCTCACGGCACAGGCGGATCTCGCGGTCGCCTATTCACTGGCGGACGGCGCGCCCGCACTGCGGGCCGTCCGCCGGCGAGGGCTTCCGTTGGTGGTGATCGACCATCCCGTGGTCCCGGGCGCGGCCAGGGTCGGCATCGACGATCGCGGGGGCGCGGCAGCCGCCGCACGGCATCTGCTGGCACTCGGGCACCGGCGTTTCGGTGTCCTTTCCGCGCAATGTCTGTCCGCCCCGAGGGGCGGCCCGCTGGACGCGGACGAGGCTTTGCGTTCCCGTTTCCGTGACAACCGCGAACGGCTGACGGGTTACCTGGACGCGCTCACCGAAGCGGGTATACCGCGCACGCACGTGCCGATCTGGGAGACGTCGGGACTCTCGCGTGAGGACGCGATGGCCGGCGTCCGGGGCCTGCTCGACCGCACGCCACGGCCGACGGCCCTGCTGTGCATGTCCGATGAACTCGCGCTCGCGGCGCTGGCCACGGCTCATCGGCACGGCCTGGCGGTTCCCGCCGATCTGTCCATTGTGGGCTTCGACGACACTCCCCCGGCGCGCTGGGCCGAACCCGGACTGACCACGGTCCGGCAGGACCTGGTGCGGAAGGGGCGACTGGCGGGCGAATTCGCGCTCCGCCTGCTGGCGGGAGAACGACCGCCCGAGCCGGCCACTTTGGACGTCGAACTCGTCGTGCGCGGTTCGTCGGGCCCTGCCCGATAGCAAAAATCTTCAGAACACGCAACACTATTCTGATTTCTGTGGACAGCAAGTCCCGCGTCGAACGTCTGAACCGAGTTGTCCACAGAAAGAAAAACAGGGCTGTCACACCGGTACGTGATCCGTCATTGTGGATCGCGTGAGCACACGCGGCCGCCATTCGGCCGCACAACCATTTCCGAGGGAGTCGAAGTCGTGAACTCGAAGTTGCGCGCCTATCTGCCGAGCTTGCTCGTCCTTACCGTACTCGGCCTCTTCGCCGGCGCCGGAGTCGCCGAGGCGGCGTCCTGCTCGATCTGAGTTTCGCGGATCGGAGGCGATCGCTGTTCGACGCCACGCGTTCGTGCGCAGCGCGTTCGTGCGCAGCGCGTTCGTGCGCAGCGGTCTCGTGAACCAGGGCACCGGCCGTCCCTCCTGGGGAAGGCGACCGGGTGCCTGAGGGGCCGGAACCCCAGCCGGCCCCGCCCGCGGGCGCGCCACCGCCCCCAACCCGGGCGCGCCCGCGGGTTGCCCGCAGCGTGGTTTCGCGGGTGGTCGACAGTCCGTGAACGCGCTGGTACGGTCATCCCGTGACTGCCGGGTCGGCGAACAGCCGCGAGCGGATAGGGTTCCCGGCCGCGCCGTGATCACCCGGCGGGCCCGAGGCCCGCCCCTCTCTTCTCCCATTTTCGTCCTTGTGCGGATTGTTCCGTATTTCGGGTAATGGCGAGAGGAGGTGAAACGCGTATGTCCGAATCACAGATATCCCCGCTCGGCTGGAAGCAATTCCTCGCTGAGCACGGCGACGGTGGGGTGCTCACGGTCAGGGTGACGAAGGTTCTTCCCTTCGGTGCCCTGCTGGAGGCCGCGCCAGGAATTCACGGGCTGCTTCCCCGGTCCGCCTGGTCCACCACACCGGAAACCGGTTCGGCCATTCCGGTCCGGATCGCGAATCTCGACGTCGAAAACCGGCGGATGAGCTTCACCCCGGCCTGACGGGCCGAAGGTGTGCGGGGTAGGTTGAGACTGCCCCGCACACCCACAACCTACTGGGCGGCGTGCTGTTCGACCATGTCGGCGATGACGCAGGTGATGTTGTCCGGGCCGCCACCGGCATTGGCGAGTTCGACAAGCCGCTGGGCGGCTTGCTCTGGGTCCGTCTCGGTAGCCAGAACCTCCCGGATGGCATCGGCGGGCACCACATCCGACAACCCGTCCGAACAGATCAGATAGCGGTCGGCCGGGCGGACTTCGAGAAAGAACAGGTCCGGATCGGCCTCCCCACCGCTCTGCAACGCACGGGTCAGCACCGAACGGCTCGGGTGGGACGCGGCGACCTCGGGGGTGATCCGTCCCTGGTCGACCAGTTCCTGGACGACCGTGTGGTCACGCGTGATCTGCTCGAGTTCACCCTCGCGCAGGAGGTATGCCCTGGAGTCACCCACGTGCGCGACCGCGAGGCGGCTTCCGTTCCAGTGCAGCGTGGTGAGCGTGGTCCCCATCCCCCGCAACGCGTGGTCGTCCTCCGCGAGGTCGGTCAGCCGGACGACCGCGTCCCGCACCGCGCCGAACAACTCCTCCAACGGGTCGGCGTCGGCGGTGAGCCTCTTGTCGAGGTCCGAGATCGCGGCGATGGCCGCCGAACTGGCGACTTCGCCGGCGACGTGTCCGCCCATGCCGTCCGCGACGGCGAGCAGGCGCGGACTGGCGTAGACGGAGTCCTCGTTCGCTTCCCGCCGCTGCCCGACATCGGAAGCCACGGCGTACCGGAGGGTCAGTTCCATAGGAGAAGTAAAGCAGTGGTGCGTGGAGCACGGCACGGCCTCACCCCACGACACGCGCACGGGCTCGATGATCTCGTCTTTCGCTCCCCCCGTGGTCACCCCGCGAACAGCGTCGGCCAGGTGCGGGCAAGTTACGGGCTCGTGCCGTCCCGGCAAGGGTGGCGGGGGTGCCCTCGTCCGCTGTGGATTGTCTTACCTGCCACGATTTGCCCCGATCGGGTGATCTTGTTGTCGGCGCGCTATCGGCCGAACAGCGGAACCGGCCGTCTGCGCCATCGTGGTCGACCGTTCTTGGCAGGTCGTGCGAGTTGATGCGACCGGCATGCGCCGACCGCAAGGAGCGCTCGGACACCGCGCGCACGAGCGCCCGCGTCCGGAAATCCCGTCCACATGCGACGAGCGCCGGCGTGAATTATTCACGACCACGGAGCCCAGCGCGTCGGGCGACGTTTCGGAGTAAACATTCATTCCTTCACTTCCCTCGCCGTCGCCGGGGCCGGGGCCGGGGCGAAGGGTTTCGCCGTCATGCCGGCGCGGGCAACGTGGCGGCCCCTGCCGGAACGCTGGCACGATGGCGGCATACACGACGAAGGGTGGCGCAGCGGCGATGACGGTGGTCGTGGTGGGGGCGGGCCAGGCAGGGGTCCAGACCGCGGCGTCCTTACGAGACAACGGGTACCCCGGCCGGGTCGTGCTCGTCGGGGACGAGCCTGGTGAGCCCTATCAACGGCCCCCGCTGTCGAAGGGTTACCTGGAGGGCACGGCCGATGCCGCGCGGTTGACTTTGCGCGGTTCGTCCTTCTTCGCGAAAAACGACATCGACTTCCTCAACACGCGGGTACGGCGCATCGACCGCGACCGCAAACGCGTACTGACCGCCGACGGCGACGAACTCGCGTACGCGCACCTCGTACTCGCCACCGGCTCCCGCAACCGGGCGCTGCCGGTTCCCGGGGCCGCGCTGGACGGAGTGTTCGGGCTCCGGACACGGGAAGACGCGGACGTGCTGCGGGACCGGCTCGGGGCGGCCCAACACGTGGTGGTGATCGGCGGCGGCTTCATCGGGCTGGAATTCGCGGCCACCGCCGCGAAGCTCGGCCGTTCGGTCACGGTCGTCGAGACGGTCGGCCGGGTGCTGGCGCGGGTCGCTTCTCCCGCCGTCTCGGCGCACTACACCGACCTGCACGAAACACACGGAAACCGGATCCTGACCGGAAGGACGGTCACGCGCCTGCTCGGCGAATCGTCCGTCACCGGCGTGGAGGTCGCCGGAAATGGTCCGGACCTCGTCCTCCCCGCGGATCTCGTCGTCGTCGGCATCGGCGTGATCCCGAACACGGAACTCGCCGCCGATGCGGGGCTTGCCGTGGACAACGGCATCCTGGTCGACGAATGTCTGTCCACTTCGGACTCGAACGTCTCCGCGATCGGTGACTGCGCCGCCCATTCCAGCCCCTTCGCGAGCGGACCGGTCCGGCTGGAGTCCGTCCAGAACGCGGTCGACCAGGCCCGTTGTGTCGCCGCGAAACTGACCGGCGAGACCGCGCCCTACCGCTCGGTGCCCTGGTTCTGGAGCGATCAGTTCCACACGAAGCTCCAGATCGCCGGGTTGGCGAACGGCTACGACCGTACCGTCGTGTCGGGTGAGCCAGGAGCCTTCTCGGTGTTCTGCTTCCAGGGCGAGCGGCTGCGCGCGGTGGAGTCGGTCAACCGCCCGGCCGACCACATGGCGGCGCGGCGGCTGTTCGCGGCGGGAACCGGACTCCACCCGGACGATATCGACGACGGTTTCGAACTGAAACGTCATCTGGCGAGCGCCGGCTGAGACCCGCGCCGCGGTACGGCGACCGGCCGTTACCCTGCTGACGTGCTGGTGTTGCTACCCCCATCGGAAACCAAGGCCCCCGGCGGAGACGGGCCGCCGCTCGACCTCGACAGCCTGTCGTTCCCCGAACTCACGCCGGTACGCCGCAAGCTCGCCGACGCCCTGGTGGAACTGGCTTCCGATGTCCCGTCCGCGCTGCGCGTGCTGGGTCTGAGCCCCCGGCAGGAAGACGAACTCGCCCGCAACGCCACGCTGTGGTCAGCGCCCGCCCTGCCTGCGCTCGAACGCTACACAGGCGTGCTTTACGACGCCCTCGGCTTCGGCGCTTTCACCCGGTCACAGCGCGGCAAGGCCGAACGCAGACTGGCGGTGGCCTCCGCGCTGTTCGGCATCGTGCGGGGCGCCGACCGTATCCCCGCCTATCGGCTTTCCGGCGGCACCTCCCTGCCGGCGCTGGGCACTTTGCGCGGCCTTTGGCGTCCGGCGCTGGAACCGATCCTCGAAAATGCCGACCCGCTGATCGTCGACCTGCGGTCGGGGGCGTATGCCGCGCTTGCCCGCATTCCGGCCGCGGTGACGGTACGTGTGGTCACTGCCACAGGCCGGACCGTGAGCCACCACAACAAGGCGTACAAGGGAAGGCTCGCGGCCGTGCTCGCCACCACAGCACGGGAACCGTCGACGGTAGAAGGCCTGATCAGCGCCGCGGAGCGCGGGGGAATCCGGCTGAGCCGCACCGGTGACCTGGAACTCGAACTGGTCACGCCCTCCTGAACCACCCGCCGACGAGCAGGGCAAACGGACGGTGGCGGCACCGGGATGCGCCGGGCGGGGCGTGGGCCGGTCCCCGGCCGGACGGCACGCTCCGCTACACTGATCACAGACCGCATCACGGCGTGGCGCACAGAGATGTACTCCCCGGCCACACCTGCGGTACTCAACCCCAGCAGCGGCGCACAATGCGCCGGGTCCGTCCCTGTGAACGCCCTCGGAACATCTTTCCTGCCTGCGTGCGCGCCGGCACACCGGGCCTCCTTGTGACGTGCCAGCGTCGCCAGAGGCACGAAAGGAATCGAGTGAGCATCACTGTCGAGTCGGGCAAGTCCGCGCGCCCGTCCCGCAAACCGCACCGGAGCCACCACGTCGAGCGGGTGCAGCCCGCCCCGTCGGCTCCGCTCGCGGAGTCGTTTTCCGAATTCGACCTGCCCGAGCCCCTGCTCCGGGCCTTGGCCGATGCCGGTATGCAGGCCCCCTTCCCGATCCAGTCGGCCACTCTGCCCGACGCGCTCGCCGGCCGCGATGTGCTGGGCCGCGCCCAGACCGGTTCCGGCAAGACACTCGCCTTCGGGCTGGCGTTGCTGGCCCGCCTGTACCGGGGCAAGGCGCGGGCGAAGCACCCGCGTGCGCTGGTCCTCGTGCCGACCCGTGAACTGGCCATGCAGGTCGCCGACTCGCTGGCACCGCTGGCCAAGGCGTTGAACCTGTGGTGCCGCACCGCGGTCGGCGGGATGGCCTTCACCCGCCAGGCCGACGCCCTGCACCGCGGGGTCGACCTGCTGATCGCCACGCCGGGCCGGCTGTCCGACCACGTCCGGCAGGGCACCTGCGTGCTCTCCGATGTGAACTTCGTCGCCCTCGACGAGGCCGACCAGATGGCGGACATGGGGTTCCTTCCCCAGGTTCGGGAGATCCTCGACCTCACCCCGGCCGACGGGCAGCGCCTGCTGTTCTCCGCGACGCTCGACGGGGACGTCAAGAAGCTCGTCGACGCCTACCTGTCCGATCCGGTCGAGCACTCGGTCGCGCCTGCCACCGCTTCCGTGGACACCATGGAGCACTACGTGTTCCAGGTCTCGCAGCAGGACAAGCAGACCATCGTGACCGAGATCGGTGCCCGTGAGGGCCGCACGATCATGTTCGTGCGGACCAAGCATCACGTCGACCGGCTCGCCGAGCGGTTGCGCGCCAGCGGTGTCGCGGCCGGAGCCCTGCACGGTGGCAAGACGCAGGGACAGCGCAACCGCGTCCTCGCCGACTTCAAGGAAGGCCACACCCCGGTGCTGGTCGCCACGGACGTCGCCGCGCGGGGCATCCACGTCGACGACGTCAGTCTGGTGCTCCACGTGGACCCCGCGGCGGATCACAAGGACTACCTCCACCGCGCCGGGCGCACCGCCCGCGCCGGGGCCTCGGGCGTCGTGGTCACCCTCGTCACGCACGACCAGCGACGTACCGTGCGCCGCATGACCGAGCGCGCCGGGATTCGCGCGGAAAGCACCCAGGTGCGGCCCGGCGACGCCGAACTGAGCCGCGTCACGGGCGCGCGCGAGCCGAGCGGTGAGCCGGTCCTCGAGCGCCGTCGTGAGCCGCACCCCCGGCACGGCGGCCCCCGCGGTGGCGACCGGTACGGTTCCCGCTCGCGCGGGTTCACCGGCGGCGGCCACCGGAGCAACCGCGACGGCTCCCGGCCGAAGCGCTTCGCCCGGGGCCAGACCCGGCACCAGGGCAGCCCGAAGTAGCAGGAGGGGCGGAAAGCGCTGTCTTGGCGGCGCTTTCCGCACACCCCCACGCACCATGACCCCGCGCGCACTCTGAGACACTGCCGCCATGAACGCGCGTCCGACTTCCGAATCCGTCCCAGCCGAGCAGGTGTTCGACTGGCTGGACGCGGAGGCCGCACGGAGGGCGGAAGCCGGCCTCACGCGCAAACTCCGGCCGCGCGGTGCGTCGACCGCCGAGCTGGATCTGGCCGGGAACGACTATCTCGGGCTGGCTCGCGACAAGCGGGTGGCGGGAGCCGCTGCCGCGGCCACGCTCCGGTGGGGCACGGGATCCACCGGTTCCCGTCTGGTGACCGGATCGACCGAACTGCACGCCGAACTCGAACACGAACTGGCCCGATTCTGCGGCGTTCAGGCGGCTCTGGTCTTCTCGTCGGGATTCCTCGCGAACGTGGCGGCGGTGACCGCGCTCAGCGGCGCCGAGTCGGCCATCGTGACCGACAAGTACATTCACGCGTCCCTGATCGAGGGTTGCCGCCTCTCTCGCTCCGACGTGGCGGCGGTCGCGCACGCCGATCCTGCCGCGGTCGGACACGCCCTCGCGACCAGGCGCAAGGCGCGGGCCCTGGTGGTCACCGACTCGGTGTTCTCGGTGGACGGTGACCTCGCGCCACTGACGGAACTTTCCGCCGTCAGCCGTGAACACGGCGCGGCACTCCTGGTCGACGACGCACACGGTTTCGGTGTGCTCGGCGAAGGCGGCCGTGGCGCGGTCCACGCCGCCGGGCTCTCCGCCGAACCCGACGTGGTCACCACCATCACATTGTCGAAAGCCCTTGGCGCACAAGGTGGTGCGGTACTCGGGCCCCGCCGCGTGATCCGGCATCTCGTGGAGACCGCGCGGAGTTTCATCTTCGACACCGGCCTCGCGCCCGCGAGCGCGGCGGCCGCGGTCGCGGCGCTCGGAGTGCTCAAGACGGAGCCGCACCTGCCGGCGAAGGTCCTGGCGTCCGCCACCCGGCTCGCCGACCTGCTCCGCGAGGAAGGGTTCGCGGTCAGCGCTCCGCGTTCCGCGGTGATCTCTGTCCGCACACCCTCGGCGTCCGGGGCGGTCGGCTGGGCCGAACGCTGCGCCGAAGGGGGCATACGGGTCGGGTGTTTCCGCCCGCCGTCCGTGCCGGATGGAGTCTCGCGGCTCCGCCTCACCGTGCATGCGGGTCTCACCGAGTCCGATGTGGACACCGCGGTCAAGGTGATCAGCGAGGCCGCGCCACCCGGCGCCACATCGTGATGTGGGAGATGCCGTCCTCGAAGTACTCGTCGCCTTCGGCGACATAGCCGAATCTGGTGTAGAGGTCCTGCGCATAGGTCTGTGCGGCGAGCACACTGTCATCGTCGCCGATGAAGGCGACCGCCTCACCCATCAGTTTGGCGGCGAGTCCTTGCCCACGGGCCTGTTTCGCGGTCACCACACGGCCGATCCGGTGCACGCCGTCCGGCCCGGACAGCACCCTCAGGTAGCAATCGACCCCACCGAGCCAGAAATGACGTGTCGTCGCGAGCAGGTCCTGCCCGTCAAGGTCCTGGTAGACGCACTGCTGCTCCACCACGAACACCTCCGCGCGCAGCCGCAGAATGTCGTACAGCTGTCGAGCGGTCAGTTCGGTTCCGGCAACGTTCACCGTCACTTGTTACCAGACGGGACGCCCGGACCTCGCCTGTGCCCTGATCGCGTCGGCGTAGACGGCGATCCGGGTGTAGACACCGGGTTTGGCGGGCTGAGCGCAGCCCTCGCCCCAGGACACCAGGCCGATCAGCGTGTTCCCGACCACGAGCGGACCACCCGAGTCACCCTGGCAGGCGTCGATTCCGCCGCGCGGATATCCGGCGCACACCATGCCCGCCGGGTCGTAGAGGCCGTAGTCGGCCGAACAGTCCGAGTCGGCCATGACCGGCACGGTGGCCCTGCGGAGCACGTCCGACCGGTCGCCGCCCTCGGACGTCCGGCCCCAGCCGAGCACGGTGGCGTCCGTGCCCGCGGTGTAGAAGGAGTCGTCATTCTGGGCCGGGAGATCGACCGGCCGGTAGCGGACCGGGCGATCCAGCCTGAGCACGGCGAAATCGCTGCCCTTGGTCGGATCCTTGAACTGGGGAGGGATCCAGATGGCGGAGACCCGCGCGACCACTCCGTCGCGAGTGCGCTTGTCCTGTCTTCCCGTGACGACGCGCAGGTCCGACGGATGCGCACCTACAGCACAGTGTGCCGCCGTCGCGACGGCGGACGGGCCGACCAGTACCCCGCCGCAGAACTGACTGCCGGCGTTGTCGACCAGATAGACCGCGTACGGATAGTCCGTGATCGGCGCCGTCTCACCGCCGACGATCCGGGGCCCGGGCGAAGTCGCACCGGCCACGCCCGCGACCGGCACACACATCCCCAAGGCCACGACGGCCGCTACTGCCAGACGGATGGCGCGAGCGCGCCGCTGGTGCTTCCCCACTCCAACCCCTACCTCTCCCCTCGGTTGACCTGATTACCCTAGTGCACACAGCGCTATACCGACTGTCACTGAATAGGGTGGACCTGGGGAGGAAGCGCTTCCCTGGACCGCCTGGGGACGAAGCCGAAGGAACAAAGGCGGCAAGTCGTGAGTTGACCAGGGCGTGCCCCATTACGACCTGGTCATCGTCGGTACCGGCTCAGGGAACTCGATTCTCGATCCGCGCTTCGCCGACTGGAAGACGGCGATCGTGGAGAAGGGTGTCTTCGGCGGGACCTGCCTGAACGTGGGCTGCATTCCGACGAAGATGTTCGTGCACACCGCCGACCTCGCCGCGACCCCGTCCGCGGCCTCGAGGTTCGGTGTGGACGAGGAGTTGACCGGGGTCCGCTGGCGCGACGTACGCGACCGGATCTTCGGCCGCATCGACCCGATCGCCGCGGGCGGCCGTGAGTACCGCACAGGACATCAGGACAACGCCAATGTCACGGTCTACGAAGGCGAAGGGCGCTTCACCGGACACAAGGAACTGACCGTCGCACTGCCCGGCGACAGCGAGACGATCACCGCCGACAGGTTCGTGCTCGCCGCGGGCGGCAGGCCGATCATCCCGGACATCGCCGGACTCGACGAAGTCGGTTACCACACCTCCGACACGATCATGCGGCTGGACAGGCTGCCGCGGCGGCTGGTCATCATCGGCAGCGGGTTCGTCGCGGCCGAGTTCGCGCACGTGTTCGCGTCGTTCGGCGTCGAGGTCACGCTGGTCGCCCGTTCCGGCGCGCTGCTCCGCCACGAAGACGGGGACATCAGCACCCGGTTCACCGAACTGGCCCGCCAACGCTTCGACGTCCGCCTCAACCGCCACACCGTGCGCGCCCATCGCGGAGAAACCGGCGTGGTCCTCGCGTTCGAAGAAGGCGAGACCGTCGAAGCCGACGATGTGCTGATCGCGACGGGGCGGCGCCCCAACTCCGACCTGCTCGACGTCGCGGCGACCGGCATATCCACAATGGACACTGGGCATGTCGTCGTGGACGACTACCAGGAGACGTCCGTGCCCGGCATCTACGCGCTGGGAGACCTGTCCTCGCGCCATGAGCTCAAGCACGTCGCCAACCACGAGGCCAGGGTGGTGCAGCACAACCTGCTGCACCCCGCCGAGCGGATCCGGGCCGATCACCGGTTCGTCCCCCACGCGGTCTTCAGCTCGCCCCAGATCGCCTCGGTGGGGTTGACCGAAGAGGCGGCACGCGAGCGGGGCGTGGCGTACGTGACGTCCAAACAGGACTATGCCGGAATCGCCTACGGCTGGGCGATGGAGGACACCTCCGGCTTCGCGAAGCTGCTGGCCGACCCGGCCACCGGCCAGTTGCTGGGCGCGCACATCATCGGTCCGCAGGCGCCCACGGTGATCCAGCCATTGATCCAGGCGATGAGTTTCGGCCTTGACGCACACAGCATGGCGCGGGGCCAGTACTGGATCCACCCGGCGATGCCGGAGCTGGTCGAAAACGCCCTGCTGAACCTTCCGCTGGAACCGAACCAGTGAGTGTTTCGCCCGCCCGGGTTCAGACGAAGCGGGGCCGGCCGGCGAACCAGCCCAGGATCATCTGGCCCGCGGAGGTCAGCAGCAGCAGCACGAACGGGACCGTCCAGCTCCCGGTGACATCGTGCAGGAGGCCGAACAGGAACGGCCCGAGCGCGGCGAGCAGATAGCCGAACCCCTGTGCCATCCCGGAAAGCCTGGCGGTGTCCGCGCCGTCGCGCGACCGCAGGGTGATCGTGGTGATGGCGAGCGAGAACACGCTCATCCCGATCCCGATGCCGATCGACCACAGCAACGGGGCGGCTCCTGGGGCGATCATGACGCCGGTGATCCCGGCGAGGCCGAAGACACCGAGGGCGACGACCCACCAGCTCTGGCTGCGGGACCGGGCGGCCAGCGGAACCAGGAACAGACTCACCGGCAACCCGAGCAACGAGATCAACCCGAGTAGCAGGCCCGCGTCGCCGCGACTGACTCCGGAGTCCATGAGAACCGCCGGCAGCCAGCCCATGACGATGTAGGCGAGACACGCCTGCAACCCGAAGAACAGCGTGACCGTCCACGCCAAACCATTGCGCAGCAACGATCTGGGGCCCCCTTCCGGCACCGGACCGGTGTCCGGGAGGCCCGGCTTCGTGCGCGCCCCGATCATCCAGAGAACCAGCGCGACACCGGCAAGGACCGCCCACGACGCCAAACCCGGCCGCCAGCCACCGAACGCGTTGTCCACGCCAGGTGTGACCGCGGAACCGAGTGCGCCACCGGTCTGCAACGCACCGGTGTAAAGACCGCTCATCAGCCCGACCCTCGCCGGGAAGGCATCTTTGACCACGACCGGGATCAACACGTTCGCCAGCGCGATCCCCGCGGTGGCGACCAGAGTGCCCCCGAGCACGACCAGCTTGCCGTCCAGCACCCGGATGACCAGACCACCGGTGAGCAGCGCGAGCGCGACGGACACCGCCGCGGGCAGACCGATCCGTTTCGCCACCCATGGCGCGATGGACCCGGCCACCGCGAAGCACAGACCGGGCACGGTGGTCAGCGCCCCCGCCCAGGTCGCGGACGCGCCCAGTGAGGTACGGACTTCACCGAGCACCGAACCGGTGGAGGTCACCGCGGGCCGGAGGTTGAGCGCGGCGAGCACGACGGCCACACCCAGCAGTCCGCCGCCGGCCAATACACGAACTGATGCGCGTTGCTTCACGAACGTGTCGGCCACGCCCGCTACTATCTCAGACGTAGGATGATCGGGCGAATAAGATTCCGAGGTTTCCGCTGTGCCATTGGCCACCACGCGCCGGACCCGGCTGGTCGATCAGGTCATCGGGCAACTCAAGGACGCCATCGCCCAAGGGGATTGGCCGATCGGCACAAGGATTCCGCCCGAGTCCGCGCTCTCCGAACGTCTCGGTGTGGGGCGGAACACCGTCCGCGAAGCCGTTCGTGCGCTCGCCCACGGCGGGCTGCTCGATGTACGCCAAGGGGATGGCACCTACGTGCGGGCGACCAGCGAGGTGTCCGGCGCGGTCCGGCGAATCTGCGGAACCGAACTGCGCGAAGTACTCCAGGTCCGGCGAGGGCTGGAGGTCGAAGGCGCGCGCCTGGCCGCGCTCGCCCGCAACGAGGCCGACCTCACCCGGCTCACCGAACTGATGGACGCCCGTGACCGAGCCCAGCGCGAACGCGACTGGCCCGCCTTCGTCCGCGCCGACGCCGAGTTCCACCGCACCGTTGTCCACAGTGGACACAATGAGCTGCTGGCCGAGCTCTATCGCGGGATCACCGAAGCGGTCACCGCGAGCGTGGCCGCGACCTCACGAGACCACCTCGTGGAACAGGTCGAGACCGGACATCAGGACCTGCTCGCCGCGATCGCGAACCGGGACCCCGACCGTGCCGCCGCCGAAGCGGGTGGTCTGCTCGACCAGTTGCTCGACGCGGCCGCGGGCCCGCTCAAGGAAGAGTGAGGATCTCCGCTCCGGTCTCGGTGACCAGGATGGTGTGCTCGAACTGGGCGGTCCACTTCTTGTCCTTGGTGGTGACCGTCCAGTCGTCGCTCCAGACGTCGTAGTCGATGGTGCCGAGCGTGATCATCGGCTCGATGGTGAACGTCATGCCCTGCTCGATGACCGTGCTCACCGACGGCTCCTCGTAGTGCAGCACGGTCGGAGCGGTATGGAAGGCCGGACCGACGCCGTGGCCGGTGAAGTCGCGCACCACGCCGTAGCCGAAGCGCTTCGCGTACGACTCGATCACCCGCCCGATCACGTTCAACTGGCGGCCGGGGCGCACCGCCTTGATCGCACGCATCGTCGCCTCATGAGTGCGTTCGACGAGAAGCCGCACTTCTTCGGACACGTCTCCGGCCAGGAACGTGGCGTTGGTGTCGCCGTGCACGCCGCCGATGAAGGCGGTGACGTCGATGTTGCAGATGTCGCCGTCCTCGATCACCGTCGAGTCCGGGATGCCGTGGCAGATCACCTCGTTCAGCGAGGTACAGCAGGACTTCGGGAAGTGCCGGTAGCCGAGGGTGGACGGGTACGCGTGGTGGTCGAGCAGGAACTCGTGCACGACCTTGTCGATGTCGTCGGTGGTGTTCCCCGGCTTGACGGCCTTCCCGCCCTCTTCCAGGGCCTGCGCGGCGATCCGGCTTGCCACCCGCATGGCCTCGATGACCTCGGGTGTCCGTACGCCGTTGCCCTTGTCGCGTTTCGGCGCCGGCTTGTCCACATACTCGGGACGTGCGATGTCGGCGGGCACGGGACGACGCGGTGTCTGAACGCCTGGTTTCAACGGAGCACGCTGGGCCATGCTCTCCAGCCTAGAACGTCGCTCAAAACGCGTGTCGCCGCGTGGCCGAGGGGTCAGAAGAGCACGGTGGCGTAGCGGCCCACTTGCCGGAAACCGATCCGGCGATAGGCGGCCAGCGCGGGCGCGTTGAACGAATTGACGTAGAGGCTGGCTGTCCTGCCCATGCCGCCGACAAGCCGGTTCACCACCGCGGCCGTGCCCGCCGTGCCGAGGCCGTGCCCCCGGCGCTCCGGATGCACCCAGACCCCCTGGATCTGGCCCACATGGCGGGAAAGCGCCCCGATCTCGGCCTTGAACACGACCTCGCCGTTCTCGAACCGCGCGAAGGCCCGGCCTCCGGCGATCAGCTCCGCCACCCGTGCCCGGTAGCTCGCCCCGCCGTCACCGGCGCGCGGATCGACGCCCACCTCCTCGGTGAACATGGCGATCGCGGCCGGGAGATAACGCTCGAGCTCGGCGGGCTGGACCGGGCGGACACACCGGTCGGCCGGGACCGCGGGCTGGGTGTCCAGAGCCATCAAGGGCTGGTCCTCACGGACTTCCCGGGCAGGGCCCCACTCCGCCGCCAGTTCGTTCCACAAGCCGAGCACCTGCTCCGCCGGGCCCACCAGCGAAGAGCAGATCCGCTGCCTGCGCAACGCGCGATCGGCGAACGAACGAAGCGCGGAAGCGTTACCGCGCAAGGGAATCAGATTCGGACCGGAGAAGCACAGCCCGGGCAGCTTGCCGGAGCGGGACCCGCGAAGGTCGGCCGCCCACAATTCGCCACCCAGCCGCCACGGGTCGAGGCCTGCCGCCTCCACCCGCGCGCTGACCATGCAACTCGCCACTGGATCGGCGGCCAGAACGGCCCGAACCGCCGAATGGTCCCGATCACCGAGCAGCCGCGCACCGGCAAGCCGTAACACAGGGTCCAGATTGCCAGATGACGCCCGTCAAGGCGAAACCACGGTGAGTAACAGGGTGGATCAGAAGGTGGTCGTGTCGAGTTCGACGTCGAACGGCTCGCCGATCTTGATCGGTTCTCCGAAGGGGATCCGGATGATCCGGCGGTAGCCGCCCTTGACCGGATCACTGAACAGCGACACCGCCGCACCGTCCTCGTCGAAGGCGTCGACCAGCAGGTACTGCGGAATGGAGCCGTGCGCATAGACCCGGCGCTTCCTTCTTCCGGCTGCGCTCCGCGTTGCGCCGCGAGGTGATCTCGACGGCGAGTGACACATGCTCCGCCGGAACCGGATCCGATCCGGGCAGGATTCTGTCCACCCGGGCGACGCACAGATTCGGCACGTAGATCGCCCCGACCTGGTGGAAGCCGACTCCCTGCGTCTGAAAGATCTCACACCCTTCAGGAACCACTGGCAGCAGCGCGCGATGCAGGCGCCCGGCGACCAGGTTGTGCGCCCCTCCCGGCGGTGGCGTCATATGGATTTCCTCGACCGTGAGTTCCGGCCGCCAGCCTTCCGGCACCTTGAGATCCCGCCAGGTGTGCAGCAGGTAGTCCCAGGTCGGCGCGGAATCCGCGAATGCGGTGCTCATGCTCGTTTTCCCACGACCTTGCCGTCCACCACATACTCAAGGGCCAGCGGCGAAGGCGCGCTTTTCGCGCCCAGTAACAAAAGGCTAACTTACCGTGACCGTGGGCTCACCGCGGTCTCCCGCGTCCTCGCTCTCCTCCGCGATCCGCATGGCCTCTTCGATCAGGGTCTCCACGATCTGGTGCTCGGGGACGGTCTTGATCACCTCGCCCTTGACGAAGATCTGTCCCTTGCCGTTGCCCGACGCGACGCCCAGGTCGGCCTCACGGGCCTCCCCCGGACCGTTGACGACGCAGCCCATCACGGCCACGCGCAGCGGCACCTCCATGCCCTCCAGGCCCGCGGTCACCTCGTCGGCCAGCTTGTAGACGTCCACCTGGGCCCGCCCGCACGACGGGCAGGACACGATCTCCAGTTTGCGGGGCCTGAGGTTCAACGACTGCAGGATCTGCGTGCCGACCTTGACCTCCTCGACCGGAGGGGCCGACAGCGAAACCCGGATCGTGTCCCCGATGCCCTGCCGCAGCAACGCGCCGAACGCGACCGCCGACTTGATCGTCCCCTGGAACGCCGGACCGGCCTCGGTGACACCGAGGTGCAGCGGGTAGTCGCACTGCTCGGCCAGGATCTCGTAGGCGCGCACCATGACGACCGGGTCGTTGTGCTTCACCGAGATCTTGATGTCATGGAAGTCGTGCTCGGCGAACAGGCTCGCCTCCCACAGGGCCGACTCCGCCAGCGCCTCCGGGGTGGCCTTGCCGTACTTCTTGAGCAGCCGCGGGTCCAGGGAGCCCGCGTTCACCCCGATGCGGATGGGAGTGCCGTGGTCCTTGGCGGCCTGCGCGATCTCGCGCACCTTGTCGTCGAACTTCTTGATGTTGCCCGGGTTCACGCGCACCGCCGCGCACCCGGCCTCGATCGCGGCGAAGACGTACTTCGGCTGGAAGTGGATGTCGGCGATCACCGGGATCTGGGACTTCTTGGCGATGGCGGGCAGCGCCTCGGCGTCGTCCGCCGAGGGGCAGGCCACCCGCACGATGTCGCAGCCCGCCGCGGTCAGTTCGGCGATCTGCTGCAGGGTGGCGTTCACATCGGCGGTCAGGGTGGTGGTCATCGACTGCACCGAGATGGGGTGCTCACTGCCGACGCCCACCGGACCGACCATCAGCTGGCGGGTGGGGCGGCGCTCGGCGAGTACGGGTGGCGGCAGGGCGGGCATACCAAGCGCGACGCTCATCGAATCCTCTCAACTCGTCGGCGACCGGGACACGGAAGCGGCCCCGGTGGTCGAGACCGGCTGCGCACCATCCAGCCTACCTACTGGAGGCGGATGGGGTTCACGATGTCGGCGGTGACGGTCAGCAGGGTCACCGCGCCGCCGATGAACACCAGCACCATCGTGACCGCCGACAGTTTCGTGTAGTCGACCGGGCCGCCCGCGGCCTTGCCGAACAGCCGGCGGATCCAGTCGCGCACCCGCTCGTACCAGGTGACCGCGATGTGCCCGCCGTCGAGCGGCAGCAACGGCAGCAGGTTGAACACCCCGACGAAGAAGTTCAGGCTCGCCAGCAGGATCAGGAACAACGGCCACAACCCGGCCTCGACCGCCTCGCCGCCGATCCGGCTCGCGCCGACCACGCTGACCGGCGTGTTCGGGTCGCGTTCGCCACCGAAGATCGCCTGCACCACGGCCGGGATCCGCTGCGGGAACTCCAGCAGCCGCTCCCACGCGTTGACGAACATGTCACCGGTGAAGCCGGCCGCGCCACCGAACGCGGTCACCGGGTTGTAGGCGAACATGCCGGTGTTCGTGACGCCGATCGCCCCGACCTGCTGAGTGCCCTCCCCCGAAGTCTTGGGGCGGACCACCTTCGGCACGTCCACGGTCAGCGTGCGGGTCTGGCCGTCGCGTTCCACCTGGATCGGGACCGGGCCCGACGCCGACTGCACGGCGTCCACCATGTCACTCCAGGTGGGCGTCCGCTTGCCGCCGACCGCGAGAACCTTGTCCCCCGGCTGCAGACCGGCCTGCTTCGCGGGCGCCGGGTCACCGGGGCGGCAGACCGGGTTGTTGGCCTCCTGCACCGTGCTGCCGTCGCGCACGCAGTCGGACACGGCGGACACCACTGGGGTGCCGGCCACGTTGGGCAGGCCCATCGTGGCGGCCATCGCGTAGAGCACGATGAACCCGAGGATGAAGTGCGTCACCGACCCGGCCGAGAGCACCACCGTCCGCTTCCAGGTCTTGAACCGCCACATCGCCCGCGGCGCCTCTTCGGGTGTCACCTCATCGAGTGCGGTCATGCCGGCGATGTCGCAGAAACCGCCGAGCGGGATCCACTTCACCCCGTACTCGGTCTCTCCGCGGCGGAAGGAGAACACCTTCGGTCCGAAGCCGATGAAGTAGCGCCGGACCTTCATCCCGAAGGCCTTGGCGGTGAGCATGTGTCCCGCCTCATGCAACGCGACGGACACGCAGATGCCCAGCGCGAACAGCACGACTCCGAAAATGTAGGCGAGCACGCGCTACTTCCCTCCAGTCCTGGCGATCTCGGCGGCGCGGGCCCGGGCCCACTTCTCCGCGGCGAACACGTCTTCGATGTCCCGGGGTTCACGATGCCAGCCGGACGCCTCCCCGACCACTCGCTCAACAGTGTCCACGATGGACGTGAAGCCGATGTTCCCGGCCAGGAACGCGGCCACCAACTCCTCGTTGGCGGCGTTGAACACCGCGGGGAGGCAGCCACCGACCGTGCCGGCGTGACGGGCCAACTCGACCGCGGGGAACGCGGTGTCGTCCAGTGGCTCGAACGTCCATGCCGAAGCCTGGTCCCACCGGCATGACGGTGCGGCGCCCGGCACACGATCCGGCCAGTGCAGCGCCAGTGCGATGGGCAGCCGCATGTCCGGGGGGCTCGCCTGGGCGATCGTGGACCCGTCGGTGAACGTCACCATCGAGTGCACGATCGACTGCGGATGCACCACCACGTCGATCCGGTCGCACGGAACGTCGAACAGCAGCCGCGCCTCGATCAGTTCCAGCCCCTTGTTGATCAGGGTGGCCGAGTTGATCGTGACCAGGGGCCCCATGGACCAGGTGGGGTGCGCCAGCGCCTCCTCGACCGTCACCCCGGTCATCTGCTCGCGGGTCCGGCCGCGGAACGGGCCGCCGGAGGCGGTCAGCACGAGCCTGTCGACCTCTTCCGCGCGACCGCCCCGCAGTGCCTGCGCCAGTGCGGAATGCTCGGAATCCACGGGCACGAGCTGTCCCGGCTTCGCCGCCTTGAGCACCAGTGGGCCACCCGCGATGAGCGACTCCTTGTTGGCCAGCGCGAGCGTGGCCGATGTCTCCAGCGTCTTCAGGGTCGGCTGGAGACCTTGCGAGCCGGGCATGCCGTTCAGCACCACGTCGGCGGGTATCGCGTCGATCAACTCGGTCACCGAGCCGGCGCCCGCCAGGATCCGCGGCATCCGGAACTCACCGCGCGCGTACCCCCGGCGCTGCGCTTCGGCGTAGAGCGCGAGTTGTAGATCCTCGACGGCCGTAGCCTTGGTGACCGCGACCACCTCCACCTCGTGCGCGATGGCCTGGGCGGCCAGCGCACCGGGGTCGGAGCCGCCCGCGGCGATACCGGCGACGCGGAAGAGCGGACGGTTACGGGCGGCCACGTCGAGCGCCTGCGTGCCGATGGAACCTGTGGAACCGAGCACGAGCACGGTACGGGGTGCGTTCATCGCGGCTATTCTCTCGTGGGATCATCGGGACCGATGTGACGGGTGTCGACGAGGAGTGAACGTGGCTGGCAAGACGGTCCAGAAGCGGCAGCAACGCGAGGTCAAGAAGGTGGACCCGCGCGACGAGCCGTCGGCGGAGTGGGGCTGGCACGGCTCGTTCCCGAGGGCGACCAGGATCGCGGGCTGGATCACCGCGATCGTCATGTTCGTCATGATCTACAACAATCACGAGAACAACACCGAGAACGTCTGGCTGGTCGGCATCGGTCTCGCGATCATCATCCTCCTGCTGATCGACCTGCGCCGTCAGCGCACCGCCTGGCGCCGCTGAGTCTTCGGCTGTGTTTTAAAGCGCGCGATCGGATTTGGGTAGCCAGGCCGAGACCTGGAGGCGACCCTCACCATCGCGGGCAGGCGGCCCACCTCCCCAAATCCGAGGCCTTCGGCACCCGCGCGCCTCTCCTCGCTTCAAGCGAGAACGCGGACTTTGATACACGCGCTAGCCATCACCCCTCCGCGGCGAGCTGGCCACACGCCGCGGCGATCTCCTGGCCCCGGGTGTCCCGGACCGTGCAGGTCACGCCGCCCGCGTTGACCCTGCGCACGAACTCCCGTTCCACCGGCTTGGGGCTGGCGTCCCATTCACTGCCGGGGGTCGGGTTGAGCGGGATGACGTTGACGTGCACCAGCTGGTTGAGGTGTTTGCGCAGGCGCTTGGCCAGCAGGTCAGCCCGCCACGACTGGTCGTTGACATCACGGATGAGCGCGTACTCGATCGAGACCCGGCGGCCGCTGGTTTCGGCGTAGTACCTCGCCGCCTCCAGCACCTCGTCGACCGGCCACCGGTTGTTGACCGGCACCAGCGTGTCGCGCAACTCGTCGTCGGGGGTGTGCAGGGACACCGCGAGCCGCACCTGCATCCGCTCGTCCGCCAGTTTCCGGATCGCCGGCGCCAGCCCGACCGTGGACACCGTCACCGACCGCTGCGAGATGCCCAGCCCGTCCGGGGACGGATCGGTGATGCGGCGGACCGCGGCCACCACGCGCCGGTAGTTCGCCAGCGGTTCGCCCATCCCCATGAAGACGATGTTCGACAGGCGGCCCGCGGCCGGCTTGCCGTCGAAGCCGGGCAGCAACCCGTCCCGCATCACCGCGGCCGCCGCGCGGACCTGGTCGACGATTTCCGCCGTGGACAGGTTGCGTTCGAGACCGCCCTGCCCGGTGGCGCAGAACGGGCACGCCATGCCACACCCGGCCTGACTGGAGATGCAGAGCGTGGCCCGGTCGGGGTAGCGCATCAGCACGCTCTCCAGCAGGGTGCCGTCGTGGGCACGCCAGAGCGTCTTGCGGGTGCTGCCGCCGTCACAGCTCAGCGCACGGACCTCGGTCAGCAGAGGCGGCATCAGTCCGGCCACGAGCCGTTCACGCGACGCGGCCGGGATGTCGGTCATCGCGGCCGGATCGACGGTCAGCCGGGAGAAGTAGTGGTTGGACAACTGCTTGGCGCGAAAGGGTTTTTCGCCGAGTTCGGTGACCGCCGCCGCCCGTTCGGCGGCGGTGAGGTCGGCCAGGTGACGCGGTGGCAGTCCGCGCTTGGGCGCGTCGAAAACAAGGGGAAGAGCGGTCATAACACTTCAAGTGTCCCACGACCCCGGAGATGGTTCCTCAAGGCCACCAAGGCACCTTGAGGAACCACCCAGGGCCCCCACGCCTACGTTCTCGGCTTGCGGCCGAGCCGCTTTTCGACGTCGAGGACGTGCCCCGTGGTGGTGAGCACGGTGTCCGGGTTGAGGCTCATCGACGAGATACCCAGCTCCACCAGGAATTCGGCCATCTCCGGGTAGTCCGACGGCGCCTGCCCGCACAGTCCGGAGTGAATGCCGTTGCGGTGGCAGCCTTCGACCGCCAGCCGGATCATCTCCTTGACACCCTCGTCCCGCTCGTCGTAGTCGAAGGCGACGATGTCGCTGTCGCGGTCCACGCCGAGCGTGAGCTGGGTCAGGTCGTTGGAGCCGATCGAAAACCCGTCGAAAAGCTCGGCGAAGCGGTCGATCAGGATGACGTTGTTGGGGATTTCGCACATCGCGTAGACCTTGAGCCCGTTGTCACCACGCCGCAGGCCCAACTCGGCCATCCGGTCCAGAACCTGCCGAGCCTCCTCGACGCGCCGGACGAACGGCAGCATCAGGATGACGTTGGTGAGCCCCATCTCGTCGCGCACCCGTTTCATCGCCTGGCATTCCAGGACGAAACCCTCGGCGTAGGCGGGATGCGCGTACCGCGAGGCCCCCCGGAAACCGAGCATCGGATTGCTCTCGTCGGGCTCGAACGCCCGCCCTCCCACCAGACTCGCGTACTCGTTGGTCTTGAAGTCCGACATACGCACGACCACGGGTTTCGGCCAGAAGGCCGCCGCGATGGTGCCGATGCCCTCGGACAGCCGTTGCACGAAGAAACTCGCGCCATCGGGATATCCGCGCGTCATCCGCTCGATCGTGTCGCGGTCACCGGGATCGGTGACCTTCTCGGGATACAACAGGGCCAGCGGGTGTGCCCGGATCGACTCGCTGATGATGAACTCCATCCGCGCCAGCCCCACCCCGTCGTTGGGCAGGAAGGACGTACCGAAGGCGAGGTCGGGATTGCCCAGGTTGACCATGATCTCGGTCTCGGGGCGGGGCATGTCGCTCATCTCGGTGCGATCGGTGTGGAACGGGATCTCGCCCGCGTAGACCCGGCCACCGTCGCCCTCGGCGCAGGAGACCGTGACCGTTTCGCCGGTCCGGACCCGCGTCGTCGCGTCCCCGGTGCCCACCACCGCGGGAATGCCGAGTTCGCGGGCGATGATCGCGGCGTGGCAGGTGCGCCCGCCCCGGTTGGTCACGATCGCCCCCGCGGTCTTCATCACCGGTTCCCAGTCCGGCGTGGTGGTGTCGGCCACCAGGACCTCGCCGGCCTTGAACTCGTGGAGGCGGGTGAGGTCGTCCACGCGGCGCACGCGTCCGGTGGCGATCCTGGCGCCGACCGCACGGCCCTCGGCCAGGACTTCTCCCCGTCCATCGAGCACGTAACTCTCGAGTGTGGTGGCCGCGCGCTGGGAAACGACGGTCTCCGGGCGCGCCTGGACCAGGTAGAGCTTGCCGTCCACGCCGTCCTTGGCCCATTCCATGTCCATCGGGCGGCCGTAGTGTTCTTCGATCGCGCAGGCGTAGCCGGCGAGTTCGAGGACGTCCTCGTCGTTGATGCAGTAGTGGGCCCGATCCGCCTTCGGCGTCGGAATGTTGCGCGTGGTGTGTTTGGCCCCGCCCTCGGCCAAGACCATCTTGACCGCCTTGTCCCCGAGCAGGCGGCGCAGCACCGCGCGGTGTCCCTGGCCGAACGTCGGCTTGTGCACGTAGAACTCGTCGGGATCGACCGCGCCTTGGACCACGTTCTCCCCCAGGCCGTACGCACCGGTGATGAACACGACGTCGCGGAAGCCCGATTCGGTGTCCAGCGAGAACATCACGCCCGAGGCCGCCAGGTCGGAGCGCACCATCTTCATCACGCCGATCGACAGCGCCACCTTGAAGTGATCGAAGCCCTGGTCCACCCGGTAGTGAATGGCACGATCAGTGAACATGCTGGCGTAGCAGCGGCGGCAGGCGTCCAGGAGGTTCTGTTCGCCGCGGATGTTGAGAAAGGTCTCCTGCTGGCCGGCGAAACTGGCCGTCGGCAGGTCCTCGGCGGTGGCGGAACTCCGCACGGCGAGGCTCACCTCGTCGCCGTATTCCTCGCACAGGCGCCGGTAGCCGTCGAGGATCTCCGCCGCCAGATCGTCCGGAAGCCCGGCCCCGTAGACGATGTCGCGCGCCACCGACCCTCGCCGGTTCAGATCGGCGACGTCGTCGGGATCGAGGCCGTCGAGCGCGGAACGCAACGGCTCCCACGCTCCCGCCCGGTCGAGCATGTGGCGATAGCCGTCGGCGGTGACGGCGAACCCGTTGGGCACCAGGACTCCCTGTGCGGAGAGGTTCCGGTACATCTCGCCCAGTGAGGCGTTCTTACCGCCCACGGAGGGCACATCGTCAATGCCGAACTCCTGGAAGAAGCGGACGTAGGAGGACGCGGCCATCAGGACTCCAATCGCGGCGGGGTGGCTCGTGTCCACCCTCACGTGCCCGGCGATCGCCGTGTACGGCACTCGGTCCCCAACAACGGTGACTTGGTGCCTCACGACCGGAGGTTGCGAACCGAGCGTTCACGATATATCGTAAGCATGTCGGAACATGACGCTAAGACGAAGAAGGGGAAAGAAGATGAGGGATCATCACCACAGGCATGAACACGGGCCGGGGGTACACCACGCCTTCGGACCATGGGCTCGGGGCGGATTCGGCGATTTCGGGCCCTGGGGACCCGGCGGTCCGGGCGGACCACACCGCGGCCGGGGAGGACCGCGTGAGCACGGCGGAAGACGAGGCGGGCGGCGAGGCAGGCGCGGTGACGTCCGCGCGGCGATCCTCGCGCTGCTGGCCGAACAGCCGCGGCACGGCTACGAAATCCTGAGCGAGATCGCCGAGCGCAGTAGCGGGCTCTGGCGTCCCAGCCCCGGATCGGTCTACCCGACGCTGCAACTGCTGGCCGACGAAGGGCTGGTCATCAGCCGTGACGAGGGCGGCAAGAAACTGTTCGAACTCACCGAGTCCGGTCGCGCGGCCGCGGAGGCCCTGGACCAGACACCGCCGTGGGAGCAGATCGCGCTCGACGTCGACCCGTCGGATGTCAATCTGCGCAAGGCGGGCATGACGCTCATGGCCGCGGCGGTACAGGTGGCGCAGGCCGGCACGCCCGCGCAGAAGAAGCGAGCGGTCGAGGTGCTCAAGGAAGCGCGTCGTTCGCTTTACGGCATCCTCGGCGAAATCGACGACGACGAAGACGAGGACTGACCGGGGAGCACGATGCCGGTGGGCTTGGTCCGGACATGGATCCGGTACCCCACCGGCATCGTGTACCCGGTGGTCGTATCCGGATTGGTCCGCGCCACCTCCGCGACGGCTCGGGCGGCGACGCGGGCACTGAACTCGATCTTGAGCACGGCCTCGCACGCGGTGAGGTCGCCGAACCACCAGCGCGTCGTCACGCGTCGGCAGTGAAAGCCTTGGGCGGCAAAGAAATTCTCCACCGCGACGGGGTCGTAGTGCGGCAGGTCCGCGCGCATCCAGCCGCCGTAGGGACCGGTCGACGCGTCGAGGTCGACGATCGCCAGCGTCCCGCCCGGACGCAGCACCCGGTCCGCCTCACCCAGCCCCGGCTCGCATCCCGGGCCGAAGAAATACGCGGTGCGCGCGTGGACGAGATCCACGCTCCCGTCCGGCACCGGCAGCCGCTGCGCGGAACCGCGGCGCACCTCGACCCCGGTGAACCCCGCCATCCGCAGGCGAGCGCGCCGCACCAGTGGTTCGTGCGGCTCGACACCGAGCACCGACCTCGCGGTTCCGGCGAACCGGGGCAGATGAAATCCGTCACCGCACCCGACGTCCACCACGTCCCGGCCGGACCAGTCGCACTCTTCGGTCAGCACGCGCCAGATTTCCCCGTCCACGTCCTGCGCCTGGTTCTCCCGTTCGTAGACCTCCGGGTAGTACCAGATGTTCGGACTGGGCACGACTTCGCGACGGCCACCTCTCCACATTCCGCAAGGGTATTTGGCGCAGCCAAGAGGCCGTTCACGCCGTAGAATCATTCCCTCTGGGTGAGGGAGCGCGTATGGCCACCAGTATTCCCGCCACGTCGACGCTGCCTTCCGGCATGCCGTGCTGGGTGGAACTGGCCACCACCGACGAGACCGTGGCGCAGGAGTTCTACAGCAGGCTCTTCGGGTGGAGCTATCGGCTGCAGCGCGATCCCGCGACCCGCACCGGCCGGTACCTGATCGGCTCCCTGGGCAGGGCGGACGTCGGCGGCCTCTACCGCGCCGAAACGGGCTGGCCCAGTACCTGGACGATCAACCTCGCGGTCCAGAGCACCGTCAACGCCGCGGGCTGGGTGGAACATCTCGGCGGCGGAGTGACGCTGGGCCCGGTCCACCTCCACAACCGCGGCAGCATCCTGCACGCGGTCGAACCGAGCGGGACCCCGGTCGTGTTCTGGCAGCCACCGCCGACGTGGGACTTCGCCTCCGGCGTGCCGAACACCTTCTCGGCCGCCGACCTCAACACCCACGACGGCACGGCGGCGGACAATTTCTTTTGCCGTCTGTTCAATTACACGGCGATCCCGATCGGCGATGACCAGGGAATCGATTACATGGAATGGCGGCTCGACAACGAGCCCGTGCTGTACCGGTACGTGATGGGGCCGGAATACCCGCCCGACGCCCGTCCGCACTGGATGGTCTACTTCGAGGTCGACCCCGCCCGTGGGACCGACGCGGCCGCCGGGCACGCGCTCATGCTGGGAGGCAGTGTCGTCGTCGAACCGTACGACACCTCATGGGGCCGGATCGCCATCCTGGCCGACCCCACGGGCGCGATGTTCTCGGTCATCGACCACTCCGTGACCACAGAGGAGTGGGGCCGTGCCGAGGTCGACGACCCCTACGACGACTGACCCACCCGTCACCCACCACCACCCTCAACGGACACGCTCCGCGCGACAGCCACACCCAGCGTCACCCACCACCACCCTCAACGGACACGCTCCGCGCGACAGCCACACCCAGCGTCACCCACCACCACCCTCAACGGACACGCTCCGCGCGACAGCCAGGGTTTAGTGCACGAAAGCGGTCAGCAGCACCCACGAAACCACCGCTGACGGGAGCAGCGAGTCGAGGCGGTCCATCAGGCCGCCGTGGCCGGGCAGCAGCGTCCCCATGTCCTTGATGCCGAGGTCCCGTTTGATCAGCGACTCCACCAGGTCGCCGAGGGTCGCGGTGAGCACGATGGCGGCGCCGAAGATCGCGCCCTGCCAGACCTGTCCGTCGAGCAGCATGCTGACACTCAGCGCGCCCGCGACGACCCCCGCGACCATCGAGCCGGAGAAGCCTTCCCAGGTCTTCTTCGGACTGATCGACGGGGCCATCGGGTGACGGCCCTTCAGCACGCCCGCGACGTATCCGCCGGTGTCCGAAGCGACGACGCCGATCAGGAAGGCCAGGACACGGCCGACACCGTCCGCGGGCTGCACGAGCATCGCGGCGAAGGCGGCGAACAACGGCAGGTAGGCGGCGGCGAAAACCGAAGCGCTGACGTCCCGCAGATAGCCCTCGGCGCCACCGGGGAGCCGCCACAGCAGGCACACCAGCACGGTGACCGCGAACGCGACAAGGGCCCCTTCCCGGCCGAACGGCCAGGTCAGCCAGATCATCGCCTGACCACCGACGAGCACCGGGATCACCGTGATCCTGATCCCCGCGGCCCTGGTCAGTGCCCGCGAGAATTCCACGGTGCCGACCGCGATCGCGGCGCCGACCACGCCGATGAACACGTACCGCACGGTGAGCAGCGAAACCAGGACGGCCGCACCCAGTACCAGACCGACCGCGATGGCCGCGGGAAGGTTACGGCCGGCGCGCGAAACCTTCCCGGCCGACGTCTCCGGCCGGGCGTTCGCGTCCGCGTGTTGCCCAGTGCCGCTGTCGCCGGAACTCGCGCCGGATTCCCGTGCCTGACCGGTGGCTTCGGACGGCCCCTCCGGAGTCGCCTCGTGACGGTTCTCGTCACGGTCTTCCCGGCCGTCCGGGGACGGTGCCATGACCTTCCCCCGCTCTTCGCTCACCTGGACCATCAGACTTCGAGAAGCTCGGCTTCCTTGTGCTTGACGAGCTCGTCGACCTGGCCCACGTAGTTGTCGGTGAGGTGCTGCAGTTCCTTCTCCGCCCGCGCCACCTCGTCCTCGCCCGCTTCACCGTCCTTGGCGATGCGGTCGAGTTCCTCCTTGGCCTTGCGGCGGACACCGCGGATGTGCACCTTCGCGTCTTCGCCCTTGCCCTTGGCCATCTTGACCATCTCGCGGCGGCGCTCCTCGGTGAGCTGCGGAATGACGATCCGGATGATCGTGCCGTCATTGCTCGGGTTCACCCCGAGGTCGGACTCCCGGATGGCCTTCTCGATCGCGCCCAGCTGGCTCTGGTCGTACGGCTTGATGATCGCCATCCTGGCTTCGGGGATGTTGACGCCCGCCACCTGGTTCAGCGGCATGCTGGAGCCGTAGGCCTCCACCATGATCCTGGAGAACATCGACGGGTTGGCCCGGCCGGTCCGCACCGACGAAAGATCCTCCTTGGCGAAGGACACCGCCTTTTCCATTTTCTCCTCGGCGTCGAGGAGGGTCTCGTCGATCACGGCTACTCCCGATGTGTGTCGTCGTCCTACTGCGATCCCACCACCGGCCGGGCTTTCAGCCCACGGCGGGGGTACTGACCAATGTGCCGATCCTCTCACCACGCACCGCGCGGGCGATGTTCCCCTCGGTGAGCAGGTTGAACACGATGATCGGCATGTTGTTGTCCATGCACAGGCTGAACGCGGTGGCGTCGGCGACCTTCAGGCCTCGCTCCAGCACCTCGCGGTGGGTGATCTCGTCGAACATCTTGGCGCTCGAGTCGGTCTTCGGGTCGGCGGTGAACACTCCGTCGACCGCCTTGGCCATCAGCACGACCTCGCACCCGATCTCCAGCGCCCGCTGGGCGGCGGCCGTGTCGGTGGAGAAGTACGGCATGCCCACCCCCGCGGCGAAGATGACCACCCTGCCCTTCTCCAGATGCCGCTCGGCCCGCCGGGGAATGTAGGGCTCGGCGACCTGCCCCATGGTGATCGCGCTCTGCACGCGGGTCGGGACGCCCTCCTTCTCGAGGAAGTCCTGCAACGCCAGGCAGTTCATCACGGTACCGAGCATCGCCATGTAGTCGGCGCGATCACGGTCCATGCCCCGCTGAGAAAGTTCGGCCCCGCGGAAGTAGTTGCCACCACCGATGACCACCGCCAGCTGCACACCGGTACGGACGACCGCGGCGATCTGCACGGCGACCGAGTGGACGACATCGGGGTCGACACCGACCGCGCCGCCACCGAACATCTCTCCACCCAGCTTCAGCAGCGCCCGCCGGTAACCGATGCCGGCCCTGTCGTCGTTCATCCCCGCCTCCGCCCGTTGTTCGTTGTTCGTAATCGTGCCCCGTCCCCCGAGACTGCCGGGAAACGGGGCACGATTGGCGACGAACCGTCCGCTACTGCTGGCCCACCTCGAACCGGGCGAACCGCGTGACGGTCACGCCCGCGGCGTCGAGCAGTTGCTTGACGGTCTTCTTGTTGTCGGTCACCGAGGGCTGCTCGAGCAGGACGGTGTCCTTGTAGAAGGCGTTGACCTTGCCTTCGATGATCTTCGGCAGAGCCTGCTCCGGCTTGCCCTCGGCGCGCGCGGTCTCCTCGGCGATCCGCCGCTCGGCCTCGACCAGGTCCGTGGGGACCTCGTCGCGGCTGAGGTACTTCGGCTTGAGCGCCGCGATCTGCAGCGCCGCGCCGCGGGCCGCGTCGGCGTTGTCACCGGTGTACTCGACCAGCACACCGACCGCGGGCGGGAGGCCCGCGCCGCGACGGTGCAGGTAGGTCTCGACCTTGCCGTCGAAGGCCGCGACCCGGCGCAGGACCAGCTTCTCGCCGATCCGCGCGGACAGCTCCTGCACGGCCTCCGAGACCGGCTTGCCGGCCTCGAACTCCGCGGCAGCGAGCTTCTCGACGTCGTCGGTGCGGACGGTCTTCGCCACCGCCACGATCTTGTCGGCCAGCGCCTGGAACTGTTCGTTCTTGGCGACGAAGTCGGTCTCCGAGTTCAGCTCGACCAGCACGCCGCCGTCGCCGGCGACCAGGCCCTCGGCCGTGGCGCGCTCGGCGCGCTTGCCGACGTCCTTGGCACCCTTGATGCGGAGCAGCTCGACCGCCTTCTCGAAGTCGCCGCCCGACTCCTCCAGGGCCTTCTTGCAGTCCATCATGCCGGAGCCGGTGAGCTCGCGAAGCCGCTTCACGTCAGCCGCGGTGTAGTTCGCCATCGTGCTTTTTCCGTTCCCTTCGGAAGTTCGTGATCCGCGCCTTCCCGCCCGGCTGAGACGAAAAGGCGCGGTCAGGGGTTCAGGAGGAGGTGGTCTGCGCGGCTTCGCCGCCCTCGCTGCTGACCAGCAGGTCCTTCTCCCACTCGGCAAGCGGCTCACCGGCGGCCACGCCGGGCTCGGGCTTGTCCTGGCCCTCGGGCGCGGAGCCGTTACGGCCCGAGCGCGCCAGCAGGCCGGCCGCGGCGGCCTCGGCCACGACCTTGGTGAGCAGCGCGGCGGAGCGGATCGCGTCGTCGTTGCCCGGGATCGGGTAGTCGACCTCGTCCGGGTCGCAGTTGGTGTCGAGCACCGCGACGACGGGGATGTTCAGCTTCCGCGCCTCACCGACGGCGATGTGCTCCTTCTTGGTGTCCACGATCCACACCGCGCTCGGCACCTTCGCCATGTCTCGGATACCGCCGAGGGTCTTTTCCAGCTTCTCCTTCTCACGGGTGAGCGTGAGAACCTCGCGCTTGGTCAGGCCCTGGAAGCCGCCGGTCTGCTCCTGCGACTCGAGCTCCTTGAGACGCTGCAACCGCTTGTGCACCGTCTGGAAGTTGGTCAGCATCCCGCCCAGCCAGCGCTGGTTGACATACGGCATGCCCACGCGCTGCGCCTCGCTGGCGATCGCTTCCTGCGCCTGCTTCTTGGTGCCGACGAACATGATGGTCCCGCCGTGCGCGACGGTTTCCTTGATGAACTCGAACGCACGGTCGATGTAGGTCAGCGTCTGCTGCAGGTCGATGATGTAGATGCCATTGCGCTCGGTGAGGATGTAGCGCTTCATCTTCGGATTCCAGCGCCGGGTCTGGTGCCCGAAGTGCACACCGGAATCGAGCAGCTGCTTCATGGTGACGACGGCCATGGCCGGATCCGCACCTCTTCTGTGTATGAGCGCGCCGGGGAAAAATCCCGGCCCGCATGGTCGGTTTGCCGCCGCCGGCCGGGTGGCCGGCAGCCCTGGTGCCATGCCGGCGCCCGGACCCCGGTGAGCACGCCACCGAAGACCGCCGGGCGCCGTGCGTTCCGCCCATCCGGAGAAGCACTTCGGATGGGAAAACATGCACGTACACGCGAAGTCAGTCCGTTCACACAGACCGCGCAAACAGTGTACGCCGGAGCCTCGTGACCACCGGCCGGGGGCAAGCGGAATCGCACGGTTGTCCACAGCCGGTGCGAGTTGTCCACAGATTCACCGACCGCGCCCACCGCACCGGGGGAAGACGCCACCCTTGACCAATGATCATTCTCAGCAGGTTCCCGGCGGTGTTCGCCCTGGCCTTCCTTGTCGCCGTCCCGCTTCCGGCGTTCGCGCGGTCCGCCGACGCGGACCCGAGGTTTTCCTGGCCGCTGTCGCCCGATCCAGCCGTGGTGACGCCGTTCGACCAGCCCTCGAACGAGTACGGGCCCGGACATCGCGGCGTGGATCTCGCCGCGTCGGCCGGCCAACAGGTTCTGGCGGCCGGGCCGGGCGTGGTCGTCTTCGCCGGCAGCGTGGCCGGACAGGGCGTCGTATCGATCGACCACGACGGCGACCTCCACACGACTTACGAAGCGGTCACCCCGACGGTCACCACGGGCACGCAGGTGTACGGCGGCCAGCCGATCGGCCTGGCGAACGCCGGGCATCCGGGTTGCCCCGTGGCGGTATGCCTGCACTGGGGTGTGCGCCGCGGCGAGGAATACCTGAATCCGCTCGCCCTCATCCGCATGGTGTCGGTGATCCGCCTCAAACCCTGGGAGGGCACCTGAACCCGCACGCGGTGCGAAGGGATTCCGGCGCCGGCCTGCGCCCGGGGTGGCGCGTCTCCGAGAATCCGATCGTGCGGCTTTTGCGAACCTAGACCCCGGCTTGTTCGGTGAGACGGGCGCGCAGCCGGAGCACGGCGCGGGTGTGCAGCTGGCTGACGCGGGACTCGGTGACGCCCAGTACCTTGCCGATCTCGGCCAGGGTCAAGCTTTCGAAATAGTAGAGACTGACCACGATGCGGTCACGCTCGGTGAGCTGGGCGATGGCCTCGGCCAGTTGCCTGCGGTTGTCCCGGTCGACGAGGACGGCGACCGGGTCGACGGCGCCATCGTCCGGCAGCGTGTCGACCAGGGAGCCGCTGTCCTTGCCGGCCGCGATCAGATCTTCGAGCGCGGCGACGCTGGTGAGCCGGAGCTGGCGATAGAGGTCGCGCAATTCGGCGAGCGTGATGCCGAGCTCGTTCGCCACTTCGACGTCCGTCGGGGTGCGGTGCAACCGTGCGCCGAGTCTTTCCATGGCGCGCTCGGCCTCGCGGGCGCGGCTGCGCACGACCCGTGGCACCCAGTCCTGCGACCTGAGGTCGTCGAGGATCGCGCCGCGAATGCGCTGCATCGCGTAGGTCTCGAAACGCAGGCCGCGTTCGGGTTCGAACTTCTCGATGGCGTCGAGCAGCCCGAAGATCCCGGACTGCACCAGGTCACCCACGTCGACGTGGGTGGGCAGCCCGGTGCCAACCCGGCCGGCGACGTACTTGACGAGCGGGGCGTAGTGCAGCACCAACCGCTCTCGCAATCGCCGGCTGGGACGGGAGCGGAACTCCCGCCACAACGCCTGAATGCCGGCCTCCACATCGTTCGGCGCGTCGGCCCCGGACCGGCCGGCACTCGCGGGTACACCGCGGTCACCGTTCGGGGAGCCGTCCGAACGGGCGGTGTCGGTCAAGCTCAGGTCGGCTGTCACGCTTGGGACGCTCTCGGCGATGGGCTCAGTTCGGTCTCCGGGCTGGGACATGATCGGTCGGCTTGGGCCATCCTGCCTGGCCTCACCCTCGCTCATCGGGCACGCGGGTGAGCCTGGTCGTGGATCGCCTTCAGTCGCTCCACTGTCACGTGAGTGTAAAGCTGTGTCGTGGCAAGCGTAGCGTGACCGAGCAGTTCCTGAACGCTGCGAAGGTCCGCCCCTCCCTCCAAGAGGTGGGTGGCGGCCGTGTGGCGCAGGCCGTGGGGACCCATATCGGTGGTTCCGGGCACCGAACCGACTGCCTCGTGCACGATCCGGCGAACCGTCCGCGGGTCGAGCCTGCGGCCACGAATCCCGAGGAACAGCGCGTCGTGGTCGGCCTGCGGGGCCCGGTCGGCGATGACGGGCCTGCCGGCATCCACCCATTCGCGCAACGCCCGTTCCGCTGGTATTCCGAACGGCACGGTCCGCTCCTTGTCACCCTTCCCGATGACCCGTACCACCCGGCGGGCGAATTCCACGTCCTCGAGGTCCAAACCGCACAGCTCGGCGACCCGGACCCCGGTCGCGTACAACAGTTCGACGACCGCGCGGTCACGTAACGCCGTGGGCGCTTCTCCGGGCGCGTCCGAGGCTCCCGAGGCCAGGGCTTGCATGACCTCGCCCGCCTGGTCCGCACGCAGGACCTCGGGCAGGGGACGGTGCGCCTTCGGCGCGACCAGCCGTGCTCCGGGATCTTCTTGCAGGGCACCACTTCTGTGCGCCCACGCCGTGAACGTCCGTGCCGCGGCGGCCCGCCGGGCCAGCGTGGTCCGGCTCGCTCCGGCCGCCCGGAGATCGGCCAGCCAAGCCCGGAGCCGGACCACATCCAGGTCCCTCAGTGCCCGGCCGTCGTCCGTGCGAGGCGGATCCGCCCGCGCGCCCTGTCGTGCTCGCCCCTGGTCCGCGGCGTCCGCACCACCGGTCACCGCATCGGTGGTGGTCGCGGCTTCGTTCTTCACCCCATCGATCCGGTGAAGGAATCCCAGCAGCGAGACCACGTCGCCGACGTACGCGCGCACCGTGTGCTTGGACAGGCCTCGCTCCAAGCGAAGGTGACGCTCATAGTCGTCGACGAGCCTGGCCGCGGCACCCGGCAACGTCGCGCGCACCTGCCGGAGATCCACGCGGCGATCCCGATCGTTCGGTGACATGGTCTTCACGCTGAGCGAAACCGTGCCGATGGTCAAGCATCGCCACGCGAGCAAGGAGATATCGCCTCACCTCCCCTCTTTCCGGCGATCACGGGTTTCCTCCTGCCGGGCACGCCGGCGACCCGCCTGCCGCCACCCGCTCTCGCAGCGCTCGACGAATTCGTCCAACTCGAGTTCGGGAAGGAGACCGCGTACCCGACCCAGTGACACACCCGACTCCACGGCGACCCGCTCGGCGGACTTGCCTTCCCTTCGGTCGAGAGCCTCGTGCACGCGGAGGGCATCCGGGCCGAGCCGGTCCGTCGATCGCCGCGGCCTGGCCTTCTCGGGCAGCGGCACACCCAGCTTCCCGACGTTTTCGACGACGTCCTCGAGGGAGGTGACCAAGGTGGCCCGGTTCTCCTTCACCAGTTCGTGGCAACCGGTCGACATGGCCGACGTGATCGGGCCGGGCACCGCCATGACGACCTTGCCGAGGGCGCCCGCTGTGGTCGCGGTGTTCCGCGCCCCACTGCGGCGTCCGGCTTCCACGACGAGAGTGCCCTGGCTGAGCGCGGCGATCAGGCGGTTGCGGACGAGGAAGCGGTGCCTCGCCGGTGCGGTGCCCGGCGGATATTCGCTGAGCACCAGCCCACCCTTCTCGGTGATCTTGTTCAAGAGCACCACGTGCCCCGCGGGATAGCCCGCGTCGAGACCACATCCGAGAAGGGCCACCGTCACCCCGTCGGCCGCCAGCGCTCCCCGGTGGGCGGCGCCGTCGATCCCGTAGGCGGCGCCGGAAAACACCGAGAACTCCTGCCCGGCCAGGCCGTAGGCGATTTCACCGGCCACGTGCTCGCCGTATCCGGTCGCCGCGCGGGCACCCACGACCGCGACCGCGGCCTGGGTGCTCTCGTCCAACCGAGGTTCTCCCCGCGCCCAGAGGGCGATCGGCTGAGCCACGCCCGGCACACCGCGGCAGGTCGCCAGGTCGAGGCACAACAGGGGCCAGGCGGGCCATTCGTCGTCCTCCGGGATGACCAGCCGCGCACCCAGCCGCTCCCCCGCA
Organism: Amycolatopsis pigmentata; assembly: GCF_042684065.1. NCBI lineage: Bacteria > Bacillati > Actinomycetota > Actinomycetes > Pseudonocardiales > Pseudonocardiaceae > Amycolatopsis > Amycolatopsis pigmentata. The sequence goes on along the minus strand of NZ_JBHUKR010000021.1, from coordinate 567,023 downwards.
GCCAAATCTTCCTCCGCGCGGTCGAAGTCGCGCCGTGCTTCCGTTTCATCGCGTACGCGCTCCGGACAGTCACCCGACCGCACCGCCGCGGCCGCCGCGACAGGTCCATGCCGTCCGACGAAAGCACTCAGTGCCGCGGCCGGCGGCTCGGCGACCCGGAGCAGGTACGCCCGGGCTAGGCGCTCCCGGGTCGCCGTGCTCCTCGCCGGCGCCCCCGTCATGCCGCCCACCGATCGCGGAAGTCGAGTGCGGCGGCTACGTGATCACCTTCCGGCCGTGCCACCTCGGCCAGGTCAGCCAACGTCCAGGCGATTCTCAGACAGCGATCCGCCCCGCGTGCGGTGAGCAAGCCCCGGTCGAGACCGCGGTCGAGCAGGCCCGTCACCTTGGGCGGCAACGCGAACTCACGCCGTAGCACGGGACCCGGGACCTCCGCGTTGGTCCGCCACCCGTGCGCGGCCCACCGCTCGGCGGCCCGGGTACGGGCCGCGAGCACACGGTCGCGGACGACCTCGGTGGTTTCCGGTTTGTCGAACCCTCGACTGCTCATGGCGGTGATCGGCCGCATTCGCACCCGGAGATCCACACGGTCCAGTAGCGGGCCGGAGAGCCTGTTCAAGTAGCGCCGGCGCGCATTCGGCGAGCAAGTGCAATCGGTCTCGCGAGGTGGGGCGCAGGGACACGGATTCGTCGCCAGTACCAACTGGAAGCGCGCCGGGTAGCACACCGAGCCCTTGGCTCTGGCGAGCCGGATTTCGCCTTCCTCCAGGGCAGTCCGCAGGGATTCCAGCCGGTCGGCACCGAACTCACATGCCTCGTCCAGCAGCAGCACCCCTCGATGAGCCCGCGTGATCAAGCCCGGCACCGCCACCCCGCTGCCGCCACCGACCAGAGCCGCCATCGACACCGAGTGGTGCGGCGCGACGAACGGAGGGACCGTGATCAGCGGTGCTTTCCGGGACAGCGAACCGTGCACCGAGTGCACGGCGGTGACCTCCAACGACTCTTCCGCGGACAGGCGGGGCAGCAGTCCGGGCAACCGCTTGGCAAGCATCGTCTTCCCCACCCCAGGTGGCCCGGACAGGAGCAGGTGATGCCCACCCGCGGCGGCGACTTCGAGCGCCCACCGGGCCTCCGGCTGGCCCAGAACATCGCAAAGATCCGGAACGTCGGCGGGCACGGTCTCGTCGGGCGGCTCGGGCGCGGCCAGCGCATCCTCGCCTTCCAGCCAGGCCAGGACATCACGGAGCCGGGCGGCACCGTGGACCTCCAGTCCGTCGACCAGTGCCGCTTCGAACAACGAAGCGGCCGGGACGATCGCGCGCTTCATCCCGGCCTTCCGCGCGGCGAGGAGCCCGGGCAGCACACCGCGGATCTCCCGCACCCGGCCGTCCAGAGCGAGTTCACCGAGGAGCACCGTGCCGAGAAGGCGAGTCGACGGCACGTTGCCGGCGGCCGTCAGGACGGCGACCGCTATGGCCAGGTCGTAACCGGAGCCGAGCTTCGGCAGGTTCGCCGGAGACAGGCCCAGCGTCACCTTCTCCCCTGGCCACTGCCGGCCGGAGTTACGCACCGCCGAGCGCACCCTGTCCTTGGCTTCGCGCAACCCCGCGTCGGGAAGACCGACAAGCTTGACGGCGGGCAGGCCACCGCCGATGTCGGCCTCGATCTCGATCAACCGGCCGTCGATGCCCAGCAACGCGACCGACCAGGCGCGTCCGATCGGCATCAGAACACGCCTTCGATGTGCTTCAGCCGGACTTCACCGTCGCGCTCCAGGCACACCGTGATCACATCGAAGCGGATACGGCACCAGCCCACCCGGTGCGTGCTCAACCATTGACCGGTGAGCCGCCTGATGCGGGCCATCTTGTCCGCCGTGACCGCCTCGGCCGGCTCGCCGAACCTGGTCCCCGAACGGGTCTTGACCTCACAGACCACGAGCGTCTGACCATCCGTGGCGACGATGTCCAGCTCGCCTTCACGACATCGCCAGTTCTTCGCCAGGATGACGAACCCGATCTTCGCCAGGTGCCGGGCGGCGAGGTCCTCGCCCTTCCGGCCCAACCGGAGATGCGGTGCGTTCGGTCCGGGCGGCACGCGCCGCACGAGTTTCGCCACACTGCTCACCACTGCCACCCCCACGGGAGTCGAATTGTTGTCCGGCTCCGACGCTGCCAGGTGCGGCAGGAGGGAAACCAGGACGAATTCGCCCACCTGTGGACAACCCACGCGGTGTGGATAAACAGGGCGTTTCAGGCGGTGGTCGCGGAAAACTGTCGGTGCTGCCTGCTAGGGCGCGACCCATAAGCCCCAGGGAAAGAGAGCAAGGGATGTTTACTACGGATGTTCCGTAGTAAACATCCCTTGCTCGCGTTCAGAAGGGCGGGTCAGGTGGAGAAGGGGCCGTCTTCGGGGAGGCGGAGGTCGGGTTTTTCCAGCTCCTCGACGTTGACGTCCTTGAAGGTGATGACGCGCACGTTCTTCACGAACCGGGCGGGACGGTACATGTCCCACACCCAGGCGTCGGACATCCGCACCTCGAAGTACACCTCGCCACTACCGTCGCGGACCTGCACGTCCACCGCGTTGGCCAGGTAGAACCGCCGCTCGGTCTCCACAACGTACGAAAACTGGCTGACGATGTCCCGGTACTCCCGGTACAGCGACAGCTCCATCTCGGTCTCGTACTTCTCGAGATCCTCTGCGCTCATGGAATCGGCGCCCCTCCCTGCGAGCTCGACCCGTATCCGACGGCGGAACCCTCATTCTGACTCAAGGCGCCGTCCAGGGCACGTAACGGCGCGCTTGTCCGGCCGAGTGCCGCCACGGTCAGCGTCACCCGGTGTGGCGGCGTGCGACCGTGGGCGGCCGCAGCGGTCGCCACGTTGGTGTAGGACCACCGATGAACCGCACTCGGGCCGTGTTCGGCGAGTGCCGCCCCGTGCTCGGCGGTGGTGTATCCCTTGTGCACGTCGAACCCGTACACCGGGTGTTCGTCGTGCAGGTCGGCCATGATGCGGTCCCTGGTCACCTTGGCCAGCACCGAGGCGGCGGCCACGCACGCCACCGCCCGGTCACCCTTGATGACGGGCACGCTCGGGGCCGGCAGGCCGGGAACACGGAACCCGTCCGTGAGCACGTAGCCGGGGCAGACCCGGAGCGCCGCGACGGCGCGCCGCATCCCCTCGATGTTGGTCACGTGAATCCCCAGCGCGTCCACCTCGTCCGGAGGCACCACGATGATCGAGTAGTCCAGTGCCCTGGCCAGTATCCGCTCGTACACCCGTTCGCGCGCCAAAGGCGTGAGCAGCTTCGAATCGTCGAGTTCGGCCAGCCGGGCACCATCACCGGGCCGTAACACGCAGGCGGCAATCACGAGAGGACCGGCGCAGGCTCCGCGGCCTGCCTCGTCGACCCCGGCCACCGGGCCGAGGCCACGGCGGTCGAGGGCGGACTGCAGACCCCACGACGTCTCTCCCCGGATGACCGCCCGGGGTGGCCGGAGTGCCGAAGTGCTACGCACTCGTCTATCGCTTTCGCTTGACCGCCCCGCGGACGCCGGCACCGAGCCGGCGGCTGAGCGCCAGGGCCGGCCACGCGGCGACCGCGCCGAAACCGAGCGGAACGCCTTGCTCCCAGCTCTGGGCACTCGCGGAGGCCACCTTCGCCGACTGCGGGTTGGTGTCGCTGACCCCGCCCCACCTGCTCGGCGGCAGCACGATGATCCTCGCCTTGCCGATGATGTCGACCACCGGCACGGCACCGCGCAGGCCGCCGCCGCCCTGGCAACGCGAGTCACAGGAGTTGTTGCGGTTGTCACCCATCACCCAGACGTCACCCTGCGGCACCTTGACGGGGTCGAAGGTGTCCTGTTCCGGCCGGGACGGGTCTTCCCAGTGGATGTAGGGCTCGTTCAGCGGCTTGCCGTCGACCACGACCCGGTTCTGATCGCAGCACTGCACGGTCTGACCACCGACCGCGATGATCCGCTTGACGAAGTCACGTTCGTCCGGCGGCGCCAGCCCGAACACGGACCCGACGCTCTGGAGGAACCGCACGAGGCCGTTGCCGGACTGCTGCGGGAGCGCGTCGTTTTCGACCCACGTCTCGGGCCCCTTGAACACCACCACGTCGCCCGGGCCCGGATCGGTGAAGTCGAAGGTGATCTTGTCGACGAGCACCTTGTCGCCGTAACAGCCGGTGCAGCCGTGCAGCGTGGTCTCCATCGACCCGGACGGGATCGTGTAGACCCGTGCGAAGAATTGCTGGAAGACGAAAGCGAGCACCAGCGCGACGACTATCAGGATCGGAAGTTCGACCCAGAAGGACCGCTGTTTCTTCGGCTTGTAGTGCCGCCGCTTTTTTCCGTTTCTTCCGGCTCTGGTATTCCAGTCCGGACGACCACGTTCCGGCTCGTCCTCAGGTGCGCTGCGGGGCACGGGTTTTACCACGATGCCAGGCTACCGGGAGCCCGGTCAGGATGCGGTCGGGGCTTCGCGGCGTTCCTTGATCTTCGCCGCCTTACCGCGAAGCTCGCGCAGGTAGTAAAGCTTCGCCCGGCGCACGTCACCGCGCTTGAAGACCTCGATCTTGGCGATGTTGGGCGTGTGCACCGGGAAGGTGCGCTCGACGCCGACACCGAAGGAAACCTTGCGGACGGTGAAGGTCTCGCGGATTCCGCCGCCCTGGCGGCGGATCACCACACCCTGGAAGATCTGGTTCCGCTCGCGGTTTCCTTCGATAACGCGAACGTGCACCTTCAGTGTGTCACCCGGGCGGAAGTTCGGGATATCGGAACGCAGCGACTGAGCGTCCAAGGCGTCCAGGGTGTTCATCGGTGGTCGTCCTCGTCCTTCTATGTCTGGTATTCCGGGCGCCCACCTGCTCGAAGGGCAATCGTCCGGAGGCTCAAAGGCGGGCGCGCACCGTTGTCGCCGCGCGCCAACTGGTCAAGTATTGCAGACGCGGTCCGGGCCGGATCACCCGGCCCGCCGCCCCTCTTCCCGCGCCCGGTCGAGCACGGCGCGGTCGCGGGAGTCGAGGCTGTCTTCGGGCAACCGCTCCAGCAGGTCCGGCCGGCGCCGCAGAGTCCGTTCCAGCGCCTGGTCACGGCGCCACCGGTCGATGAGCGCATGGTTGCCCGACCGCAGCACCTCGGGCACGGCGAGATCGCGCCACACCTCCGGGCGGGTGTAGCTCGGGCCCTCCAGCAGCCCGTCGGAGAAGGAATCCTGCTCCGCCGAGACCGGATTGCCCAGCACGCCCGGCAGTAGCCGGACGGTGGCCTCGACGATCACCAGTACCGCGGCTTCGCCGCCGACCAGCACGTAGTCACCGATGGACACCTCGTCGACCGGCATCCGGCGGGCGGCGTCCTCGATCACCCGCTGGTCGATGCCCTCATAACGCCCGCAGGCGAACACCAGGTGCTCTTCGGCGGCGTAGGCACGGGCCATGGCCTGGGTGAACGGCCTGCCGGCCGGGGTCGGGACGATCAGGCGGGTGCCCTCGTCACAGACGGCATCCAGCGCGTCGCCCCACACCTGCGGCTTCATCACCATGCCCGGGCCACCACCGTAGGGCGCGTCGTCGACGGCGCGGTGCACGTCGTGCGTCCAGTCGCGCAGGTCGTGCACGTCCACCTGGATCAGCCCACGCTCGATCGCCCGGCCGAGCAGCGCGGCCCTGAGCGGGGCCAGGTACTCCGGAAAGATGGTGACGACGTCGATGCGCATCAGACGTCCAGCAGTCCTTCCGGCGGGTCCAGCACCACGCGTCCGCCCGCGATGTCCACCACCGGCACGATCTCGCGGACGAACGGCACCAGAACCGTCCGGCCCTCGTGGTCGACCGAGAGCAGTTCACCACCCGGCGAGTGCACGACCTCCAGGACCGTCCCGGCCGGCTTGCCGTCGGTGAACTCGGCGTGCAGACCTTCGAGCTGGTGATCGTAGAACTCGTCCGGGTCCTGGATGGGCGGAAGATCCTCCGTGTCGGCCAGCAGCAGGGCTCCGCGCATCTCGTCCGCGGCCTCGCGCGTGGCCACCTGATCGAAGGTCACCAGCAGGCGCCCGCCGTGCGGGCGCACGGCGGCGACGGTGAACTGGCCGGTACTGCCGTCCCGACGGCGCCAGGTCAGCGCCGCGCCCTCGTGGAAACGCTCTTCGGGCGAATCGGTACGGAGCTCCACCGCCAGTTCACCGCGGACACCATGCGCCTTGGCGACGCGACCGACCACGACCTCCACGGCGATGCGGTCAGCGGTCGGTGTCGACGACGTCCACCCGGACGCCCCGGCCACCGATACCGCCCATCACGGTGCGCAGCGCGGTCGCGGTCCGCCCGCCGCGGCCGATTACCTTCCCGAGGTCGTCCGGGTGGACGTGCACCTCGAGCGTGCGGCCGCGCCGGGTGGTGATCAGCTCGACCCGGACGTCGTCCGGGTTGTCGACGATCCCGCGCACCAGGTGTTCGAGAGAGTCGGCCAGGAAGCTCACGCTCGTTCCTCCGCAAGTCCGCGTGCGACCGCGATCACGCTTCTTCCTTACCCGCCTCGTCGGACTCGGCCTTCTTGGCGGCGGCCTTCTTCTTCGGCGTGGTCGCCTCGGTCGCGGGCTCGTCACCGGCCGCGGCGAGCGCGGCGTTGAACAGGTCCTGCTTCGACGCCTTGGGCTCGCGCACCTTCAGCGTGCCCTCGGTGCCGGGCAGCCCCTTGAACTTCTGCCAGTCACCGGTGATCTCCAGGATGCGCTGCACCGGCTCGGTCGGCTGCGCGCCGACGCCCAGCCAGTACTGAGCCCGCTCGGAGTCGACCTCGATGAAGCTCGGCTCCTCCTTCGGGTGGTACTTGCCGATCGTCTCGATGGCCCGGCCATCCCGGCGGGTGCGCGCGTCAGCGACGATGATGCGGTAGTACGGCGCACGGATCTTGCCGAGGCGCTGCAGCTTGATCTTGACGGCCACGGGTGTGGGTACTCCTCAACTTCTCTGTCGTGCTCAGTGGTGTCGGGGACACGATCCGAGTGGGGAAACGGACGCGATTACCCGAAGTTCTGGGTCGCCACGGCACGGTGAGAGGGACCGGCCGGAGCGGGCAAGCGTCAATTGTGCCAGACCGGCCGCGTCAGGCGGTTAGAGGGTCATCACCCCGAGGGAAGTGAGCAGGAGAGCCAGCGCCGGCAGGAAGTTGTTCATCTGGTGCGCCACGATGCTGGCGGGCAACCGTCCGGTGATCAGTCGCGCGAGCCCGATCGGCACCGCGACGACCAGGAGCAGCGTGGTCCGCAACGGCTCCAGGTGCCCGGCCGCGAAAACCGCGGTGGACACCAGGAACGCCGCGACCCTTCCCCATTTCTCCTTGTTGTCCCGGCCCCAGCTCAGCCTTTCCACCGCGTTCCACAGCAGACCGCGGTAGATGATCTCCTCGCAGACCGGGCCGATCAGCCAGAGGTAACAGAACATCACCACCGCGGCGGTGACCGACATCGGCTGGTTGTCGACCAGCGCGGTGATGGCGGAGGTGGCCTTGTTCTGCCCGACCACCTCGGACCACAGGAAGGTGCCGAACGTGGTGACCACCAGGCCGAGCACCCCGAGCTTCAGCCCGATCTTCACGTCCGCCCAGCGCCAGGTCAGGCGCAGGTCGACGATCGGGCCGTTACCGCGCCACCAGGTGATCAGCACCGCCGCCAGCGCCGCCAGCGCGGTCGGCGTCATGGTGCCGATCAGCACGTCGCGGACCGGTGTGGGTTGTCCGGGCGGCGGGGAGCCGAGCAACGCGCTGACGAACGCGGCGGAGGCGAGCAGTACCGCCTCGGCCACCAGGAAGGCGCCGAAACCCCAGCGGTGTGGCGGCGGCCGGACGTCGAGGCCGGGCAGTTCCAGCGGGTTCACCTCGGGGACCGGCTCATCGGGTTGTGCTGACGTCACACCGTTCCTCCGTTTGGTCCCGTTGAGCCGCTCACCGAGATGGCGCCGTGTCCCGGATTCCGCGTTTCCACCGCCGGTGGGGCGGGCGGTGTCCCGCGTGTCGTGGTGGTCTTCAGGGGTGCGGGGGTGCCGGGAGACATCGGTTCTCCGGCAAAACCGCATCCTTCTTTCTTACCGCACAAGAGATAACAGTGCGCGATCGAGTGATCGCGCTCGGAGTTGCACGCTCAACGGATGACGGTGCCACCCAGGACGATATGACGCGGCGCCCGGAGGACGGCGAGGTCCTCGCGCGGATCCGCGTCGAAGACGAGCAGGTCGGCGGGGGCGCCTTCGACGATGCCGGGATGGCCCAGCCAGGCGCGTGCCGACCAGGAAGCGGCGGCGAGTGCCTGTTCGCGGGTCATGCCACACCGGTGCAGGGCCTCGATTTCGTCGACGATGCGGCCGTGTTCGATCATCCCGCCCGCGTCGGTGCCCGCGTAGATCGCGACACCGGCGTCGAGCGCGGCGCCGATCATCGCGCCGACACCGGCATGCAGGGCCCGCATGTGCGCGGCGTAGACCGGATACCGGACGGCCTTGTCCGCGATGCCGGGGAAGTTCTCGATGTTGATCAGCGTGGGCACCAGCGCGATGTCGCGGCGCGCCAGTTCGCCGAGGAGATCGTCACCGAGTCCCGTGCCGTGTTCCAGGCAGTCGATCCCGGCGTTGACCAAGCCGGGCAGCGCCTCCTCGCCGAACACGTGCGCCGTGACGCGCGCGCCGCTTTCGTGGGCGACCTTGATCGCCTCGGTCAGCACGTCGTCCGGCCACAACGGACGGAGATCGCCCGCGGCGCGGTCGATCCAGTCACCGACCAGTTTCACCCAGCCGTCACCGTCGGCGGCCTGCTCCGCCACCGCGGCCGGCAGTTCGTCCGGATGCTCCAACTCGGTGCCGAGTCCGGGGATGTAGCGCTTGGGCAGCGCCAGATGCCTGCCTGCCCGGATGATCCGGGGCAGATCCGGGCGCTCCTGCAACGGCCGGGCGTCGATCGGCTGACCGCAGTCCCGGATCAGCAGGGTGCCCGCGTCGCGGTCGGCGAGCGCGTGGGCGGCCGCCTCGCCGATGGTGACCGGACCGTCCGGGCCGATCCCGGGATGGCAGTGCGCGTCGACCAGGCCGGGGACCAGGAATCCTTCGGCGGTAAGGCTTTCCGTGTCCTCGATTTCGGCGGGCGGCAGGAAGGTGATCCGGCCGTCGGAGATCCACAGATCCCGGCTCTCGCCTTCCGGCAGGACGGTGCCACGCAGTCGCATGGTGGCTTACTTGTCCTTGGGGAACTTGAACTTCGACGGGTCGAAACCGGGAATGTCGTTCAGGCCGCCGCCGAGCTGGGAAAGGTCGGGACCGCCCGCCCCGGGGGGCAGCATCGGCATGCCACCGGGGAAACCGCCGCGCACCTTGGGTTGCGTGGGACCGCGCCCCTTGCCCTTCTTCCCCTTCTTGCCCTTGCGGCTCTTGCTCCCACCGCCGCCACCGAACCCGAACCGGCCCGCCATCTGCTGCATCATCTTGCGCGCCTCGAAGAACCGGTTCACCAGGTCGTTGACCTCGCGGACGGTGACGCCCGAGCCGAGCGCGATGCGCTGCCTGCGGGAACCGTTGATGATCTTCGGGTCGTCCCGCTCGGCGGGGGTCATGCCCCGGATGATCGCCTGGAGGCGGTCGAGTTGCGTGTCGTCGACCTGGGCGAGCTGGTCCTTCATCTGGCCCGCGCCGGGCAGCATGCCGAGCAGGTTGCCGATCGGGCCCATCTTGCGGATCGCGAGCATCTGCTGCAGGAAGTCCTCCAGCGTCAGCTGCCCGGTGCCCAGCTTGGCCGCCGCCTTTTCCGCCTGCTCGGCGTCGAAGGCCTGCTCGGCCTGCTCGATCAGGGTGAGCAGGTCACCCATGCCGAGGATGCGGCTGGCCATGCGGTCCGGGTGGAAGGTGTCGAAGTCTTCGAGCTTCTCACCGTTGGACGCGAACAGGATCGGACGGCCGGTCACCTGCCGGACCGACAGCGCGGCACCGCCTCGCGCGTCGCCGTCGAGCTTGGTGAGCACGACGCCGGAGAACCCGACACCGTCCCGGAACGCCTCCGCCGTGGCGACCGCGTCCTGACCGATCATCGCGTCGACGACGAAGAGCGTCTCGTCCGGGCGCACCGCGTCACGGATGTCGGCCGCCTGGCGCATCAGCTCCTCGTCGACACCCAGCCTGCCCGCGGTGTCGACGATGACGATGTCGTGCTGGGCGTGCTTGGCCTCGTCGATCCCGCGCCGGGCCACATCGACCGGATCACCGACGCCGTTTCCGGGCTCCGGCGCGAAAGTCGGCACTCCCGCGCGCTCGCCGACCACCTGGAGCTGGGTGACCGCGTTGGGCCGTTGAAGGTCACAGGCCACCAGCAGCGGCGCGTGCCCCTGCTTCTTCAGCCACATCGCCAGCTTGCCGGCCAGGGTCGTCTTACCGGAGCCCTGGAGACCGGCGAGCATGATCACGGTGGGCGGGTTCTTGGCCAGGGTGAGCCGGCGGGTCTCGCCGCCGAGGATGCCGATGAGCTCCTCGTTGACGATCTTGATGACCTGTTGTGCCGGGTTGAGGGCCCCGGAGACCTCGGCGCCCTTCGCGCGCTGCTTGATCTGCGCGATGAACTCGCGCACCACGGGCAGCGCGACGTCGGCCTCCAGCAGCGCGATCCTGATCTCGCGCGCGGTGGCGTCGATGTCGGCGTCGGTCAGCTTTCCCTTGCCCCGCAGGCTCTGCAGGGCCGAAGTGAGCCGGTCGGAGAGGGTGTCGAACACGGGGCTGCACGCTCCAGCTGGTCGGGGTTGCCTGGTCCAGGGTACTCACCCGGGAAACTAGTAAACGAATCTTTACTATGTCGGCGAGCTGTCGCGAGCAAGCGCGATGCAGCACGGGGCAGATTAGTAAGCTCCGGTTTATGACCTTGACCAGTGAGCAGGAGACCGACACCGACCCGCGGGTACCACCACGCCGGATCTTCGCCCTGTTCCGCCCCTACCGGTACCGGCTCGCGTGGCTCTTGACGCTGCTGGTGGCGCAGGCCGGTCTGGGTGTGCTCGCTCCCCTGTTCCTGCGCGAGATCATCGACACGGCGCTCCCGCACCGGGACACCGTCCTGCTCAGCCTGCTGGCGCTGGGCATGATCGTCTCGTCGGTCGGGAGCGGGGCGATGGGCGTGGCCACGACGAGTGTCGCCAACACCATCGGACAGTTGGTGATGAACGACCTCCGGGTGTCGGTGTACGGCCACCTGCAGCGCATGTCGCTGGGCTTTTTCACCCAGACCCGGAGCGGCGAGGTACTTTCCCGGGTCTTCAACGACGTCGGCGGAGTGGACAACGTCGTCAACACGACGGTGAATTCGGTGGTGAGCAACGGGATCACCACGCTGGCCATCGCCGCCGTCCTGTTCGTCCTGGACTGGCAGCTGGCGATTCTCGGTCTCGTCGTGGTCCCCGTGTTCCTGGTGTTCACCCTGCGTCTGGGTGGCAAGCGGCGCGCGCTGGCCCGCGGCCGCCAGACCCGGCTCGCCCGGTTGACCACCCTGGTCGAGGAATCCCTGTCCGTGGCGGGCGTCCTGCTCACCAAGACGATGGGCAACGAACGCGAACTCCGTGACCGGTTCGCCGCCGAGTCACGCGAAATCTCCCGCCTGGAGCGGCAGTCAGCGCTGGCCGGCCGCTGGCAGATGGCGTCCCGGCGCATGGCCCTGACCTGTGTGCCCGCGCTGGTCTACTGGCTGGCGGGCCTGGCACTGGCCGGCGGGGCGAGCCCGACCACGATCGGCACCGTGGTCGCGTTCACCAGCATGTTGAACCGCCTGGTCGGACCGGCGACCGCGATGCAGACGGTGGGCCAGAACTTTTCGGCTTCGACCGCCCTGTTCGCGCGGATCTTCGAAGTCCTCGACCTACCGGTGGCGATCGTCGACGCGGCCGACGCGAAACAACTGGAAGTACAGCGAGGGACCGTGCGTCTGTCCGGCGTCTCGTTCCGGTACGAGGAAACCCCGACGCTGAGCGATATCGACCTGGAGATCCCCGGCGGCACGACCACCGCGCTCGTCGGCTCAACCGGGTCGGGCAAGACGACGCTCGCCTACCTGGTGGCCCGCTTGTACGAGCCGACGGACGGGAAGGTGCTGATCGACGGGGTCGACGTCCGGGACGTGAAACTGGAGTCGCTGGCCGGCGCGGTGGGCCTGGTTTCCCAGGAGACCTACCTGTTTCACGCGACCGTGCGGGAAAACCTGCGCTTCGCCAAACCCGGCGCGACCGACGAAGAGATCGAGCAGGCGGCACGGGCCGCGCACATCCACGAAACCCTGGCCGGTCTTCCCGACGGCTACGACACCGTCGTGGGACAGCGCGGTTACCGGTTTTCCGGTGGGGAGAAGCAGCGGATGGCGATCGCGCGAATCCTGTTGCGCAACCCGCCGATCCTCATCCTCGACGAGGCCACCAGCGCGCTGGACAATCGGACGGAGCGGTCCGTGCAGGCCGAATTGGACCGTCTGGCGGCGCACCGGACCACCATCACCATCGCGCACCGGCTGTCCACTGTGGAAAAGGCCGACCAGATCGCGGTACTGGACCATGGCCGGATCGTGGAACGCGGGACCCACGCGGAGCTTCTCGCGCTCGACGGACGCTACGCCACGCTTGTGCGCGCGGCACGAGCGTAGGGAAGTAGCCGCCCGGCTACATTCGACCTATGGCGCCTGACCAAGACCTGGCCGAGCTTGCCCGCACGGTGCGGGAGGGTGTCGTCCGGGTGAGCCTGCGGATGCGAGCGGAACGGGAACGCGGCGGCCCGAGTCCGCTGGTGCTCGCCGTGCTGAGCCGGCTCTACCGCGGTGGCACGCAGACCCCGAAGGCGCTTGCCGACTCCGAACGCGTGCACCCGCAGTCGCTCACGCGCGTACTGGCCTCGCTGGACCGCGACGGACTGGTCACCCGAAGGCCCGACCCGGACGACGGGCGGCAGGTACTGATCGAGATCACCGCGCGGGGACTGGAAACCCTCCGTGCCTACGGTGACCGGCAACGGCGCTGGCTCGCCGAGGCGATGGCCGAGACGCTCACCGAAACCGAGCGGGAACTGCTCGGTATGGCCGCGAAGCTGATGATGCGAGTCGCCGACTGGTGACCTTGTCGGTGCGCCTACCGCTGCCGGACGGCGTAGGTCAGATGGGTCACCCTCGGTGAGGACTCCACCCGGATCTGCTCCAGGGCCACGCGGCTCGCGTCGACGCCCTCGAACAGGCGGATTCCGGAGCCGAACAACACGGGTGAGAGCGCGATCGAGAACTCGTCGATCAGACCGGCGTTGACGTACTCCAGGATCGTCGCGCCGCCGCCCGCGATGCGGACGTCCCGGTCGCCGGCGGCCTCGCGAGCCTGGTCGAGGGCGGACTCGATGCCGTCGTTGACGAAATGGAAGGTGGTCCCGCCCGGCCTCTCCCAGGGGTCACGCTTCTCGTGCGTCACGACGAAGACCGGCGTGTGGAACGGCGCCTCCTCCGGCCACCCCTGCTCGCCCGCGTCGAACATGCGCTTGCCCATCACGCTCGCGCCGGTGCGCTCGAACGTCTCCCGCGCGATGTCGTTGTCGCGGCCCTCCTCGCCGCCCTCACCGAGCTTCAGATTTTCCCGGAAGAATCTCAGCGGAAAGATCCACTGCTGCAACTCCATCCACTGCCGCCCCATCAATTCCCCGAGCGACTCGGGTGCGATGAACCCATCCAGGGACATCGATACGCTGAAAAACACCTTCCCGGCCATCAGCCCTTCCCCACGATCTCGGCGACGTAGGCAGCCAGGTTGTTCAGGGTCTGCCGGCCGCCCTCGATCGCGTGGTACTTCTCGACCACCTCGTCGCGCAGTTCCTTGGTGGGGAACACCGTGCGCATCTCGATCCGGGTCGCCGCACCGTCGGGCTCGAACGTCAGGACCGAATCGAAGGCGTTCGGGTCGGCGCTCGACTCACCGTGCAGCAGGGCGATCCGCTCCGGCGGCTCGATCTCGGTCCAGGTGATCCACTCGGTGTAGTCCGTCCCGTCCGGTCCGCGCATCACGAAGTCCCACACCCCGCCGACGCTGAACTCGAACGACCGCGTGGTCGTGGTGAACCCCTCCGGCCCCCACCACCGCGACAGGTGCCGCACCTCGGTGAAGGCCTCGAACACCACCTCTCGCGGTGCGTCGATGACCCGGGAGATCACGATCTCCCGATCGGCCGTCGCGGACCGCGCCGGCGCTCCTCGTCCCGTCGCGCTCATCAGCTACTCCTCCTGCTTTGTCTGTTTCAGGTCCTGTACGTAGGCGTCCAACCGGTCGAAGCTCTCGTTCCAGAACCGTTCGAAACCGCCGGCCCATTCGTGGACCGGCCGCAACCCGCGGGCATCAAGGCCGTACAGGCGCTGCTTGCCGACCTTGCGGTCCCGAACCAGCCCGACCTCCCGCAGCACCCGCAGATGCTTGGACGCACCCGGCTGGCTCATCCCGAGTTCCCGGGCCAGATCGGTCACCGGCCGCTCACCCGTCCGCAACAGCACCAGGATCTCCCGCCGCTGCGGCTCGGCGATCGCGTTGAACACGTCCGACGTCGTCGCTGCCCGTGCCATGGCCGCAATCATATTCCGATAACGGCATGCGTCAAGCCGGGTCCGCGCCCTCGCTTCCCCGAGCCGCCTCCGACCGCTCGGCCAGGCGTCCGCGCACCAGTTGCACCAGCAACGGAAAGACCCGTGCGGGTGGCTCGCCCCCTCGCCGAGCCACCCGCACGGGTACACCGGGACGCACCGGACCCTGAGGCTCGCCGGACCCCCAGCACCCGGCGAGCCGCCCGGCCGTTCGGGCAACCCCTGACGCGATGTCCTAGAGCTTCCCCGAATCGAGCCCGGTCCGGCAGCGTGAACGTCCCCAAGTACCGGTAGGTAGATCTACTCGCAGACCACCGCCTGGCATACGCCGAATGGACGGAGGACGAACGCCGGATCAGGAGTCAACGACGGGACTTCGGGGCCGAGCGTGATTTCGCTGCCGCCTTGCGCGCCGACGACCGGGACGAGGCTGCCTTGTCCGCGGCATCCTTCGCCTTCTCCACCGCTCTCTCGGCGTCGGTGTCGGTGCGCTCCTGCGCGCCGCTCTGCAGCGCTTCGAGCAACTTCTCGACGCCCTCGTCCTGGATCGCCGCGGTCGGCCGCAACACCTCGCGGCCCTCGACCTTGGCCTCGATCAACGCCGCCAGCGCGGCCGAATAGCTGTCGGAGTAGGTCGCCGGCTCGAAATCATTCGACAGGTTCTCGATCAGGTTCGCCGCCGCCCGCAGGTGGGTGAGACGGATGTCGACGTCCTCGTGCAGGAACGGGAAATCCGGACGCCTGATTTCGGTCGGCCAGTGCAGGGTGTCGAGCATGATCACCTGGTCGCGGACGCGCAGGGCCCCGAGCATCTCCCGCTGCCGGATCGTCACCTTCACGATCGCGACCCGGCCCGCCTGCTGGAGCGCTTCGGCCAGCAGGACATAGGGCTTGGTCGCGGACACCTCCGGCTCGAGGTAGTAGCTCTTGATGAAGTAGACCGGGTCGATCTGACCGGGCGGCGCGAAACCGAGTACCTCCATCGACTGCGCGGTCGGCAGCGGAAGCGCGGCGAGTTCGTCGTCGGTCAGGACGACCACGTCGCCGCCGGGCAGCGTATAGCCCTTACCCATTTCACCGGGTGGGATCTCGGCGCCGTCCAGCTCGCAGACCCGCTTCTGCCGCACTCGTCCGCCGTCGGTGGAGTGCAGTTGGTGCAGCGGGGTGCCGTGGTCCTCGGTTGCGCTGTAGGCCTTCACGGGAATGGCCGAAGCGCCGAGACCGATGGTGCCCTTCCACACTGTGCGCATTGGAAAAGCCTAACCAGCACACTCGGAGCCTAATAGCTACAAACGGGTATCCGTGCCCGCGGATTCAGCGGCGAAACGGGCCAACGGTTCACTTTCGGTCAGAGCGTCCGCCGAATAGCCGAAAGCGCTTGCCGCCGCATGGAGTATTTCGGTCAACGCGATGAGCTCCGGCGACGGCACGGCGGCCAGTGCGCGGTCGCCGCCTTCGGCTACGCGG
Source organism: Amycolatopsis pigmentata (assembly GCF_042684065.1). NCBI lineage: Bacteria > Bacillati > Actinomycetota > Actinomycetes > Pseudonocardiales > Pseudonocardiaceae > Amycolatopsis > Amycolatopsis pigmentata. The sequence continues at coordinate 550,927 of NZ_JBHUKR010000021.1, read as the reverse complement.
TCAGCCAGCCCGGAGAGCGCGCCGGACAGGTGGCGCTGCGCGGCCACCACGTCATGGATCACCCGGGTAAGGTCGCCGAGGCCGGCGACCTCGGCATTCTCGAGTTCGGCGGCGCACGCCCGCAGGTGGGACGCGGCGACCGTGACCGGCAGGACGAGCGGCTCGGGCTCCGGCATGGCGGACATCCTGCCATCGCGTCCTGATCACGCGAACGCGACACGCGCGAAGAGTCCAGCGGGACTCAGGACGCGGCGGCGATCACCGCGTCCTCGACGCGGCGACGCCACGCCAGATCGACTCGCCCACCGCGCGGGGACACGGCGAAGGAGTCGACCACGGCGCCCCCGAGCGTGGCGACCTTGGCCCACCGCACCTCGGCGCTCGCCGCGCGCAGCGCGCCCGCGACCCGGTAGAGCAGGCCGATCCGGTCGGCGGCCCGCAACTCCAGCACCACCGTGTTCGGCCCGCCGGTCTCGTCGTCGAACCACAGCACCTTCGGTTTGGCCACGACCCGCTCCGGCGCCCGGTAGTCACGCTCCTTGGCCGCCAGTTTCTGCTCCAGGGGGAGCCCACCGGCGACCGCGCGGGCGAACTGTTCGCGGAGAAGCGTGCTGTCGGGCAGGGAACCGAACTTCGGCGAGGCGGTGAAGATGGCGGCCCTGCCGTTGCCGTGCCCGCGCAAGGTGGCGGTGTGTACCTCCAGCGAGTGCAAGGCGAGCACACCGGCCCCTGGGGCGAGCAGTTCCGTGCCCGCGGGCACGGCCAGCACGACGGTCGCCATCTTGCCCTGCGAGGAGATCAGAACCTCGCCGTGACCGGAGCGCACCGCGGTCTCGATCAGATCGCGCTGACGCTCGTCGAGCGGCGCGGGCGCGCTCAACCCCTTGCCCTGCATCACCTGACCGCACCGCGCGACCAGGTTCGCCACGAGCCCGGCCTTCCACTCCGACCACATTCCCGGCCCGGTGGCGAGGGAATCCGCCTGGGTGAGCGCCTGCAGGACCTCCAGCAGCACCACGTCGTTGTCGACCGTCTTGGCGATGCGGTTGACGGTCGCGGGTTCTTCGATGTCTCGGCGGGTCGCCGTGTGCGCCAGCAAAAGATGGTGGCGCACCGCCGCGGACACGAGGGCGGTGTCGGCGGCGGGCAGCCCGATCCGGCGCACCACCTGCTCGGAGATCGCCGCGCCCAGTTCCGAGTGGTCGGCCTCGCGGCCCTTGCCGATGTCGTGGAGCAGCGCGGCCAGCAGCAGCAGATCCGGACGCGAGACGGTGGTGGTCAGTTTCGCGGCCTCGACACAGGTCTGGACCAAATGCCGGTCGACGGTCCAGGCGTGCACCGGCGAACGCGGCGGCAGATCGCGGACCGCGCCCCATTCCGGGAACAGCCGTGCCCACAACCCGGTCCGGTCCAGCGCCTCGACCGCGTCGATCAGTCCCTCCCCGGCGCCCAGCAACTCGGTGAGCGCGTCCCTGGCGTCGGCGGGCCACGGGGTGCGGAGTTCCGGCGCGGAGTCGGCCAAGGCACGCAGGGTCCCGTGGGCGATGGGGGTTCCGGTGCGCGCGGACGCCGCCGCGACCCGCAGCAGCAGCGCCGGGTCCTTGGCGGGCACCGCGTCCCTGGCGAGCGCGACCTCGTTGCCGTGCAGCACCACCCCTTCGTCCAGCGGGGTCCGCTCGGGACGGCGACCGAACCGTCCCCTCGGCGGGTCCACAGTGGACCGGAGGGCGACGTCGACGGCGTAACCGACCGCGCGGCCGGCACCGGAAAGCTTGCGCGCCAAGATGAACCGGTCGCCGAAGCCGAGTTCGGCGGCGACCAGGTCGGCCTCCGGCGCGGTGAGCACGTCCCGGTCGCGCCGGAGCTCGCGGCGCAACTCCGTCCGCACGTCCAGCAGGAGTTCCTTGGCCTCGAGCAGTTCCCCGCCCGGCCGGTCGATCAGTTGCGCCACCGCGAGGGCGTCGAGGATGCCGAGATCGCGGAGACCACCTCGGCCGTATTTCAGGTCGGGCTCGGCGGACTGGGCGATCTCCCCGCTGCGCTGCCAGCGTTTACGGGCCGAGTCGAGCAGCTCCGGCAGGCGCTTACGGGCCGTGCGGCGCCACTGGTCGCGCGCGGCGACGGCCAGCCTGTCGGTGAGCTCCGCGTCACCGGCCAGATGACGGGCGTCGAGCAGACCCATCGCGGTGCGGAGATCCTCCGTCGCCACCTGCAGCGCCTCACCGGGAGTGCGGACGCTGTGATCGAGACCGATCCGGGCGTCCCACAACGGATACCACAGCGCGTCCGCGATTTCGGCGACCTTGGGGTTCTGGTTGTGCACCAGGACCAGGTCGAGATCGGAGAACGGGGTCAGCTCGCGGCGGCCGAGACCACCGACCGCGACCAGCGCGACCCCGGGGTCGGCGCTGTCCACGCCGGCCGCCGCGGCGGCCTTGCTCAGCCAGAACTCGTACAGGTCGACGAGCGCGGCACGGAGCGCGGCCGCACCGAGCCTTCCGTGCCGGCCTTCCAGGAGCCGATTCGCCGCCTTGGCGAGTTCCCCCCCGAGAACCATCGCCGGGCCTAGCGTGCCGTGTCGATCGATGAGTGTGACCGCGTCGGCGGATTGTGTCGGGCCATTCACTTCCTCGCTTGTCTACGGCCGGACCCGTCTTCCCCTCCGGGGAAGGGGAAGACGGGTTTCCGGAGAGTTCTTCGCGGTAACGGCCAGGATCTACAGCGCGTCCGTGCCGCGTTCGCCGGTCCTGACCCGGACCACGGTTTCCACCGGCGTCACCCACACCTTGCCGTCACCGATCTTGCCGGTGTGCGCGGCGTTGACGATCGCCTCGATGACCTTCTCCACGTTGGTGTCGTCGGTGACGACCTCGACGCGGAGCTTGGCCACGAAGTCGACCGCGTATTCGGCGCCGCGATAGACCTCGGTGTGGCCCTTCTGCCTGCCGTAGCCCTGCACTTCGCTGACCGTCATGCCCAGCGCGCCGAGCTGCTCGAGCGCCGCCCTGATGTCGTCGAGGGTGAACGGCTTGACGATCGCCGTGATCAGCTTCATGCCTTGCTTCCTTCCAGGGCCGCGCCGTCCTTCGACGACACCGGAGCGGGTGGCGGCGTCGACGCGCCGTGACCGATGGCAGTCCCTCCGAAGTCATACGCGCTTTCCGCGTGCTGCGCCTCGTCGATGCCGCTGACCTCGTCCTCGGTGCTGACGCGGAACCCGCCGGCCAGCTTGATGACGTAGCCGATGATCAGGCTGAGCACGAACGAGTAGCCCATCACGGCGAACGCCGCCGTCGCCTGCTTGCCCAGCTGGCTCCACCCGCCGCCGTAGAACAACCCGTTGCCGCCGGCCGAGTTCACCCCGTTGGTGGCGAAGAAGCCGATCAGCAGGGTGCCGACGAGACCGCCGACCAGGTGAACGCCGACCACGTCGAGCGAGTCGTCGAAACCGAACCGGTACTTGAGGCTGATCGCGAGGGCGCACAGGGCGCCGGCGATCACGCCGATCACGATCGAACCGAGCGGGGTGACGAAACCACACGCCGGAGTGATGGCGACCAGGCCGGCCACCGCGCCGGACGCCGCGCCGAGCGTGGTCGGCTTGCCGAACTTGAGCTGTTCGACCAGCAGCCAGCCCAGCACCGCGGAGGCGGTGGCGACGGTGGTGTTGGTGAACGCGACACCGGCAAGGTCGCCGGCGCTCAGCGCGGAACCGGCGTTGAAGCCGTACCAGCCGAACCACAGGAGCGCGGCACCCAGCAGGACGAAGGGCACGTTGTGCGGACGCCCGGTGTCCTTCGGCCAGCCCTTGCGCTTGCCGAGCACGATCGCCAGCGCGAGCCCCGCCGCACCGGCGTTGATGTGGACCGCGGTACCACCGGCGAAGTCGAAGGCCTTGAGCTTGTTCGCGATCCAGCCGCCGACCGCGTCGGCGCCCATGTAACCGTCGAACGAGAAAACCCAGTGCGCGACCGGGAAGTACACGATCGTCACCCAGATGACGACGAAGAGAGCCCAGCCCCAGAACTTCGCGCGGTCGGCGATGGAACCGGAGATCAGCGCGGGCGTGATGACCGCGAACATCAGCTGGAACATCGCGAAGACCAGCACGGGGATGGCGTCGGACCCGGGCCACGGGACCGCCGGCGCGGTGTCGGTCGCCGCCGTGGCGAGCCCCGCGAGGTGGCCCCAGGTGTTGGCGAAGCCGGCGTTGCCGAAGTTCCCGATCAGGCCGCCGAACGCGTCACTGCTGAATGACTCGCCGAACCCGTAGAGAACCCACAGCACGGATACGATCGCCAGACAGATGAAGTTCATCATGAGCATGTTCAGGACGCTCTTCGCGCGGACCATGCCGCCATAGAAGAACGCCAACCCTGGTGTCATGAGCATGACCAGCGCGGCGCTGGCCAACACCCATGCGGTGTCTCCTGCGTTCAGCACATCGTCCTCCCGGATACGGATATTGCCGGGGAGTTTTGGTTTACGTTGTTTCACCGGACGGCGTCGTAGGTTTCACCGACGTGAACTGTGGGCCGGCTTTTGTTACGACCGCGTTTCTCGTTACCTGGCCGATAACGTCGGTCTACGAAACGTCGTAGTCAGATACTCTGCGTCATCGGCGCGAGTTGCCGAGGCTGTGACGCCCCGGCACCGGCCCCGGGGAGACGGGGCACGGTGGTCGGCGGCCGTCACGCGGAGCGCGGCCGTCGAAGGTGGTGGTGGGAGACGCTGAGTGTGGCTGTCGCGCGGAGCGGAACGAGTGGGTTAACGGGTGGGCTAGAGGTGCCAGATTTCCCGGCACATCCCCACTCGATCGAACCGGCCTGCTTCCAGATCCGCCTGCGGAACAGCCCAGTACGACAGCCCGAGGTCCTCGTTCGGCGGCAGTTTCGCATGCCATTCGGCCAGCAGACGCCAGTCGGTCCGTCCCAGGTGCTTTGTCGACGTGAGTACGTCGGACACCTCGTTCTGGACCGGCTCGCAGTACCCGCCCAGCGCGAAATCTCCTTCGTCCGCGAACGACACCGACTCCAGGTCGTACTGGTCGTAGGTTTGGTAGTACTCGTCGTTACACATGATCACGGCGTCCGATGAATCAGGAAAAGCCCAGTGCCGGGTGTAGTACATCGGAAAGGGCTCGGAGTAGTGATCTTCCCAGTCCGGGTCCGTGGGCGGCGGCCGTTCCTCGGTCGGCGTGCCCGCGGGGACGTAAAGCACCCGGCCTTGACGCGCGTCCATGGGGTCGGTGTACTCCTCCTGCTTGCTCCCGAAGAAGAGCAGACTGCCCTCCGCGGGCAGCGGCAGACCCGGCAGGTCCGACGGCAGGGCGGCGCAGTCGATCGACGCCACGAATTCGTGGTTGAAAGGTTTCACGGTCCATTCGAAGTCGGCGGGAACCGACGGATACCCACCGAATCGCCCAGCGGTCGCTACGCCGGATGCCAGTTTTTTGTCGTCCATTCGATGGAATACGAGTTGGGGCCGGGCAAGCCCCAGCCACCACTCGACGACAGGTTCGGGAATTCCTTTCCCGAGAGCTTCCAGTCGATGGCTTTGAAGATCATCCATGGTCGGCTATCTTGTCATACCTTCCCGGGCGGGCAAGATTCCCCGCACCCCGCGGAAATCGCGGCCGCGAGGACGACAAGACCGATCTGCATGGATCAAAGACTGGAGAACGATGTCGACCATAGGTGGCCCCGCACCCGCTGCCGAGGCCGATCGGTTGGTGCCGTGCCGGATCCGCTCGCCGCATGCGAAACCGATCACCGCCGTGACCGCGTTCCGCCGAAACGACGGACGCACGCTGATCATCAGTGCCTCCGAAGACGGCACGCTGCGCCGCTGGGACGCGGCCACCGGCGGCCCGGCTGACGATGCGCTGGTGATCAAGGACGACGCACTCACCTTCGATGGCGAAGCGTGTGCCATGCGCGGCAAGGCGCTGACGGTCCGCGACAAGGCGATGTCGGTGACCACGGCCCGTCTGGCGGACGGACGTGTGCTGCTGGTCAGCGGCACTGAAAGCGGTGGACTGCTCCGGTGGGACGCGGCCACCGGCCGATCACTGCGATGCGCTGCCGATCGCCTCGGCCGCGTACGCTCGGTGGCCTCGATCACGCTTGACGACGGCCGCACGCTGATCGTCAGCGGCTCCGACCTCGCCACTGTGCGCCGCTGGGACGGGGAGACCGGCCGGCCCGTGGGAAGCCCGCTGGGACAAACGCCGAAAGGATTGGTGGGCAGTATCGGCTGGGTGCGTTCGGTGACGACGGCGGTGGTGGACGGGCGCCCGTTGATCGTGGGCGGCTTCAACGACGGTGCCGTATGCCGTTGGGACGCGGAGACCGGTGAACCGGTGGGCGACGAACTGACCGGCATCGCCGGTGCCGTGTGGTCGGTGACAGTGGTCGCCCTGCCTGACGGCCGTGTCCTGATCGCCGGCGGTGGCCAGGACGGCACGGTGCGCCGCTGGGACGCGGACACCGGCGAGCCCGTGGGCGCCCCGATGACCGGCCATTCCGGACCGGTGCGATCGGTGACGGCGGCCTTGGCCGATGGCCGGACGCTGATCGTCAGTGGCTCCGACGACCACACAGTGCGCCGCTGGGACGCGGACACCGGCGAGCCCGTGGGCTCCGCGATGACCGGCCATTCCGGACCGGTGCGGTCGCTGGCGGCGGTGACCCTGGACGATGGCCGGGCACTGATCGTCAGTGGCTCCGACGACCACACGCTCGGCCGCTGGGAGGCGGGCACCGGCAAACCCGTGGGCGCCCCCTACCCCGGTCACAACGGCTTGGTCAACGTGGTGGCAGTGACCACCGGCGACGATGGGCGCCCCGTCCTCGTCAGCGGGTCCAGCGACCGCACCGTGCGCCAGTGGGACATCACGACTGGTCGTTCGGTGGGTAAGCCGCTCCTCTGGCCGCACAACTGGCAGGCGAGTGTGGTCCGGTCGGATGACGGCCGCAGGCTGATCATCGGTAATGACTACGAGGGAACCGTGCGCCGCTGGGATCTGACTACCGGACAGCCTGTGGGTACGCCGCTCACCGGACATGTGGTGGCCTCGGTGAGCGCGATCGGCCTGCGTGACGGGAAAACGCTGCTCGTCGGTGGCAGCGAGGACGGCCTGGTACACCGGTGGGACGCGGTCACCGGCGAGCCCCTCGGTGCACCGCTCACCGGCCACGAGGACAGGGTGAGATCGGTGGCCACGGTCCGCCTCGCCGATGGTCGCGTGCTGATCATCAGCGGTTCCTACGACCGCACGGTGCGCCGCTGGGACGCCGTCACCGGCCAACCCGTCGGAGAACCGTTGACCGGTCACACCCGCTCGGTGAGCGCGCTGGCCACGGTCACCGTCCCCGATGGTCGTGTGCTGATCGTCAGTGGCTCCTACGACCACAAGGTGCGCCGCTGGGACGCCGTGACCGGGCAGCCCGTGGGCGATCCCCTACCCGCGCACACGTCCCAGTCGCTGGCCGTTGCCCGCCTCGACAACGGTGACGATGTGATCGTCAGCGGTGGCATGGACGGCGACGGGACGGTGCTGCGATGGAACGCCGTCACGGGTGAGCCGGTGGGTGAGCCGTTGAGGATCGGTTTGGTGTGCAGGGTGGCCGTGGCCCGGACGGACCGCGGCAGCGTGCTGATCACCAACGGTCCCGAACACTGTCCGATCGTGCTGTGGCCGTTGTCGCCCGACGGCCATGTCATCACGGACTCCGTCGTGAAGGCCGGAAGATGACCTCGACCGGTCAACGGCCGCGGACCGCGAAGGCTTCTCAGCCTCGCGGGTCTGGTGAGATGGACGCATGTCGTTCCCTGACGCGGTGGTCCGTGCGCTCCGTTGCTCGGTGTGCACCGCGTGCGTCGGACTGAACGACCGGACGCTGCGCTGCGAGCGTGGGCACTCCTTCGACCTCGCCAAACAAGGCTATGTCAATCTCCTGCACGCGAAGGTGCCCTCCGGGACCGCGGACACGGCGGAAATGGTCGCCGCGCGCGTGGAGTTCCTCGACGGCGGGCATTACGGCGGCCTGGCCGATGCCGTCGCGGACCAGGCCGCGACCGCCGGAGCGGGATTGGTCGTGGACGCCGGAGCGGGTACCGGCTACTACCTCGCCCGTGTCCTCGGCAGGCTGCCTGCCGCGAGCGGGCTGGCGCTGGACGTGTCGGCCATGGCGCTCCGCCGCGCCGCGCGGGCGCACGAACGGCTGGGCGCGGTGGTGTGGAACCTGTGGGAACCGTGGCCCGTCGCCTCGGGCTCGGCTTCGGTGGTGCTGAACGTCTTCGCGCCCCGCAACGGACCGGAATTCCGCCGGGTGCTCCGGCCCGGCGGGGTGCTGATCGTCGTCTCACCGCGTCCGGACCATCTGCGCGAACTCGCGTCGGTGGTGGACCTGCTCGAAGTGGACCGGCGCAAGGAAGAGCGCCTGGAGGAGCGGCTCGCCGAGCATTTCGAACGGGTCGGCAGCCAGGAGCACGGGGCACGGCTCGTGCTTTCTCCCGGTGACGTGCGGCGCGCGGTGATGATGGGGCCGAGCGCCCACCACCCACGCCGGCTGGAGCGTCTCGGCGAGGTCCGTGAACCGCTCGCGGTGACGATGTCGTGCCGGATCTCGGTCTACCGGCCGAAAACATGACGACCGTCTGCTGATCGGCCAAGCGGGGCAACCGAAAGATGGCGGCGGCCTCCGGGGAACGCCGGCGTCGCCGCGCACCTTTCCTGCCACAGCAGGTGTTGGTTCGGCTACTCGTACTGCCAGACGAGACGACGTGGCCCCATCACGGTGTCACTAGGTACGGTCGGCGCTGTGGGACAACTGTGGACGAACACGAACACAGCCACCGCACCGGTGCGGCACCGGTGCGAACGATCGCCCCGCGACAGCGCACGGCGGAAGAAGGCACTCCCCGGGAGGTTGCGGCTGACATGACCGAAGTCCTGCGAATCACGTTCGTCGGCGGGCCGACCGCTCTGCTGGAGATCGCGGGCAAGCGGCTGCTCACCGATCCGACGTTCAGCCCGGCGGGCACGTTCGAGTCCGCCCCTGGACGTCCCCTGACCAAGACCGAAGACCCGGCGCTGACCGCCCCGGACATCGGAACGGTCGATGCCGTCCTGCTTTCGCACGACCAGCACGCGGACAACCTCGACCCGGCGGGGCGCGCGTTCGTCGGGCAGACCTTGTTGACGCTCACCACGATCAGCGGCGCCAGGCGGCTCGGCGGCACCGCGCAAGGACTACCCCCGTGGGCGACCCTGCGGCTCGGCTCCCTGGAGGTCACCTCGGTGCCGGCGCTGCACGGTCCGCCCGGGGCCGAGCGGACCACCGGCGAGGTCACCGGGTTCGTGCTGGGTGGCCCGAACCTGCCGACGGTCTACGTGAGCGGGGACAACGCCTCGCTGGAGGTGGTGCAGCAGATCTCGCGCCGGGTGCGGACGGTGGACGTCGCCGTGCTGTTCGCGGGCGCGGCGCGAACCTCCCTGTTCGATGGTGCGTCGCTGACGCTGACCAGTGAGGAAGCCGCCGGGGCGACCAGGATTCTCGGCGCGCGGCACGTGGTCCCGTTGCACACGCGCGGGTGGAAACACTTCAGCGAGGGCCCCGACCGCGTGCGCAAGGCGTTCGCCAACGCCGGTCTGACCGACCGCCTCCACCTGCTGGAACCGGGCGAGACATGGTCACTCGGAGCGCGGGAGGGCCGTTCAGGCGGCGCTCAGTAGCGCGATGGCCGCGAGCAGGTAGCACGCCGGCGCCAGAGCGGCGGCGCACGGGTCGGCACCTATCCCCTGGACCGGCGACGTCGATCCAGGGGATGCCTGGTTCATGGGCGAGCGACGCGGGATCAATGGCTTTCACGGCTTCACCGATCTTCAGCGTGGCGGCCGGCACGACATCGACGTCAACGCCGAGCAATGCGGCCAACTCCCTGCGCAAGCCCGCCAGCGGGGTTGACTCTCGACCCGCTTGAGACCCCATAGTCGCTGCCGTGGACGACAACGATCTCTATCCCATCGGCGACGTGGCCCGCCGCACCGGCCTGAGCGTCAGCGCCATCAGGTTCTACTCGGACGCCGGGATCATCAGTCCCACCGGCCACACCCAGGCCGGTTACCGGCTCTACGACATCCAGGCCATCGCCCGGCTGGAACTGGTCCGCACCCTCCGCGAGCTGGACGCGAGCTTGGACGAGATCCGGCGGTTGCTGGCCGACGAGACGACGCTCGCCGATCTCGCCGCCACCCACCTCACGCTCGTCGAGCGCCAAACACGCCGTCTCCACGCCCGGCGAGCCGTCCTGCGGACCATCCTCAAACAGCACAGCACGACCGAGCAGGTGAGCCTCATGCACAAACTGGTCTCCATGTCCGACGACGATCGCGAACGCCTCCTGGACGAGTTCTGGAACGAAATCGTCGACGGCCTCGAGGTACGGCCCGTCCTCGTCGAGCGTTTACGCGAAAGACGCCCGAACCTGCCGGAGGACCCCAGCACCGAACAACTCGAAGCCTGGATCGAACTGGCCGATCTGGTGCGGGACGACGACTTCCGCCGAGAGGTCCGCGATTTCTTCCACGTGACCTTCTCCGCCAAGCTGGCGGCCAACCCGGCCGGTCCGGTCGAAGTGGAGCGGAGCAAACAACGAGAGGCGATCGTGCAGGAAGCCCGCGAGGCCTACCAGGCCCGACTGACTCCCGACTCTCCCCAGGCGCAGGACATCGCCGCCCGCTTCGTGGCGTCGCTGGCCGAGACGGCGGGCCAGGACGCCGTCGAACTCCGGCGACGGATGGCCGCCGTCGACTACACCGACATGGACGGCGCCCGCCCCCCGCGGCATGTGACCCGGTTCGCCGAGTTGTTCACCAGATACAACTCGCTCGTGGACAAGATCAACGGGACCGTCCAGGACAAGCAGGAGAACGTGGCGGTCATGAAATGGCTCATGACAGCGGTCAAAGAGAATCCGCATCCTGGAACCGGTGTGTGAGAGTTTCACGGCCGGTGGGGGTGAGCGCGCCGAAAAGCCGGAGGCGGGCCATGCCGCCGTCGGGATAGATGTCCAGCCGCAGGTGGGTGAGCGCCCTGGCGTCCTCGATACGGAACCGGTGACGGGTGTCGGGTTGAAGACGCGTGCGGGGCAGGACTTCGGTCCAGTCGCCCTCGGTCTTCCCGCTCAATGCCGCCCATCCGGGGGCGTTGCCCTTGAAGTGCGTGGTGTCGAGTTCGGCGAACCTCGGCACCCCCTCCGCCGCGAGTTCCACGACCACCCAGTCGTTCCCGTCGTCGCGGCGGCGGGCGGTCTCCCAGCCCTCCCCCATCACCGCGGCGAAACCGGGCGCGATCAGGTTGGCCGGCGAACCGTAGAACATGTCGCTGGCTCCGGTGACGCGTGCGCCGTTTTCCAGCGCCGCCAGGTCGAGCGCGTCCGGATCGAGCAGCGACGGGTCGGCGATCGGAAGGCCGTGCACCCGGAACCGGGCGACTCCGCCGTCCGGATGGATCGTCAGCCGTACGTGCGTGTACCGGCGGCCGGACGTGACGGAGAAGAAGTTCTCCGCGTCGCCGGTCAGCGGTGACCGCTCGACGATGGTGTCCCAGTCCATTTCGGACAGTTCGACGGGACTCGGGTAGCCGGAGACGGCGAGGGCTTCGACGGAGGCGGAAGGCGGATAGTTGCCGGTGAAGAACGACGTGTCCACGATGACCCCGGCGACCGTGCCCGGCAGGCCCAGCCGCACGATCGCCCGGTCGCATCCGGGTTCGCGGCGTCGCCTGGTCTCCCAGCCGTCGTAGATCTGTCCCTTGTGGCCGAAGGTGCCGGGCTGGAACACCGGCGGGCCGGGCTTGATCAGGTTCTCCCGCTCGGCGAACAGTTCGTCGTCGGCCCATACGACACCACCGCCCACCCGTCGTGACGCCAGGTCGGGCAACATCGTCCATTCCGCATCTTCCATCACGGCCTCCTGAGCAACCTGCCGTGTGCAGGGCCGGTTTCCTGGCCGCGTAGCCAGGTGCCGCGCACCACACCGGACAGACGCAGCCCGTGGTAGGCACTGACCGGATGCCGATGCCGCAACCTCGCGGCGTCCACCGTGAACTCCTCGTCGGGCGCGAAAACACAGAAGTCCGCGTCAAAGCCCGGTGCGATCTTTCCCTTGGCCGTCAGGCCCGCCACCGCCGCCGGACGCTCCGCCATCCATCGCACCACGTCGACGAGGGTGAATCCACGCCGCCGGGCCTGCGTCCACACCACGGGCAGACCGACCTGGAGACCTGAGATCCCGCCCCATGCCGCGCCGAAATCGCCGGTGTCGAACCGCTTCAACTCGGGTGTGCACGGTGAATGGTCACTGACCACGCAGTCGATCACACCGTCTCGCAGGCCCTGCCAGAGCAGTTCACGGTTGCCGGCTTCGCGGATCGGCGGGCAGCACTTGAACCGCGTGGCACCGTCGGGGATTTCCTCGGCGGTGAAGCACAAATAGTGGGGGCAGGTCTCCACGGTGATCGCGACGCCCTCGGCGCGGGCACGGGAGAGCAGCGGCAGCGCGTCCGAAGAGGACAGATGCAGGATGTGCGCTCGGGCACCGGTCCGGCGGGCGGCTTCGATCACCGTCGTGACGGCCCGGTTTTCCGCTTCGCTGGGCCGTGACCGCAGGAAACCGGCATAACGCCTACCTTGCGCCTCGGGCGCGTCCGCGAGCACGTCCGGATCCTCCGCGTGCACGATCATCATGCCGCCGAAGCGCGCCAGCGCACGCAGGTCCGCCTCCAGTTCGGCCTCCCCGAGTGATCCGAATTCGTCGACACCGGAGTGCGACAGGAAACACTTGAACCCGAATACCCCGGCGTCGTGCAGGGCCCGTAGCTCATCGCCGTTGCCAGGCACCGCTCCGCCCCAGAAACCCACGTCGACGTGCACGCGGCCCTCGGCCGTCTTCCGCTTGATCTCCAGAGACGTGCCGTCCACGGTGGGTGGCAGGCTGTTGAGCGGCATGTCGACGATGGTGGTGACGCCCCCGGCGGCCGCCGCCAGCGTCGCGGTCTCGAACCCTTCCCACTCCGCCCGGCCCGGGTCGTTGACGTGGACGTGCGTGTCGACGAGGCCGGGCAGTAACACGACGTCCTCACCGAACTCGACAACATGATCACCGCTGAGATTCGAGCCCAGCGCGACGATCCGTCCCCCGGTGACACCGACATCGCACGGCCGCTCACCCTCCGCGGTGAGGGCCCGCCGAGCCCGCATCACCAGGTCCACCGCGGCGCTACCCGTCCGCGCGGCCGGAGAGCTGTTCGACGAGTTTGAGCAGTGCGCCGTGGTCGAGTCCGCCGTGACCCTGCGCGTGCAGGGCGGCCATGAGCTGCGCGACGACGGCGCCGAGCGGGATCACCACGCCGGCCTCGCGCGCCGCATCCTGCATGATGCCGAGATCCTTGTGATGCAGCTCGACCCGGAACCCCGGGGTGAACTCGCGCCGGACCATCGCACCGGCCTTGCGGTCGAGGATCCGGTTACCCGCCAGTCCGCCCGCGAGCACCTTGATCGCCGCCTCGGTGTCCACGCCGTGCGCCTCCAGGAACACCAGCGACTCGGCGACCAGCTCGATGGTGCCGGCGACGATGAGCTGGTTCGCCGCCTTGACCGTCTGGCCCGCGCCCGCGGGACCGACGTGCACCACCGTGCCGCCGACCGCGTCGAGCACGTCGTGGGCGGCCTCGAACGCCTCGGCCGGACCGCCCACCATGATCGACAGGCTGCCTTCGACGGCCCCCTGCTGACCACCGGAGACCGGCGCGTCGAGCGCCTGGACGCCCCTGGCGGAGGCGGCCTCGGCGATTTCCCGTGAGACGTCGGGCCTGATGGTGCTGCAGTCGATCAACACCGTGCCTTCGCGGGCGTGGGCGAGCACTCCGTCGTCACCGAGGACGACAGCGCGGACGTCCGGCGAATCCGGCAGCATGGTGATCACGATGTCGGCGTCGGCGACGGCCCCGGCGACATCATCCGCCGCGCGGCCGCCCGCCGCGACCAGTGTGTCCACTTTGGACATCGTCCGGTTGTGGCCGGTGACCTCGAACCCGGCCTTGACCAGGTTGGCCGCCATCGGCGCGCCCATGATCCCGAGGCCGATGAAACCCACCTTCATGCGTTTTCCCTTCCCGGTGCGGCGGCCAGCCAGCCGAAGGACTCCTCGCTCGGGCCGGCGGGCTGGTACTCCAGCCCGACATACCCGTCGTAGCCGGTGGCGGCCAGCTTGGCCAGGTATCCCCGGATGTCCAGCGAACCCGTGCCCGGCTGGTGACGACCGGGCGCGTCGGCGACCTGAACGTGGCCGATCCGCTGGGCATGGACCGAGATCACCGCGTCGATGTCGTCACCGTTGACGGCCAGGTGGTACAGGTCGAACAGCAGCGCGAGGTTCTCTCGCCCCGCCTTGTCGATCACGGCGAACGCGTCCGCGGCCGTGCGCAACGGATAGCTTTCGGCGCCCGAGAGCGGTTCGAGGACCAGGCTCGCACCGATCCGCCGCGCGGAGTCGGCCGCCACGGCGAGATTGGCCAGCGCCAGCTCGTCCTGGGCCTCCGGCGCGATGCCCTCGATCCGGTTGCCGTACAAGGCGTTGAAGGTCCGGCAGCCGAGCCGCTCGGCGATGGCCACGGCGATCTCGACGGTGTCCGCGAACTCCCGCTCACGCCCCGGCCACGACACCAGCCCGCGCTCACCCGCCGCCATTTCGCCGGCGAAGAAGTTGAGCGAGGCCAGATCCACCCCGGCGTCTTCGACCGAACGGACGAACGAGTCCACCTCGGCATCCGACGGCGTCGCCGTGGCGAACGGCCACCAGAACTCGACCGCGCCGAAGCCCGCCTTCCTCGCCGCCTCGGCACGCCTCAGCAGGGGAAGCTCGGTGAAGAGGATGGACAGGTTCACGTCATAGCGCATGCGCTTCGCTTCCTGGTCGCCGCGATTCGGGTTACCCGAGGCCGACAATAGCCCCGGTACCCTGCTCCGTCGAAGCCCCCGATCGTGAGTTGACGGGTCCACGATGGTGACCGACGATCGAGCCGTGCCCCTCGACCTCGCCGCCTTCAACCACGCGACGCCGGAGGAAGTGCGGCCGGTCCTCGCCGCGTGCCTGGCGGTCCCGCGCTGGGTGGACGCCGTGCTGGCCGGGCGGCCGTATCCCGACCGCGAGGCGCTGTTCACCTCAGCTCGGTTCCATCTGGGGGCACAGCCCCCCGACCCCCACTGGGGGCAAGCCCCCAGACCCCCTGAAAAAGCCCGTCTCACCCCGCCTGAGATCCGCCGCGCGGTCGCCGCACACCCTCGCATCGGCGAGCGCACCACCGGCGCCTCCGCGGCCGAGCAGTCCGGTGTGGACAGTGCCGCGGCCGAACGCTTCCGCGTGGCCAACGCCGAATACGAGCGGCGGTTCGGGCATGTGTACCTGGTGTGCGCGAGCGGCCGCGACGGGGACGAACTGCTCGCCGACCTGACCTCGCGGCTGGACCACGATCCCGAGACCGAACTGGAGGTGGCGGGGCGGGAACTGGCCAAGATCGCGCTGCTCCGCCTGGCCAAGGCGGTGACGACGTGAGCCTGGTGACCACGCACGTGCTCGATACGGCCGAGGGCAAACCGGCGGCGGGCATCGGGGTCCGGCTGGAGTCCGCGGGCGTGATCCTGGCCGAAGCGCGAACCGACGAGGACGGCCGAGTCCGCGACCTCGGCCCCGCCCGGCTGGAGCCGGGCATCTACCGGCTGGTCTTCGACACGGAAGGCCATCTCGGCGCACACGGTTTCTTCCCCGAAATCGTGGTCAGCTTCCGTGTCCTCGACGGCGAAGCGCACCACCACATCCCGGTCCTGCTCAGCCCTTTCGCGTACTCCACCTATCGAGGGAGCTGACCTTCCATGGCGATCAGGTTGGGGCCGAACTCCTACGGCAAGGCGGAAATCCGCCTCGTCACGGTCACGCGCGAGGACGAGGTCCATCGTCTCAAGGACCTCACCGTGTCCACGGCACTCCGCGGCGACCTGGCCGCGACGCATCTGACCGGCGACAACTCCGCGGTGGTCACCACCGACACCCAGAAGAACACCGTCTACGCCTTCGCCAAGGAGCGGCCGGTCGGCGAAATCGAAGACTTCGCGCTGCGGCTCGGCCGCCATTTCGTCCACGAGTTCAGCCATATCACCGCGGCCCGGATCGCCATCGACGAGCACGGCTGGGATCGGATCGCGGTGCGCGGCGAGCCGCACGAGCACGCCTTTTCCCGCTCCGGCGACGAAAAGCGGACGGCCGAGGTCACGGTCGGCACGGATCGGGCGTGGGTGGTGTCCGGGCTGAAGGACCTGGTGGTGCTCAAGTCGGCCGGCTCGGAGTTCCACGGTTTCCCGCGCGACAAGTACACGACCCTGCCCGAAACGGACGACCGCATCCTCGCCACCGCGGTCACCGCCCGCTGGCGCCATCAGGCTTCCGACACCGACTGGGGCGAGAGTTTCCGGGATATTCGCCGGATCCTGCTCGAAACCTTCGCCGGCCACCACAGCCTGTCCCTCCAGCAGACCCTGTACGCGATGGGCGAAGCGGTACTCCACCGGCGCCCGGAGGTCGCCGAAATCCGGTTGTCCCTGCCCAACAAGCACCACTTCGCCGTCGACCTGACTCCCTTCGGGCTGGCCAACGACAACGAGGTCTTCGTGGCGACCGACCGCCCGTACGGCCTGATCGAAGGCACAGTCCTGCGAGAAGACGCGGAAGACCCCGGACCAGCTTGGGATTTCAGGACCCCGTGAGGTGTTCGGGCCGGACGGGCACCCTGGTCAGTTCACGGCCAGTCGCGGCCCGGATCGCCGCGACGATCGCAGGCGTAGAGGAGATCGTCGGCGGTTCCCCGACACCGCGCAGCCCGTAGGGAGCGCGTGGATCCGGCAGTTCCAGCACGTCGATGTCCATCGGCGGAACGTCGAGAATGGTCGGGATCAGGTAGTCGGTGAAGGACGGGTTCGCGATCGTGCCGCCGGAGGTCTGGATCTCCTCCATCAGCGCGAGGCCGAGGCCCTGCGCCGACCCGCCCTGGATCTGCCCGAGCACGGCCTGCGGGTTCATCGCCTTGCCGACATCCTGGACGCAGTCCAGCGCGACCACCTTGACCAGTCCCAGCTCGGTGTCCACGTCCACGACGGCCCGATGCGCGGCGAACCCGTACTGCACGTGCGCGTTGCCCGCACCGGTCTCGGGGTCCAGGGTCTCGGTGGGCCGGTGCCGCCATTCCACCGTCTCGTCCAGCGCCTCGTCGCCGAGCACGTCCGCCAGTTCCGCGACCCTACCGTCTATTGTGGACACCAACTTGCCGCCCGCGAGGCTGAGTTCGCCTGTCATGCCGAGCTTCCGTCCGGCCCGTTCGGCCAGGGACGCTCGCACCGCCAGGCACGCGGCCCGCACCGCGCCCCCGGTGACGTAGGTCTGGCGCGACGCGGACGTGGAACCCGCGTTCCCGATCGTGGTGTCCACCGGCAGGATGGTGACCCGCTCGACACCGAGTTCGGTCCGCACGATCTGTTGCAACACGGTGACCAGGCCCTGCCCGACCTCGCACGCCGCCGTCCGCACCGTGGCCGCCGCCTCCCCGCCGACCACCTGCAGGCGCACCCGCGCGGTCGAGTAGTCGTCGAATCCCTCGGAGAAACAGATGTTCTTGACCCCGACCGCGTAACCGACTCCGCGCACGACGCCCTCCCCGTGCGTCGTGTTGGACACCCCGCCCGGCAATGTCCGCAGGTCACGCTCGCCCATGGGCTCGGGCGGCAACGGCTTGGCCTTCAGGCGCCGCAACAGCTCCGCGACCGGTGCCGGTGAGTCGATTACCTGACCGGTCGGCATCGCCGAGCCTTCGCTCAGCGCATTACGGACCCGCACCTCGACCGGATCGAGGCCGCATGCCTTGGCGAGCTTGTCCATTTGGGATTCGTAAGCGAAAGCCGCCTGTACCGCGCCGAAACCACGCATGGCCCCACAGGGCGGGTTGTTCGTGTACGCGCCCCAGCAGTCGATCGAGACGTTGGGCACGGCGTAGGGTCCGACGCCGAGCGTCGCGGCGTTCGCGACCACCGCGGAGGTCGACGAGGCGTAAGCACCACCGTCGAGGAAGATCCGCGCCTTGACGTAAACCAGCCTGCCGTCACGATCGGCGCCGTGCTCGTAGTGCAGCTTCGCCGGATGCCGGTGGACATGCCCGTAGAAGGATTCCTCGCGGTTGTAAACCATCTTCACCGGTTTCCCGGTATGCAAAGCGAGCAGGCAGGCATGGACCTGAATCGACAAATCTTCCCTGCCGCCGAAGGCACCGCCGACCCCGCCCAGCGTCAGCCGCACCTTGTCCTCCGGCAAGCCGAGCGCGGCCACGATCTGCCGCTGGTCCACGTGCAACCATTGGGTCGCCACATAGAGGTCGACCCCGCCGTCGGCGGCCGGGATCGCCAACCCGGACTCCGGTCCCAGAAATGCCTGGTCCTGCATGCCGACCTCATAGGCGCCGGTCACGACGACCTCGGCCCGCGCACCGGGATCACCGAAACGGACCGGCACATGACGCACGACGTTCCCGCCCGGATGCACCGCCGGCCCCTCCCCCGCGACCGCACACTCGGCGTCGACGACCGGTTCGAGGACCTGGTAGGAAACCTTGATCCGTTTCATCGCGCGACGCGCGGTTTCCGGATGGTCGGCCGCCACCAGCGCGACGGGTTCACCCTGGTAACGCACGACATCGGTGGCGAGCACCGGCTGATCGGGGCGCTCGAGCCCGTACCGGTTCACGCCGGGGACGTCCTCGTGCGTGAGCACCGCGTAAACCCCTTGTACGGCAAGAGCTTCGGTGATGTCGACGGCCGTGATCCGCGCGTGGGGATGCGGACTGCGCAACGTCACGCCCCAGAGCATGTCTTCGTGCCAGAGATCAGAAGAGAAGGCGAACTCACCACGGACCTTGACCGTGCCGTCCGGACGGCGTGGGCTGCCGCCGACTCCCGTCACCGTATCGGGGGCCCGGACAGGCGCCGCTACTGTGCCGGTCGTTACCAATCCGACCACAGCCACGGCGGAAATGGGGCCCTGTAAGCGATTCGGCTCCGGGCCGTCTCCGCCTACTTTTGGTCGGATTGCTAACTCGGACACCGCAACCTCCCACAGGCACGGGCGAGTTCACCAGCCACAGTGGACTCGTCCGCGGTACGCAGTTCCCCGTCCTCCACAACGGTTTCCCCGCCGACGAGCAGCAGCTTCACCGGAGGAACCGCCCCGAGGACCAGTGCGGCCACCGGGTCGTCGATGCCGGCGTGCGCGAGACCGCCGAGGTCCCACACCGCCAGGTCCGCGAGCTTGCCCGGCTCGATCGAACCGATTTCGCCTTCCCGGCCGAGACAACGCGCGCCGCCCATGGTCCCCATCCACAACGCCTCACGCACGCTCAAAGCCGTCGGGCCGCCGCGCTGTCGCGCCTGCACCAGCGACTGCCGCAGTTCCTCGCCCAAGCCGCCGGATTCGTTGGACGCCGCACCGTCCACGCCCAGGCCGACCGGCACGCGAGCGTCGAGCAGGTCGCGCACCGGTGCGATCCCCGTGCCGAGACGGCCGTTCGAGCTCGGGCAATGGGCTACTCCGGTGCCGGTCGCGCCCAGCCTGCGCACCGCCGCCGGAGCGAGGTGCACGGCGTGCGCGAGCCACACGTCGTCGGCGAGCCAACCGAGCTTGTCGGCGTATTCGGCCGGTGTGCACCCGAATTCGGCGAGGCATTGTTCCTCCTCGTCCCGCGTCTCGGCGAGGTGGGTGTGCAACCGGACTCCCTTGCGGCGGGCCAGTTCCGCGGCACCGGTCATCAGGGCCTCGGTGACGCTGAACGGCGAACAGGGCCCGGCCGCGATCCGGATCCGCGCGCCGCGTGCCGGATCGTGGTGGGTATCGATGGCGTGCTCGGTGCCCAGCAACGCGGCCTCGGTGTCCTCGGCCAGGTTGTCCGGCGGCAGGCCCCCGGCGGACCGGCCACGATCCATCGAACCCCGCACGACCTGCGCGCGGATTCCGACCCGGCGTACCGCCGCGACCAGCGCTTCGACCTGGTCCCCGCCCTCGGCGGGGAAGACGTAGTGATGGTCGGCGGCGCTCGTGCACCCGGTCGTGGCCAGTCGCGCCAGCCCGGCGGTCGCGGCCGCGTGGGTGATCTCGGCGTCGAGCCCCGCCCAGACGGGATACAACTCGGTCAGCCACTCGAACAGCGTCGAATCGGCCGCCAGGCCGCGGGTCGCCCACTGGTAAAGATGGTGGTGGGTGTTCACCAGACCCGGCGTGACCAGGCAGCCGGCCGCGTCCACCCGGTGGCCGTCGGCAACCGGGGCGGGGCCTTCGCCGACGGCGACGATGGTCTCCCCTTCCACGACCACATGCCCCGACCGGTATTCCGTGCCACCGGCGTCCACGGTGGCGATCGACGCGTTCTCGAGCGCGATCTTCATCGCGCCACCCCCTTGACCGCTTCGATGATCTTCTCGTAGCCGGTGCAGCGGCACAGGTTCCCCGCCAGCGCCTCGCGGATTTCCTCGTCGGACGGCCGCGGCACCCGGCGGAGCAGATCGTGCGCGGCGAGGACCAGACCGGGCGTGCAGAACCCGCACTGCACCGCACCGGCGTCCACAAAGGACTGTTGCACCGGGTCGAGCCGGTCCCCCTCGGCCAGTCCTTCGACCGTGCGTACGTCCCGGCCCTCGGCCTGGCCCGCGGCGACCAGGCACGCGCACACCGCGACATCGTCGAGATACACCGTGCACGAGCCGCATTCGCCCTGTTCACAAGCATTCTTCGAACCCGGGAGCCCGAGCCGTTCGCGGAGCACGTAGAGCAGGCTCTCGCCCTCCCACACGTCGTCAGCCTGCCGGGGTTCGCCGTTCACCGTGACCTTCACGCGCAAGAGCGATCACTTCCCGGGTGGTCGTGCCAGACCCAGCCAAGGGCACGGCGGGCGAGCACGGCCAGTGCGTGCCTTCGGTAGGCCGAGGTCCCCCGGACGTCGTCGATCGGGGCCGCGGCCGCGGCGACGAGGTCACCGAACCGGCGGACGAGACCCTCCCCGAGCGGCCCGGACGATCCCCACGGCAGTTCGGCGTTGACGAACTCTTCGGCCTCGTACGCCCGGCGCGGCGTGGGCGCCGCGGACCCGATCGCCGCCCGCACCCGGCCGTCCTCCAGCGCGATCGCGAACGAACACACCGCGATCACCATCGCGTTCCGGGTGCCGACCTTGGCGAACTGCTGCGGCCCGGTGGCGGCGGGCAGGTGCACCGCGGTGATCAACTCGTCCTCGGTGAGGGCGTTGCGCTTGACGCCGACGTAGAAGTCCTCGGCCGGGATGCGCCGGGTGCCCCGGACCGACGCGACCTCCACCTCGGCGCCGGTCACCAGCAGCACCGGATGGGTGTCCCCGGCGGGGGAGGCCGCGCCGAGGTTGCCGCCGACCGTGCCGCGGTTGCGAATCTGCGGTGAACCGACCGTGCGCGAGGCCATCGCCAGCGCGGGCAACCGCTCCCCCAGTTCCGTGATCAGGCGGGTGTAGGGCACGCCCGCGCCGAGCCGGACCTGGCTGCCCTCGGCGGACCACCGGGAAAGCTCCGCGATTCCGGTGAGGTCGAGAAGCGCTGTCGGCCTACGGTGGTCGAAGTTGACCTCGACCATGACGTCGGTGCCCCCCGCGATGGGCACCGCGTCCGGCCGCGCCGCCTTGAGGGCCAGCGCCTCACCGAGAGTGGTCGGTCGCAGGAAGTCCACACTGCCAGTAGACCTCCGGTTGCCGCGCCGGCACAACGGCGCGGAAGTATGAACACCGGACGGCCACGGTGACCTGGTCGACCCGCCGCTCAGGTGCGCCGCGCGGCCCAGACGACACGTTCGGTGCGCACTCCCAGGTCGTCACGCCGCAGGATGCTGCCGGGGCTGTCGGTATCGAGAAGTTGGTCCAGCACCGCGAGATCGTCGGCCGAAAGCGCATCGGCGACGGTGCCGCGCAAGCGGCGCAGACTGCTCAACGCATAGCGGCCAACCGCTTCGGAGCGGGAGTGCTCGATCTCGACGGTGATCGTCCGTTCACCTTCGAGGGTGAACCCGGCGGCGGCCAGCTTGGCACCCCAGTCGGCGCCACGGTGGGGTAGGTGCTCGGCATGATGGCGGTCGATCGCGGCGTGTAAGCGCTCCTCCAAGCCAGGGCGATTCTCGGGAGCGCCGGCGGGCAGGAACCGGGGAAAGGCGGCGAGTTCGACGACCGCGAAAAGCCCGCCGGGGGTGAGCGTCTCGCGGACCTGGCGCAGTGTCCGGTCGGGATCGGCCATGTGGTGCAGGGAGGCCGATGCCCACACCAGGTCGGGCTCGCCGAGTTCCGGCCACGTCGCGTCGAGATCGGCCTGGACGGTGCGTACCCGGTCGGCCAACCCGTTCTCGCGGGCCTTTTCCTGTAGGCGACGCAGATGGTCGGCGGAGGAGTCGACGGCGGTGACCTGCGCTTCCGGGAAACGGGCGAGCAAAGCGAAGGTTCCGGTACCGGTCCCGCAGCCCAGATCCACGATCTGCCGGGCACTGGCCTCGACAGGCAGCCACGCGGTGATGGACGCGATGTGTTCGGCGAGCACTTCCGCGTCGAGATCGAGGATCTCCGCCTGGACGTCGGTGTCATGGTCGTGGTGTTCGTGCTGGTGCTGCGTGCCATGGTGATGGGCGGCGTGCGTCATGGCGCCACGGTAAGTCGTCCATGCGCTGGAAGCACTACCTCTTGCCTTGATGGCAAGGTAATGGCCTCACGGCCCGCTGAACACGCAAGCGTCCTGGCGTGCGGTCGGTCCTCGGGTTTTTCGATTGCGGCCCTCACCGCGGCTGAACGAGCATGGCTCGATGGCGCTACCGGAGATTCGTTTCGTCGAACTGGGTGCCACGGCGATGTCCGCGCTTGCCGAGGGCGACTTGGCCAAGGCCGGACGCTTGGCCGGGGTCTCGCTGACCGAGTACTTCCTGACCGATCAGGCGCGGTGGTTATGGCAGTACCGATTGGCGCAGATCGCCGCGGACCCGCACAACGCGCGGTGGATGGCGAGGCAGGCGGTCGTCGGTGGCGATGACGTGGTCGTCGGACATGCCGGGTTCCACGGCCCGCCCGGCGAATCCGGCATGGTCGAGATCGGTTACGCCGTGGATCCCGCTTTCCGTCGCCGCGGATATGCCAGGGCCTCACTGGTCGAACTGTTGCGCAGGGCCGCCGCGGAACCCGGCGTCAGCACGGTCCGTGCGGCCATCAGACCGGACAACGTCGCCTCGCTGGCCACGATCGCGGGCTTCGGGTTCGTGCGGAGCGGCGAGCAGTGGGACGACGAAGACGGCCTCGAGCTCATCTTCGAAAAACCGATATCCGCCTCCGGACACGCATAAGGGGTCAACGGTCCTCGTCGTTCCGGTGCCCTCGCCGGGCATCGCGATCGAAGATGCCCAGGATTTCGCATGGACCCGCCTCGGCCCCGAGCGCGTGCGGAAGCATGGTCGGAAACTCCGCGGCCTGGTTGGTCTCCACCCGGAAACGGCGGTTTCCCAGTAGCAGCACGGCGGTCCCGGAGAGGATGACAAGCCATTCGCGCCCGGGGTGCGCGCGCAGGCGTGCGGGGTTGTCCGGCGGCGGGCCCGTCAAGCGCTGGCGGATGACGGTCATGCCGGGTTCCGCCTTGATCGGCCACCGCATGCGCCCATGGGCCGCGTCGATCACCGGACTGGAGATCACATCGTCGGTGTCCGTCTCGACCAGCTGATCGAGAGTGGTGTCGAGAGCGCGGGCGAGGGTGACGAGTTGATCCAGGGCGAGGCGTCGCTGACCGTTCTCGATCCGGCTGAGCGAGGACGGGCTGATCCGCGCACGGGCGGCCAACTCCTCCAGGGACCAGCCCTGCGCCACTCGCAAGGCCCGGACGCGTTTGCGCACCAGGCTGTCCAGCTCGTCATCCTTTTGCGTCATAGGCATGATTGTATGCCTTCTGCGCAAGTAGCTCCTACGCTCGGTGGTGTACCGCCCCAACGAGGGCCCCGGAGAACAAGGACGCTGCCATGCCTGGAACAACCACTCTCCCGAACGAGATCGTCGACGCCGTGGTGATCGGCGGGGGCGCCGCGGGCCTGAACGGCGCGCTGATGCTGGCCCGCTCGCGCCGCTCGGTCGTCGTGATCGACAGCGGCACTCCGCGCAACGCACCGGCCGAAGGCGTACACGGGTTGCTCGGTTTGGACGGCACCCCACCGGCGGAACTGCTGCGTCGCGGACGGGAGGAGGTGACCCGCTACGGCGGCCGGTTCGTGCCCGGCGAGGTGACCTCCGCAGCTCCAGCCTCGCCCGAAGGTGACCTTCGCTTCACCATCACCCTGGCCGATGGTGAAGTCCTGCGAACGCGGCGGGTCCTGGTCGCCACCGGGCTACGGGACGTGCTGCCCGACATCCCCGGACTCGCCCGGCACTGGGGACACAGCGTGGTGCACTGCCCGTACTGCCACGGGTGGGAGGTACGCGACGAAGCCATCGGCATCCTCGCCGTCGGCCCGGCCTCGGTCCATCACGCCCTGCTGTTCCGTCAGCTGACCGAAGACCTGGTGTACTTCACCCGCGGCACCGACCTCGATGAGGACACGCGCGCCCGGTTCGCGGCTCGCGACATCCGTGTCGTCGACATCCCCGTCGCGGAGGTCGAGTCCGACGACAACGGCATCACGGGTGTGCGGCTGGCCGATGGAAATGTAGTGCCGCGGCGCGTCCTCGCGGTCGCCACCACACTGCTGGCTCGCACCGACGGCCTCGAAGGCCTCGGACTACCGATGGAGGATCTGCCCGGCGGCATGGGCCGCCACTTCGTCACCGGCATGGCCGGTAGCACCGAAGTGCCAGGTGTGTGGGTGGCGGGCAATGCCACGGACCCGATGGCACAAGTCGGTGCCTCGGCCGCGGCGGGAGCCCTCGCCGGCGCCCACATGAACGCCGACCTCGTCAACGCCGACACCAACGCCGCCCTGGCTGCCGCACTGTCCGGCACTCTCACCTGAGCGTCATGAGGAAGCCCGTCCGGCGAATTCTGTAAGCGCTTTCTCGACAAGCCGATCACCGTCGATATGCGAGCAATACCGGCGCAGTGAACGTTCGATCCCATGGGCTATCCGAGAGGATGAACGGTATGACTGGCGAGAACGCCTCCCAGGCCCGGTTCCGTGAACTCGTTGCCGCCCACTGGGCGACGGTGGACAACGGTGATACCAAGACCCCGGACCACCGAGCCGAAGAACTCAACCAGTTGGTCAGGAAAGCCGCCGAGAACGGGAAGACCGGCGCGCTGCTTCTCCCCTTGCTGTTCGAGACAGAGTCCTCGGCGGTGCGTGTCGCGGCGGCGACCTGCCCACCCTGGTGCACCATCAGCCCTACCCACACGGACTTCCCCGAGGACCGCATCCACCGCCCCGACCTCAAACTCGCGACCGTCAGACTGACAACAAGCAACCCCATCCGCTGCCTGCGCGCGGACGGAAATTGGTACTTCGAACCGCCTGAAATCCACATCGACCTCGAACAACACGTCCGAGAGACCACACCACGCATCCTGCTCACCGAGGTCAACTCCCCCGGCTACAGCCTCATCCCTACCGAAGCATTCACAATCGGCCGCGCCCTCATAAACGCCGGAAAGCTCGCCGACAAAAACCGCCCGATCAAGCTAATACCCCGTAGGGCTTCAGAAAGCTCCGCAAAAGGGTTGCCTCGCACGAGCCAGTGCGAGGCAACCCTTCGCCAGTTCCTGGATGGATCGCACAGGCTCATCTATCGGCCGGACGACTGGCCAGCCGTAGTGGTGCGATTACATCAGGGTGTCGCCCGGGCTCGCAGCCAGGCGCGGTCGAAGGGCAGTTCGTCCTCGTCGACGGCGCCGCAGTCGAGGCCTCGAAGGAGAAAGGCGGACAGCGCGCGTACGGTGGCGGGCTCGTCCAAGACGGCGCCGGCCGCCTGGGCGGCATAGCCACGCAGGCGCGCCACCGCTGACGGCAGGTTCTCGCGGAAAAAAGCGTAAGTGGCGGCGAACCGGGTCGGCAACTGGTGGGGATGCAGGTCCCAGCCTTGGTAGAAGCCGCGTTCGAGGGAACGGCGTACCAAGCGCAGGTGCTCCCGCCAGGCGGGCAGGACGGCGTCACCGACCGGCAGCCGGTTGGTCGAGCCGTCGGACAGGCGTATTCCGGTGCCCGCCGCGGCGACCTGCATGAACGCCTTCGCGAAGTCCGCCGCCGGATGGTCCATGCTCTGGTAGGCGCCCGCGATGCCGAGGGCCGCGCTGTAGTCGTACGTGCCGTAGTGCAGGCCGACACACCGGCCGGCGGCCGCCGAGATGATCGACGCGATCGCGATCCGGCCGTCAGCGTCCACAATGGACTGCGGTGTCTCGATCTGCACCTCGAACCGCAACGCGCCTTCGGCCAGTCCGTAGGCCGCTTCGAGAGTGCCGAGCACGTCGACCAGGACGGCGACCTGCGCCACCGCCGTCACCTTCGGCAGCGTCACCACGAACCCGGGCGGGAGTTCACCGCCGAGTCCGTCGAGGAACACGTCCAACGTCCGGATTCCCCGACGCCGGGTGCTCGCCTCGAAACTTTTGAACCGGATGCCGGTGAACGGCGTGCCCGGAGAGCAGACGAGAACGCGGGCGCACGCCAGCGCGTCCGCGTCTTCGGTTTCGTCACCCGGGTTGCCGTAACCGTCTTCGAAGTCGATCCGCAGATCCTCGATCGGTTCCACGGCAAGCTTGCGACGCACTCGGTCGGCGATACCGGGTTCGAGCCCCAGCGCGTCGCCGTGCCCGGCGAACACCACGCGGGCTTGCTCACCCCATCGCTCGACCACGCCACCGGAAAACCGGTGCGCCGGAACGTAGACGGTGTGCACCGGCTGCCGCCCGGCCCGCTCACCCGGATAACGCGCCGCCACCTGCGCGTCCACTTCGGACAGACGGGCGTCGGCGGCGGCATAGACCGAGCCGGGAAGCCGGCCAGGGGCTTCGCCCGGCTCGGTCATGTCCGCGGTTTCCCTTTCCTGGTCAGGAAATCCGCTCGTAGGCGGGCAGGGTCAAGAAGTCCGGGAACTCGTCGGCCAGCGCGACCTGCTCGAACAGCTCGACCGCGGTGTCCAGGTGCTCCGCCGGGACGACGCCGTCGAGTTCCTTGCGCACCTCGTCGAGCACCGTGCGCACCAGCTCCTCGGTGACCTTGGTGCCGTCGGACAACTCGACGCCGTTGCGCACCCACTGCCAGATCTGGGACCGCGAGATCTCGGCGGTCGCGGCGTCCTCCATCAGGTTGTGGATCGCCGCCGCGCCATTGCCGCCCAGCCAGGACGCGAGGTACCGGACCCCGACATCGACCGCACCGCGCAACCCCGCTTCGGTCGCTTCGCCCTCGGTCGCGGCGACGTTGAGCAACTGGTCGGCGGTCACGCTGACCTCGTCGCGCGTGCGCTCGAGCTGGTTCGGCCGATCCCCGAGGACCTTGTCGAACTCCTCGGCACAGATGCCCACCATGCCGGGGTGCGCGACCCAGGACCCGTCGAAACCGTCGCCGGCCTCGCGGGCCTTGTCGTCCCGGACCTTGGCGAAGGCTCCCTCGTTGACCTCCGGGTCCTTGCTCGGGATGAACGCGGCCATCCCGCCGATCGCGAAAGCTCCGCGCTTGTGGCAGGTGCGCACCAGCAATTCGGTGTAGGCGCGCATGAACGGCGCGGTCATGGTGACGCTGTTGCGGTCCGGCAGGACGAACTTCTTACCGGCGTCACGGAAGTACTTGATGATGCTGAACAGGTAGTCCCAGCGGCCCGCGTTGAGGCCTGAGGCATGCTCGCGCAGTTCGTAGAGGATCTCCTCCATCTCGAAAGCGGCCGGGATGGTCTCGATCAGCACGGTCGCGCGGATCGTGCCGTGCTCGATACCCAGTTCCTTTTCGGCGTAGCTGAAAACGTCGTTCCACAGCCGCGCTTCGAGGTGGCTTTCCATCTTCGGCAGGTAGAAGTACGGGCCCTTGTCGGCGGCGAGCAGGGCGCGCACGTTGTGGAAGAAGTAGAGACCGAAGTCGACGAGCGCGCCGACCGCCTTGCGGCCGTCGAAGGTGATGTTCCGCTCGTCGAGATGCCAGCCGCGAGGACGCACGACGATGGTCGCGTGCTCGACATCGTCCCGCAGCGCGTAGTGCTTGCCGCCGCTGTCCAGCTCGATGGTGCCGCGGATGGCGTCGTGGAGGTTGACCTGACCGGCCACCACGTTGGCCCAGTGCGGGGTGTTGGCGTCCTCGAAGTCGGCCAGCCACACCTTCGCGCCCGAGTTGAGGGCGTTGATGGTCATCTTGCGGTCGGTGGGGCCGGTGATCTCGACCCGCCGGTCGCGCAGGGCCGGCGGCGCCACGGCGACCTGCCACTCGGACTCGCGGATCTCCTTGGTCTCGGCCAGGAAGTCGAGCTTGCCGGTGCGCTTGGCTTCTTCCCGGCGCTTCCCGCGAGCCTGGAGGAGCTCGTCCCGTCGCGCCGCGAAGTTGTCGTGCAAGCCGGCCAGGAACTCCAGGGCCGCCTTGGAAAGGACGCGCTCAACTCCATCAACCTTGCCACCGACCACCCGGGCTTCAGACATGGGGGACACTCCCAAAGACGTCCGTACGTTTTTACATCTCGGACTATAGTTTCTGCATAGCGGAAGCTCAAACGCGAGGAGAGTCGGGTGACCGAAGAGAAGGGCGGGCGTGACGGAAGCGTCCAGTCGCTCCGCCGCGCCTTCGAACTGCTGGAACGGCTGGCCGACACCGGTGGTGAAGCGAGTTTGTCCGAGCTGGCGGCGAGTTCGGGGCTTCCCATGCCGACGATCCACCGGCTGATCCGCACGCTGGTGGCACTGGGCTATGTGCGGCAGAACACCAACCGGCGCTACGCGCTGGGCGGCCGTCTCATCCGGCTGGGGGAAAACGCGAGCATGCAGTTCGGGGTCTGGGCACGGCCGCTGCTCGCCGAACTGGTCGACGAAGTCGGCGAGACCGCCAACCTCGCGGTGCTGGAGCGCGATGAAGTGGTTTACGTCTCGCAGGTGCCGTCGAAGCACTCGATGCGGATGTTCACCGAAGTCGGCCGCCGGGTCCTGCCGCACGGCACCGGGGTGGGAAAGGCGATCCTGTCGCAGCTCCCCACCGAGGAGGTCCGTGCCCTGCTGAAACGGACCGGCATGCCCGCCTACACCGAGCACACCTGCACCGACCCCGACATCCTGCTGACCCACCTGGCGAAGGTCGCGGAGCTCGGCTATGCCATGGACGAAAGCGAGCAGGAACTAGGAGTGCGCTGTGTCGCCGCCCCTCTGACCGGCACCCCGGCCCGCGCGGCGGTCTCGGTCTCGGGTCCGGAAGGCAGGCTCACCAAGGAAGCGGTCGACCGGATCGCCCCGGTCGTCCAGCGCATCGCGGCGACCCTGTCCGCCCACCTGGCCGTGACCGAACTCACCGCCCCGAACTGAACTCAGCGAGAGCGCCCGAACACGTCGAACTCTTCGAAGAATTCGTCCTCCTGGGCGGCGGCACGCCGACGGACCGGCGCCGGGGGCGGACCGGGATCGTGAGGCCGTCGGTCGCCGAACAGTTCCCCGTCGGAGGTCAGCACCTTGTCCAGCAATGCGGTGTCGCCCAGCCCCCGCCGGACCACCTCGGCCTGCAACCGGGCTGCCGACGCGCGAGCCGCCGCCAGCGTGTGGGTGACCACGGCCGACAACGCCTCGGGCGACGCCGTCCGGACCCGGTCGGTGAAGGTGACCGACTTGATCTCCCCGCCCGCGGCGGCGACCACGGTCACGATCCCGTCCGGAGAGGCGACCGTGGCCTCGACCGTCTTCAGCTCGTCACTCATCCGCTGGTAGGACTCGGCGCGCCGCTGGTTGTCCGCGGCCGCCTCGTCGATCGCTTCGATCCTGCGCAGGAGTTCCTCGGCCTGTTCGCTCACGACGCGCCTTCCGGCCGGATGGTCGAAACGAACTGCTGGAACTCCTCCAAGAGATTGTCGAACTGCTCGGGCAGGGCGCTCAGCACGATATGGAGCACCGCTCGGCGATCCTTGTGCTCGGTGTCCCGCATCGCGAGGAACACCTGGAACTGACCGATTTCCGTCGGCGTGCCGTGTAGGTCGACCGTCATCCGGACGGCCTGCGTCAAGCCCGGATTCGCCGTCGAGCCCACCTCGTTCCGGCGGCCCAGTTCCACGTCACGCGCGCCGGTACGCAGTTTTTCGACCGCCTCGTCCGCGATGCGCGGCAGCGGCACGTCGTCTTCACGCAGCTCACCACTGATGGTGATGTTGGCGGTGAACCCCTCCACGGGCGGTGGACGCAGGGCCACGAAAGCGGCCTCCGCCGCGTTCACCTCGTCAGGGGGGACCGACCGCCAGCCCTCGGGCAACGAGAACTGGATCGGCACGGGAATGGTTGCCACCATGGCGAAATCCTCCGAAATCGTTTGTCACTACTGTGCCGATCGTTACCAATCCGACCACAGCCACGGCGGAAATGGGGCCCTGTAAGCGGTTCGGCTGCGGCCCGTGTCCGCCTACTTTTGGCCGGATTGGTAAGCCTGGTCAGAAGCCCAGGCCATGCCAGACCGACTTGGCCCCGCCGGACACCGCACCGGTCACGCCCGAGGCGGCATGGCCGATGTCCTTGCCCACGTCGGTCGCGGTGTCGACGACCTCACCGGGATCGACGCTCACGTTGACGCCGACCTTGGCGCCGAGGCCGAGGCCGAGCCCGACCGAGCCACCGACATGGAACTTCCCGTCGCTGCCCATGCCGAGCTGGCCACTCGCCTCGGCCCCGGCACCGGCCCACGCTTCACCGTGCGCACCGGCGCCGACACCGGCGACCTCGGCCCCGACGTCACCGGAAGCCTTGGCCCCGGCGAACGCCTCGGCGCCGCCCTGGATTCCGGTCCAGCCCGCGCTGCCCTGGGCCTCCGCCTTGGCTCCGACGAGCGCCTCACCGCTTCCGGTCAGTTTCGTGTGGTCACCGAACTTGACCTCGCCCTCCGCGCTGCCCTTCGCCAGGTAGGCCTCGGCGCTGGCGCCCGCGTTGACACCGAGCGCGCTCGCTGTCGCGTGCGCCTCCGCGCCGGCACCGAGCACCGACCCTTCCAGCTTGCCGTTACCGGAAAACGGTCCGGAGTGGAACTTCCCGTCGAGGGATCCATGTGCCACGTCGACGTTCGCCGAGGCCTTCCACGTCTTCTCGGGAACGTCGATGCCGAGTGCCTTGAGCGTGCCCTCGATCTTGTCGCCCAGCAGGCCGTCGGCCGGATCGCCGAACTCCTTCTTGTAGCTGCTGCCGTACTTGCCCTTCTGCCAGCCGCCGGGGTCCTTGTCGACCCACTTCTTCTGTTCCGGGTCCCAGACCTTCTTGGTCTTCCGGTGGTCGGCGCCGAACTCGTTCTCTTTCTTCTTGAGGATGAAGCCGCCCTTGCCGTCGGGTTCCAGCGCCAGCGCGGACGCGACCTCGCCGCCCGCGTGCTCCAGCTTCTGCCGAGCGTCGGCCAGGATCGCCTTCGCGTTCCGAGCCCCTTCCTGCCCGGGATCGGAGAACGGGGTCATCGGCGGATCGCCCGAACCGGCCTGCTCCCGATACTGGGCCGCGGCCGTACGGCTCGCCGCCCGCGCCTGCGTGTACAGCTCGATCGCCTGCTGTGCCCGGCCCTGCGCCCAGGTCAGCACGTCACCGTAGTCGGCCAGCGACCGAGCGCCCTGGCCGAGTTGATCGACCGCCTTGGCCCACTTGGGCGGTTCGGCGCCGAAGGCCGCCCGGAAACTGGAGCTGGCCTGGCCGGTCCACTGCGCGGGATCGATGCGTCCGAGGCCGCTGCCCACCCCCTCGATGCCGCGTATGGTCCCCACGAGCGACCGCAGATCCGCCGCGATACGGCCGGGGTCACCGGGGATGAGATCCCTCGGGTCGGTCGACTCTCCCAGTTCGGCGGCCATCAGTACACCGCCCCGGTGTTCTCCCAGGAGCCCGGATCGGCACCCGGATCCAGCCGGCTCTGGATGATCGCCGGATCCAGGAAGCCCGAACCACCGGCCATCCCGCCGCGGACCGGCCCGCCGAAGCCTCCGCCGACCATGCCGTCATCAGCGGCGGCGACCGCCTCACCGAAATCGCCGATCTTCGTACCGGCCTCTGCCTCTGAGCCCTCGTACGCCGAGGCGGCGGTCCTGAGACTCTCGCCGTGTTCGCCTGCCTTGTCGTGCAACCCCTGCACGGTGCCCTTCATGCCCTCGATGAAGCGCGCCCAGCCGGACTGCACCGCCGCGTGCCCGTAGTCCCCACTCGGGCCCTGCCACACGAGGCCGGCGACCCCGCCGATCACCTCACCGATCTTGCCCGCGCTCTGCCGCAGATCATCAGGGACAGCGCCGAATCCGCTGGTCATAAGTTCACAAGCCCCCATCGCCGGTCGGGATTTCTCCGCTTCGACGATCACACCCCCGCCGCGGTTCCCGGCCATGGGGCTGTTTTGGAGCAAGGAATGTTTACTACGGATGATCCGTAGTAAATCCACCTTGCTCCACTACGACGCCGGGGTAGGCGAACCGAGGGCGTTCAGCCGAGGAGGGCGTTCACGAAGGCCGACGAGTCGAACGGGGCCAGGTCGTCGGGTCCCTCCCCGAGGCCGACGAGCTTGACCGGCACGCCGAGTTCGCGCTGTACTTGGAAAACGATGCCGCCCTTGGCCGTACCGTCCAGTTTGGTCAGCGCGATCCCCGTGACGTCGACGACCTCGGCGAAAACCCGGGCCTGAGCGAGCCCGTTCTGCCCGGTGGTGGCGTCGAGCACCAGGAGCACCTCGTCGACCTTGGCCTGCTTCTCCACGACGCGCTTGACCTTGCCGAGCTCGTCCATCAGGCCGGTCTTGGTGTGCAGCCGGCCCGCGGTGTCGATCAGCACCGCGTCCACGCCCGCGTCCACACCGCGCTTGACCGCGTCGAAGGCGACCGCGGCCGGGTCGGCTCCCTCCTTGCCTCGCACGAGTTCCGCGCCCACCCGCTCGGACCACGTCTGGAGCTGTTCGGCGGCGGCCGCGCGGAAGGTGTCGGCGGCGCCGAGCATCACCCGGCTGCCCTGCGCGATGAGTACCCGCGCGAGCTTCCCGGTGGTCGTGGTCTTGCCGGTGCCGTTGACCCCGGCGACGAGCACCACCGCCGGTTGCTTCCGGCCGTCGACCGTGTGCGGCAGCGCACGCACCGCGCGGTCTCCGTCGGTGCGCAAGGCCTCGGTGAGTACGTCGTGCAGAAGCGACCGCGCCTCTTCCGTCGTGCGCACCCCGCGCCGGCTCATCTCGGTGCGCAGCGTGTCCACGATCTCGGTCGTGGTCGCGGCACCGAGATCGGCCATCAGCAAGGTGTCCTCGACGTCCTGCCACGAGTCCTCGTCGAGGTCGCCCGCCCCGAGCAACCCGAGCAGGCTCTGCCCGAACACCGACCGGGACTTCGCGAGACGGCCGCGCATCCGCTCGAGGCGGCCGCTGACCGGTTCGGTGACTTCCTCGAGCCTCGTGGTCTCTTCGGCCTCCGGCAGAGCGACGTCCACGAGTGTGCGCCGGTCCGAATCCCGCGGTACCGCGGCGTCGTCCCCGACCCCGGGCTGGCCGTCGACCTCGGTGCGTTCCCCGGCCGGATGCGGCGGCGCCTCGGTCTCGGAGGTCTTTTCACCGCCGGGCGCCAGCGCGAACCCGCTGTCGGTGGAATAGCCGCCGCCCTTCGGCTTCACCTCCGGGCGCTCGGTCCCGCGCAGGGTCACCCGCCGCCTTCGCGCGACGGTGACCCCGCTGACCAGGGCGATCGCCAGCACCAGGATGACGACGAGGACGATCCATTCCCACAACGCACTCACCGGGCCATCCTCGCATCCACGCCCGCCGCCCGTGGTGGTGCCCTCGCCGGGTTCGGGAGCAAGGTGTCTTTGCTCGGCCGGAGGCGGCAACGGCGGACGACCACAGCGCAAGGTTCCGCCGGAGGCCACCGCACGCGGCCGGACACACTTTTCGTCCGGCCGCCGATTCGACGCTGCTGATCCGTAGTAAAGACACCTTCCTCTCGAACCTGTGAAGAAGTGGCGGATCCGGTTGCGGTCTGGTGAAACGCGGGCTAGACCACAGCCATGGCAGAACGGGTCGTCGGGCTCATTTCCGGCACGTCCGTCGACGGGATCGACGTGGCGGTCGCCGAGTTCCGCGCCCATGGCGACGAACTCGAACTACGCCCGGTCGGCGAGTTCGAACACCCGTACCCCGGGCGGCTGCGGGAGGAACTGCTCGAGGCCCTGCCACCGGCCGCCGTCGGCGCCGGCCGGCTGACCAAATTGGACACGGAGGCCGGACAGGCCTTCGCCGAAGCCGCCCAGCGGGCCATCGACCGGTTCGGGCCCGCGGACCTGATCTCTTCCCTCGGCCAGACCGTCTTCCACTGGGTCGAAGACGGTCGCGCACGGGGCACGCTCCAACTCGGCCGTCCGGCGTGGATCGCCGAGCGCACGGGCCTTCCGGTCATCGCCGATCTGCGCTCCCGCGACGTGGCCGCGGGCGGGCAGGGTGCGCCGCTGGCCGCCGTTTTGGACCGGCTGTGGTTGCGAGACCTCGCCGAATCCACCGCTGAGCCCGCGATCGCGCTGAACATCGGCGGCATCGCCAACATCACCGTGGTCGAGCCCGGCGGCCACACCATCGCCTACGACACCGGGCCCGGCAACGCCCTCCTCGATCTGGCCGCCCAGCGCCTCACCGGAGCGCGCAGCGACCTCGACGGCGCCCTCGCCGCACGAGGTCAGGTCCGCGACGAACTGCTCCGGCGACTGCTCGCGGAGCCGTACTACCAAGCCAAACCCCCGAAGTCGACCGGCCGGGAACTGTTCGACGCCGACTACCTCGGCTCGGCCACACAGGGCATGGAGATCAGCCCGGAAGACCTGCTCGCCACCCTCACCGAACTGACCGCGCGCACCATCGGCGAGGCCTGTCGACGGCACCGGGCCCGGACCGTCGTCGCCTCGGGCGGCGGTGTCGAAAACCCGGTGCTCCTGCGCAAGCTGACCGCCCGACTCGACGGTGCGCGCCTGGTCGTCAGCGACGAACTGGGCCTGCCTCGTGGCGCCAAGGAGGCCTACCTCACGGCGTTGCTCGGCTGGCTCACGTGGCACGGCGTGGCCGCGGACGTGCCCAGCGCGACCGGCGCTCGCGGCCCCCGGCTGCTCGGCAGCATCACCCCCGGTGCCGGGCCCCTGACGCTGCCCCCACCCCGGACCCAAGGCATCACCCGGCTGCGGGTAGCAGGCAAAGGCCCCTGGACGGTAGGAGAGACTGATGCACCCCGTTGACCTGGCGATCATCGTCGTCTACCTGGCCGCCATGCCCGTGATCGGTGTCCTGATCGGCCGCCGCCAGCGTTCGGCCACCGACTACTTCATCGGCGAGCGGAGCCTGCCGTGGCCTGCCGTGTGTTTCTCGATCGTGGCCACCGAGACCTCGACGCTGACCGTGATCAGCACGCCGGGGCTGATCTGGGCGGCGTCCGGCAGCTACAACGGGCTGACCTACCTGCAGCTCCCGTTCGGCTACATCATCGGCCGCACGCTGGTGTCGTTCATCCTGCTCCCGCGCTACTTCCGGGGTAAGCAGACCACGGCCTACGCCTTCCTCGGTCAACGGTTCGGCTCGGCCATGCAGGGCGTTTCGTCCGTCGCGTTCATCGTCACCCGGCTCCTGGCCGAAGGGGTGCGGCTCTTCGCGGGCGCCATCCCGATCCAGCTGATCCTCTCGCATTACGGCCTGCACACGCAGTACTGGCAGATCGTGGTGGTCCTCACCGCGCTCACCGTCGTCTACGCGCTGGTCGGCGGGATCAAGGCCGTGGTGTGGGTGGACGTCATCCAGCTCTCGATCTATGTCGGCGGCGCGATCATCGCGATGATCGTGCTGGCCACCAAGCTGCCCGCCGGGTGGACGGCCCGGGCCCGTGACGCGGGCGTGTTCCGGCTCTTCGACTTCGACTTCTCCGGACTGCACCTGCTGACCAGCCAGTACGCCTTCCTCACCGCGGTGGTCGGCGGCGCGATCTTCACCATGGCTTCGCACGGTGCCGACCAGTTGATCGTGCAGCGGTTCCTGGCCTGCCGGAGCGTCGCCGACGGGCGGAAGGCGCTGATCGGCAGCGGCATCGCGGTGACCCTCCAGTTTGGACTGTTCCTGCTCGTGGGCGCGATGTTGTGGGCACACAACGGTTTCCGCAACCTCAAGCAGCTGGGTGTCAAGAGCAGCGACGACATCTTCACCGGCTTCATCACCAGCGAACTCCCCGCGGGCGTGGCCGGGCTCCTGATCGCCGCGATCCTCGCGTCCACGATGGGCGCGCTCGCCTCGGCCCTCAACGCGCTGTCCAACTCCACGGTCTCCGACCTGTACCAGCGGTTCACCCGCCGTGCCCCGGAAGATTCCCGGTTGTTGCGGCACGGGCGGGTCTGGACGCTGGTGTGGGCCGTCGTGTTCGCGGTCTTCGGTTCTCTGTTCAGCAGCCGGAACAACCCGGTGATCGAGCAGGGCCTGTCCATCACCGGCTACACCTACGGCGCGATGCTCGGCGCCTTCCTGCTCGGCCTGCTCATCAAGCGTGCCCGGCAAACCGACGCGATCATCGCGTTCGTGGTGACCGTCGCCGTCATGGCCTACGTGGTGCTCGGCGTGAAGATCCCGCCCGCGCCCGGCGCGAAGCCCGTAGTGTTGGCTTTCCCTTGGTACACCCTCCTCGGCGTGCTCATCACGCTCGCCGTCGGTGGCCTGCTGTCCCTGCGGCACCGCACGCCCGACCCGAACACACAGGCCACGGAGGCACGAGAAGCGGAGGCGGTTTAGCTGGACACGTCGATTCTTCGGCGCACGGTCGAGCAGTGCACAGCCTTTCTCGCCGAGCACCTGGACGCCGACTGGCAGGCCAGGGTGGACGTGATGGAGAGGCCCGCGGCGGAGGTCGCGGCGCACATCGCAGGCTGCCTGATCTGGTACACGAGCGACCTCGCCGCCGGTCGCACCGAATTGTCCACAGTGGACATATCGGTGAAGCCGGACGCATCTCCCCCGCACCTCGTCAGGACGATCGAGGTCTGGGCCGGCGTGCTGGGCGCGGTCGCCGACTCGGCTTCCGCGGACCAACGAGGGTGGCATCCCTGGGGCATCGCGGATCCGGCTGGTTTCGTCGCCATGGCGTGTGACGAGTTGCTCGTGCACACCGCCGACACCGGTTCGGCCTGGAACGCTTCCTTCGAACCGGATCCCGCGCTCGCGGCCGCGACGCTGCACCGTCTGTTCCCCTGGGCGCCGTCGGACACCGATCCGTGGCGCGCCCTGTTGTGGGCCAACGGCCGGGTCGCTTTGCCCGGCTTGCCCAAGCTCGAACGTTGGCGGTGGCACTGCGCCCCACTGGCCGAGTGGGACGGAGTGCCACCGGTCGAGCCATCACTACCGGGACTCAGTCGGCCCCGGTAGCCGAACCGGCCTTGCTGAGCGGGCCGACCTGGGAGAACACCGAGTAGCGGCTCGCCGACCACGCGGGCGCCCCCGCGATCGGTTCGAGGCGGACCCGGACGGCGGTCTTGCCCGCGGTCGCCGACGACGGGACGTCGAAGGCGTCCTCCAGCCAGCGCGAGTAGCCGTTGCCCAGTGGTTCGAACCACTCGCCGACATAGTGGTCGTCCACGTAGACGTTCGCCCGCTGGAAGGCGTTCGCCTGGTCGGACACCCGGCGCAGGCGCAGCCCTCCGTTGGCCGGATCCGCCTTGGCGGTGAAGGTGATCGGCCCGGTCGACGAACCGGTGCCCATCGTCACCGGGGTCCGGTCGGCCTTGCCCTCGAAGGTGGAGGTCAGGGTGCCCCTGGTCTCCCCGTTGGCCGAATATCCGTGCTGCGCGCGGCTGCCGTCGTCGGCGATGTCCACCACGTCGCTGCTCACCAGTGACGGCGATGCCTGGCCGTACCAGTAGGCGGTGGAACTGTAGTTCGCCGGTTGCGAGGACCGGTCGCCGTGCTCGATGTCGAATTCGACACCGTTGCCGAAGGGCACCGCGTCGGCCACCATCAGCCGGTAGGAGTTCAGGCACACGTCCTGGCAGCCCGCCTCGGCGTTCTGGTGGCTGACCAGGCCTGCCTGCGGCATCGCATACGGCACGCCCTCGATTCCGCCGTTACGCCCGTCCTGGAAGTACCAGCCTGACTCGTAGAAGTCCTCGGAACCCGTGCCGTAGATGAACGGGCTGGCCGAGCCGTCCGGATACATCCGCTCGTCGCCTTCGAGGTAGTTGAGCTGGTTCTGCCCCGGCGGGATCAGGCCGCGCATGCTGGTGGTGACGCCGTAGAAGAGACCGCGCCCCGGCGACTTCAGGAAGGTCCAGTCCTGACCCGGCGTCGTGTCCTGCCGGTGTTGGGTGGCGTGGAAGTAACCGGCCGAGCCGTCCGCCAGCCTCGCACCCGCCGAAGCGTCGGGGGCGGAAGTCACGGTGAGAGTCCCCGCCGTGACCGGCACACCCGAGGTGTTCACCAGTTCCACCGTCGCCGAGTGTGCGTAGGGCATCGGCCACCACGACGTGAACGCGCCGTCGGCGGTGGTGTCGATCGAGTGCAGGAGCGTCCGGGAGCCGTACTTGCCCAGGCCCGACCCGAAGAACTCACCCGCCGGTGCGTCCACAGTGGACTGACCGTCGAAGGTGATGCGCAGCCGCAGCCCGTCCAGCAGCGCGTCCGAGGCCGCGACCTGGCCGCCGTCCGTGCCGTAGGAGAACCAGCGCAGGCCCTCCCAGCGCGCGCCGTCGATCTGGTAACCGTGCGCGGCTTCGTCGCTGACGTGGTCGTTGCCCACATCGAGCAGGTCCGTGCGGACCCACTGGCCGCCGAGCAGGCTGTGCACGTCGTAGCGGAACTCGTTGACGTCCAAGCTGGACGAGACGAAGGTGTTCCGCACCTTGATGTGCGTCTTGCCCGCGGTCAGCGCCGGCGGGACGTCGATGGTCTGATCGGCCCAGCCGCCGCCCGGCCTCGCGGGTCCGCTGGACCACTCGCCGGCCGGCTGACCATCCACGGTCACGGTCGCGTGCTGGTCGCCGATGCCCGCGTCGAAGCGGCGAGTGAGGCGGACACCCTGGTTCGCGGGGTCGATCGTGGCGGTGAAGGAACTGCCACCCGGGTTGTACGAGCGGCCGTCGTCGTAGAGGCCCGGACCGGCCACGACCTGGGGAAGGTGCAATCTGAGCTGGGTGATCTGCCGGGAACCCGACGGCAACGGCAGGGACATCGCCGCACCGGGCGCGAGCGCCACGCCGGTCATCTGGTCCTGCGCCGCCAGAGCGGCGGGTTTCGGATCGCGGACACCGTAGCCGCGGAGCCGGTCGATCACGTCGAGCGCGCGATCGCCCGGGTCGAAGGTGCGCACCCCGGCCGCGTCGGCGAACTTCCGGTAGGTCACGTGGTAGAAGTGCGGGTTGTTCTGGGTGACGATCTTCATCGAGTTCGTGTACGGCATCGGCACCTTGATCACCGAGCCGCCCATGGTGTCGGCCGAGTTCCCGACCAGCGGCCACACGAACGGGGCACCCTTCGCGCCGTTCACGATGTCCTGCGCCTGCCCCTGCAGCACCACGCGACCGTCCAGTTCGACGGTGATCCGCCCGATCGCCGCGATCGAGGTCGGCGCGTAGGTGAACCAGATCGAGTTGATCTCACCGGCCCCGTGGGCCTCCGCGATCACGCATTGGCCGTCGGGTTCGTTACGCAGACAGGAATAGGTCCCGTTGAATCCGTCGTCGTTGTTGCCCGTGCGGTCGAAGCTGGAGAACTGCTTGACCTCTTCGCCCGGCCGCAGCCGTTCCATCGCACCCAGCGAACGGTAGGTGTCCCAGCCGACCGGACCCTTGTCCGCGGCCACCGCCGGCGCGGCGTCCGCTCGCCCCGGAATGCCTACGAGCAGGGTCATCAGCAGGGCAACACCCAGCCACCGTCGCCGGTTTCCGGGCGCGGCAAGCCACATCTTCGACACAGTCAGGGCTCCTGGGGCAGGGTCGGGGATCGCGCCAGCGATGCGAGTAAACGATTACCGCGCGAATCTAGGACGCCCGGACGCCAAGGTGAATCCGCCACTCGGGTGGTCTGTACCAACACCCACCGTCAGTGTGACACGGCGGTACCCCTACCGGTCTCGAAGTTCACCGGATCGGGCAAAGACGCCGGCCTCATGCCGTGACGGGAACATCCTCTTGGGTTTCCACCCGATCCTGCCGGAGCCGCTGGGAAATGACCTTCGTGATCCCGTCGCCCTGCATGCTCACGCCGTAGAGCGCGTCGGCGATCTCCATGGTCGGCTTCTGGTGGGTGATGATGATCAGCTGCGAAGACTCCCGGAGCTGTTCGAGCAGGCCGATCAGACGGCGCATGTTGGTGTCGTCCAGCGCGGCCTCGACCTCGTCCATCACGTAGAACGGCGACGGACGGGCGCGGAAGATCGCCACCAGCATGGCGACCGCGACCAGCGACTTCTCACCGCCGGAGAGCAGGGACAGTCGCTTGACCTTCTTGCCCGGCGGCCGGGCCTCGACGTCGACGCCGGTGGCCAGCATGTCACCCGGCTCGGTGAGCACCATGCGCCCCTCGCCGCCGGGGAACAGCACCGAGAACACGACCTCGAACTCGCGCGCGACGTCCTCGTAGGCCGTGCTGAAGACCTCCAGGATCTTCTCGTCCACTTCCTTGATGACCTGGAGCAGGTCCTTGCGGGTGGCCTTCAGGTCCTCCAGCTGGGTGGACAGGAACTTGTAGCGCTCCTCCAGCGCGGCGAACTCCTCCAGCGCCAGCGGATTCACCTTGCCCAGCAAGGAAAGGTCCCGCTCGGCGCGCTTGGCCCGGCGCTCCTGGGTCGCCCGCTCGTAGGGCATGGACGGCGGCGGCGTCACCGACTCGCCGCGCTCCCTGGCCTCCTCGTACTCGGCCAGCTCACCCGCGCTGGGCGGCACGGGCACCTCCGGGCCGTACTCGGCGACCAGTTCGTTCAGACCGATACCGAAGTCCTCGGCGATCTTGGTCTCCAGCTGTTCCAGACGCAGCCGCTGCTCGGCCCGGAGCACCTCGTCGCGGTGCACGGCGTCGGTCAGCTTTTCCAGTTCGCCGGACAGTTCACGGACTCTGCTGCGCACCTGGGCCAGCGCGGTCTCCCGCTGCTGGCGCATGGCCTGCACCTCATCGCGTTCGACGGCCGCACGCTGCACGGACAACTCGATGCGTTCCAGGGCCAGCTCACCGGCCTCGACGACGGCGGTGGCGATGGCCGCGCCCTTGGCCCGGGCGACCCGGGCATGCTCGGCCCGTTCGCGGGCCTGCCGCTCGGCGTGGGCGGCGCGGCGCAACGATTCGGCCCTGCCCGCGATACCGCGTGCGCGTTCCTCGGACGTCCGCAGCGCGAGCCGTGCCTCGACCTCCTCCTGACGGACGACGGCCAGTTCCTCGGCGACCTGGTCCCGCTCGGTGGTGTCCGGGTCTTCGTCGACGGGCTGCTCGGCCACCGCCGCCAGTCGCTCCTCCAGTTCGGCGAGCTTGGTGAGCGCCTCTTCGCGGTTGGACTCGACCTTCGCGCGCTGCTCACGCAGCCGGGCGACCTCGGCCTGGGCCGAACGCGCCGCCTGGCGCAACCGGTTGAGCCGTTCCGACGAGCGCGCCTTGCGGACCTTCGCCTCGCCCAGCGCCTCCTTGGCCTGCCCGACCTCTTCGCGGCGGGCCTGCTGCTCGGCCCGCGCGCCTTCCAGCTCGGCGCCGGAGCGTTCGAGCCTGCGTTCCGCGGCGAGCAGCCTGTCCTGCGCCTCGTCCACCGCGGCCTGGACCTCGATGACGCTCTCGCTGCGCGTGGAACCCCCGACGGCCCAATGGGAACCGAAGACGTCTCCCTCGGCGGTGACCGTGCTGACCTCCGGGTGCACCGCGACAAGCCGGCGAGCCGACTCCAGAGTGTCCACAATGGCCATTCGGTCGAGGGCGCGCTCGACCGCGGGGCGGAGCGCTTCCGGCGCCCTGACCACATCCCGCGCCCAGCGCGCACCGGGCGGCAGCGAGGGCCACGACGCGGTGTCCGCGACATGATCGAGTCCACCGAGCAGCATGCTCGCGCGGCCGGAGTCGTTGTCCTTCAAGAACTTCAGGGCGGCGAGCGCGTCCTCGCCGCCCTGAAAGGCGACGGCGTCGGCGACCGGGCCGAGCGCGGCGGCGAGCGCGACCTCGTATCCGGGCTCGACGGTGAGGAGCGCGGCCACCGAGCCGAGCAGCCCGGGCAGCACGTCGGTCGCACCCAGCAACGCGCCCGCACCGTCCTTGCGCCGCAATCCCATCGACAGCGCGTCGACCCGCGCCTTCTCGGACGCGATTTCCCGCTCGGCGGCCCGCTCGGCCTTGACCAGCTCCTCCACCCTGGCCTTGGCCGCGTTGTTGGCTTCCACGGCCAGGTCGTGGCGGACGAGCAACTCCGCGTCGTCCGACTCCTCGACACCGCCCTCGGCCTCGGCCTGCTCCAGCTCCTCGACCGCGACTTCGGCCCGTGCCTCGGCTTCGTCGATGGACGCGGTGAGCCGGTCGATCTCGTCGGAGGTGGCACCGTTCTTGCTGCGCAAAGCCTCGACCTGTCCGGTCAGTTTCGCCAGGCCCTCACGGCGGTCGGCGACGGCGCGGACCGCGGCCATGTGGGCCCGTTCGGCCGCCTGAACGGCGTGCTCCAGCTGTTCCCGGCGCTGCACGGTGGCCGAAAGCATCGCCTTGGCCTCGGTGACGGCCTCGTTGAGCTCCTCCTCGCGCTCGGCGATCTGCTCCGCCTCGGCGAGCATCTCCTCGGGATCACGCCCGCTGGTGTGGGTCTCGGTCGCGGCGGAAAGATGCCGGTGGCGCTCGACCGCCAGCCGGACCGTGCCGCGGAGCCGTTCGGCCAGCGCGGAAAGCTTGTACCAGGTGTCCTGCGCGGCGGCCAGGCGCGGCGCGTCCTCCGCCAGGGACAGCTCGAGCTGGTTCTCCTCGGCGCTGACGGCCTCCAACGCCTGTTCGACCTCCGCGCGCCGGGCGCGGGCGGCGTGCTCGTCGGCCTCTTCCCTGGCGATCGCCGAGCGCTGGGTGACCAGGTCGTCGGCGAGCAGGCGCAGGCGCGCGTCGCGGAGCTCGGCCTGGACGGTCTGGGCCTTCCGCGCGATCTCGGCCTGCCTGCCCAGCGGCTTGAGCTGCCGCCGCAACTCGGCGGTCAGGTCACCGAGACGATCCAGGTTGGCCTGCATCGCGGTGAGCTTGCGCAGCGCCTTTTCCTTGCGCTTGCGGTGCTTGAGCACACCGGCGGCCTCTTCGATGAAGGCGCGGCGCTCCTCGGGCTTGGATTCGAGGATCTGGGAAAGCTGACCCTGACCGACGATGACGTGCATCTCGCGGCCGATCCCCGAGTCGGACAACAGTTCCTGGATGTCCAGCAGGCGGCAGGAGCTGCCGTTGATCTCGTACTCGCTGGCGCCGTCACGGAACATCCGGCGGGTGATCGAGACCTCGGTGTAGTCGATGGGCAGCGCGCCGTCGGCATTGTCGATGGTCAGGGTCACCTCGGCGCGGCCGAGCGGGGCCCGCCCCGACGTGCCGGCGAAGATGACGTCCTCCATCTTGCCGCCGCGCAGGTCCTTCGCCCCCTGCGTACCCATGACCCAGCGCAGCGCGTCCAGGACATTGGACTTGCCCGAACCATTCGGACCCACGACGCAGGTGATGCCCGGCTCGAAACGCAGGGTGGTAGCCGAGGCGAAGGACTTGAATCCCTTCAGCGTCAAGCTTTTCAGGTGCACGTCGCTTAGGAC
This sequence comes from Amycolatopsis pigmentata, assembly GCF_042684065.1. Classification (NCBI taxonomy): domain Bacteria; kingdom Bacillati; phylum Actinomycetota; class Actinomycetes; order Pseudonocardiales; family Pseudonocardiaceae; genus Amycolatopsis; species Amycolatopsis pigmentata. The sequence goes on along the minus strand of NZ_JBHUKR010000021.1, from coordinate 506,911 downwards.
CCCTCCGAGGCGTTCGACACGGGAAGGCACGCGGCCAGTCGACAGAGTCTACCGACCCCTTCCGCCCGATCGCGGGATGCCGCCCCTTGCCCGGCGCGCCGCCTTTCCCACCTGTCACACCAGCCCCACCAGCCACTTTTCCGGCCGGCTAGCGCTCGTCGAAGGTGGTGAGGGCGCCGGAAGGGGTGGACCAGTGCTCGACGACGTGGTCGACCCGCCCGGGCGTGGCGCCGGAGCGGAGCGCGGACAGGAGTTGCTCGCAGTCCTCCTTCACGCCTTCGGCGATCACCTCGACCCGGCCGTCACGCAGGTTGGCCGCGCTGCCGACCAGCCCGAGTTCGAGCGCGCGGCACCGGGTCCACCAGCGGAAACCGACGCCCTGGACGGTGCCCGCGACCCAGGCCGTCAGGCGCACCCGCTCGTCTTCGTTCACCACACCACCCATCGTGCCCCACCTGGCACGAACGCGGGTCTCTCACCCACCATGATCAATCGAGCATCCAGGACTCCGCGCGGTCATACCCAGCGTGACCCTACGGCCACTCTCGATCGAGACCGTCCGCATCATTGACACTTTCGGCGCACCGTCGTTCTCCCTGGGTTAACGAGGGGTGATAACGTTCCGGCCAAGTCCATCGGCTTGCCAGTGCGACTGTGGGGCAACGCCAGGTGAATCCGGCAAAAGGAGCCGTGTGATGACCCATTCCGGGCCACGATCCGGTCCACCCGCCAGGGAGGAAACACCGCCGCGCGAGCCACTTTCGCGGGTGCATCGCGGCGGTTACCTCATGCTCGCCGCCAGCGGCGTGGTCCTCGCCACCGCGTTCGGTGGTATAGCCCAGCTCCTCTCCCCGCACGCCCCCAGCACGGACATCCCCGCCGGCAACCGCAACCCGGGCTCGCAGCAGGTCGTCCCCGCGGACGACCTGCCCGGGACGCTGCCGGCGACCTCCGGCGGCCAAACGAAGCACACCTCTTCTTCACCGACCACGTCGGTGACCATCGGCCCGGACGGCCAGCGGACCACGGCGATCCTGCCTCCCGCGGGTTCCGCTCCGGTCTCGGTCTCGTCGATGCCGCAGGGCGGCGGTCACCTTCCGCCGCCTACGACATCCTCGAAGTCGATACCACCGCCCAAATCGTCGGAGTCGTCTCCGTCGTCCCCTCCGCCGAGTTCCCCGACCACGACGACAACCACCACGGGCAGCAGCGGCGGCGGAACAGGCACGTCGGGCTGAGCCGAGCCCCTGCGTCTTGCGGGGGCAAGCCCCAGACCGACCCGCTTCAGAGTTCGAAGCGATAGCCCATACCGGGCTCGGTCAGCAGATGGCGGGGCCTCGAAGGCTCTTGTTCCAGTTTTCGGCGCAGCTGAGCCAGATACACGCGCAGGTAGTGCGATTCGGCTTCGTAGGCGGGGCCCCACACCTCTCGCAGCAGCTGCTTCTGCGACACCAGCCGCCCCCGGTTGCGCACGAGGAGTTCGAGCACGCCCCATTCGGTCTTGGTCAGGTGGACCTCTTCACCGGCGCGCCGGACCTTCTTCGCCGCCAGGTCGACGGTCACGTCACCGGCCTCCACGACGGCATCCTCACCGTCCGGAGTGGACACCGATGACCTGCGCACCGCGGCCCGGAGCCGGGCCAGCAGTTCGTCCATGCCGAACGGTTTCGTCACGTAGTCGTCGGCTCCGGCGTCCAGCGCCCGCACCTTGTCCGGAGAGTCGGCACGCGCCGAGAGCACGATGATCGGCACCGTCGTCCACCCGCGCAGCCCGGCGATCACCTCGTTGCCGTCCATATCGGGCAGACCGAGATCGAGCACCACCACGTCCGGCTTGGTCTCCGCCGCCGCGCGCAGCGCCGCCGCCCCGTCGTGCGCGGTGACGACCCCGTAGCCCCGGGCGCTCAGGTTGATGCGGAGGGCTCGCACGATCTGTGGCTCGTCGTCGACCACCAGCACGTTGCCGTTGCTCATCTCCAATCCTCCACGAGGTTCTTCATCGCACCTCCGGCAGGGCCGGAACGCCGGACGCGCGGCAGGCGGGCAGTGCGATCACCATGGTCAGTCCGCCGCCGGGAGTGTCCTCGGCCCGGATCGTGCCGCCCATCGCTTCGGTGAACCCCTTGGCCACCGCCAAACCCAGGCCGAGCCCTGGGGCGCCGTTCCCAACGGCCGCGCCACCCTCAACGGAGACCCGTCTCCCACCGCCGCCCTCAATGGAGGCCCTTTGGGCCGCTGAATCCCCCTCCCGTCTCCCACCGCCGCCCTCAATGGAGGCCCTTTGGGCCGCTGAGTCCCCAAGGCGCTGGAAAGGTGCGAAGGCCGATTCGGCGGTTCCCTTCTTCAGGCCCGGCCCGTGATCCACGACGCGAAGTTCGACGGTGTCCGCGTGGCTGCTGCCGCGCACGGATACCGGTTCGCTCCCCTGCCCGTACCGCATCGCGTTGTCCACCACGTTGGCCACCACGCGCTCCAGCAAGCCCGGATCGGCGAGCACGGCGGGCAGTCGTTCGTCGACCGCCACCCGCACCGGCGCCGCTCGGTCCACATTGGACAGAGCGCGCTCGACCACCTCGTCGTAGCCGACCGCCCGCAACCGGGGCTGGACCGCACCGGTGGCCAGCCGCGAGGAGTCGAGCAGGTTGTCGACGAGGCCTGCCAGGCGGTCGGTCGACGCGTCCGCGTCGGCGAGGAGTTCCCCGGCGTCCTCCGGTGTCAGGTCGATGTCTTGCGCGCGCAGGCTGCCGATGGCCGCCTTGATCGAGGTGAGCGGGGTGCGCAGGTCGTGGCCGAGCGCGGACAGCAGCGCGGTACGCAACTCGGTCGCCTCGGCCTTGCGCTCGGCCCGTGCGGTGGCCGCGGCCATCCGCTGCTGGCGCAAGGCGAGCAAAGCCTGTCCCGCGGCCGCTTCGAGGACGCGCCGGTCCGCGGCGGGCAACGCCCTGCCCCGCAGCGCGAGGTGGACTTCCTCGGTCACAGGCAGGTCGGCGTCGGCTTCGTCGGGTTCCTCGCACGGGTCCCCGCCGGCACACTCGACACAGCTCCAACGCCCGTCCTGCTTTTCCAGCAGCGCCACGGAATCCAGGCCGAAGTTCTCCCGCACCTTCTCCAGCAGCCGGGGAAGGGGCTCGCTATGGGTGAGTACGGTCCGCGCGTAGGAGGCGAGCAAGGACGCCTCCGTGCGCGCCAGAGCCGCCTGGGCGGACCGGCGCGCCGCGGTGTCCACCACCAGTGCCACGAGCACCGCCACGATGACCATCGCCAGCAGCGTGATCACGTTGCGCGGCGAATGCACGGCCAGGCTGTAGAACGGCTCGGTGAAGAAGAAGTTCAGCAATCCGGCCGACAGCACCGAGGCGGCCAGGGCCGGACCGAGCCCGCCCACCACCGCCACGACCACCGTGACCAGGAAGTAGTCGACCACGTCGGTGGACAGGTCGAGATGCCCGCGCAGCACGATGCCCAACCCGGTGGCCAGCGCCGGTCCTGCCACGGCCAGCACCCAGCCGGCGATCCGGCGGGTGTTTCCCAGTGGACTGGACCAGCCGGGCCGCCTCCGCGGACGCCCGCCCGCCTCGTCGTGCGTGACCATGTGGACGTCGATCCGCCCCGACCGCTGCACCACGGTCGCGCCGATGCCCTCGTCGAACAACCGGGCCACCCGGGAACGCCTCGAGGTCCCCAGCACCAGTTGCGTGGCGTTGACCCCGCGCGCGAAATCGAGCAGCGCGCTGGGCACGTCGTCCCCGACGACGGTGTGGAAGGTCGCCCCCAGGTCTTCCGCCAGCGTCCGGTACCGCCCCGTCTCCGCCGCCCCCAGCCCGGACAGTCCGTCACCTCGCATCACATGGACCACGAGCAGATCAGCGCCCGCCCGCGCGGCGATCCGGCGCGCCCGGCGCATGATCGTCTCGCTCTCGGGTCCCCCGGTGATCGCCACCACGACGCGTTCCCGCGCCTCCCAGGTGTCGGTGATCCGTTGTTCGGCCCGGTACCGCTGCAAGGCCACGTCGACCTGGTCGGCCACCCACAACAGCGCCAGTTCCCGCAGCGCGGTCAGGTTTCCGGGCCGGAAATAGTTCCCCAGCGCCGCGTCGATCCGCTCGGCGGGATAGACGTTTCCGTGCGCGAGCCGCCGCCGCAGCGCCTCCGGCGTGATGTCCACCAACTCGACCTGCTCGGCCTTGCGCACCACCTCGTCCGGCACGGTCTCCTGCTGCGCGACCCCGGTGATCTTCTCCACCACGTCGTTGAGGCTCTGCAAATGCTGGATGTTCACCGTGGACAGCACGTCGATCCCGGCGTCCAGCAACACGTCGATGTCCTGCCAGCGCTTCTCGTGCGGCGAACCCGGAACGTTCGTGTGGGCCAGTTCGTCCACGAGCACGACCTCCGGCCGGCGTGCGAGCACCGCGTCCAGGTCCATCTCCGCGAACTCGCGCCCTCGGTGGAACCGCACGCGTCGCGGTACCACCTCGAGCCCCTCCACCAGGTCCGCGGTCCGGACGCGGCCGTGCGTCTCCACCACACCCACGACCACATCGGCGCCACGGTCCAGGCGGCGCCGCGCCTCGCCCAACATCGCGTAGGTCTTCCCGACGCCGGGCGCGGCACCGAGGTAGATCCGCAGTTCACCGCGGCGCGGACGGTCGCGTTTCCGCTGTTCATCCACGACATCAGTGTGCCCCCACCGGCCGGAAAGGCAGTCGGCGTTGACGTTTCCTTGACGCACCGTGAGAAAATTCACACGGAACGTTACAACGCCCGAGAAGACGACAATTCGGGCAGACACCGCCACCGTTTTCGTGTTACCACTGCGTTAAAGATATTTGCGGACACGAAGCAAGCGGGAGGTTCTTGACCATGTGCGGCATCACGGGCTGGGTTTCTTTCGAAACCGACCTGTCCCGCGAACGGGCGGCCCTGGACGCGATGACCGAGACCATGGCCTGCCGTGGCCCGGACGACTCCGGCACGTGGGTCGCCCCCGAAGCCGCACTCGGCCACCGCAGGCTCGCCATCATCGACCTGCCGGGCGGCAGGCAGCCGATGTCGGTGACCACTCCGAACGGAGAGGTCGCGATGGTCTACAGCGGCGAGACCTACAACTTCACCGAACTGCGCGCGGAGCTGATCGGCAAGGGCCACCGGTTCATCACCGAAAGCGACACCGAGGTCGTCCTGCACGGCTATCTCGAATGGGGCGAGGCCGTAGCCGACCATCTCAACGGCATGTACGCCTTCGCGATCTGGGACGCCCGCGACCGCAAGCTGGTGATGATCCGCGACCGGATGGGGATCAAGCCGTTCTACTACCACCCCACCCGTGACGGCGTGATCTTCGGTTCGGAGCCCAAGGCGATCCTCGCCAACCCCCGCGTCCGCAAGGTGGTCGACGCCGACGGGTTCCGCGAACTGTTCTCGTTCACCAAGGCGCCCGGATGGTCGCTGTGGAAGGGCATGACCGAGGTCGAGCCCGGCACCATCGTCCGTGTCGACGAAGACGGCGTGCACACCCACACCTACTGGTCGCTGCCCGCCCGTCCGCACACCGACGACCAGGAGACCACGGTCGCGCGGGTACGGGAGCTGATGAACGACATCGTCGAGCGGCAGCTCGTCGCCGACGTACCCCGCTGCGTGCTGCTGTCCGGCGGGCTCGACTCCAGCGCGATCACCGGGCTGGCCGCCGCGAGCCTGGGCGAGCAGCTCAGGACCTTCTCGGTCGACTTCGTGGGCCAGGAAGAGAACTTCACCCCCGACGAGATGCGGGACACCCCGGATTCGCCGTTCATCCGGGACGTGGCGAAGCTCGTGGGCTCGGCACATCAGGACGTGGTGCTCGACCCGCAGGCGCTGACCGACCCGTCCGTCCGCCGCGCCATGATCACCGCTCGAGACATCCCCTCCGGCATGGGTGACCTCGATGTCTCGCTGTATCTGCTGTTCAAGGCGATCCGCGCGGAATCGACGGTGGCGCTGTCCGGGGAGTCGGCGGACGAGGTCTTCGGCGGTTACCGGTGGTTCCACGACGAGAACGTGCGCAATGCCGGCACCTTTCCGTGGATGGCCTTCAGCACGGGCCACGACATGCGCGGCGCGATCCTCCGCGAGGAACTGCGGAAGCGGCTGGACCTGGACTCCTATGTCTCGGACCAGTACTCGAGCGCGGTCGCGGCGGTCCAGCACCTGGACGGTGAGAGCGAAACGGACAGCCGGATGCGCACGTTCTTCCACCTGCACCTCACGCGGTTCGTGCGAATGCTGCTCGACCGCAAGGACCGCGCGTCGATGGCGGTCGGGCTGGAGGTGCGGGTGCCCTTCTGCGACCACCGGCTCGTCGAGTACGTCTACAACACGCCGTGGTCGCTGAAAACCTTTGACGGCAGGGAAAAGAGCCTGCTCCGGCACGCCACCAAACACGTCCTGCCGCAGTCCGTCGTGGACCGGGTCAAGAGTCCCTATCCGTCCACTCAGGACCCCGGCTACGCGGCCGAACTGCAACGCCAGGCGAAGGACATCCTCGCCGAGCCCGGCAACCCACTGTTCGACCTGGTGGACCGCGCCTGGCTGAGCGACATCGTGGAGCGCGACCCGGTCACCATGACCACGCTCGCGCGCCACGGCCTCGACCGCAGCATCGACCTGTACCACTGGCTCGACATCTACCGCCCCGAACTCGCCCTGTCCTGACCAAGGTCGCCTTGTGCTCGTGTTTCCGCCTCCCGGCGAACACGAGCACAAGGCGACCTCACGGGGCGAGCCGCCAGAGGGCGTCCAGCGGCAAAGCCCTGAACTTGTCGCCGAATGGCAAGGTTTGCTGGCCGGTGTAGAGCACGAAACCGGCGATGAACCGGTCACCCAACGTTCCGGCGAGGTTACGCAGTCCCGCGAGGTCTTCCGCGCGTACGGTCGCGCCTGCCTTCACTTCGACCCCGATCACCCGCCCGTCGGGTGTTTCGATGACCGCGTCGACCTCGACCTTGTCCTTGGTGCGGTAGTGATAGAGCCGTCCGCGCTCCTCCGACCAGGTCAACTGGCGAGCCAGTTCCATCACCACGAAGTTCTCCACCATGGATCCGGCGGCGCCACCTGGCTCACCGAGGCGGACCGGGTCCTGGCCGATCAGATGACACGCGACCCCGGTGTCCACGAACGCGAGCTTCGGAGTGCCGATGGCCCGGCGGGTCTGGCCGGACGACCAGGCCGGGATGGTCTTGGTCAGGAAGACCGTGGACAACAGCTCCAGATATCGCACCAATGTGGTACGCGGAATGCCCGACTGTCCTGCGAGGGTGCCCGGCACCAGGAGACCGCCCGCACGACCCGCGAGCAGTCTCAGCAGTTTGAACATCTCACCGCGACGTTCGATGCTGGCCAGTCGCAGGACATCTCGTTCGATCAGAGTCGACAGATATGAGTCGAAGAACGCGGTCCTGCGGCGGGGACTTCGGCGCACCGCTTCCGGGAAGCCCCCGATGACGAGCCGCTCCAGGTAGTCACGCCGACGCAGAGACGACGAATGGCTGATCTCGGGGCCATGCCGGAAGGCCGCGTCGATGAACCTGTCGGGTTCACCGGCGATCTCACCCTGTGAAAACGGCCAGAGTTCGATCACCTCCATACGGCCGGGTAAGGCATCCGGGAGGTCACGCAGGGCCAGAACCCGGGAAGAGCCGGTGAGCAGGAATCGTCCGGGCGTCGGGTCGAGGTCGACGACCACCTTGATCGGCCGGAGAAGTTCCGGCGCGAGCTGGATCTCGTCGATGACCATCAGGTCTTCGTGACGGACGAAGTCCGTCGGATCCTGTTTCGCCGCGTCCAGCGTGGCCGGATCGTCCAGAAGGCGGGTCACGGCGTTGGACCGTCGGCCGGCGGCCAACCGCGTCAACGTGCTCTTTCCTGCTTGCCGGGCGCCGTTGACGAGTACGACACGGGTGTCGTCCAGCGCTTCGCAGACCACGGACTCGGCATGGCGGGGGACCAGATCGGGCAGCTCACGCACTGGTCCATTGTGACTGATGACTTGATCAGTGGCCACTTGGCCGCTTGGTTCGTGGTCACCTGGACGATACGGTCGTGGTCACTTGGACGGTGGATTGGTGGTCATCCAGCCGGTAGGTTCGTGGTGACCTGGCCGCTGGCCCACCCGAGGCCCGGCGGTCTCCGCGTTTTGTCGGTCAGGCGCGTGGACCCGCGGAGACCGCGCATGGACACCTGCGCCGGCGTCCCCCGAGCACCTTCCCGCACCGCACAACAACCTGAATTTTCGCTGTGAAGATCGCAAACCCGGCACAGCGGGTATCCGTCCTGCGTTGCACACGGGTAGGAGAGGTGAGAATGATGACCCAAGCCTTCACTCAGACCGCGTTCACCAACGCCCAGGCGAACCCCCGCCTGCCCACCCTGCCGACCGGGTGGCCGATCGCCTCGTACGAATCCTACGAGGAAGCCCAGCGTGCCGTGGATCACTTGGCGGACAACGACTTCCCGGTCGCCGACCTCACCATCGTGGGGGTCGAGCCGATGCTCGTGGAACGAGTCGCCGGAAAGCTCAGCTGGGGACGGGTCATGAGCACCTCGGCGCTTTCGGGCGCCTGGTTCGGCCTGTTCGTGGGCCTGTTGCTGAGCATGTTCACCACCGGTGCCGGTCTGCTCCCGATCCTGATCGGGCTGCTCGCCGGGGTCGGGTTCAGCATGGTGTTCGCCGCCATCGGTTACGGCGCCACGCGAGGCCGTCGTGACTTCGTCTCCAGCAGCCAGTTGGTCGCGCGCCGGTACGACGTGCTCAGCCAGCCCCGCAACGCCGAACGTGGCCGCGAGATCCTGGCCGACCTCGCCGCGAGGGCGGCGGCGTTCGGCTGAGCTAGGAACCGCTCGAGACTCCCGGGCCGAGGGCCTGCCGTGCACCCTCGTGCGGCCTTCGGCCCGCTCGCAGCAACTGCCGCCAGCGGCGCATGTCGTACCGGGCGGGCCTGGTCTCGGTGAGGAACTGGCGCAGGACGGCCAGGAAACGTTGCGGTGAGGTGTGGTGCGGGAAATGGCCCGCGCCGGTGAAGATCTCCAACCTGCTCCCGGGCATCTCGGCGTGCGCCAGCGCCGCGTGTGCGGTCGGCACGACGTGATCGTGCGTTCCCCAGACCAGCATTGTCGGGATGCCTTCGGCGAGATACGAGCGGTCCAGCATGTTGACCACCTGGCCTCGCCAGTCCACCACCGCGCGTAGCGTGCGCAGAAACGCTTGCCGGCTCGGCGATTCCGCGAGCCGGACGTACTTGGAGAACACGTAGCCGAGATCCCGGCTCAGCCCGAGGCCGCCGGTCGCGCTCAGCAGATTGCTCACGCCACGCAGGAAATCCGGCACCGGCGGGATGCCGAGGAGCGGCAGGACGAACTCGGCACCCGGGGCCGCGGCCAGCCGTAGCAACGGATGCACTCCCTGGCCGATCCCGCCCGAGCTGACCAGGACCAGCCGTTCGCAGTGCTCGGGGAACTGGTAGGCGAACTGCATCGCCACTCCCCCGCCGAGGGAATGACCGACCACGCTGACCCGGTCGATGTCCAAAGTGGCCAGCAGGTCCCGCATACCGCAGGCGTAGGCCGCGACCGAGTAGTCGGCCCTCGGCTTGTCCGATCCGCCGTGCCCCAGCAGGTCGGGCGCGATCACGGTGAAGTCACCGGCCAGCGAGGCCGCCACGTCGAGCCACGTGGACGAGTCGTCACCGATCCCATGGATGAACAGCACCGCGGGGCCACTACCCGCCATCCGGTAGGCACGGCGGTAGCCGTGGATCACGCGCCAGCGCAGGTCGAACGTGTCCGGCCCGACGCTGGTCAGCGCCGTGTCCTGGGTGCGCACCGGGCCAGCGTCGCACGCCGCCGTTTCCGACGTGTGCCGACGCTGTTTCGGCGGCGTGCGAGGCTATCGCGTCACCCGCGGTCTCGGCTGGCAATGCGGGCAGAAGTAGGACGACCGGTTCATGAACGGCTCCCGGCGGACCGGGGTACCACAGCGACGGCAGGGACGGTCGGCCTGGCCGTAGACGTTGAGCGAACGCTCGAAGTAGCCGGACTGGCCGTTGACGTTGACGTAAAGGGCGTCGAACGAGGTACCGCCGGCCCGCAGCGCCTCGGCCATCACTTCGGCCGCGGCGGTGAGGACGGCGGTGCCCTGGGCGCGGGTCAGCCGCTCGGACGGCCGGGCCCAGTGCAACCGGGCCCGCCAGAGCGCTTCGTCGGCGTAGATGTTTCCGATGCCGGAAACCAGGGTCTGGTCGAGGAGAGCACGCTTGACCTCGGTTCGCCGCGACCGCAACGCGCGAACGGCGCCGGCGGGGTCGAAGGCGGGGTCCATCGGATCCCGCGCGATGTGCGCGATCGTCGACGGCACGAGCGTGCCGTCCACCTCGACCAGATCGGCCAGTGCCAGGCCGCCGAAGGTGCGCTGGTCGACGAACCGCAGTTCCGGTCCGTTGTCGGCGAAGCGAACTCGCACGCGCAGGTGCTTCTCGTCCGGTGTTCCTTCGGGTTGCACCAGCATCTGCCCGCTCATGCCGAGATGGGCGAGAATCGCTTGTCCTTCAGGAAGTTCGAGCCACAGATACTTGCCGCGACGGCGTGCGGCTTCGATCCGGAGACCGGCGAGTCTGCCGGTGAAGTCGTCGGCACCGAGTTCGTGCCGCCGGATCGCCCTCGGGTGCAACACCTCGACTTTCGTTATGACGCGACCCGCCACGTGCGTCCGCAACCCGGCGCGCACCACCTCTACCTCGGGAAGCTCGGGCATTCCCGCAGCCTAGCCTGGTCGCCACTGATCATCGGACAAGGAGGTGGCCGCGGTGAACGCTGCTACGGAAAGTTCTGGCGAGTGGACGTTCCTCCGCCGCGCCTGGCTCGAACTCGACCTGCCGAACGGCTGGAAGGCCGAGGTCGTGGCCGGGACCATGGCGGTGTCCCCACCCCCGGGACCGCGTCACGACGAACTGGTGGACGCGGTGACGAAGGCACTCACCGGCACGCTGCCCGCCGGGTGGCGGATCCATCAGAGGTTCGGTCTGCGGATCGCCGGCGAGGAACGGATCTACCGGCCCGATGTCGTGGTGATCCCGCCCGGCGTCCCCGTGGAGTGCCCGAAGTACGTGCTGTCCAGCCATGCCCGGCTGGTCGCGGAGATCACCGCGCAGGACAACTCGATACCGGAAAGGACGGCCAAGCCCAAGGCCTACGCCCGTGGCGAAGTTCCCCTCTACCTGCTGATCGACCCTTGGGACGAGCCGGGACCTCGCGTCACGGTCTTCTCCGAGCCCGCTCGCGGAACGTATCACCGAAGTGTCACCTGGGCCTTCGGCGCACGAATCCAGCTTCCGCCGCCGATCGACAGGGATCTCGACTCGAGCCTCTTTGACGCGGAAGACAGCCGCACACTTGAGGAATGAATTCCTCGACCGCGGACGCCGGCGCCGTGAAGGTCAGCCGGCGTCTTCGGTCTGGGGCTTGAGTTCCTCGGTCAGCTCGCGCCAGGCGGCCTCGGCGGCCTTCTGCTCGGCTTCCTTCTTGGTGGTGCCTTCGCCGCGGCCGAGATCCCGGCCGGCGATGAGCACCGTGGCCGAGAATTCCTTGCGGTGGTCGGGCCCGGTGTCCTCGACCTTGTACTCGGGCACGCCGAGCCCGGACGACGCGGTGAGCTCCTGCAGGCTGGTCTTCCAGTCGAGCCCGGCGCCGCGCAGCGGCGCTTCGGCCAGCAGGCCGTCGAACAACCGGTGGACGAGCGCGCGCCCGGCGTCGATCCCGTGTTCGAGGAAGACCGCGCCGATGATCGCCTCGAGGCCGTCGGCGAGGATGCTCGCCTTGTCCCGCCCGCCCGTGAGCTCCTCGCCCTTGCCGAGCAACAGGTGCGCACCGAGCCCTCCGGGGCCGAGATCGCGCGCGACGCCAGCCAGCGCGTGCATGTTGACCACGCTGGCCCGCAGCTTGGCGAGCTGGCCCTCGGGCAGGTCGGGATGCACACGGTAGAGGTGATCGGTCACCACCAGGCCGAGCACCGCGTCCCCGAGGAACTCGAGCCGCTCGTTCGGCTGCAAGCCACCGTTCTCGTAGGCGTAGGAGCGGTGGCGCAGGGCAAGCGTGAGCAGCTCGGCGTCCAAGGAGACGCCGAGCGCTTCGAGCAATGGTGCTGGGTCCGCAGCCGCTCCCGGCTTCTTACCCCCCATGGCGTGCGACCTCAGGCGGGCTCGACAACCTGGCGGCCGGCGTACTGGCCACAGGTCGGGCAGGCCACCTGCGGCGGCTTGAGCGCACGGCAGGCACGGTTAGGGCAGGGCACCAGCTGGACAGGGGTCGCCTTCCACTGGGACCGGCGGGAGCGCGTGTTCGATCGCGACATCTTCCGCTTCGGGACGGCCACGGCTAGATCTCCTCATCACGGTTCGCTCGCTCACACGAGCCGGGTTTGCTTCGCGAGCCAGTGCTCGACAAGCCTTCTGGGGGGCAGCCTCGCTACGGGGAATCGCCGAAGCGTTCGACCAGCGCGGCCCACCGAGGATCTATCGTCTCATGCCCATGTCCGGGCTCGAGATCGGCCCACTTTCCCCCGCACTCCGGGCACAGCCCGGCGCAGTCCGGTGTGCACAACGGCACCTGCGGAAGGGCCAGCACGACAGCGTCCCGCACCAGCGGCTCGAGGTCGATGCGGTCGTCCACGAGGCGGCTGACCTCGTCTTCTTCGGTGGTCGCCTCCGTCGTCGAATCGGGGTAGGCGAACAGTTCGGTCAGCTCGACCTCGACGCTGCCGTCGACCGGGTCGAGGCAGCGCGAACACTGACCGGAGGTCGGCGCGACCGCGGTGCCGGTGACCAGCACGCCCTCCACGACCGACTCGAACAGCAGATCGAGCTCCACTTCGGCACCCTCGGGGACGACGATCACGTCCGGCACGCCGATCACGGCGCCGAACGGGACCCTCCGGTGCAACTCGCGGCTCAGGCCGGCGCGGCGGCCCAGCTCACGAGTGTCGAAGATCCAGGGATTCCTCTGATCAGACATGACCCACCGAGTCTACCGCCGTCACCGGGCCGTTCCCACGCGGAGCCACCGCGTGGTCAGGACCGGGTACGACGGACCGACCGGACTCCCCGCGAAGGGATCAGCGGCCGGTCGTCCCGTCGGCGAGTTCGCGGATGATGTCGGCGTGGCCGGCGTGGCGGCCGGTCTCTTCGATCATGTGGGTGAGTGCCCAGCGGATACTGGGAGCGGGCTTTCCCGGCCGTGGTCGAGGGACCGGTGCGGCGAGATCGGCGCAGCCGTCGAGTACCTCGTTGGCGCGCTTGACGGTTTCCCGGTAGCGGGCGACCACATCGGCGACGCTGTCCGATGGCGCGGCCCGGAACGTGCCCCGCCAGTCGGTGATGTCGTGACCGAGGAAAAGGGAGCGCTCGACACAGGTCAGGTGATTGAGCAGGCCGAGGAGGTTTGTACCCGACGGCACCGCCGCCGTCCGGGCCCCCGGTTCGGGTGCGCCGTCGACCTTCGCCGCGATCGAGGCGCGGAGGTAGTCGAGGAATCCGCGCAGGACTTCGGTTTCACTGCTTCCGGTGCGAGGCGGTGGGGTGTCACGACGGCGATTCATCCGTGCTCCTTCCGTTGGCGTGGGGCTCAGTTTGACCAGGCGCACGCCGATCTGGCACGGAAACTTGCGGTTCTGGCAAGATGATGTCGTGGACCACGAAACGGACGAGGTGCTCGACGCGGTAGGGCCACGGCTTCGGGCGCTGCGCCGTGACCGCGGCATCACTCTCGCCGATCTCGCGACGACGACCGGTGTGTCGGAGAGCACTCTGTCCAGATTGGAAAACGGGCAGCGCCGGGCGACCCTGGAATTGCTGTTACCCCTGGCCCGTACCTACAACGTGCCGCTGGACGACCTTGTCGGCGCTCCGCGCACCGGTGATCCCAGCGTTCACCTCACGCCGATCCGGAAGTTCGGGATGACCTTCGTGCCCCTGTCGCGGCGGCCGGGCGGAATGCACGCGTTCAAAATGCTCATCCCCGCCCAGCCGGAAACGCTCGAACCGAACCCGCGGACCCACGACGGCTTCGAATGGCTGTACGTGCTCGACGGACGCCTACGGCTGGTCCTCGGTGAGCGCGACCTGACCCTGCCACCGGGTGAGGCCGCCGAATTCGACACGTCCTTGCCGCACTGGCTGGGCAGCGCCGACGGCGCCGCGGTTGAGCTGCTCATCCTGTTCGACCCGCAAGGGATGCGCACCCACGTACGCGTCGAGCACTAAGGCTGGAAGTCGTACAACGGACTGCGGCCGGCGAGGTTCGGCGGGGACGACCGGAGGTGGTTGCGCCCCGAATCCACCGTGCGCAGCGTCGTGGCCAGCAACTCGGCGAACTCGGCCAGCTTGCCGTCGACGTAGGCGTCGCATTCCGCGCGCTGGCGGTCGGCCTCGACGTGCGCCTCGTCCACGATGCGGGCCGATTCGGCGTGCGCGGCCTGCACGACCTCGGTCTGGGAGACCAGGCGGGCCTGCTCGTGCCGTGCGTCCTCGATCGCGCGCTCGTAGGCCTCACGGCCGGCCTGGACCATCCGCTCCGACTCGGTGCGGGAACGCTCGGTCAGCTTGCGGAACTCGGCTTCGCCCGAGGCGACCGTCCGGTCGGCCTCCGCCCTGGCGTCCGCGACGATCTGTTCGGCGCGGGCGCGGGCGTCGGCGATCACGCGCTCGGCTTCGGCCCTGGCGTCCTGCTTCGTCGTCTCCGCCTCGGCACGCGCCTTGTCGATCAGGTGATCGCGCTTGTCGAGCACGTCCTGCGCGTCGTCGACCTCGCTCGGCAGCGCGTCCCGCACATCGTCGAGGAGCTCGAGCATGTCGCCACGCGGAACCACGCAGCTGGACGTCATCGGCACCCCACGCGCCTCTTCCACGATGGTCACGAGCTCGTCGAGAGCTTCGAACACCCGGTACACGGCAACTCCCTAGGTGACCCTTCCCCACTTCGCCGCTTCCAGTCTGCCCGCTCGACGGGGAAACGCCGGGGAGGACCACTCCCCGGCGTGTCAGTCGCGCGGAGCGCGTCCGTTGAGGGTGGCGGTGGGTGACGGGTGGGCGTGTCAGCAACGCGAAGCGTTTCGGTTGAGGGTGGCGGTGGGTGACGGGTGGGCGTGTCAGTCGCGCGGAGCGCGTCCCGTTGATTACGCGTTCACGTCGATGAGCTGGAAGCTCGCGTAGTGGTCCCCGGTGTAGAAGTACTCGCCGCCGTCACCGGTGATGATCCGGCGCGTGCCGCGGGTGGAACTGCCCGGCGTGACCACCGTGTACTCGTGGTAGTAGCCGCTGGAGCAGGAGGGCAGCAGGCCTTCACGGTTGGAAAAGACGGTGCCGTCCTGCTTGTACGGGTACGGCCCGCCTTGCTGGATGAGGTCGTAGGTGTCGGTGGCCTGCGGCGGCAACGCGCTGAGCGCGACCACATCGAAGCCGGAGGTGTCGCCGCACGAGGCCTGCGCCACGGCGACCGGGGAGGCGGGAGCGGACTGGGCCGGCGAAGCGGTGAGCAGACCGGCGAACAGGGTGGTGAGCAGGGCGAGCAGCACGGCGGCCACACGGGACTGGTACCTGGTCATGATCGGAACGTAGGCGCCCTCGGTGACGGTTCGGTGAAATTCACACGCACCGATCCGAAGTCCCGACGAACGTTGTCGGCCAACCGTGTACCGGCCGCAGGGGCGCGAAGCGTTTCCGTCGAGCGGAGCGGCGGGGTCAGGAGAACTTCGCCGTCAGCCTCTCGAACACCACACCCGGTACCAGGTCCTTGACGTTCCCGCCGTAGGCGGCGACCTCCTTGACCAGCGAACTGGACAGGAAGCCGTAGGCCGGGTTGTTGGACATGAGCAACGTCTCGACCCCCGAAAGCTCGCGGTTCATCTGCGCCATCTGCAACTCGTAGTCGAAGTCGCTGACCGAACGCAGGCCCTTGGTGATCGCCGCTATGTCGTGCTGGCGGCAGTAGTCGACGAGCAGGCCCTGCCAGGAGTCGACCCGGACGTTCGGCAGGCCCGAGGTGATCTCGCGGAGAATCTCGATCCGTTCCTCGATCGAGAACAGGCCCTTTTTGTTCGGGTTGACGAGGACGGCCACCACCACCTCGTCGAAGAGCTTGGCGGTTCGTTCGATGATGTCCAGGTGCCCGTTGGTCGCCGGATCGTAGGAGCCGGGACACACCGCTCGCCGCATGACTCGGGACGCTACCAACATTTACACCCGGTCGCGCGAAGACGTGACGAACTCGGCCCAGTACACAGCGGTATCACCGTGGCGCATCTCACGCAGGTGCTCGAAGCCCGGCGGGTACTCCGGCTCGCCCGCCCGGCGCGCGCGTTCGAGCACGACCAGTCCGTCCTCGACGATCCAGCTTCCCTCGGCCAGCGCGGTGAGCATCCCCGCGATCCTGGAGTTGTCGAACACGTAGGGCGGATCGGCGAACACGACATCGAAGGGCGCGGCCGGGACTTCCTGGGCCAGCACGACTTCCACGGTGCCGGACCGGATCCAGCCCCCCAGCCCGATTTCCGCCACGTTCGCGCGCAGGATCTCGACCGCCTTACGGTCGTTCTCGATGAAGAGTGCTTCGGAGGCGCCCCGGGACAACGCCTCGAGGCCGAGCGCGCCAGAGCCCGCGTAGAGGTCCAGCACGCGCGCGTCTCTGAGCTCTCCCCGTGATTCGAGCGCGTTGAACACCGCCTCCCGCACCCGCTCGGAGGTCGGCCGCGTTCCCCGTGACGGCACCTTGAGCCGCCTGCCTTTCGCCGTACCGGCGACGATCCTGCTCACCACACCATCTTCCCGCAGGCGTAGAGTCGTTCTTCCTGTTGCCGCGTGAGCTGTAGGAGCCCTGCGTGTCGGAACCTCGGGTCAGACGGGCCGAGATCGCCATCGAACAAAGCCACGTCGATCGCGTCTACACCCGTCTTGCCGAGCTTCGCGCACAAGCCGAAGCAATGCGTACCAAAGGGTACGAGCTTGGTCACGGCGCGCAACGAGAGGCCGTCTTCGAGCAGGCTTCGATGCTGTTCGAGCGCGACATGATGGTCTTCCACGCCAACCAGACGCTGCAGACGCTCGACGCCGAGTACGAGGGTCTCGTTTTCGGCCGTCTGGATCACCTCAGCCGCGAAACGATCTACGTGGGCAGGCTGGGTATCCGGGACGCCGAGTTCGACAACCTGGTCACCGACTGGCGAGCTCCGGCCGCCGCCGCCTTCTATCAGGCCACCGCCGAGGCTCCGATGGAGGTGGTGCGGCGCCGGGTGATCCGGTGCTCCGGTCAGACGGTGCTCGACGTGGACGACGACGTGCTGATCGCCGACGCGGTCCCGCAGGACATGCAGGTGGTCGGCGAGGGTGCGCTGATGGCCGCGCTCGGCCGCTCGCGCGGCGAGAAGATGCGCGACATCGTGGCCACCATCCAGCGCGAGCAGGACGAGGTCATCCGGGCGCCGTGGCGCGGGGTCACCGAAATCACCGGCGGTCCCGGGACCGGCAAGACGGCGGTGGCGCTGCACCGTGCCGCTTACCTGCTCTACCGCTACCGCCGCCAGCTCGGCGGCGCGGGAGTCCTGGTGGTCGGTCCTTCGGGAGCGTTCACGAACTACATCTCGCGTGTGCTCCCGTCGATGGGTGAGACCAACGTCGAACTTCGTCCGCTGGGGGCGATCCTGGACGGCGTCACCGCGGTCCGCCAGGATCCCGCGCCGCTGGCCGCGATCAAGGGTTCGCTGCGCATGCGCAGAGTCCTCCTGCGGGCGTTGCGGGAAACCCCGCCCGGCGTACCGGACGAAATGCGCATCGTCTATCGCGGCGAGGTGCTCAAGCTGCGCGGCAAAGAACTGGAAAAGGTCCGCCGGCGCGTGCACACCCAGGGCGGACCGCCGAACCGTTCCCGCGTCCGCGCGGCCGAGACGCTGCTGGCGGCGCTGGCGGACAAGGCCGAGGAGAACGCGCGTGCCGACGGCCGCTCGGTCGATCGTGAGGAACTGATCACCGAACTCGGTGAGCGGATCGACTTCCACCGTTTCCTCGTCGTCTGGTGGCCCGTGCTCTATCCCGGTGAGATCCTGCGCTGGCTCGGCGACCGGAACCGGCTCGCGCGCGCGGGCAAAGGCGTGCTGACCGCGCCGGAAATCGACCTGCTCGCGGAATCGCTGACCGACCCGGCCGACTGGACGGTCGCCGACATCGCGTTGCTCGACGAGTTGCGGGTGTTGCTCGGCCCGCCGCCGAAACGACGCCGGCGGGCGCAACGGCTCGAACTGGACGCGGCTCCTCCTCCCCGGGGAACCGACCAGCACGGCCCCCAGCGGCCCGAGCACTACGACGAGTATTCGCACATCGTGGTGGACGAGTCACAGGACCTCTCGCCGATGCAGTGGCGGATGGTCGGCCGTCGCGGCAAGTACGCGAGCTGGACGGTGGTCGGCGACCCGGTGCAGAGTTCGTGGCCGGATCCCGAGGAGGCCGCGCAGGCGCGCGACCAGGCGTTCGGCACACGCACCCAGGTGCGCCGCTACACGCTGCGCACCAACTACCGGAACTCGGCGGAGATCTTCGACCTCGCCGCCAAGGTGGTCGCCGGGCACGCCGCGGAGGGTGAGCTGCCCCACGCGGTACGGACCACCGGTATCGCGCCCGACGTGCGCACGGTCGACCAGCGGGGACTGCGGGACGCCGTCGGAACCGCGGCCAAGGAACTGCTGGACGCGGTCGAGGGCACGGTCGGCGTGATCTGCTCGATGGCCCGCGTCCCGGAGATCACCTCGTGGCTGGAGGACAACGGTGACGAACGGCTCAAGGTGATCGGCAGCCTGGACTCGAAGGGCCTGGAGTACGACGGCGTGGTGCTCGTCGAGCCGACCGAGTTGATCACCGAATCGACCACGGGGCGCCGGGTCCTCTACGTCGCGCTCACGCGCGCCACCCAGCAGCTCACCGTCCTCGCCTCCGACCAGGACTGGCTCTAGGGAAGGAAAAGGCGGGTCCCGGTGTTGGGGTGAACGTGAGTTCCTTCAGCGATGTCCGGCTGTCCGTGCTCGATCTCGCGCCGATCCCGTCCGGGAGTGACGCGGGAACGGCGCTGCGCAACACGATCGACCTGGCCCGGCAGACCGAACGGCTCGGCTATCACCGGTACTGGCTGGCCGAACACCACAACATGCCCGGCATCGCCAGTTCGGCGACCGCCGTGTTGATCGGGCACGTGGCCGCGGCGACCGAAAAGATCCGGGTCGGCTCGGGCGGGGTCATGCTGCCCAACCATGCTCCGCTCATCGTCGCCGAGCAGTTCGGCATGCTGGAGGCGTTCCACCCCGGCCGGATCGACCTGGGCATCGGCCGCGCGCCCGGCACCGACCAGCGGACCGCGCTCGCCGTCCGCGGTTCACGGGCGGCGCTCGGCGCCGACGACTTTCCCCAGCAGCTCGCCGAGTTGATGGACTACTTCGAACCGGACGAGCATCGTGCCGTCAACGCGGTCCCCGCGGTCGGGAACAAGCCGCCCGTCTGGCTTCTCGGATCGAGCGGGTTCAGCGCGCAACTGGCCGGGGCGCTCGGTCTGCCGTTCGCGTTCGCGCACCACTTCAGCTCACGCAACACGTTGCCCGCGGTCGAGTTGTACCGGAATTCGTTCCGGCCTTCGGCCACGCTCTCCGAGCCGTACCTGATGCTGGGTGCCGCGGTGGTGTGCGCGGAGACCGACGAGCGCGCCGAGTGGCTGGCAGCGCCGAGCGGCCTGACGTTCCTCTCGCTGCGGCGCGGACGGCCCATCCCCTTGCCGTCGCCTGAAGAAGCGGCCGAGTATCCCTACAGCGACCTGGACCGCGAACTCATCGCGGAACGGATGGGCAGCACCATCATCGGTTCGCCGGAGACCGTCCGGAAGGGCTTGGAGAAGCTGGCCGGAGACACCGGCGCCGACGAGATCATGATCACCACCGCGGTGCACGGCCACGCCGACCGCGTCCGCTCCTACGAGCTGGTGGCCGCCGCGTAGGGGAGGTACCTGTCACCAGTCCGACCACAATGGACACTGACAGCCATCCGATCCCAGCGTGGCCGTATTCCTTCACTCGTCCCGGCTTTGTCGGTCGGCGTACCACGCGGCTAGCTGGGCGCGTTTGGTGAACCCGAGCTTGATCAGGATGTGTTCCACGTGTCCCTCAGCGGTGCGCGGGGTGATGACCAGCCGGGCGGCGATCTCCTTGTTGGACAACCCCTCGGTGATCAACTCGCCGACCTGCCGCTCCCGTGGGGTCAGCACCGCTAGCGGATTGTCCTCGGCGGCCGCGGGAGTGCCGTGGGCGTCCTCGCCCAGGGCGTAGGCGATGGCCTGATCCCGATCGAACTCGGCGCCCCGGTCGAACGCCGCCACGAACCCGCGCTCGCCCAAGGCCAGGCGCACCTGCCGCACACATTCCTCATGCGCGGTCACGTAGGGCTGAAAATTGATCAACGACTGGCCGCCGACCAGCGGCCAGAGTCGATGGGCCGCCCCCAGCAATGCCGCGCCCCGCTCCCCCTCGCCTCGGTCCGCCGCCATCCAGGCCAACCGCTCGACGAACAGCACCACGCCCCGCCTGGTCCGACCAAGGTCAGCATCCGGGAGCCGGGCAGAGCCCGGTTCACCGCTTCCAGCTCCCGCCGACGGTCGACGAAGCTGGTCACATCGTCCCGAAGGTTGCCATTCAGGCGCTGGTACGCCACACCCTCACTCTAATAACCGAGTCAGCGCGGGTACGAAGATCCGTCGAAACGGCCACCTTCCGGTCGCGGTCGTCGGCGCGCACCGCCCGCCACTCATCGTGACCCAGGTCATGAGGGGCGAGCGGAGAACCGGCCTGGCTCCCTAGAGAGAGCCGCCGCGGAACAGCCCCATGCGGGTGGCCGGCATACCGCTGAAACCCTTTTCATCCCGTTTCACGGCCAGGATCTGGTTGATGCCGATGGAACCGCCTTCGAAGGCCAGGGCCGAACCCGCCATGTAAAGCTGCCAGACCCGGGCACGGCCCACGCTGGTCAGGCGGGCGGCCTCCGCCCAGTTCGCTTCGAGGTTCGCGACCCAGGCCCGCAGAGTGCGCGCGTAGTGCTCTCGCAACGACTCGACGTCTCGCACCTCGAAACCGGCTTCCTCCAAGGCTCCGGCCATGACGCTCAACGGCTCCAGCTCACCGTCCGGGAAGACGTAGCGCGAGATGAAGGAGGTCTTGTCCGGGGTCGCCGCCACCAACGGGT
>NZ_JBHUKR010000021.1:0-485610 GCF_042684065.1 Amycolatopsis pigmentata | reverse complement strand
GGCGGGCGATCGCGTGGTTGAGCAACCGGCCCCCGGGCCGGAGCAGGCTGAAGAGGGCCCGGCTGTAGGTCGGCAGCATGGCGGCGCCGACATGCTCGGCCATGCCGATGCTGGCGATCGCGTCGAACGGGCCGTCGGGCACCTCGCGGTAGTCCTGCACGCGGATCTCGACGCGGTCGGAAAGCCCCTCCTCGGCGGCCCGCTTGCGGGCGAAGTCGGCCTGAGCGCGGGAAAGTGTGACACCGACCGCGCTGACCCCGTACTCACGCGCCGCGTGCAGGACGAAGGTGCCCCAGCCACAGCCGACATCGAGCACGCGCATGCCCTCGGTGAGCCCGAGTTTGCGGGCCACCAGATCCACTTTCGCGGTCTGCGCCTGGTCGAGTGATTCAGCCGTTTCGTCCCAATAGGCGCACGAATAGGTCATCGTGCGGCCGAGTACGAGGGCGTAGAAATCGTTCCCGACATCGTAGTGGTGACTGATCGCCCTCGCGTCGCGCCGCAGCGAATGAAGCGGCCCGGCCAGTTTGATCTCCTCCACCGGCGGTTTCGGCGGCGGACCGACCGCGCCCAGCCGCACCAAGGTGCGCAGTGCGTCACGTTTGGCCGCCCAGTCGAGTTCCGGCCGCAGCGCGCCGTGCGCGACCAGCCCGTAGAGCCTGGCGAGAGTCTCGGTGAAGTCACCTTCGACCTCGAGATCACCCGCGACGTAGGCGCGGGCGAGCCCGAGTTCGTTCGGCGCCCAGAGCAGCCGGCGCAGGGCACGGCGGTTCCGGAAGACGAGCCCCACCGGGGCGTCCGGCGGACCGCCGACGCTCCCGTCCCAGCAACGGATTCTCATCGGAAGTTCTTCGCCGAGCGCCGTGGACAACAAATCCGCGAGGGCGCTCGCGACCCCACGCGCACTGATCACGGCTTCATTCAAGCACGAATACCGCAATTCCGCGCGCCCGTAAACCGCCGTCGCCGGTGACATACCGCCAATGGTGAAAACCAGTGCGACGGTATGTGCTCACTCCAGCACGAGGAGCAGGTCACCTCCCTCGACCTGCTGCACCGTGTTGATCGCGCGCCGCCCCACCGTGCCCGCGGCACCGGCGGTGATCGCGGCCTCCATCTTCATCGCTTCGATCGTCGCGACCGTCTGCCCGGCCGCCACCTCGTCGCCTTCGGCCACCGAAAGCGTCACCACACCGGCGAACGGCGCGGCGACGTGCTTCGGGTTGTCCTTCTCGGCCTTCTCCGCCGCCGGGAGATCGGAGGCCACCGAACGGTCCCGCACCTGGATCGGGCGAAGCTGCCCGTTGAGCGTCGACATGACGATGCGCATGCCGCGCTCGTCCGCCTCGCCGATCGCCTCCAGCTCGATGATCAGCCGCACACCCGGTTCCAGGTCGACCGTGTACTCCTCGCCCGGGCGCAGCCCGTAGAAGAAGTCCTTGCTGGGCAGGACGCTGGTGTCGCCGTAGGCCTCGCGGTGCTTCTCGAACTCCTTGGTCGGGCCGGGGAACAGCAACCGGTTGAGGGTGGCGCGCCGGTTCGCGGCGAGTCCCTCGCGGTCTTCCACCGACAGTTCGGTGACCGCCTTCGGTTCGGCACGGCCCTGCAGCGCCTTGCTGCGGAACGGTTCCGGCCAGCCTCCCGGCGGGTCGCCCAGCTCACCGCGCAGGAAACCGATCACCGAGTCCGGGATGTCGAACCGGTTCGGCTCGGCCTCGAACTTCTCCGGCGAAACCCCGGCGCCCACCAGATGCAGGGCGAGGTCACCGACCACTTTGGACGAAGGCGTGACCTTGACCAGATGGCCCAGCATCTTGTCCGCCGCGGCGTACATCGCCTCGATCTCCTCGAACCGGTCACCGAGTCCGAGCGCCCGCGCCTGGGTGCGCAGGTTGGACAGCTGACCGCCGGGGATCTCGTGGTCGTAGACCCGGCCGGTGGGCGAAGCGAGGCCCGCCTCGAACGGCGCGTAGATCTTGCGCACGATCTCCCAGTACGGCTCGAGATCACTGATGGCGCGCAGGCTCAGGCCGGTCGGGCGGTCCGAATGGTCGGTGGCCGCCACGATCGCGGACAGCGAGGGCTGCGAGGTCGTCCCCGACATCGAGGCCACCGCGCCGTCCACCGCGTCCGCGCCGGCCTGGATCGCGGAAAGATACGTGCCGAGCTGACCGCCCGCGGTGTCGTGGGTGTGGATGTGCACCGGCAGGTCGAACTCCTTGCGCAGTGCCGAAACCAGCTTCGCGGCGGCCGGGGCGCGCAGCAGCCCCGCCATGTCCTTGATGGCCAGTACGTGCGCGCCCGCGCCGACGATCTGCTCGGCCAGCTTCAGGTAGTAGTCCAGCGTGTAGAGCTTTTCGGCCGGGTCGGACAGGTCCCCGGTGTAGCAGAGCGCGACCTCGGCGACCGCGGTGCCGGTCGCGCGCACCGCGTCGACCGCCGGCCGCATCTGCTCGACGTCGTTGAGCGCGTCGAAGATACGGAAGATGTCGATGCCGGTGGCCGCGGCCTCCTCGACGAAGGCGTCGGTGACCTCGGTCGGGTACGGCGTGTAGCCGACCGTGTTGCGCCCACGCAACAACATCTGGAGGCAGATGTTGGGCACCGCCTCGCGCAGCCTGGCCAGCCGGTCCCACGGGTCTTCGGAGAGGAAGCGGAGTGCCACGTCGTAGGTGGCGCCGCCCCAGCATTCCAGCGACAGCAGGCCGGACGCGGTGTGCGCGACGACGGGCGCGACAGCCAGCAGGTCCTTGGTGCGCACCCGGGTCGCGAGCAGCGACTGGTGTGCGTCACGGAACGTCGTGTCGGTCACGCCGATGGTCGGCGACTCGCGCAGCCACCGGGCGAATCCCTCGGGCCCGAGTTCGGTGAGTTTCTGCTTCGACCCGGCGGGCGGCTCTCCGCCCGGTACCTGCGGCAGCTTCACGGTCGGCTCGATCAGCCGCGGCCGCTCCCCGTTGGGCTTGTTCACCGTCACATCGGCGAGATACGTGAGCAGCCGGGTGCCACGGTCGGCGGAACTGCGGGCGGTGAGCAGGTGCGGCCGCTCCTCGATGAACGACGTGGTGACCCGGCCCGCCCGGAAGTCCGGATCGTCGAGAACGGCTTGCAGGAACGGGATGTTCGTCGACACGCCACGGATGCGGAACTCGGCGACCGCGCGCCGGGCGCGCCCGACCGCGGTCTCGAAATCCCGGCCGCGACAGGTCAGTTTGACCAGCATCGAGTCGAAGTGCGCGCTGATCTCCGTGCCGGCGAAGGCGGTACCACCGTCGAGCCGGATGCCGGACCCGCCGGGCGACCGGTAGGCGCTGATCATGCCGGTGTCCGGACGGAATCCGTTGGCCGGGTCCTCGGTGGTGATCCGGCACTGCAGGGCGGCGCCGCGCAGGTAGATCTTGTCCTGGCTCAGCCCGAGATCGGCCAGTGTCTCACCGGCCGCGATCCGCATCTGGGCCTGCACGAGGTCGACGTCGGTGACCTCCTCGGTCACCGTGTGCTCGACCTGGATACGCGGGTTCATCTCGATGAAGACGTGGTTGCCCTCGGTGTCCAGGAGGAACTCGACGGTGCCCGCGTTGCGGTAGCCGATCGCGCGGGCGAAGGCGACCGCGTCGGCGCAGATCCGGTCCCGCAGCTCCGGGTCGAGGTTCGGCGCGGGGGCGAGCTCGATCACCTTCTGGTGACGCCGCTGCACCGAGCAGTCGCGCTCGAACAGATGGATCACGCCGTCCTCGCCACCCGTTCCGTCACTGAGGATCTGCACCTCGATGTGCCGGGGGTCGACGACCGCCTTCTCCAGGAACACGGTCGGGTCACCGAAGGCGGACTCGGCCTCCCGCGCGGCGGCCTCGATCGACTCGCGCAGCATCGCCGGGTCGTCCACCCTGCGCATGCCGCGCCCACCACCACCGGCGACCGCCTTGACGAACACCGGGAAGCCGATCTCCTCGGCGGCGGCGACCAGAACGTCCACATCGGCCGATGGCTGCGAGGATCCGAGCACCGGCACGCCGGCTTCACGGGCGGCCGCGACCGCGCGGGCCTTGTTGCCCGTGAGCTCCAGGATTTCCGCGCTCGGGCCGACGAAGGTGATTCCGGCCTCCTCGCACGCCATGGCCAGATCGGGGTTCTCCGACAGGAAGCCGTACCCCGGGTAGACCGCGTCCGCCCCGGCCTGGCGCGCGGCGCGGATGATCTCGTCCACCGAGAGGTAGGCCCGCACGGGGTGGCCCTGCACACCGATCTCGTAGGCCTCGTCGGCCTTGAGCCGGTGCAGCGAGTTCCGGTCCTCGTAGGGGAACACCGCGACCGTCCCCGCGCCCAGCTCGTAGCCGGCGCGGAAGGCACGGATGGCGATTTCACCGCGGTTCGCGACAAGCACCTTGCGGAACATGCCCGGTCCTCTCTGATGTCTCGGATCGGTAGGAACCTGACGTTACCGCCTTGTTCACCACGAACGTGAGTTGAAGCCCACGTGATCGAGCTAACCTCGTCGTGCACGTTTGACGGGTGACGGCCTAGAGAAGTGGAGAAATGACATGCACTGGGGACTCCGCCGGACCGCCGCGCTGCTCGCCTCCGGCACGCTCGCGCTCGCCGTGGTCGCGGCTCCGGCCGAAGCGGCGACCGGATGGACACAGACCGGCCACAGCACCGAATTCACGCCGACCCACAACGAAGGCGTCGCGACGGTGAACCCGCCCGGCGGCACGCCCTACCAGTACTACACCGGCACCCTTTCCGTCCCGCCGGATCTGGTCGCGAACTGGAACCACATCGGCGACCCGGATTCCTCGCGCGGGTACATCTTCGACGATTTCCAGTACTCCGGGTCCAACCCGTCATCGAAACTTTTCCGCGTGACCACCCCGGCCGGCACGCATTACGATTACACGCACACCCTGGTCTCCGGTGAGGAATACAACAATTCCTGGGTGGCCGTTTCGCCCGACGCGCGGTGGATGGTCAACGGCGAGTGGGACACGATGAACCGGTTCCTCGTCTTCCCGGCGCCGATCCTGAATTCCTCGACCTCACCCACCGGCGGCAACCTCGACATCGCCACGTATCTCAAGCTGGATCACCCGGTCCGGGACGTGCAAGGCTGCACGTTCTTTTCCGCGACCCGTTTGCTGTGTTCTTCCGACGACTCCGGCACCGACCTCTTCCCCACCGCCAAACAACTCCTGCAGGTCGATCTGCCGCACGCGCTCGACGGGACCGAGATCACCGGACACGTCACCTCACTCGGCCCGCTTCCGCTCAACAGCATCTGCTCCGGCAACTTCGAAGTCGAGGGCATCGACTACGACGCGACCAGCGGCAACCTGCGGGTCCTGATCATCGAGCCGGGAGTCTGCGCCGCCGTCACCGACCTCTACACCTTCCGTCAAGGCTGACTTCGGCGCCAACCTTGAGCGCGTTTGGGAGGAAGGTGTGTTTACTACGATTCATCCGTAGTAAACACACCTTCCTCCCGATCCGGTGTCGTCGTGGTCACGAGCAAATGCTCGACCATACGATGGAGCGTACGGGCTTTACCGAGACAGCGGCATGGGAAAACGCGTGGCGTGGTGGACGAACGACATGGTCGCCCGAACGGAGCGGGAACGGGCCTGGCTTCACCGCACGCTTCGTATCGCAATCGACGGGAGATCAGGTGTCAGAGGCCAGCGAACTCGCCGCCTTCGGATATGAACTCGGCATTCTCAAACGGATGCGCCGGGCCGGGTGGTGGCAGGCCGGGGTGCGGGACCCGGAATCCGTCGCGGAGCATTCCCTCCGGGTCGCGCAACTCGCGGGGTTGCTGGCCGCGGAGGAAGGTGCCGACCCGGCGCGCGCCGCCTATCTCGCGATCTGGCACGACTCCCAGGAAACCCGCACCGGAGACCTCCCGCACACGGTCAGGCCGTACCTGACCAAACCGGACCCCGAGGCGATCACCGCCGACCAGACCGCCGCTCTGCCGGCCCGCGCCGGTGACTCCGTCCGCGATGCGGTCGCCGAATACGAAGCGGCGGAAACCGCCGAGGCTCGGTGCGCGCGTGACGCCGACAAGCTCGAAATGGTGCTCCAAGCGCTGGAGTACCGCGACCTCGGCGTCCAGCGCGTCCAGGAATGGATCGACTCCGGCCGCGAATCCTTGACCACGAAGACGGCCCAGCGTGTCGCGGACGCAGCACTCGAACTGTCCCCGCTCACGTGGCGAAAGAGGTGAAGCCCGCGAACGTGATGGTGAGCGGGGGAAGACCGATCGTGATCGACTTCGGTTCCGCCCGCGAGATCGAGTCCCCGCAGCCGCCCGGCCGTCCCATCGGCACGCTCGGCTACGCGGTGCCGGAGCAGGAGGAATGCCGACCGATATCGTCCACAATGGACGTGGCCGGAATGGGTCGACGCGCTTGGGCCGGCGTCCGCGGTGGCGTGACAGCGGGGAAGCGCGCAGGCCGATGTTTACTCGCGCGTCAGGTCTTTTCCAGGTACTCGGCTCGGTCGGCGTCGACGACGGTGGCGACCAGGTGCGCGAGGCCGAGGTGGTTGCCCAGGGCCGGGTCGTCGGCGATGATCTCCTGCGCCCGCACGCGGGCGTCGGCGATGATGTCCTCGTCGTTCAGCAGGGACAGCAACTTGAGAGCGGACCGCTTGCCGGACTGTGCCGCGCCGAGGATGTCGCCCTCCCTGCGCAGTTCGAGGTCCAGACGCGACAGTTCGAAACCGTCCGTTGTGGACTCCACCGCGGCCAGCCGCTCCCTGGTCGTGGTGCCGTCCAGAGCCTCGGTGACCAGAAGACACAGGCCCGGCACATCGCCCCGGCCGACCCGGCCCCGCAGCTGGTGCAACTGACTCACCCCGAACCGCTCCGCGTCCATGATCACCATCACGGTCGCGTTCGGCACGTTCACGCCGACCTCGATCACCGTGGTCGCGATGAGCACGTCCAGCTTCCCGTCCGCGAAGGCCCGCATGACGGCGTCCTTCTCGTCGCTGGGCAACCGGCCGTGCAGCACGCCCAGCCGTAGGCCGGACAGCGGCCCCTTCTCCAGTTCGGCCGCGACATCCAGTACGGCCAGCGCCGGACGCTTGTCGCTCCCGTTGTTCGCCGCGGGCTCGTCGCCGATCCGGGGACACACCACGTATGCCTGATGGCCCTTGCCGACCTCTTCGACTATCCGTTGCCACACGCGGTCGAGCCACGCCGGCTTCTCCGCCACCGGCACGACCGTGGTGGAGATCGGCGACCGGCCCACCGGCATTTCCCGCAGGGACGACGTTTCCAGGTCGCCGTAGACGGTCATGGCGACCGTGCGGGGAATGGGCGTCGCCGTCATCACCAAGACGTGCGGGCTGGTGAAATCCGCGCCACGAGAACGCAGCGCGTCCCGCTGCTCGACGCCGAACCGGTGCTGCTCGTCCACCACCACGAAACCGAGATCGGCGAAGGACACCGAATCCTGGATGAGCGCGTGCGTGCCAACGACGATCCCGGCCGCGCCGCTCGCCGCGTCCAGCAGCGCCTGCTTGCGTTCCTTCGCCGGCTGGGAACCGGTCAGCAGCACGATCTTCGTCGCCTGTTCGGCGGCGCCGAGTTCGCCCGCCGCCCCCAGTTCACCCAGCATCTCGCGCAGCGAACGGGCGTGCTGCGCGGCCAGAACCTCGGTGGGCGCCAGCATCGCGCACTGCCGTCCCGCGTCCACCACCTGCAACATCGCGCGGAGCGCGACGACCGTCTTGCCGCTACCGACCTCGCCCTGGAGCAGCCGGTT
The DNA here is from genome assembly GCF_042684065.1 of Amycolatopsis pigmentata. Classification (NCBI taxonomy): domain Bacteria; kingdom Bacillati; phylum Actinomycetota; class Actinomycetes; order Pseudonocardiales; family Pseudonocardiaceae; genus Amycolatopsis; species Amycolatopsis pigmentata. The sequence goes on along the minus strand of NZ_JBHUKR010000021.1, from coordinate 477,844 downwards.
CATCGGGTGCTCGCGCGCGATGTCCGCGGCGATGCTGTCCCCCACCTCGCGCTGCCCCGCGGTGAGTTCGAAGGGCAGGCGCCGGTCGAAGGTGTCGCGGAGGCCGTCCGGCACCGGTGGGCACGCGGGCGCGGTACGGGAAACCGCCGAATACCGCCGCTGCGCGAAGATCAGCTGAACCGCCATGGCCTCGTCCCACTTGAGACGGTGGTGCGCGAGCTCGAGCACGGCGCGGTCGGCGGGGCGGTGGACCGTGTGCAGGGCGTCGAAGAGGTCCATCAATCCGTAGCGCGCCAGCAACTCGGCGGGCATCGGGTCCTCGGTACGGTCCAAAGTGGGCAGAACCTGCCGCACGCACCGCGCGATCACCCAGGACGGAAGGCCCGCGGCGGCGGGATAGACGGGAATGAGCGCGCCCAGGAAATCGTCCATCTTCTCCGCGTCGTCGCCGTCGACCATCTGGTACTCGGGATTGGCCAGTTGCAGCGTCCTGCGGAACGCGTTGACCTTTCCGGCGAACAGACCCGTCCTGCCGATCCGCAGTTCCCGGTCGCGCTGGGGATTGTTGCCGAAGAACGCGCAGGAAAGCTTGCGATGGCCGTCGGTGATGACCATTTCGGTGATGAAGCCGGGCTTGTTGCGCATGCGGCGCTTTTCGACCCGCTCGATCCGGGCCATCACCGTGGCGTGCTCACCGATCTCCAGCCCGGCGATGTCGGTGAGTTCCCCGCGTTCGGCGTAGCGGCGCGGATAATGACGGAGCAGGTCCGCGACGGTGTGGATGCCGAGCGCCTCGCCGAGGGCGGTGGCCGACTTCTTGCCCAGAAGCGGGAGCAGCGAATCAGTCAGCAAAGCCATCAGCGCTCCCCCTTCCCGCGAGCTGCGCGATTTGACACAAGAAGAAGCGGCGTCACTACTCCACCCCGATCAGGAGTACGGCGTCGGCCTGACCGCCGGGGTAACTCACGAACTCCACCTCCGGTCGCTCCGCTCGCAGCCGCTCGGCGAGCTCGGCCGCCAGTCCTTCCGGCGCGGCCTGTCCGGTCAGCACGGTGACCAGCTCACCACCACCGGCGAGCATGCGGTCCAGCACCCGCGAGGCCGCCCCGGCCAGCTCCTCGCGCGCCGACTCGACCAGCATGACCTCGCCGTCGACGAAACCGACCAGGTCACCGGCGTGGGCCCGGCCCACCCAGGTTATCGACTCCTCGCGCGCGATCACGATTTCGCCACGCCGGGTGGCCGCGGCCGCCTCGGCCATCGCCACCACGTCGTCGTTCGCGCGGCGACCGGGGTCGTGCACCGCGAGCGCGGCCAGCACCTGGACCGGAGACACGCACGGAATCACCACGACATCGCGGTCCCCGATCATCGGGTGGCCCGCCGCGACGTCGACGGCCGCGGTCAGCTCCGGCCCGCCGGGCAGGACCGTGATGTGCCCGGCTGCCGTCTCGGAGATCAGGCCGAGCAACTCCTCGACGCTGGGCACGGCGCCGCGTGGCACGGCGAGCACCGCGCTGCCCTCGGCTCGCAGGAGCTCGGCGAGTTCCTCGCCGTGCACGACGGCCACGACCGCGCGATCCGGCCCGGCGGGCTCCAACGGGGTCGGCGTGAGCAGCGGCTCGACCCGGACGTGCCGCGGACGGCCGTGGTCGAGGCCGGCCTCGATGGCGGCTCCGATGTCGGCGCAGTGGACGTGGACGGCGTAACCGTCACCGTCACCGGCGACCGTCACGCTGTCGCCGAGCGCGCTCAGCGCCCTCCGGAAGGCCGCCAGATCCGGCTCACCCTCGAGCAGGTACATGACCTCCCAGGCGTAGGGAGCGGGCTCGCTTTCGGCCGCCATCAGCGCCTCGTGGGGACGGTCCGGACGGTCGATCGTCCTGCCGTGGACGACGGCGTCCAGCGCGTCCAGCACCGCGACCAGCCCGCGCGCCCCGGCGTCCACCACACCCGCCGTGGCCAGCACCGGAAGCTGCCGCGGGGTCTGCTCGAGGGCTTCCGCCGCCGCCTTCGTGGCGACGGACACGACATCGGCCAGCGGTCCCGGCTCGCCGCCGACCGCGTCCGCCACCGCGTGCAGCACGCTCAGCATCGTGCCGGCCACCGGGCGCGCCACCGCCTCGGTGGCGACCGTGTCGGCGTGCGCGAGCGCCTTCGCCAGTGCGGGCCCGTCCAGTTCGGCCAACTCGCCCGCGGACTCGGCGATCCCGCGCAGGACCTGCGAAAGGATCACCCCCGAATTGCCGCGCGCCGCCCGCAACGCGCCGCGGGCGAGCACGGACAGCGCCTGCCCGGCCCCGGCGGCACCCGCGTCCGCGGCCAGCGCGTCCCGCGCGCCGGTCATCGTGTGGAGCATGTTCGACCCGGTGTCGGAATCGGCCACCGGGTAGACGTTGATCCCGTTGATGGCCGGGCACAGTACTTCCAGGCTGTCCACGCAGGCCGCGGCCCATGCCGCCACCGCCGCCTCGTCCACTCCGGCCTCCTCCCAGGTCAGCCTCAGGGTAGCGACCCGGTCGGACAGTTCCGGCGCCCACTCGTTACGATGGAGCAGTTCTAGCTTTCCCTGATCTTTTGAGGAGTTCGACGTGGCTGCCGTGTGCGACGTCTGTGGCAAGGGGCCCGGCTTCGGTAAGTCGGTCTCGCACTCCCACCGGCGTACCAACCGCCGGTGGAACCCGAACATCCAGACCGTGCACGCCAAGATCGGTCTGTCCCAGCGCAAGCGGCTCAACGTGTGCACGTCCTGCCTGAAGGCCGGCAAGGTCGTCCGCGGCTGACCGCGAAGGGGTTGGGTGGCGAGTGCTCGCGGAGAGCGCTCGCCATTTTTTCGCGGTCAGGTGTCTTTTGGGGGTCGAACCCCCAAACCCCCGCCAGGGGGCAAGCCCCCTGGACCCCCCGCGAGTTTGGTAGGCGGTCCTTTGAGGTGCCGCGAGTGACGTGGATGTGGGTGGGTTAGGTGGTTTTCGGGAGCAAGGGGCGTTTGCTACGGATGATTCGTAGTAAACGCTCCTTGCTTCGGAACCGGGGTCAGGGGAGCTTCCAGTCGACGGGGGGTGCGCCTTGCTTGGTGAGGAGGTCGTTGGCGCGGGAGAAGGGGCGCGAGCCGAAGAAGCCGTTGTGTGCCGACATCGGGCTCGGATGCACCGACTCGACACAGGGATAACCCCCGAGCAACGGCTTGAGACCGCGCGCGTTGCTCCCCCACAGGATCGCCACCAACGGCTTGCCGCGCGCCGCCAGCGCCCGGATCGCCTGCTCGGTGACCTCTTCCCAGCCCTTCCCCCGGTGTGAGTTCGGGGCACCGGGCCGCACCGTGAGCGCCCTGTTGAGCAGCAGCACCCCCTGCTCGGTCCACGGCGTCAGGTCCCCGTTGGACGGCAGCGGGTGACCGAGATCGTCGCGGTACTCCTGGAAGATGTTGATCAGGCTCTTGGGCAGCGGCCGAACCTCCGGCGCCACCGCGAAACACAACCCGATCGGGTGACCGGGGGTGGGATACGGGTCCTGCCCCACGATGAGCACCCGCACCTCGTCGAACGGTTGCTTGAACGCGCGCAGCACGTTCTCCCCGGCCGGCAGGTAGGTGCGCCCCGCCGCGACCTCGGCGCGCAGGAACTCGCCCATCGCGCTGATCCGGTCGGCGACCGGTTCCAGTGCCTCGGCCCAGCCCGGATCGACCACTTCCCGTAAAGGTTTCGCGCTCACGGAGCGCACGTTACCAATCCGACCAAAAGTAGGCGGAGACGGACCGCAGCCAATCTGGCTGTATAGACCCGTTTCCGCCGTGGCTGTGGCCGGATTGGTAACGATCGACACAGTAGCGCGCGAGTGAAGTCACGAATCCAGGCGCCGCAACTCCCGCCGGAACCGCTCCGCGCGCTTCACATAACTGTCGACGACCTGCTGGATCGCCTCCGGCCCGAAAGAGGTGTTGGGCCGCGTCTTGGCGGGCACGCCAAGGGCGATGTGGCCCGAGGGCACATGCGAGCGGTAGGACAGCACCGCGCCGGCGCCCACCATCCCGCCGTCTTCGATCACGCTGCCGTTCAGCACCACCGCGCCGGACGCGACGAGACACCCGCGGCCGATGGTCGCGCCCTCCACGTGCACCGAATGCCCGATCGCCGAACCGGGACCGAGGATCGTCGGTTCCGCGTTGGTGCAGTGCAGCACACAGCCGTCCTGCACGTTGGAACGCTCGCCGATCTCGATGTACCCGTGATCGCCGCGCAGCACGGTTCCCGGCCAGACGGAAGCGTACGCGTCGAGGCGGACGTCGCCGATGATCGTGGCGTCGGGATGGACGTAGGCCTGCGGGTGGGTCTTGGGCTCGATTTCGCCCAGTGCGTAGATGGCCACTCAAACCTCCAGATTCTCCGGGCACAGTGGACCACGGCGGACGCCCGCACACCAACTGTCTACAAAGGACTCACAGAGGTTTGCCCAGGAAGACCGACGACGCGTAATCCCGGTAGAACCCGAACTTGGGGATGTCGTGGTAACCCGCCGAACGGTACAGCGTGATCGCCTCCGGCTGCTTCGCACGGGTCTCCAGCACCATCCGGGCCCTCCCGGACGCGGCCGCCGTGCGTTCCAGCTCGGCGAGAATCCGCCGCGCGAAGCCCTTTCCACGGGCGGAGGGCACCACGAACATCCGCTTGATCTCCGCGTCGCCTCCGTGGTCCCGCCGGCCACCGCAGGCAACCGGCAGCGCGCCGGTGTACCCGATCAGGAAGATCCCTTGCGGTGGCGCGAATTCCGCCGGATCCACCGGTGTGCCGTCCGGCCCACCGTAGCGGCGGACGTACTGTGCCGTTCGTCACCGATCCGACGGCAGCCACGGCGGAAACGGGTGTCTACAAGCAGTTCGGTTGCGATTCGTATCCGCCTACTTTCGGCCGGATTGGTAACGCGGGCTGGACTTCGGTGATCAGCGTGGCCGAATCGGGATGGTCGAAGGGCACCACGCGAGGAGTCCATACCACCATCATCGCCAGTGCTCCCAGCCCGGTGCCTCGCGATACGGCTCACCGTTCACGGTCACCGCGTTCTCGTTGGCGGTGACCATCCCGATCCGCCGCCAGCCCTCGGGAAGCCCGCCGGAGGACGGAAAGGTGGCCGCCAGCGCGTGATCCTCGCCACCGGTCAGCACCCAATGCAGCGGATCGGCGCCCAGCGCGCTGCCGACCTCGACCAGCCTTCTGGGCATGTCCAGCAGGTCGGTCCGCACGTCGATGCCCACGCCCGAGGCACGCGCCACGTGACCGAGATCGGCCAGCAGGCCGTCGGAGACGTCGATCATCGCCGTGGCGCCCGCGCCCGCCGCCGCCGGGCCCGCGGTGTAGTCCGGCTCCGGGAAGCGGTGCGCGTTGACCACGTTCACCGGGGAACGGAAGCCACGGCCGAGCACCGCGAGGCCGGCGGCGGACCAGCCGAGCCTGCCGTGCACCGCCACAACGTCACCGCGCCGCGCGCCCGCCCGCGTCACCGGAGTGCGGCCGCGAAGGTCACCGAGCGCCGTGATACTCACCACGATCTGGTCGGCGCGCACCATGTCTCCGCCGGCGAGTCCGGCGCCCGCCCGCTCCGCCTCGGCCCACATGCCGTCGACGAGTCCGGTGACCACCTCGGTGGGCGTTTCCCCCGGGCAGCCGAGGCCGACGAGGACACCGGTCGGGACCGCTCCCATGGCCGCCACGTCGGTCAGGTTCACCGCGACGGCCTTGCGTCCCACCTGCGCCGGAGTCGACCAGTCGAGCCGGAAGTGCACGCCCTGCACCAGCATGTCGGTGGTGGCCACCACCCGGCCGTCCGGCGAGGCGACGAGCGCCGCGTCGTCACCGGGTCCGAGCAGGGTCGAGGGAGGCTGTCTTCGGTTCTCGGTCACGGCCCGGATGAGGCCGAACTCGCCGATCCCGGCGACCGTGCCGTCGTCCGTCGTCACTGTTCCTCCGCCACTGCACTGTGGTCACCTTGACAGCCGCGAGTCGACACAAGGGGTGTCATCAAGGTCTCCTCTGTCGTCGGAAAGTCGGATTGCCTATCGTCGGTGGTGGTGGGGTAGGTTCCTCGAACGTTCCTACCTTGATTGCGGTAACGATGACGAAGGGGCGCGCCGTGGTTCACGCATACATCCTCATTCAGACCGAAGTCGGCAAGGCGGCCGCGGTCGCCGCGGAGATCTCCGGCATTCCCGGCGTCGCCACTTCCGAGGACGTGACCGGGCCCTACGACGTGATCGTCCGCGCCGAGGCGGACACCGTGGACCAGCTCGGCCAGCTCGTGGTGGCGAAGGTCCAGGGCGTAGCGGGGATCACGCGCACGCTCACCTGCCCGGTGGTGCATCTTTGACCCGTGCCTTCCCGTGATCCCGACACGACCGGCGCTCCGCCCCGGCGCCTGATCGTCCTCGCCGCGGTCCTCGCCGTCACGTTCGCGGCGGCGGTCGCTCTTGTCGCGCTCTTCGCACCGACCGCCCAGCCGCCCGTCACCGGGACGTTGACGGTGCCCTGGGCGCCCGCGCCGCAGGCGAATTCGCCCGAATGCTCGGCTCTGCTCTCCGCGCTGCCGCCGGAGCTGGTGTCCAAGGGCGCCAAGCTGACCCGCCGCGAGCTGACCCAGCCCGCTCCCCCGGCGACCATGGCGTGGGGCGAACCGGACCCGATCGTGCTGCGATGTGGCGTGGAACGGCCACTCGAGCTGACTCCGACCACGCAGTTGCGCGTGGTGTCCGGCGTGCAATGGCTGCCGGTGGAGGGCGAGGGCAGGTCGACCTGGTACGTCGTCGACCGCGCCGTCTACGTCGCGCTGACGGTGCCCGACTCGGCCGGGACCGGCCCGCTCCAGCAGACCTCCGACGCCGTGGCCGCGACACTGCCGACGGTGCCGTTACGGTTCGACTGAACCATCCACAGTGGACGGTTCCCGGCACCGGGATTCCAGCCGATCAACGCAAAATGCCGACCAGCACGTCCAAGGCGCGACGCAGCGCGTCCCGGGAACATCCCGCGTAGCCGATCGCCACACCGAAGGTGTCCGGTTTTCCGGCGAAATGCCGGCCCAGACCGTCGAGCCGGATTCCGTGTTCCTGGGCGGCTTCGATCCGGTCGCGCTCGGCCCGCGCCGATGCGAACGGCACCACCAGATGCGCGCCCGCGTCGTCGCCCAGGACCGGGATACCCGCTTCGCGTAAAGCGGTGGCCAGCAGCGCGCGACGCTCGGCGAGTTCACGCCGGAGTTTGCGCAGATGCCTCCCGAGATCACCGTGCCGTGCCAACTCGACCAGCACCCGTTGCCCGGCCGGGGACGGACGGATGCTCGTGCGCTCCCGGTAGGCCAGCACCGCGGAGGTGACCACGCTCGGCGCGACCATCCAGCCGGCGCCGAGCGTGGGCGTGAGGATTTTGCTCGTGGTACCCAGATGCACCACCACATCCGGGGCGAGCGCGGCCAGCAGCGGCAACGGGGCCACGTCGAACCGCAGTTCACCGTCGTAGTCGTCTTCGATGATCAGCATGTGCTCCGCACGGGCACGCTCGACCAGACCGACCCGGCGGGCAGCGCTCATCCGGCTTCCCATCGGGTACTGGTGCGCGGGCGCGCAGTAGACGGCCCGCGCGCCGGCGGGGATGGCCGCGGTGCGCAGGCCTTCGGTGTCGACTCCGACACCGACGACACGAAGTCCCGCCGCGCTCAACGTCCGCACCGCGCGCTGATAGCCAGGCTCTTCCACAGCCACCAGGTCGCCCGGGGACAGGACCGCCGCGGTGAGCTCCGCCACCGCCGCGGTGGTGCCGCCGGTGGCCAGGACCGAATCGGTGCCGACCGCGAGGCCCCGGTGCCGCAACAGGTGTTCGGCGATCACCTCCCGGTACTCCGGCAACCCGGCCTGGTGCGCGTGCGTCAGCGGCGGCGTGTCCGCGGCCGCGCGCCATGCCCGCCGCCAAGCGGCGCGGTCGATTCCCGCCGCCCACGGCGTCCCGACGCGGAGATCGAGGAGCACGTCCGGTTCGGAGATTTCGTCCGCAACCGCCGGGCGGGCCGGGGGATCGCTCGGCGGTGATGTGGTGACGTAGGTACCCGAACCGTGCTTGCCCGCGATCCAGCCCTCGGCGTGCAATTGCTCGTAGGCGGCCGAGGTGACGGTGCGGCTCACGCCGAGCCGCCGGGCGAGCGCCCTGGTGGAGGGCAGGCGGTCGCCGCCGCGAAGATGCCCGCCGGCGGCGGAGGATCGCAAGGCGTCGGCGAGTTGCACCGCGAGCGGGATTCCCGAGTCGCGGTCGAGCGTGACGGGCAGCGCGGTCGGCACGGCGAAAGTGGCCTTTCCTATTGATCCAGTGGTGGCCCTTTGACAGGGCCACTATACGGCCCACGCTGGGTGTCATGACGTTGTCGACCACTCCCCGCAGCACCTTGACCCGCAAGAAGGATCGCGCCGCCACCGAACGCGAAGCCCTGTACTCCGTGCTGGACGAGGCGCTCATCTGCCATTTCGGCCTGGTGCTGCGCGGTTCGCCGGTGGTGCTGCCCACCGGCTACGGGCGCGACGGCGACACGGTGTACCTGCACGGTTCGACCGGTGCCGGAAACCTGCGTGCGGCCGCCGGGGGGGATCGATGTGTGCGTCACGGTGACCCTGCTGGACGGCATCGTCTACGCGCGATCGCTCAACAACCATTCGATGAACTACCGCAGCGCGGTCGTGCACGGCCGCGCTCGGCCGGTGGAGGACCGCAAGGAGAAGATGCACGCCCTCCACGTCATCACCGAGCACCTCTCGCCGGGTTCGTGGGACCACGCGAGAGCGGTCAACGACAAGGAATTCGCCTCGGTCGCCGTCCTCGCGCTGGACCTCACCGAGGCCTCGGTCAAGATCCGCGCGGGCGAATCGGCCGACGAGCCGGAGGACGTCGCCACGGGCACCGCGTGGGCCGGAGTCCTCCCGGTGCGAACCGTTTTCGGCACTCCCATACCGGCGTCCTACATCCCCCGGGAGACGCCGATTCCGGACCACATCGCCGGGCGCGCCGGTGTTGTCGAGGCTCGCGAGGTCAGTCCCGCACCGGGCCGGTGACCGGATCGAGGTGGTACGACCGCATGGCACGGCCGCCCGAGCGGTACACATGGATGCTGATCGCCGGGTCGGGACCGTCGTTGCGCACCTGGTGGATGTAGCCGGGACCGAACACCCGCGACTGGCCCTCGGCGAGCGCGTGCAGTTCGGTCAGGGCCCGGCCGTCCGGGGCACGGCGAGCGACGGTCTCGGTGAGTTGACCGCTCACCACCGTGAACGCTCCGGTGGAATCGGCGTGGTCGTGCAGACCGGCGTACTGGCCGGGAAGCCAGCCCATCAGCCACACCTCCTCCCCTCCTTCGCTCCGGATCAGGGCGGAGAACCGCTGCTCCGGGTCGTAACGCAGCAGATGGCGCCAAGCGTCACGATCGACGGCGTAAGCGAGGGCGACCCGCACCGGGTGGCGCAAGGCGGCTTTTTCGGTCAGGGCGAGAGTGTTGTCCGGGACGGCGAACATGGCGACGAAGTCCTTGGCGGAGTCGGGTCGGATACCGGGCTGGGGCGGATCACCGGCAAGGACACAGCGCGCTGGCGGCGCGACGAAGGCCGACCCAGCCTCGCCTGCCCATGGTGCCGCGCGTCGTCATGCGGCACACCAAACCAGCCCCACCCGGCATCGTCAAACCACTCTCACCCTATGGACGGAACAACCTACGACCACTCGTGCTTCTGCTGACGGCCGAGCAGTTCCGCCCCCGCCTTGCGGGGATCGACGCCCTCGTGGCAGACCCGGTGCATCGCGTCGGTGATCGGCATGTCGACGCCGTGGGCCTGCGCCAGTTCCCGGATGGACGTACAGGACATGACGCCCTCGGCGACCTGTCCGCCGGTCGCCGCCTGCGCCTGCGCGACCGTGTCACCACGGCCGAGCCGCTCGCCGAAGGTCCGGTTGCGCGACAACGGTGACGAGCACGTGGCCACCAGGTCCCCGACCCCGGCGAGCCCGGCGAAGGTCAGCGGGTCGGCGCCCAGCTTGACGCCGAGCCGCGCGGTTTCGGCGAGCCCGCGGGTGATCAGGGTCGCCATGGTGTTGGCGCCGTACCCCAGGCCCGCGGCCATTCCGCAGCTGAGCGCGATGACGTTCTTGCAGGCGCCACCGACCTCACAGCCGATCACGTCGGTGTTGGTGTAGGGACGGAAATATCCCGTGGACGCGGCCCGCTGGACGGCCACCGCCCGCTCGTGATCGGCGCACGCGAGGACGGCGGCCGCGGGTTGTTCGGCGGCGATTTCCCGGGCCAGGTTCGGTCCCGACACGACCACGACGCGCTCGTCCCTGGCCCCGGTGACGTCCGTGATCACCTCGCTCATCCGCTTGAGCGTGCCGAGTTCGACGCCCTTGGCGAGGCTGACCAGGATCGCTTCGGGTGGCAGTAGTCCGCGCCAGCCTTCGAGGTTCGCGCGCAGGCTTTGGCTCGGTACCGCCAGCACCACGGCCTCGGCCCCGGCCAGGGCCGGGGCCGGATCCGAGGTCGCGGTCAGCCGGGCGGGCAACGTCACCCCGGGCAGATACGCCGGATTGTGGTGCCCGTCCCGGATTTCCGCGGCGATCTCCTCCCGGCGTGCCCAGATCGTCACGTCGCGGCCGGCGTCGGCCAGCACCTTCGCGAAGGTGGTGCCCCAGGAACCGGCGCCCAGGACGGTGATGCGCTGCGGGACCATTACTCGGCCGGCTTCCGCGCGGGAGGCTCCTCGCCGCGGACTTCCGCCAGCAGGTCTGTCACCCGGTCCATCAACAACTCCGACACCTCCCGGAGCAACGCGGCACCGCGGTCCCTGCCGCGGTAAGCGGACAGGTCCACCGGCTCGCCGACCGAGTGCGTCACCGTGCGACGAGGAATGAGCCGGAGTTTCTTGTGGTAGAAGTCGAGGACGTCCTGGGTGCCCCACCGGGCGATCGGAATCACCGGGACGTCGTTCTCCAGCGCCAGTCGCGCGACACCGGTGAAAGCCTTCTTGGGCCACTGGCCCGGCTCCTTGGTGACCGTGCCCTCCGGGTAGATGACCACGACCTTGCCCTCGCGCAGCGCCTCGTGCGCGGCCCGCAGGCTGTCACCCGCGCTGGAGGATCCGCGGTAGACGGGAATACCGCCGGCGCCGAGGAAGATGCGGCCGAACAACGGCGCCGTCGCCACGCTGTTCTTCGCCATGAACCGCGGCACCCGCTTCTGGCGGTGGACGAACACCGCGTCCACCGCGGGGTCCATGTGGGAGATGTGGTTGAGCACCAGAAGCGCCGCACCCTGCCGGGGAACCCGCTCCGCGTTCAGGTAGACCCGGCGCGTGAGCCAGGAGACGGGATAGAACAGAACGGCGGCGGCTCCCACCCAGAAGCCACCCTTCTCGCGACCGGCCAACGCTCCTCCTGCTTTCCTGCGGGCTCCGCACCGGGCATCGAGTGTGTCGTGTGCGGCATCCCCGTGATCCTAGGCGGGTCTCTCTCCGCTTGTTTCAGACGCGCCCACCCGCCGCCCACCACCACCCTCAACGGAAGGCGCGTCGCACGACTGACCTGGTCGGGCATCTCACGGTTCCCCGTACCGGACTCTCGGGGAAGATGGTGACGTGGCCCCGGTCGACCTGATCGTTCCGATGAAACCGCCGCGTGTCGGCAAGTCCCGGCTGCGCGGCGCGGTCGAAGAGCGGGCACATCCGGAACTGGTGCTCGCGCTGGCCGCCGACACGCTCGCCGCCGCGAGCGCGGTCGCGCGCCGGATCCTCCTCGTCGCGACCGATCCGGCGGCCGTGGCGGATCTGGCCCGGTTCGGCGCGGAGATCACCGGTGACGCCGGCGCACCCGGCCTCAACTCCGCGCTCCGGCACGGCGAGGCGCTGTTGCGGGCGCGCGACCCGCACTCGGTGATCGGCGCGCTCCAGGCGGATCTGCCCGCGCTGCGCGCCGGCGAACTGGCGGCAGCTTTCGCCGAAGCCGGGCAGCGAAGGGCATTCGTCGCCGACGCGGCCGGTACCGGCACCACCCTTCTCCTGTCCGCCCCGGGCGGCCCGCTGAGCCCACGGTTCGGAAACGGCTCCGCACCGGCTCATGCCGATTCCGGCGCCGTCCCGGTGACCGCCGCGCTGCCGACGCTGCGCCGGGACGTGGACACGCCCGACGACCTCGCGCGTGCGGAAGAACTCGGCCTGGGCAAGTGGACCGCCGCGATCCTGTGGGAACGGAGAGTCGCATGAACCTGTCGCGATCGTTGCTCGGGCTCGCCGGTCTTGTCGTTCGCGCCGCGGTGACCGTGCTGAACGGCTCGGGCGGAGTATCGGCAAGCAGTGCCGATTTGAGGAACAATGCTGATGTGAGCAGCGAAGAGATCACCTCAGGCGAGCGCACCCTCCACCGGCCCGAACCCACGTCCGGTCCGCGGTTCAACGCGGTGCCCCCGGCGCCGCCCGCGGTCACCGCGGAGCCCGAACAAGGTGAGTCACTTCCCGACGACCGCTACCTGAACCGTGAGCTGTCCTGGCTGGACTTCAACGCCAGAGTGCTGGCCCTGGCCGAGGACTCGTCCCAGCCCCTGCTCGAACGCGCCAAGTTCCTGGCGATCTTCGCGTCCAATTTGGACGAGTTCTACATGGTGCGAGTGGCGGGCCTCAAGCGCCGCGACGAGACCGGCCTGCCGGTGCGCAGCGCCGACGGCCTCACCCCGCGCGAGCAACTGGCCTACATCGCCAAGCGCAACCAGGACCTCGTCGAGCGGCACACGCTGGCCTTCGAGGACCACGTCCGGCCCGAACTGGCCAAGCATGACATCCACATCGTCACGTGGGCCGATCTGGAGACCGCGGACCGGCTCCGGCTTTCGGCGTACTTCAGCGACCAGATCTTCCCGGTGCTCACGCCGTTGGCGGTGGATCCGGCGCACCCGTTCCCCTACATCTCCGGGCTCTCCATCAACCTCGCCGTCACCGTGCGGGATCCCCAGGGCGGCACCGAGCGCTTCGCCCGCGTCAAAGTGCCGAACAACGTGCCGCGGCTGCTCCGTGTCGAGCGTCAGCGGGAAGGCCGCATCGCGACCTTCCTGCCCCTGGAGGAGCTGATCGCGGCGCATCTGGGCGAGTTGTTCGCCGGCATGGAGGTCATCGAGCACCACGTTTTCCGGGTCACCCGCAACGCGGACTTCGAGGTCGACGAGGACCGTGACGAGGATCTGTTACAGGCGCTGGAACGGGAACTGGCGCAACGCCGGTTCGGGCCGCCGGTCCGGCTCGAGATCGCCGAGGACATGAGCGACCACGTACTCGACCTGCTCCTGCGGGAACTCGAGGTGGACCCGCGCGACGTGGTCGAGGTGCCCGGCCTGCTGGACCTGACCTGCCTGCACCAGCTGTCCAGTTTGGACCGGAAAGAGCTGAAGGACCGCCCTTTCGTGCCGGCCACTCACCCCGCCTTCGGTGAGCACGAGACGCCGAAGAGCGTGTTCGCCACGCTGCGCGAGGGTGACATCCTGGTGCACCACCCGTACGACTCCTTCTCCACCAGCGTGCAACGTTTCATCGAGCAGGCCGCGCACGACGACAAGGTGCTCGCCATCAAGCAGACGCTCTATCGCACCTCCGGCGACTCGCCGATCGTGGACGCGCTGATCGACGCGGCCGAGGCGGGCAAGCAGGTGGTGGCCCTGGTGGAAATCAAGGCCCGTTTCGACGAGCAGGCCAACATCACCTGGGCGCGCACACTGGAGCGCTCCGGGGTGCACGTGGTCTACGGACTGGTCGGTCTCAAGACCCACTGCAAGGTGGCGATGGTGGTGCGCCAGGAAGGGTCGACGATCCGCCGTTACTGCCACATCGGCACCGGCAACTACAACCCGAAGACCGCGCGGCTGTACGAGGATCTCGGCATCCTCACCGCGGACCCGGCCATCGGCGCCGACCTGACCGACCTGTTCAACGTGCTCACCGGGTATTCCCGGCAGGACACCTATCGGGACATCCTGACCTCGCCCGGCGGTATCCGGCGCGGCATTCTGCGACTCATCGCGGAGGAGATCGACCGCAAGCATGCCGGGGAGGACGCCGGCATCCGGATCAAATGCAACTCGCTGGTCGACGAGCAGGTGGTCGACGCGCTTTATCGGGCGTCCCGTCACGGTGTGCCGGTGGACGTGGTGGTCCGGGGCATTTGCGCCCTCAAGCCCGGGGTGCCGGGATTGAGCGACAACATCGCGGTCCGTTCGATTCTCGGCCGGTTCCTCGAGCATTCGAGGGTCTTCCATTTCCGCGCCGGCGGCACGCACTGGATCGGGAGCGCGGACATCATGCACCGGAATCTGGACCGCCGGATCGAGGCGATCGTGTCGGTGAAGGACCCCAAACTCACCGCGCGGCTCGACGAGATCCTCGACTCCGCGCTGCATCCGGAAACCCGCTGCTGGGTGCTCACCTCCACCGGGGAATGGTCACCGTCGCCCGCCGAGGGTTCGAAGGTTCGCGATCACCAGGTCGAGTTGCTGACCAGGCAGGGGGCCGAGGGGTGAACGCGAGGCCGCCCGGGGAGGTCAGGGCGGCCGGCGCGGTGCTGTGGCGTGACACCTCGCGGGGGGTGCGGGTCGCGGTGGTGCACCGGCCCCAGTACGACGACTGGTCGCTGCCCAAGGGCAAGCTGGACCGCGACGAGACGGTTCCCGCCGCGGCGGTCCGCGAACTCCGGGAGGAGACCGGCTTTTCCGCCACGCTCGGCAGGCGACTGTCCACGGTCCGGTATTCGGTGGACGCGGGCCGGAAAACCGTCGAATACTTCAGTGCGGCCGCCGGGGAGGGCACCTTCGAGGCCAACGCGGAAGTCGACGAACTGCGCTGGTTGTCTCCCGCCGAAGCGGAGAAAGCCCTCACCTATCGCCGCGATGCCGCCGTGCTCCGCGCGTTCATGGCGCTGCCTGCGCCGCTGAGCACCGTTCTGCTGGTGAGGCATGCCAAGGCCGGGAAGCGCGGCGAATGGACGGGAGACGACGATTTGAGGCCGCTTTCCTCCGCGGGGGCGCGGCAGGCGGAGGCGGTCCGAAAGCTGGCGCCGTTGTTCGGGGTGGACCGGGTGTTCTCGGCGCCGCCGCTGCGGTGCGTGCAGACCGCGGCGGGTACGGCCGAGGATCTCGGCACGGAGGTCGGAATCGAGCCGTCCCTTTCGGAAACCGGCTACTGGCCTGACGCCGACCGCGGGCTTTCGCGGTTACGCGCCATCGTCACCGCCGGCGGGACGCCCCTGATCGCCAGCCAGGGCGGGGTGATTCCGGATTTGCTGTCCTCGCTCGCCGCTCGCGCCGGTATCACGCTTCCCGCCGGCAAACGCGGGACCGTGCCGTGCAAGAAAGGTTCGGTGTGGGTGCTCTCGTTCCACGCCGGGTCGTCCAACGGCGGTCCTCTGCTCGCCGCCGCGGATTATTATCCGACCGCGCTCCCCGCACCCGCTCCCGCCCGCCTTTGACCGCCACTTTCCCGATGCCGAATGTGGCGACTGGCCGGTAATGCGTCGGCGATGAACGCTACGCGCGTGTAACGTTCCCGGATTTTCATCCGGGAACGGCACCGAGGAGAGGCCGAAAGGCCGTGCGGCCGTATTCCGTCACGGCCGGAGACAAGCTCCGGACGCGGCAGGGCCCGCACTTCGCTGGCGAAGTGCGGGCCCTTGCCGTTGAAGCGGCGGTGCTACTTCTTCTTCCGCGTGGTGGCGGCGGGCTTCTTCGCCGCCGTCCTCGACGCCGCGGGCTTGGCGGTGGTCTTCGCGGCGGCCGCCTTGGTGGTGGCGGGCTTCTTCGCCGTGGTCGCCTTGGCCGCGGTGGTCTTCGCCGCGGGCTTCGGCGCCGCCTTGGTCGCCGCGGCCGCGCGGGTGCGGGTCGTGGTGCTGCGGGTCGCCGTCGGGCGCGTGGTGGTCGCCCGGCTGGTGGTCCGCGAAGCGGTGGCCCGCGTGGTGGTGCCGGTGCCACGAGTGGACGCACCGGTCGACCGCTTGACCGCGGTGGCCTTCGGCAGCTTCTTGGCGCCGCTGATGACGTCCTTGAACGTGGTGCCGGCCCGGAAAGCGGGCACATTCGTCTTCTTCACACGCACGGTCTCGCCGGTGCGCGGGTTACGCGCGGTGCGGGCGGCGCGGGCACGCTTCTCGAACACACCGAAGCCGGTGATGTTCACCTTCTCGCCCTTGTTCACCGTACGGATGATGATGTCGACGAGACCGTCAACGGCCTCCGACGCAACCTTCTTGTCGCCCAAACGCTCCGAGAGCGCCTCGATCAACTGGGCCTTGTTGGCCATTCCAGTCCTCCATGAAGAACTACTTCTCACACGGCCACATCGGCCGACTTGCGCACACGGTATTACCAACCGGGGGGAAATTCCAAACGGCACGCGGAATTTTTTCCCTCTCGGGCGTGGTTTCCGCCTCTTGAGCGACCCTCCAGGGGGCTTCCGCGTGCCGTTCTCCCGCGCCGTGAGTTCCTCAGGATTCCCTTGCTGAGCAGCGAATCTGTGCTACGAGACGGCCGCGGGGAGGGTCACCGGGGCCCAGGCGGGCCGTCCGGCCTCGAACTTCTCGATCTCTTCGGCGTGTCGCAGCGTCATGGCGATGTCGTCGAGCCCTTCGAGCAGCCGCCAGCGGGTGTAGTCGTCGATCGCGAAGGCGGCGGTGAAGTCCTTGGCCCGCACCGTCTTCTCCTGAAGGTCCACGGTGACCTCGGCACCGGGCTCGTTCTCGAGAATCTTCCACAGCTGTTCCACGTCGGATTGCTCGCACTGGGCCGCGACCAAGCCCTGCTTGCCAGCGTTACCACGGAAGATGTCGGCGAAGCGGGCCGAGATGACCACACGGAACCCGTAGTTCATCAATGCCCAGACGGCATGTTCGCGCGAAGAACCGGTGCCGAAGTCCGGGCCCGCGACGAGCACACTGCCCGCCTTGAAGGGTTCCTGATTCAGGATGAAGTCCTCGTCCGCGCGCCAGGCGGCGAACAGCCCGTCCTCGAAACCGGTACGGCTGACCCGCTTCAGGTAGACGGCCGGGATGATCTGGTCGGTGTCCACGTTGGACCGGCGCAGGGGCACCCCGACGCCGGTGTGGATCTTGAAAGCTTCCATCACGAAAACTCCTCGTCGTCTGACGTGTCAGGCCGGTTGCGGCTCGGCGGGAAGGTCCTCGGGGGACGACAACGTGCCCCGCACCGCCGTCGCGGCGGCTACCAGCGGGGAAACCAGGTGCGTGCGGCCGCCCTTACCCTGCCGTCCCTCGAAGTTCCGGTTCGAGGTCGAAGCGCTCCGCTCGCCCGGCGCGAGCTGATCGGGGTTCATGCCCAGGCACATCGAACAGCCCGCCTGCCGCCATTCGGCGCCGGCGTCGAGGAAGATCTTGTCCAGCCCTTCGGCCTCCGCGGCCTGCCGCACCCGCATCGAGCCCGGCACCACGAGCATCCGCACGCCCTGGGCCACCTTGCGGCCCCGCAGCACATCCGCCGCGGTGCGCAGGTCCTCGATCCGGCCGTTGGTGCAGGAACCGAGGAACACCGTGTCCACCGCGATCTCCCGCAGCGGCGTGCCCGGTGTGAGATCCATGTAGGACAACGCCTTCTCCGCCGCGAACCGCTCCTGCTCGTCCGCGATCAGCGCCGGGTCCGGCACCGACGCCGACAGCGGAAGCCCCTGCCCGGGATTGGTTCCCCAGGTGACGAACGGAGTCAGCGCACCGGCGTCGATGAAGACCTCGGCGTCGAAGGAGGCACCCTCGTCCGTGCGCAACTCGCGCCAGTTCGCCACCGCGGCGTCCCAGTCCGCGCCCTTCGGCGCGTGCGGGCGGCCTTCCAGGTAGGCGAAGGTGGTCTCGTCCGGGGCGATCATCCCCGCGCGCGCACCGGCCTCGATGGACATGTTGCACACGGTCATCCGGGCCTCCATCGACAGCGCTTCGATCGCGCTGCCGCGGTACTCCAGGACGTAACCCTGGCCGCCGCCCGTGCCGATCTTCGCGATGACGGCGAGGATGATGTCCTTGGCGGTGACGCCCGGACGAAGCTCGCCCTCCACGGTGACGGCCATCGTCTTGAAGGGACGCAGGGGCAGCGTCTGGGTGGCCATCACATGCTCCACCTCGGACGTGCCGATACCGAAGGCCATCGCGCCGAAAGCGCCGTGGGTCGAGGTGTGGCTGTCACCGCAGACCACCGTCATTCCGGGCTGCGTCAGCCCGAGCTGCGGGCCGATCACGTGCACGATGCCCTGCTCCGCGTCGCCCATCGGGTGCAGGCGGATGCCGAACTCGTTGCAGTTGCGGCGAAGCGTGTCGACCTGCGTGCGGGAGACCGGATCGGCGATGGGCAGATCGATGCCCTCGGTGGGCACGTTGTGGTCCTCGGTCGCGATGGTCAGGTCGGGCCTGCGGACCTTCCGTCCCGCGAGGCGCAGGCCGTCGAAGGCCTGCGGGCTGGTCACTTCGTGTACCAGATGCAGGTCGATGTAAAGCAGATCGGGCTCCGCGCCTTCACCGCGCCGGACGGTGTGCGCGTCCCACACCTTTTCGGCCAGCGTGCGCGGCCGTGTGGTCGTCATCTCCAGGCTCCTCTCGCGAGGTTCGGCCGGGAACACCGGAGAACTCGTCACAGCACGAGCCCGGCTGGTTTCCCGTATTGTGGACTTCCCATGATTCGGGAAGATAGTATCGCGTCGTGGGACAGCATAGCCCTTCTCAGCAGCACAGCGGAATCGGCGTTCTGGACAAGGCGGTGGCCGTACTCCAGGCCGTCGCCAAGGATCCGTGCGGACTCGCGGAACTGTGCACCCGGACCGGTCTCCCCCGCGCCACCGCGCACCGCCTCGCGGTCGGTCTCGAGGTGCACCGGTTGTTGCGCCGCGGGCCGGACGGCCGATGGCGCCCGGGCAGCGCGCTCGCCGAACTCGCCGGTGGTGGCGCGGATCCCCTTCTGGACGCCGCCGCGTCGATCCTGCCGAAACTTCGCGACATCACCGGGGAAAGCGTTCAGCTCTACCGCCGCGACGGAATCCAGCGCGTCTGCGTGGCCACCGCGGAACCGGCGAGCGGGCTGCGCGACACGGTTCCGGTCGGGACGCGCATGCCGATGACGGCGGGTTCGGGGGCGAAGGTGCTCGCCGCGTGGGCCGATCCCCACACCCAGCGCGCGATTCTCACGGACGCCGTGTTCGGTGAACGGACGTTGCTGGAGGTCCGGCGGCGGGGGTGGGCGCAGAGCGTCGCGGAGCGCGAGCCAGGGGTGGCCAGCGTTTCCGCGCCGGTACGGGACTCCTCCGGCACGGTCGTCGCCGCCGTCTCGGTTTCCGGCCCGGTCGAACGGATCGGGCGCAAGCCGGGCATTCGCTGGGCCGCGGACCTTCTCGCCGCCGCGGAAACCCTTCAAGAGCGCCTCTGAGACCACCGCCTTTCGTCACGATCGCGGGGACGCGCGAACTCGCGGAGGAACATCGAGACCACCGGCCGACTCCCGCTTGCCACTCACGGACAGCATGGTCCGGAGGAACGCGTAGACCACACGGGTTCGCGTACCGTGTCGGCGTGGCTCTTCCCCCGTCACCACCCGACTCGCGCCGGGAGTCCCGGTCTGGGCCGTATTCCGCCCCACGGCGGCGTCTGCCGGTCGTCCGCCTTTCCCTGGCCCTCCTGCTGATCCTGGGCGGCGTGTGGGGAGGACTGGCACTCCACCGGGCCGCCCAGCCGCCGCCGTGGACCGGTCCCCCGCCGTTCGTCGTCCCGCCGCTGACACCGGCCCCGCAGTCGGCGATCCCCAGCGCCACCGCGGTTCCGGCCGATCAGGAGGCCTGGATGGCCCATCTGGTGTCCACAACGGATCTTCCACGGCGCGCGCTGCGCGCCTACGTCGACGCCGAAGTGAAAGCCCGGTCGTCGAACCCCGGTTGTCACATCACCTGGGCGACCATCGCGGGCCTGGGGCGCGAGGAATCACACCACGGTAAGCACGAGAACTCCTCGATCGACGCCGACGGTGTCGCCAGGCCGCCCATCTTCGGTGTCCCGCTCGACGGATCCCCTGGTCTCAAGCGGTTCCCCGACACCGACGGTGGCAAGCTCGACGGCGACCCGGTGTGGGACCGTGCCATGGGACCGTTGCAGTACCTGCCGAAGACCTGGCGCGACTGGGGCGTTCGCGCGTCCGGCGACGGCGCCCGGCCCGATCCGCAGAACATCGACGATGCGGCCATGACCACCGTGCACTACCTGTGCGGCGTGGCAGGCGACCTCGGCACGCCCAGCGGCTGGTGGAACGCGATCATGACCTACAACACCTCCACCACTTACACGCAGGAAGTCTTCAGCGACGCCGACGCCTACGCCCGGGCGGCCCTCAAACCCTGACCCTCGTTTTTCCCGATCCGGCAAGCCCGGGCTCCGGTTTGGTGGAGCAAGGGACGATTCGCAGTAAACGTCCCTTGCTCCACTACAAAACCCGGGCGAACGGTCAGTTGACGCAGTTCTGGTCGCCGGCGGTGATGGGGGGCGGGGCGATGCTTGTGGACGGTGGGACCGCCTTGACGCCGACGGCGGACTGGCTGCCCACGTCGGGCGCGCTGTCCGGGCCGGAATAGCCCGAGCCCAGCAGGACACGCAGATGACCGGCCCGCAGACTCGGATTGAGCGACACCGTCACGTCATTGCCGAGGAACGTGGCGAGCTTCTGCGCTTCCGCGCGGTCTCCGCTGCCATAGCTGACTACGGTGCCCTTGCGGGTGGAGATCGACGTGGCCGCGCCCATGCTGTACCCGTGGGCGCCGAGATCCCGCAGCAGGCGGGCGGCCAGGCCGTTGACGCCGGCTCCGTTGTCCACGTCGACCGTCACGTTCGCGGAACCATGCAGGCCGTCGGACGGGGGCGCGGTCGTGGTCGCCGGAGGCGCGGACTCCGGCGGGCCGCCGATCGCGCCGGAGATGAACTTCTTGACCTGCGCGGGATCGACCTGGATGGAGTCACCGTCGGAGGTCTGGTAGTCCACATCGAGCACCGGGATGGTCTCGAACTTGATCTTGCCCGCGCTCATGCTGCGCAACTGCTGCGCGAAGGACAGGATGTCCCAGCCCTGATCCAGGGTGATCGTCTTCTTCACCGCGTCGACGAGCGCGTTGAGCTTCGCGGTGTCCGTCAGGGTGCCCGTGGACAGCACGGTGTGCGCCATGCTGGCCATGAACGCCTGCTGCCGTTTTATCCGGTCGAGATCGCCGTTGAGCAGGCCGTGCCGCTGCCGCACGAAGGCCAGTGCCTGCTTGCCGGCGACCGTCTGCGGCCCGGCCGGGAACTTCGCGCCGGAAAAGGTGTCGTTGACCGCCTGGTTGAGGCAGACCGGCACGCCGCCGATCGCCTGGCTGATGTCATAGAAGCCGACGAGGTTCACCGAGGCGAAGTGGTTGACGGTGAGCCCGGTGAACTGTTCCACCGTCTGGATCGCGTTCTTCGCCCCGGCCTGTGCCGCCTGCACGTTCAACGAGTTGCCGGCGACCCCTTTCGACTGCAGGGTCTGCCGGGCCGCGACCTCCGCGTAGGTGTACGCGGAATTGATCTTGTGGCTGCCGAAGCCACCGGCGAGCCGCACGTAGGAGTCACGCGGGATCGAGAACGCGACGGCGTCACCGCCCCCGGCCGGGATGTGCACGAGGATCATGGTGTCGGTGTTGTCGCCGCCGTCCGAGCCGTCCCCGGCGTGCAACTCGTCCAGAAGGGACTGCGGGAGCGGGTTGCCCTGCGCGTCATTGCGACTGTCCAGGCCGACCAGAAGGATGTTCTGCTCGTCGGCCACACTGACCGTCGCCTCCGGGTCGATCACGTTCGCCGTGGCGAGGCCGGAGACGAGCCGGTTCATCTGCGCCCAGCCGTAACCCGTGCCGCTGAGCACGAGCAGGGACACCAGGCCCACGGCCGCCCGGCCCATCACACGAGAGACTCCCACGTCTCAAGTGAAGCACTACCCGTATTCGGATACCGTGAAGGGCTACCAGAACACATGTTCGATCGTTCGGTACCATGGGGGACATGGCGGTACCAGGGTTTCAGGGGTCGCTGTTCGGGCAGGCGGAGACCGTCGCGGTCTCGCCGCTCGAGGCCGTGCGGCGCACGCCGTTGACCGCCGGCGCCTGGATCGACCTGGTGCCCGGCTGGCTGACCGGCGCGGATGTGCTGTTCGAGCGGTTGGTGGAGGTCGTGCCGTGGCACGCCGAGCGGCGCCGCATGTACGACCGCGTTGTCGACGTGCCGCGGCTACTCAGCTTCTACGCCGAGGAGGACACGCTCCCCCACCCCGCGCTCGCCGAGGCGCGGGCGGAGCTGAGCCGGCACTACGCGGGCGAACTGGGCGAGCCGTTCCGCACCGCGGGCCTGTGCTTCTACCGTGACGGGCGCGACAGCGTCGCGTGGCACGGCGACACGATCGGGCGAGGCGCCAAGGAGGACACGATGGTCGCCATCCTGTCCGTGGGCGCGCCGAGGACGCTGGCGCTGCGCCCCAGGGCGGGCGGAGCGACCGTCCGGCGGACGCTCGGGCCCGGGGACCTCGTCGTGATGGGTGGTTCGTGCCAGCGCACCTGGGAACACGCCATCCCGAAGACCACCAGGCCCGTCGGCCCGCGCATCAGCATCCAGTTCCGCCCCCACGGCGTGCGCTGAAGTGACGGTGCTTCGAGAGCCACGGCCCGTCTACGCGAATCCGATCGCGCGCCTGTGAGACACCGCGAGCTACGAGCGCGCCCACTTTTCGCCGACGGTGGCCCATTCGAGGTCCCACCGGCGAACGCGGCGACGGTCGAGCACGAAGCGGCCCGTCCGGTAGGCGACGAACAGGATCAGTACGGCGACCAGCCAGGCGAAGAATCCCGAAAGTACCGCGGCGGTCGTGACATCGGGCTGCGACATGGGAGCCTCGGCGGGATCTCCCGAGTCGGTCAGCCAGATCGGCACCGTGCTACCGGCCTTGGTGCCCGGATCCGCGGGGACGGTCCCGACGCGCTCGGCCCCGTCCGGGCCCGTCCACCGTGCGTGGACCGTGGCCGACGGGGAAGGCGCCACGGCTCCGTCCGTGGCGGGGAGCGAATTGGGAGCGTTCTCGGTCAGCGTGGCGACGGCGAGGTGACGGGTGAGCCGCTGTTGCTGGGACAGCGCGAGTTGTCCCTCATAGGTGCCTGCTCCGAGGAGCGCGGCCAGTGGGAGTGCGACGAGGATTCCGAGCACGACGACCATGAGCAGGGCGCTTTCGACCCGATCGGAAGTCCTGGCCAGTGGGTTGTGGCCGATATGGATGCGGCGCCAGAAGCGGGCGATACGCCCGGATGGTCCGGTCACGGCCTTGTATCCCCCTTTCTGTCGGCGAAGACGACGGTTCACGGGACATGGCGACGAACCGCCGGTACCATCTCGGTACCCACTTTGCCCTGTGGGTACGCGAAAATTCGCGCGAACGAGACCAAGGCCGCTTTGAGCCGCCGGTCACATCCGCGGTGTTATCCGGACGCGGCAGACACTTCACACCCCCCGCGTAACGATCAACGCTTCCTATGCTGGCACGAGCGCGGCCTCTCGCGGCATCATCCGAAAGCGTGGGTCTTGGGGGTGACTCTCCGTGCACTCAACGAAACCGGGCGCGGCTACCGGGTGAAATCGCCGAAATCGCCGCCACGGCCGGCTCCCGCGGCGAAGCGGCGGGAGCCGGAAAGGGCGTCGGCCCCAAGGGAAATCGTGCCGTGCCGCCATTCCGCCGCGATCGCGTCCTGTTCGGAAAGACCTTCCTGCCCCAGCACGGAAAGCCGATCCTGACGCAGACACGTCTGGGGGAACCGCGTGAGTGACGCGGCGAGGTCCTCGGCCGCGGCACGTTCGGTGCCGCGCGGCACGACCCGGTTCGCCAACCCGATCCGCAGCGCTTCCGCGGCGTCGACCGGCCTTCCGGTCAGGATCATGTCCATCGCGGCGCTCGTCCCGATCAACCGGGGAAGCCGGACGGTGCCACCGTCGATGAGCGGCACACCCCAGCGGCGACAGAACACACCGAAGACGGCGTCCTCGGCGGCGACCCGGAGATCGCACCACAGCGCGAGTTCCAGGCCGCCCGCCACGGCGTGCCCGGCGACCGCGGCGATCACGGGCTTGCCGAGCCGCATCCGGGTCGGCCCCATCGGGCCCGGCCCGTCACCGTCCAACCGGTTCATCCGCGTGGTGCCCATCGCCTTGAGGTCGGCGCCCGCGCAGAAGGTTCCGCCCTCGCCCCACAAGACCGCGACGGCCGCGCTGTCGTCGGCGTCGAATGCCTGGAAGGCTTGGAAAAGAGCCTCCGCGGTCGGTCCGTCCACGGCGTTGCGTGCCTGCGGACGGGACAGGATCACGGTCTGTACCGCCCCACGCCGTTCGACTCGTACCGCACCAGTCATGAACCCGACACTACCCATCCCGGTGTGCTTCACTCGGACGACGAAGGCGTCGGCGGGAAAGGGACTGTGGTCGTGGATTTCGAGTCCGTGGCGGACGAACTGTTCTCGGCGCCACGGGAGCGGTTCACCGCGCTCCGTGACGAGCGGGCACGGCAGGCGCGCCCGGATCGCGCGCTGGCGAAGAAGATCTCCGGTCTGCGCAAGCCGACCGTGGCGGCCTGGCTGGTCGACCAGGTGAGCCGGACCGCTCCGGAGGAGATCGACCGGCTGGCGCGGCTGGGCGAGTCGCTGCGCCGCGCGCACCAGAACCTCGCGGGCGCGGAGTTGAGGGAGCTCTCCCACGAACGGCACGAAGTCGTCGACATGCTGAGCCGGCGGGCAGAGTGGCTCGCGCGCAAGGCAGGTTACCGGTACGGGGACGACGCGGCACGGCAAGTCGAGGCCACCTTCGAGGCGATGGTGTCCGACGCGCGCGCGGCCGAAGCCGTGCGCGCCGGCCGGTTGAGTGCGGCGCTCACCCCGGGGGCCTCCGAAGAATGGTTCACCGCCACCGTCACCCCGGAAAAGGCGCCGCGTAAACCCGCGAAGAAGACCGAGCCGAAGGCCCGGCCCGAACCCGAGCCGCGGGAAAGGCCCGAGCCGAAAAGGCCCGCCGCGAAACCCGGGCGACCCAAAGCGCCGGAACCACGGAAACCTGACACCACCAAAGCACGCCGGGAAGTCAAGGAAGCCACCCGGACACGTGATCGGGCACAGCGAGCCTTGGCCGAGGCCGAACGGTCCGCCGACGCCGCGGCGGCCACGGTGGCCGATCTGCGGCGGCGGCTCGCCGAAGCGGTGGAACTCGAACGCGGGAAGCGCGCGGAAGTGACCGCCGCGCGCCGGGAACTCACCGCTGCCGAACGCGCGGCGCGGGCCGCGGAGAAGCGGCTCGGCGAGCGCTCCCCCCGATGAACGCGCCGGTGATCATCACCATCGCGCCGGTCACCGCGGTCAGCACGAACAGCCCGTCCGTCCCGCCGGACGCGCCCAGCACCACGCCACCGAGATAGGGGCCGAGGATGGCGCCGACCCGGCCGACCCCGAGCAGGTAACCCAGTCCGGTGCTGCGCGCGTGCACCGGATAGGTCATCGCGCACACGTTGTTGAGCATGAACTGACCGCCGATCAGGAAGAAACCGGCCGCGGCGATCGCGGCCACGTCGGCGATCGGGTCGTGCACCAGGACCACGAACGCCACCGCGACCGCGCCCAGACCGCACCACAGCACGAGGCTCACCCGTCGCCCGAGCCAGCGGTCGGCGACGTAGCCACAGAGGATCCCGCCGACGAACGGGAGGCTGTGCAGCGCCGCACCGAACCCGAATCCGAGTGCGAATCCCGCACCGCGCTGGACCATCAGCGCCGGCGTCCAGGCGGTAAGGCCGTAGTTGTCGAAGAGCAGGAACAGGGCCGACAACCAAAGCGCGATGGTGGTCACGCGATACGGCTTGCGCAAAGGCAACAGCCAGTCGCGGCCTGATTGTACGGATGTGTCAGTCGCGCGAAGCGCGTCCGTTGAGGGTGGCGGTGGGCGACGGGTAGGGGGAGCCGCGAAGCCCGATTCCGCGTACAACTGTGCCCGCTCGGGACGCACGCGAGCCATGATCGCCGCGGCTTCCGCGACACGACCACGCGCCACCAGGAATTCCGCCGATTCGGGAAAGACCGCGATGAACACGAGACCGACCACCGCCGCACCGGCGCCGACGGTGAACAGCGCCTGCCAGCCGTAGCGCGGGGTGAGCAGGATTCCCACGACGGAGGCGAGCACGGCACCGAGCGAAAACCCCGCCGCCGCCAGGGATGCCAGGCGGTACCGGCTACGGCCGGGAAGGTATTCGTTGATGTAGGCGGTGCCCAGCGGCATGATCACGCCGAGCCCGAGGCCGGTGATCATCCGGAGCACGATGAAACTTCCATACGAATTCGCGGCGAGCGCGGTGGCGAGGCTGCCGGCGCCGGAGAACACCAGACCGGCGATCATGACCGGACGACGGCCCAGCCGGTCGGCGGCCACGCCCTGCGCCAGCGAACCCGCCATCACGCCGATCAACCCGGCGGAGACCAGGAATCCCGACTCGCTCGGGGAAAGGTGCCACGGAACGGCCACGAAATGAATGACGTAGGACGGGGCGACGATGTCGTAGCCGTCGAAGGTGATCGCGAGGAACACCAGGGCCACCAGCAGAACGTGGAAGGGGCGAAGCGTGGCGCCGTCGAGTTCTTCGCGGATGTCGGGCTCGGGCATGGCCAGTCTCCTTTGACCGCCTGTTCCGGTGTCCGCTCGATCGTAGCCTCGCCTGCCCCCCGGTTGAAACGGCTTTCCGCTCCAGGGAAAGCCCGGTGATCCGGAAAATAAGACCACAATGGACAATCACGAGACATTCCGAGTACACAGTGGACGATCAAGTCCGCCACCGCGAGGACGCCACCGGCGGGACCGCACTGCCCCTGGAGACGACCCGAAGGCCCCTGAAACGGCGAACACGAGGGAAGCGTGGGAAAATCACCGGCAGGGCAGTTCGGCTTATTCGGTTAGCCCGGGTGGCGGAGGGGGTACGTACAGCGCATGAGAGCGTGGCAGGCGGTTCGGAGCCGGATCGCGGCGTTGCGGGAGCAGCGCCAACAGTGGAAAGCGGCCCAGGAACCGGCGATCGAACCGGCCGGCACCGGCCCCGAACCCGAACCGATCGACGCGGCCGAGGATGCCGCCGCCCGCATCAGCACCGACGATCAGCCTCTCGGGAAACCGGGGAAGCCGCTCGACCATCGTTCGCCCTTCTTCATCGGCCTGACCGGCGCGCTGGGGGTCGGAGTCGCCTACGGCTTCTTCCAGATCCTGATCTCGGCCCGGGACATCCTGACGCTGATCGGACTCGCGGTGTTCCTGGCGATCGGCCTCAACCCGGTGGTCGAATGGCTGACGAAGCGCCGCCTGCCCCGCTGGGCGGCGGTGTCCGTGGTGCTGCTGGCCGCCCTGGCTGTCGTCGCCGGCTTCATGGCCGCCGCGATTCCGCCGCTGGTGAGCCAGGCCACCGCGTTCGTCGAGCAGATTCCGAAGTTCTGGCAGGAACTGCAGGACCACAGCTCACTCCTCGGCCGGCTCAACGACCGGTTCCATTTGCGGGACCGGTTGACCGCGATGATCAGCGGAGACTCCGCGTCCCTGCTCCAGGGCGTGATCGGCGCCGGCCAGATCGTGCTGGGGGCGTTGGCTTCGACGGCCACCGTGGTGGTGCTGACCATCTACTTCCTGGCCGATCTCCCGCGGATCCGCCGGACGCTCTACCGGCTGGTCCCGCACACCCGGCGGCCCCGGGTGATCCTGATCGGCGACGAGATCTTCGCCAGGATCGGCGGATTCCTGCTGGGCAACCTGATCACCTCGGTGATCGCCGGGCTCGCCACGTTCGTGTGGACCGAGGCGCTCGGCATCCCCTATTCCGTGCTGCTCGCGATGTTCGTCGCGATCATGGATCTCATTCCGGTGGTCGGCTCGACCATCGCCGGAATCGTGGTGGTGCTCGTCGCGCTCACCGTGTCGCTGCCGATCGCGATCGCGACGGCGGGGTTCATCATCGTGTTCCGTCTCGCCGAGGACTATCTGCTGTTCCCGAAAGTCATGGACAGGACGGTCCGTGTCCCCGCCGTCGCGACCGTGGTGGCCTTTTTCGTGGGCGGCGCGCTGCTCGGAGTGATCGGCGCGTTCGTGGCCATTCCGGTCGCCGCGGTGATCGGTCTGGTACTCAAGGAAGTGCTCTATCCCCGGCTCGACCGGACATAGCCGCCACGCGGAGCGATCAACGCCCGAAGATGCGGGCGATGATGCCGGTCACCACCAGCCAGAACACCGCGGCCAGACCGTAGTTCACCAGCACCGCCAGCTGCGGGTTGCCGATCGGGAACAGGCCGGGGAAGAACAGCGCGAGCGGTTCCGCGAGCGACCTGATGAAACCGAAGAAAGCGTTCGCCTGATTGGCGCCGAGGAGCACCATGACGATGTAGATGGCTTCGATGAAGGCGAACAGAGCGCCTATTCCGCTGATGATCCGGGCAGCCGTGAGGTTGCCTCTGCTGTAGATGCGCGACCTAGTCATGGCACCGGGGTTTCCACTGCGCGGGAGCCGAAACCTCGTGTCAGGTCACAAACCGGTACAGCGGCGACCGCCGGAACGGTCTTTCCTTGTGTCCCAAAAGGTTCAGCGGCATCCCAGTCGGCACAGCAACAGGCACACGTCGTCGTCGTGGTCATCGGCACCGAGCATGTGCGACAGGATCAGGTCTCCCGCGTCCTCGGTGGCCAGGACCGCCGCCGCGCGGACGGCCTTCGCCAGCCGCTCCAGTCCCGCGTCGATCAGCTCGCCCCGGCGCTCCACCAAGCCGTCGGTGTAGAGGACGAGACTGCCGCCCGGCGGAACCACGGCCTCGTGCTCGTCGATCCGGAAACTGAACGGAAAACCGAGCAGGGGCGCGGTAGGGCGTTCCAGGAACGAGCACTCCCCTTCCCCGTCGCTGACCAGGATCGGCAGATGACCGGCGCTCGCCCAGGAGAGCCTGCCCGTCGCCGGTTCGAGATCCACCACGACCGCGGTGGCGAACAGCGTGCTTTCCCAGCCCCGCACCAGTTCGTTGGCCAGCCGCAGGGTGGCCGCGGGCCCGTGCCCCTCGATGGCGTAGGCGCGCAACGCGTTCTGCAGCTTCCCCATGAGCACCGCGGCGTCCAGACCATGCCCGGTGACATCGCCGACGGTCAGCGTGACCGTGCCGTCCCGGCGGGAGAAGGCGTCGAACCAGTCGCCGCCGACGTGGACACCGGTGGCCGCCGGACGGTAGCGCGCGCACAGCCGGAGCGGCCCCGGCACGCTCAGGCTGGGCAGCATCGCGCGTTGCAGGCGTTCCGCCAGTTCGCGCTCGCGCTCGTATTCGGTGGCGTTGCGCAGCGCCACCGCGGACCGGTCGGCGACCGCGGTGAAGAACGCCAGGTCTTCTTCGGAGAAGTCGCTGTCCTGGCGGCCGACTTCGAGGAGGCCGAGCATGCTGGGCCCGACGGTGAGCGGGATGAGCAGGCGCCGGGGCCCGCGCACCGGCTGCCCGAGTTCGAGCGCCCGCTCGACCTCGGCGTCCGGCGTGCCGTCCGCGGGTTCGCGGCGGAGCCGACCCGCCGCCGAGTGCACCCACACCGCGACCGAAGTGGCCACGCTGTCGCGGCGGATCAACCGCACCAGCGCCTTGACCACCTCGTGCCCGCGCAAGGACGAGGAGACCGTACGGCTCACCTCGTCGAGGAACGCCAGCCGCTGCCGTTGGCGCTCGACTTCGGCATGCAACGCCAGCAGGCCGGCGTTGGTCTGGGCCAGTTCGGACCGGTGCAGTTCCAGCTCCCGCCGCTGCTCCTCGACGGTTTCCCGCAACGACCGGATGAGCTCCTCGCCCATGCTCACTGAGCCACCGCCACCACGCAGGCGTCGTCGCGGCCGCGGCCGCACTGACCGAGCACCCACGCCGCGACGGTCGCCGGATCGTGGTCGAACAGGCCCGGCCACGAATTCGCGGTCCACCGGTCGGACACGCCGTCGGAGTGCATGAGCAGCCAGCTTCGCGACGACCAGCCGACCGTGCTCTCCCGCGCGCGGTTCGCGCCGGGCGCGCCGACGATGCCCGGCCGCGAGACCAGGCGCGTGGCGTGCCCGGACGGCGTGGCGTACAGCCGGCATGCGATGTTCCCGACGCCGCCGAACTGCACCTTTCCGTCGGCGGGCCGGATCTCGGCGACCGCGACGGTCGCTCCACGGGTATGGGCGATCCTCGTGTGCATCGTCTCAAGAATACGGCGAGGGCCCCACTCCGCGCTCCGCGCGACCGCCTCGATCGCCCCACGGCTGGCCTCCGCGGCACGTTCTCCGTGACCGAGACCATCGCTGAGGACGATCGTGTAAGCGTTCTCCGAGCGCACCGCCGTCCACATGTCGCCGGACTCGGTTTCACCGGGTGCGGTGAACAACGCGGCCCCGATCCGGGGACCGGTGACCGGTTCGGACCGCCATCGCGCGAGCACCGCGGTTCCCTGGCCGGGCCTCGAATAGACGTCGAAGAAGTCGGCCGCGCGGCGGACCGCGCCCAATCCCCCGCCCAGTGTGCCCGTGGTCGAGAAGCCGTCCCGCATGCTTTCGCTGACCCGCCCGATGCCAGGTCCGGTGTCGACCGCGTAGAGATCGAGCCCGCCCGGTGTCTCCATCACCCCGAACAACCCGTGCCCGGCATGCTTGACCAGGTTGGACGCGAGTTCCGAGGCCGCCAGCGAAACCCGCTGCGCCGGGAATCCCCTCCGGCGGGCGGCCGCCTCGGCCATCAGCCGCGCCCGGCCCACGTGGGAAGACTCGGACACGACGATGTCGGCCCTGGTCATCGCGGTGCCCCCGCTCGACGGCCCCGCCTCGCCGGAAGGGGCGTCATCGGCGGCGCGCGGACATACTGATCTCGACCATCGTCCCGGCACCCGGTGCCGAGTCGAGGCGGAACCCGTCCGCCAGACGCCGGGCGCCGCCGAGCCCGAGCCCGAGCCCGTTTCCGGTGGTGAAGCCGTCCGCGAGCGCGGCCTCGATGTCGGGGATGCCGGGCCCCTGGTCACGGAAGACCATCCGGACGTCCGCTTCGTCGGTATAGAGCTCGGCCTGCCCACCGCCGCCGTGCACCAGCGCGTTGCGGGCCAGTTCGCTGGCGGCGGTGACCAGCTTCGTCTGCTGGACGAGCGTGAAACCGGCCTTGCGGGCCGCCTCCCTGGCGGCCTGCCGGACGTGCACTATGTCGCCTTCGTCTCTGATGTGTACCGTGCTCGTCGCCGGAGCCCGGGTCACCGCAGGGCCGCCAGACCTTCGCGCACTGACAGCGCCGTAAGCATTCCCGGCAGGGTCAGGCCCAGTTCGGCGAGGGTGATGGCGACTTCGGGGCGCATGCCCACCACGACCGTCCTGGCCGACAGCAGCGCCGTCGCGGCGGCGATCTCGTGCAGTGCCCTGGCCATGTACGAGTCGACCACGTCGAGCACCGAAATGTCGATGAGGACGCCCCGCGCCCGCGTCGCCACGACCCGCTCGGCCAGTTCCTGCTGCAGGGTGGCGACCGCCTGGTCTTCGAGTTCGTCGCCGACCGAGACGAACAGCACGTCGTCGATGTCGACGATCGGTACCACGGACATCAGCGTAATCCGGTCTCGGCGGCGCCGGCGTCCTCGGTGACGATCAGGCCGAGCTTGTTGATCGCGTACTTGAACGCGTCCGCCAAGCGGGCCTTGCTGACCACCTCACCGAGCTCGATCCCGAGCTGGACCATCGTGGTGGCGATCTGCGGGCGGATGCCGCTGATCACGCACTCGGCGCCCATCAGCCGCGCGGCCTGCGCGGTCTTGAGCAGGTGCTGGGCGACCATGGTGTCGACCGTCTCGACGCCGGTGATGTCGAGGATCGCCACCCGCGCGCGGTGGGTCAGGATCGCGTGCAGCAGGCTCTCCGTGGCCACCTGGCTACGCATGCTGTCCAGGGTGCCGATCAGCGGGATGGCCAGCACTCCGTCCCACATCAAGATGACCGGCGTGGACAGCTCGGTGAGCTGCTCGCGCTGCGTCGCGACGGTTTCCTTGACCACGCTCAGCGTCGTGGTCAGCAGCACCAGCCGCAGCGTGTCGACGGCGCCGGCCAGCAGCAGCGCGCCCTCACCGGCGACGTCGCCGTCGCGCCCGCCGCCCTTGGCGTCCTCGTGCCACAAGCGCAGCAAAGGCCGCTTGAGCGCGGTCATCTTCACCGCTGTCTCCGCGGTCACGTCGTCGCGGTCGAACTGGCCCGCCAGCGCGGTCAGCAGAGCACGGACGTCGGAAAACGCTTCCGCGTCAGGGTTTTCCTCCTCGCCGGAGGCGATCGCCTGCCGCAGCGCGGTCAGTACCTCGCCCACGTCCCGGGCGACCTGGTCGGCGTCCTGGCTCACCGCACCGAAGAACGGTGACCGGCACCACTCGTCGACGAGGTCCTCCCTGCGCCGGTCCAGGAAATCCGCGACAATGCTCATGGCCTGTCGTTCCGAAGTAGTCGTCATCTTCCCCGACCCGCGAAGTCCGTTGGTTTCCGGCAAACTTAGGTGACGGCGCGCTCGGGCGACAACTCGGGCCCGCCGCCGACGGCACGAAAAGGAAAGAGAAACCCACCATGACCAGGAACGAAGGAACCCGTGAGTCCGCCGGCGTTTCGGTGGTCCGCACGGTCGTGGACGGCGACACCGCGCGCGTCCTGCTGCTCGGTGAGATCGACCACGGCGCCGTGACGGAGCTCGACCAGGCGCTGCACGAGTTGTTCGACTCCGGTGTGATCCGGCTCGTGATGGACTTCGAGCACCTGTCGTTCTTCGACTCGGCGTGCATCAGCACGCTGGTCCGGGCGCGGGCACAGGCCGAGGAGCGCGGAGGCACCTTGGCACTGGCCAATCTCGACCGCTACGCCCGGCGGATCCTCGACCTCACCGGCCTCCTTTCGACCTTCACCATCGAGGAGGACAAGCCAGGGGATCCGGCCGTGTAGCGCGGATTCACCAATCCGACCAAGGGAAACCGGTCGTGCCCGCGAAGCCGTTCGCGTGAACACCTTTCCCTTGGCCGCTTTCACGGCACTTTCACAGGGGCGGTACCGGACGGCTACGGAGGAACACGGTCGTCCCCGTCTCGCCGCCCTCGATCCTGACTTCCTCGGCACAGGCCCGGATGATGGTCAGGCCGTGGCCACGGCTGCCGCGGTCCCGCCCGGGCCGCATCCAGCGCCCGCTGTCGGTGATGGTGAACTCGGCGCGGCGGCCGTCCTCTTCGTGCACGATCTTCGCGTCGAGCTCGATGACGCTGGGGTGGGCCACCAGATCGTCCGCCTGATCGGGAGACACCCGGTAGCCGTGCTCGATACTGTTGCTGACGGCTTCGCTGATCGCGAGGACGAGTTCGTCGACGCTCGCGGGAGCCCAGCGGTGCGCCCGCAGCCAGCGGCGGAGCCGGTCACGCGCGATCGACGGGGTGACCCACTCCACACTCAGGACGAGATGCAGTCCGGGATCGGGTGTGTCCCGCGCCGCCTCGGCGTCGTGGATCGAGTGCTCGTCCTGATCGGAAGTGGGGGGCACGATGATATTGTCCCAGCTTTCGGTGTTCCTGCTCGGTTACTGGAGCGTGACCGCGTCTTCCACGGTGTGGTAGAGCGCGAGAACCTGATCGAGCCCGACGATTTCGATCGGCCTGATCACCGGACGTTGTTCGTCGACGACGATCCGCAGTGGCTGGAAGCCGCGATGGTTCACCGCCTCCAGGGCGCAGTCGCGAAGGGTACGGAGACCTGCCGAACCCAGGAACTCCACTTCGCTGAGGTCGACCACCAGCGTCCGGCCGTCGAGGCGGTCGAACGCCTCGGCGAGCAGGGCGCGCAGGCGCGGCGCGGTCAGCCCGTCGATTTCACCGTCCACGGTCACGACCACGAAGCCTTCGTGATCGGTGGAACGGGCACTCATCAGCTGTTCGCGCTCGGGTCTGTACTGAGCGCGCTCACTGCCGTCGGGAGTGAGTTCGTCGCCGGCTGGTATCACGGAAGGACACTAGCTCAGCGCCTTTTGCTGAACCTACCCAGCCGCTCTCGTGACCAGGGCTCGCCTCGGTCAGCCGGCTCTCGTTCCACGACTCACTTGACCTGGAACTCTCCACGTTCTGCGGATGGTCTAGCTCGTCCGCCGCAGGTCGAGGACCTGGTCCACCCCGGTTATCTCCAGCGCGCGGGTCACCGTCCGGTGCCCGACCTTCACGGACAACGGCGTGCCCTGGTCGCGGCACCGATGGTGGATGTCGAGCAGGACCGTCAGGCCCGCCGAGGAAAGAAAGGTCACGTCGCTGAGATCGGCCACGACGGGCACCGAGGGCGTCGCCTCCACGCAAGCCTGCTCGAGCGCCTCCCGGAACATCACCACGGTGTTCATGTCCACCTCGCCCGCGGCGCGCACCACCACACCGGAACCGTTGCGCTCAGTGGCGACTTGCAGCAGTTGGCCGTTCATGCTCGCTCCGCGGTCGCTCAACCACCCGAAGATACCCGACTGGCGTTCTTTGTAGCAGAGTGAAGCACGCCGGGGGCGCACAGCCGGATCACGATCAAGCACGTGTCGTCATCGCCGTCGGTGGAGGCGTGGTGGAGCAGTTCCTCGGTGACCCGCTCGACGTCGCCGTCGATCCGGCAGGCGCTGCGGGCCAGCCGGTCGAGGCTGTCGTCGATCAGCACCGACCGGCGTTCGATGAGGCCGTCGGTGTAGAGCACGAGGGTGTCATCGCCGCGTAGTTCCGTTTCCCGCTCTTCGTATTCCGCGTCGGGGATCGCACCGAGCAGGATGCCCTCGGGCAGCGGAAGGAACTCCGCCGTGCCGTCCCGGATCAGCAGCGGCGGCAGGTGCCCCGCACGCGCCCAGCGCAGTATCCGGGTCGCGGGGTCGTAGAGTCCACAAAGGACGGTTCCGGTGGTGCCGATGGCCAGCTGGACCGCGGTCGCGTTCAGCCAGGACAGCAAGCGGGCGGGCCCGGCGCCGGTGGTGGACAGGCCCCGCAGCATGTTCCGCAGGGCGACCATCCCGGTCGCGGCCGGGATCCCGTGTCCCGAAACGTCGCCGATGACCAGCAGTACCCGGCCGTCGGCGAGCGTCACCGCGTCGTACCAGTCGCCGCCGACCTTGTGCTCCTCCTCCGCGGGCCGGTAGCGCACGGCGATCTCCAGGCCGCCCACGTCGACCGTGCGCACCGACGGCGGCAGGATGACCTGCTGCAGACGGCGGGCGACGCGGTGTTGCTGGCGCACCTCCTCCTCCGTGTCGGCGAGCCGGTCCCGCGTCGCGGCCAGTGCGACCTGGCTCTGGTACTGCGTGGAAATGTCCTGATACACACCGCGAAAGGCGATCACCGCACCGGCTTCGGAGAACACCGGTTCGGCATGGCCGCGAATCTGGCGGAGCGCGCCGTCGGCGCGGACGAGACGGAACGTGGCCGCCGCCTCCTGCCCGTGCCGCAAGGTGTCCTGGAAAGCCGTGAGGGCGGGGAGATCGCCGGGATGCACGTGATCACGCAGGTCGAGCGGGTTCAGCGGGTCCGGCGAACCCGGCGTGCCGAAGAGTTCGAACGTCTCGCCGGTCCAGGTCGTCTCCCCGGTCGCCAGGTGGTGCTCCCACGCGCCGATGTGCCCGAGCCGCTGGATGTTCTCCAGCAACCCGATGAGCCGGTCGATGTCGTTGTCCAGCCGCCAGTCGATCAGCACGCCATCGAAGAACCGGATGATCCGCACCCGGGCCAGGGACGGGACGATGCCCTCCGCCGACTGGGTCGCGCACCGCACGCGGTCGAGCCGGCACGGGGCGCCGGTCTCCAGCACCTCCACCGCCCGCCCGAACGCCTCGCTGGCGCCGAGCCACGGGTACGCCTGGATCAGGCCACGGCCCACCAGTTCGTGCGGCGGGCGCCCCGAGGGGTCCTCCAGATGCTCGCCGACATGGGTGATCTCGAAGTCGATCACGGTGCCCGCCGTGTCGTGCACCGGGCGCGCGAGCAGCCCCGAACCGATCATCGCGGCCTCGGCGGGCCGCAGCGGATCACCGACCGCGAGACGAAGATCCACGGTGCGCGCGCAGACGTCGGCGAGCGCGGTCAGTTCGCGTCGCAGCGGCGCCGGGAAGCTCCGCCGTTTCGACGGCCAGACCACCGCCATGACCCCGACCTGGCCCTTCGGCCCGGACAACGGGAGGACCGCGCGGGCCGCGCCGGGCCAGCGGCCGAACAACGGGATACGGAGTTCGTCGGTGTCGCCCAGCCACAGCGGGCGCCCGCTCCGCGCCACACGTTGCGGCAAGGCGTCCATCTGCGGAGGCAAGCGGCGCCACCGGCTCGCTTCGAGCGCGTCGAAACCCGCGTACCCGGCCAGCTCCAGAGCGCCATCCGGGCAGAGGTGCCACAGCGCGACGGCGACCGCACCGGTCGCGCCGAGCGCTTCTTCCAGTACCGCGGAGGCCAGTTCGGAGCCGTCACGCGCGACCTGCACGGCCGCTTCGGTCAGCGCGCGACGACCGGACTCGTCCGGCTCGTCGTCCGGTACCGCGCTGCCGACGAGATCCGCGGCGAGTTCGACCGGCCGGACGCCGGCCCGTTCAGCCAGCCTGTCCAGGTGTTCGGCGGCTTCCGCGGGCCCGCACCGAAGTTGCTCGATGAGCATTCCCTGGGCCAGTTGGAGCAGCCGCCGGCTCGCCTCGCCCCGGCGTAGCCGCTCGATCTCATGCTGTTGCCGTTCGATCACGCCCGTGAGCCGCGCTATGGCCGCGCCCGCGTCGGTACCGGACTCCTGGGCCGTCACCGTGCCCCTCTTTCACCGCCGGAAAAATCCATACTAGCCATTCAGCGTAGATTCTTCGGTAACGGCCGCTATGGCACAAACAGCGAGGGAGTGCTTTCCGTGACCGAGACCATGGAAACCGTGGAGAAGGGTTGGCACGACCCGCGTTTGAAGCAACTGCTGGCCGGACTGACAGCGGTGCGTGACGGCGACTTCGGCACTCGGCTCCCGCAAGCGGGTGACGAGCTGACCGACGAGATCGCGCGCGTGTTCAACGGGATGGTCGACCAGTTGGCCCGGTTCACCTCCGAGGTGACCCGCGTGGCCCGGGAAGTCGGCACCGACGGCAACCTCGGCGGCCAGGCCGAGGTGACCGGTGTGTCGGGTGGTTGGAAAGACCTCACCGATTCGGTCAACGCGATGGCGGGAAATCTCACCAGTCAGGTACGCGATATCGCGCAAGTCGCTACCGCGGTGGCCGGCGGCGACCTGTCACAGAAGATTCGCGTCGACGCCCGCGGCGAGATCCAGGAACTGAAGAACACCATCAACACCATGGTCGATCAGCTCTCCGCGTTCGCGGAGGAGGTCACCCGGGTCGCCCGCGAAGTGGGGACCGACGGCATCCTCGGCGGCCAGGCCCGCGTGCCCGGCATCGGCGGCACGTGGCGGGCACTGACCGACTCGGTGAACTCGATGGCGGGCAACCTGACCGGCCAGGTCCGTTCGATCGCCCAGGTGGCGACGGCGGTCGCCCAGGGCGACCTGTCGCAGAAGATCCGCGTCGACGCCCGTGGCGAGATCCGAGACCTGAAGGAAACCATCAACACCATGGTCGACCGGCTCTCGGCCTTCGCCGACGAGGTCACCCGGGTGGCCCGTGAGGTGGGAACCGAAGGCATCCTCGGCGGCCAGGCGCGGGTGCCGAACGTGGCCGGGACGTGGAAGGACCTCACCGACAACGTCAACTCCATGGCCAACAACCTGACCAGCCAGGTGCGCAACATCGCCCAGGTCACCACCGCGGTCGCCCGCGGCGACCTGACCCGCAAGATCGACGTCGACGCGCGCGGCGAAATCCTCGAGCTGAAGACCACCATCAACACGATGGTCGACACGCTCGGCTCGTTCGCGGCCGAGGTCACCCGGGTGGCCCGCGAGGTGGGCAGCGAGGGCAGGCTCGGCGGGCAGGCCGAGGTCGAAGGCGTGTCGGGCACCTGGAAGCGGCTGACCGAAAACGTCAACGAGCTGGCGGGCAACCTGACCCGGCAGGTGCGCGCGATCGCCGAGGTGGCCGGCGCGGTCGCCACCGGGGACCTCACCCGGTCCATCACGGTGGAGGCCCAGGGCGAAGTGGCCCAGCTCAAGGACAACATCAACACGATGGTGCGGTCCCTGCGCGAGACGACCGAGGCGAACCAGGAAAAGGACTGGCTCAAGACCAACCTGGCGCTGATCTCCGGTGTCGCGCAGGGTCACCGCGACCTGGCCACCGCCGCCGAACTGATCCTCGACGAACTCGTCCCGATCATCGGCGCGCAGTTCGGGGCGTTCTTCCTCACCGACCCCGACCAGCCGGGCCGGTTGCGCCGGATCGCCGCCTACGGCGCGCCCGACACCGGGCCCGTCACGGTCGAGTTCGGGCAGTCCCTGGTCGGGCAGGCGGCGCGCGGCCAGCGGCCGATCGTGGTGGACCGGACACCGCCCGGATACGTCAAGATCTCCTCCAGCCTCGGGGAATCCCCGTCGGCCAGCCTGATCGTGCTGCCCGTGGTGTTCGACGGCCGGACGCTCGGGGTGCTCGAAATCGCCGCCTTCACCCCGTTCAACGACGTGCACCGGACGTTCCTGGAACAGCTGCTGGACACCCTGGGCGTCAACCTCAACACGATCATCGCGGGTGCCCGCACCGACGCGTTGCTGGCCGAGTCGCAGCGCCTCGCCGCGGAACTCCGGTCGCAGCAGGAGGAACTCGAGGAGCGCGCCGAACAACTGGCGCTGGCCTCGAAGTACAAGTCCGAATTCCTCGCCAACATGTCCCACGAACTGCGGACGCCGTTGAACAGCCTGCTCATCCTGGCCAAGTTGCTGGCCCAGAACACCAACCGGAACCTCACCGCCAAACAGGTCGAGTACGCCGAGGTGATCCACTCCGCGGGCACCGACCTGCTGCGCATGATCAACGACATCCTCGACCTGTCGAAGGTCGAAGCGGGCAAGGTCGACGTGCATCCCGCGCCGTTCCCGTTGCAGGGCCTCCTGGACTACGTGCAGGCCACGTTCCACCCGCTGACCGTGGAACGAGGCCTCGAGTTCTCCGTCGCCGCCGATCCCGACGTGCCCACCGAACTGGTCACCGATGAGCAACGGCTGCGCCAGGTGCTGCGGAATCTGCTTTCGAACGCGGTCAAGTTCACCGAGTCGGGCGGGGTCGAGTTGCGGGTACGCAGGGCCGGCAGCCGGATCGCGTTCGCGGTGACCGACACCGGCGTTGGCATCGCCGAGGAGAACGTGGAGACCGTCTTCGGCGCCTTCCAGCAGGGCGACGGCACCACCAGCCGCCGCTACGGCGGCACCGGTCTGGGCCTGTCGATCAGCCGCGAGATCGCGGGCAGGCTGGGCGGCGAGATCCGGGTGGACAGCGAACTCGGCCGCGGCAGCACCTTCACCCTCTACCTGCCGGTGACCGCACCCATCGAGGAACCCATCGTCCTGCCCACGATCGAGACCGACCAGGCAGAGCCGAAGCCACCGAGGAACGTGGTGCTGCACGGCCGCAAGATCCTTCTGGTCGAGGACGATCCGCGCAACGTCTTCGCGCTCACCGGCGTCCTTGAGGCCGAGGGGGCGATCGTGGTCCGCGCGTCCAACGGCGGCCACGCCATCGACACGCTGCGGCGGGACGACGGATTCGATCTTGTTCTGATGGATGTGATGATGCCGGAAATGGACGGTTACGCCACCACCGCGGCCATCCGCGAAATGCCGCGCTTCAGCGGTTTGCCGATCATCGCGGTCACCGCCAAGGCGATGCGCGGGGATCGCGAGAAATGCATCGAAGCCGGCGCGAGCGATTACCTCATCAAGCCGGTCGAGCCCGCGGACCTGCTGACCTGCGTCGAACGGTGGCTCCAGTGAGCAACGGCATCGGTTCAGTGACCGTGCCGGAGTTTGAGAAGCGGGAAGACGGGCAACCAGGGGTCGCTTGATGTGGATTCTCCAGGGACGAAAGAGATGAGTGCTGTGACGGCTTCGACCCAGCGTGGCAGCTTCGTCCATCCGGCTCTGTTCTATCGGGGTGACGCGGAGTATCTGGCCGGTCTCGTTCCTTTTGTGGAGGAGGGACTCTCGCGCCAGGAGCCGGTCGCCGTGGCCGTCCCCGCCGCCCGGCTGGCGATGCTGTCCGGCGCGCTGGGCAGCGCGTCCGGGAAGGTCCGCCTGATCGACATGTCCGTGGCGGGTCGCAACCCCGGCCGGATCATTCCGGGTGTGCTGCGCGATTTCGCCGACCGGTATCCGGACCGGCACGTCCGCATCATCGGCGAGCCGGTGTGGCTGGGCCGCAGTGCCAAGGAGTACCCGGCCTGCGCGCAACACGAAGCCTTGATCAACCGATCCTTCGACGGCCGCGACGCGACGATCGTGTGTCCCTATGACGCCGACCGGCTCAGCGACCGCATGCTCTCCGACGCCCGCGCCACCCACCCGTTGGTGTGGGAGGGAGAGCAGGCCTCCGCGAGCGGCGACTACGCCCCGGACCGCGTCGTGGCCGAATACAACGAGCCTCTGCGTTCGCCGCTGGACGCCGCGGAATTCCTGGTGGACAAGGAGTCCGACCTGCCCGTCGTGCGCCGCTTCGCCGCCGGGCACGCGGAACGAATGGGCTTGGCCTCCGACCGGGTCGCCGACCTCGTGCTGATCGTGAACGAGTTGGCGACCAACAGTGTGGTCCACGCGCGGAGCAGCGCGCGGGTGCGGATCTGGTTCGAGGCCGCCGACGGCGATGTCGTCTGCGAGGTCCACGACGGCGGCTTTCTCGCCGATCCGCTCGCCGGACGGCGGCCGAGCCCGCCGGGACGACTCGGTGGGCGGGGTCTGCTGCTGGTCAACGAACTGGCCGACCTGGTCCGGACGTACACCTCGCCGTCCGGAACCACGCTCCACGTGCACTGCCACGTGTCCTGAACGCCCCCGGGTCTCTGTCATTTACCAATCCGACCAAAAGTAGGCGGAGACGGACCGCAGCCAATCTGGCTGTATAGACCCGTTTCCGCCGTCTCTGTGGTCGGATTGGTGACGATCGGCACAGTATTTTCCCGAGTGGCATTTCGCGGTGACCTCACACGGAATTCACCGGCGCGGATCTTCCCTTTCCCGCGCCGGGGCCTGAAGCATCGGCGCGGGAAAGGGAATCAGCGGGGGAAATCAGTTACCGGAAGGCGCCGTGACGTCGGTCCAGAAGACGTATTCCGCCTGGTAGGGAACGGAGACCGGCGCCTGGTCGGCAGTGCACGAACCGGTCGGCGCGACACCGCCGGAGGTGTGCAGACGCTGGATGTAACCGACATCGGCGAGGAGGCCGGCGCCACTGTGGCTGGTCGCCTGGAGCAACAGTTGCGGGATCGCATTGTCGACCGCGGAGGTCCCGATCGCCTTCGCCTGCACCGAACTTCCGTCCACCACAGAGGTCCAGACCGGCCCGCGCGTGTGCAGGATCTTGGCGACGCCGTGCTCTTCCAGGATCGCGTCGGGCTCGAGAAGGGACCACTTGCCGTCCGCGCACTGGTATTTCTGCACACCGTGGCCGTGCATCGCGACGATCTGCCTGGCACCGTCGGGCACCTGGACTTCCTTCGGCACCGGCCCGTCGGAATGAGCGGCCGAGGCGGTTCCGGCCGCCGCCACGGTGGCGAGCGCGGCCGTCAGGAGACCGACAAGCATTTTCCTTTTCTTCATGCCCGCGATTATGTTGACGACGGTGGAGCGGGGCGAGACCGGGTCCGTGCCCCCGGTGCGCGATTCGCTTTCTATGCTGGCCACAGCTTCAATACCTGCTCTCTTCACTCATGAAACTTTCCCATTCCCGGTCCCACTGCCGGGCACGACGCCGATCGAGGAGACGGCGCGCGAACCAGATCCCTCCGGCGGCCGCGGCGAACGCGCCGGAAAAGAAGAGAAAACCGGAGCCCCAGGCCGCCGCGTCCGCGTCGACCGGCGTCATCGGCGGAGCCGTGACCCTGCCGTCACGGTCCAGCCAGATCGGCACGACGGTGCCCGTGGCCGAACCGGGGTCGACGGGGACGTTTCCGGTCCGGTCCTGCCCGTCCGGTCCACGCCACCGCCCAGGAACCTGTTGCGACGTGGTGATCGCCAGCCCCGCCGAGACCGGAGCGGAATCGGCGAGCGTGACCGCACTCGCCGGGTGCCGCTCCGCCATCTGCCCGAGCACGACCGGCAGTTCGTGCGCCCGCACCATCGAACCGACCGCGACCGCGACCGGTACCGCCATCAGGCACCAGACGATCGCCGCCACCAGCAGACCGGCTTCGACCCGGTCACTCCGCCGGGCCAAGGTGTTCCGTCCGGCCCGGACCAAACGCCACCACCGTCTGAATCCACCCCCACGCATCCTCTTACCTCCTGCCGTGTTGGTGCCCCTGACACGGACCCGGACGGTGAACGGTTCGGTCTTCACATCCTGGTGACACGCCCGGTACGGGGCGGACACATGGCTTGTGCACCGTGCTCCTCGTGCGGTTGACGAAGTTCACGGATCTCGCGCTGCGTGTGGTCCTGCGGCTGGCCCAGGCCGGGGAAAGCGGTGCGCTGACCCCGGACGCGGTGGCCCGTTCCGTGGGTGCGACCGATACCGAGATCGCCGATGTGGTGGATCGCCTGCGGCGGCTCGGTGTCGTGAGGGGCCGGGCCGAACTGACGTTGAGTCCGAGCGGTCCTCAGGCGTCACTGGGCATGCTCGTGCGAGAACTCGAAGGCAGCGGAGACGTGGCCGGCTGTCACGACGACCCACCCTGCCCGCTGACCGGCGCCTGCCGCCTCCGGGGAATTCTGCGCACCGCCCAGGATGCGTTCTACGCCTCGCTCGACCCGATCACCGTGCGCGATCTGACGTCACCGCCACGCTCACGACTTCAATGGCTAGGCGCACCTGTGATCGCACCCCGATA
Organism: Amycolatopsis pigmentata; assembly: GCF_042684065.1. NCBI lineage: Bacteria > Bacillati > Actinomycetota > Actinomycetes > Pseudonocardiales > Pseudonocardiaceae > Amycolatopsis > Amycolatopsis pigmentata. Next base: position 434,780 of record NZ_JBHUKR010000021.1, on the reverse strand, counting down.
ACCAAGGGTCTCTCACCCCGATCGGCAACCCGGGCTTTCCCGGACCACGTTCACGTGCATGTCCGCCCGGACGATGGCGAGCGGGCACGGCGAGCGCCTCGCCAACCGCTGGCTCGTCGAGCCGAGCAGCAGGCCGGTCACCTCGCCATGGCCACGGCTGCCGACCACGACCAGCCGCGCGTGCCGCCCGTACTCCACCAACACCGGCCCCGGCTTGCCGCGCACCACCACCGGGTCGACCGTCACACCCGGAAAGCGTTCGCGCCACGGGGAAAGCTGCTCGTCCAGCGACCGGCGTTCCAGCTCGTGGCGGGTCGCGGCATCGGTCGGGATCCCGTCCCAGGTCCGCACCACGGTCAGCGTGGCACCGGTCAGATCCGCCTCGGCGAACGCGAAGCCGAGCGCCACCTCGGCCGAAGGCGACCCGTCGGAGCCGACCAGCACCGGCCCCCGGTCCACCGGCACACCGCGCACCACGACGAGCGGGCACCGTCCCTGGATCGCCAGCGTCAGCCCGATCGAGCCGACCAGCAGCCCTCCCGCCGCGCTCAGCTGCCGCGAACCGAGCACGGCAAGGCCCGCGCGACGGCACTCGTCGAGCAGCACGACCCGCGGATCACCGGCCCGCAGTTCGGTCTCCACCAGCAGGGCCCGTTCGGTTTCGACCGCCACGCGGGTGGCCCGGGTGAGCAGGTCCGAACCGAAGCGCCGCATCTCGGCGCGTACGTCCTCGTCGGTCAGCTCCAGTTCGGGAAAGTCGTGGCCGGGCACCCAGTAGGCGTGGACGAGCCGTAACGGCACCTGTCGTCTGGCCGCTTCACGCGCGCCCCATCGCACCGCGTCCAGCGAGGACGCCGTGCCATCGACCCCCACCAGAACCGTCTCGGTCACTCCTCCAGGTTTTCCCGAAGGGCACCCGAATGGCAGAGCACGAAGTCCTCAATAGGGTGACTGGCCTACACGTTTCGTTCCCGTGACGCCGTCGCCGCGAGTTCGACACAGCACCGGCCGGGAGCCGGAGCGAGACCCGCTTCCACCGTGGTGACGTCAAATCCGGTGAGAATCCCCTGGACGAGGGCCCGGTTGAGGGCGCAGACGAGGGCGGGAGCGCGCTCCGCGAGCGAGTGAAATGGGCAGTTACCCAGCGTGACCGTGGTCGGCGAGTCACGGTGCGGTTCGAAGCCGTACCCGGCGAGGAGCGTCTGCGCGAAGGTGAGCGCCCGTTCCGCCCCCAGTCGTCCCGGGCGGAGACGGTCCCGCTCGGCAGCGCCGATCCGCTCGCCCCGCTCGGTGGCCACCCGGATCGCGACCTCTCGCGCCTGCTCCCCCTGCGCCTGCCCGAGTACCGCGTCGAGGAGGATGTCCGCCAAGAGGTCGTACCGGCGCGCCGGTATCGCCACCTGCACGCTCCCCGCGGGCTCGTACACCTTGGGACGGCGCCCGACCTTTCGCGGCGCGCCACGGGCATCCATCCCATAGCGCAGCAAGCCGGCATCGACCAGTTTTTCCAGATGGAAGGCCGCCAGCTTCCGCGAAATCCCCACCGCCGCGGCCGCTTCATCGCGGGTCACCGGACGCCGCGCCTGCCGCACGAAGGTGTACATGCCCCGGCGGAGGTCGTCGTCCAACGCCGCGACCGCCCGGATCGCGCCCTGGTCAACCGGCCCACTCACAGCATCCACCATATCGCTCAACGTCATAGTTTCAACTCGAACAGCACGATCTCTGCCAGCACATCTTGACCCATGGCTCGAATAAGACCAATATCAGTTGGTCAAATAAGGAAAGGCAGCCCGATGCAGTCCTCGTCCGCGTTGCGCGTGGTCCATCAGCCACAGACCGGTCCCGACCTGCCTGCCGCCGAAGCCGCGGCCGCGGAACTCCTGACCGCGCTGGGCATTTCGCTCGAGTCGGAAAGCCTACGGGGCACGCCACGCCGGATGGCCCAGGCGTACGCCGAACTGCTGGCTCCCCGGGCGTTCGACCTGACCACCTTCCCCAACGACGAGCAGTACGACGAACTGGTCCTGGCGCGGTCGATCCCGCTCCGGTCGCTCTGCGAACACCATCTGCTGCCGTTCGTGGGCGTCGCGCACGTGGGCTACCTGCCCGGTGAACGCATCCTCGGACTGTCCAAACTGGCCAGAGTCGTGGAGCATTTCGCGTGCCGCCCGCAGGTGCAGGAGCGGCTCACCAAGCAGATCGCCGACTGGCTGGCCGAGCAGCTCGGCCCCAAGGGTGTCGGGGTGGTCATCGAGGCCGAACACACCTGCATGACCCTGCGCGGGGTCAGGGCGACCGGCTCCAGCACGGTCACTTCGACCCTGCTCGGCACCCTGCGCACGGACGCCCGGTCACGTCAGGAGTTCTTCGCGCTCACCGGAATCAACGCCTGAACACGAGACGCTCACTTGGCCATCAAGATCCGGTGCGCCTCCTGAGCCGCCTTCGCGACGCGGCCGCGGGCGGGCTCCTCGGTCGGCAGTTCCTCCAGGCCACGGGCAAGTGCGGCCACCGCCTCGGACAGCGCCAGCACGGTGTCCTCCAGTGCGTTCAGCCGGAGATGCTCCGGTGACTTCCGCGGGGCGGGCGGCACGGGTGCCTCGCCGCCGAGTTCGCCGCGGAGACCGGCGGGCATCAACGCGAAGACGTGATCGAGCTGTCCTGGCGAGAACAGTTCGCTCAGCGCGGTGGAAATCGCGCCCGAGGCGCCGGGCACATCGGCCGCGCTGATCCCGGCTTCGCGGGCGAACAGCCCGGTGAACTCGGCCGCGTCGTAACGGACCGGGACCCGGCTCGGTACCCAGCCGTCGTAGAAGACTCCGCGGAAGTACTCGGGCAACTGGGCGGCCAGGTGCACCGCGCTGTCCACGGTGAGCCGGTCACGCACGAGGTGCAGCCACGCTCGCAGCGTGCGGTAGGCGTAGTCGCGGTCTTCGGTGCCAAGCCGTGCGGCGACGACACCCAACCACTCGTGGGCGGTGTGCTGGGCATGCGCGAGGGGATCGGTGCGGTGTGTCATGGCGCTTCCTCCTAGGGCTCACTGGATCTGAACGGTCCGTTCGGCGGCCGCGAGCGCGTGCAGAAGTTCGCTGCGGGACAGGAAATGCGCCCCGCACTCGCAGTAGGCCGGCACCTGGTCGTCGGCGTGCCTGCCCCCCTCCAGGAGATCCACGTACTCCCGTCCCCGCCCGCGCGGTCCGTGCGCCTCGTCGACGAAGTCCCGGCTGCCGTGCGGACGGGGCCCGACGATGGAGGCGAACACCGGTCCCACGTCGGTCCGGTAGACGGTCCCCACGTGGTGGCTGGCCGAACAACGGACGCGCAACAGCACGTGGTTACGACGATCGGTGCCGAGCGCGTCGATCGCGCGCTGGGCGGTGGACCGCCGCTCGCGGGGAGAGAGATACCTGGCGCTCATGCTGCGATGATCGGCGCAAGGCGGGCGGCGCTGGTAGGGGCGAAGGTAACTTCCCGGTGCTCTGGAGTCAGGGCGGGTGCCGTCGTGGTGGAGTCAAGCGGTGGCGAGGGTGTCATCGGGTCCGCGCCCGATCCGGGTGCCCCAGTGTCTGCTGACGTGTTCCAGCGCCGCGCGAAGCCATTCCGCGTCGGCGGCGGAGGCACGTTCGAGCCGCATCGCGCGGGCCCGGAGCGGAATCATCCGCAGCGAAACCGAACGCTCGTGCCCGGTGATGTCCACATCGGCCAGATACAGCAGGCGAAGTTCGGCCCGGTAGGCCTCGTAACCGCCGATGCCTTCGTAATCGTTGACGAGATCGCCACAGCCGTACAGGATCAGCCCGCCGCGGTAGATCTCGATCGGGCGCGGATGGTGCGCGGAATGCCCGTGCACGATGTCCACACCGGACTCGACCAGCCGGTGGGCGAAGCCGACCTGACCGGAGTCGACGGTGTAGCCCCAGTTGGTACCCCAGTGCAGGGAAACGATCGCGACATCGCCAGTGCGCTTGTGGGCGGTCACGCTGGCGGCGAGCGCGTCCGCGCTGGCGGCGGAAGTGTCCGGAACGAACGCCACCCCGGGCCTTGCCGGGGTCGCCGCCGAGAACCGCGACACTCCGCTGGACGGCATCCCGGCCGCGACCACCAGCACCCGGTGTCGAGAGGGGGTCTGGGGGCTTGCCCCCTGCGGGGGGCGTGGGGGGCGGTGCCCCCCACAGAACACAGGGGTCTGGGGGCTTGCCCCCTGCGGGGGGCGTGGGGGGCCGTGCCCCCCACAGTTGTGGATCTCGACGACCGCGGGCCGTACCGCCTCCGCGGCGTCGCGTCCCGCCCCCACGGTGCGCAACCCGGCCCCGGCGAGCGCGTCCAGCGTGTCCGCCAGCCCGGTGAGTCCGAAGTCGAGCATGTGGTTGTTCGCCAGTACACACACGTCCGGCCGTGCCACGGTCAGGACGGCGAGGTTGGCCGGATTCATCCTGTAGTGCAAGGCTTTCTCCGGCGCGAACCGGCCGTCCGCGGTCACGGTGGTTTCCAGGTTGATCACTCGCGCGTCCGGCGCCGCTTCGTCCAGAAGCGACAGTGCCTCGCCCCACGGCCAGGAACAGGCGGCCGGCCGCGGAATGGGACCGTTGGCCTCTTCGGCGAGCCGCACGTAGGTCCTCGCGTCGGTGACGACGTGTTCGGACAGCCTGGGATCCCCCGGGTGCGCGAGAATCTGGTCGACACCCCGGCCGGTCATGACATCGCCGCACAGGAAGACCCCGACCGCCATGGCGCCGAGTATGCGGTGACCGGCGTTGCCGGGAGCAGAGACGCGGGTCCTGGAAAACGGTGACTTTCGGCCCGCGACAGCGCGCGCCGGACCGGCGATCCTGGAGATCGCCGGGGAAACCCGGTGACCCGCCCGGGAGGACGATGATGGGCGTGAGCGCCCGGATTGACCCATCGTCGCAAGACGGGGAAATGTCCTCTTTGGGCGGGCCCTCATGTCTTCGGGACGATCATGGCGCGATCCAACGACGACGCGGCGGAAATGCTGCGGGAGTTCGCCGAGCTACTGGCCATTTCCGGCGGCCCTGACTGCAAAGTCCGGGTGTATGAGAAGGCCGCGCGGTCCGTGGCCGGGTATCCGGCGGATATCGCGGAACTCGACGAAAAGGCACTGCGAAAGATTCCCGACGTCGGCAGCCACACCGCCCGCAAGATCCTCGAATACTTCGACACAGGGTCGGTCGGGGAACTGACGACGCTGCGGAAACAGGTGCCGCCGGGCCTGCGCACCTTGGTGACCGTGCCCGGCCTCGGTCCGAAACATGCCCACCAGGTCTATGAGGAACTCGGCATCACGTCGGTCGACGGCCTTCTGCACGCGCTGCACGAACACCGGCTGCGAGAACTGCGTGGCTGGGGTGAAAAGAGCGAAGACAACCTGGCGCGCTCGTTGCGAGAGGCTCATTCGGCCGGCGGCCGGGTGCAACTCGGTTACGCCCTCGATCTGGCTTCCCAGTTGCTCTACCGGATCTCCGGTCTGCCCCAGGTGCGTCTGGCCGCCTACGCGGGTTCGCTGCGGCGCATGCGGGACACCGTCGGCGACATCGACCTGCTGGTCGCCGCGGTGGACGCCGAACCGATCATGGCGGACGTGGCCGGCCTGCCCATGGTGGCACGGGTACTCGCGCACGGCCCGACGAAGACCTCGGTGCTCACCACCACCGGCGTGCAGGTCGACGTGCGGGTCGTCGATCCCTCGGTATGGGGCGCGGCGATGCTCTATTTCACCGGGTCCAAGCCGCACAACATCCAGGTTCGCGAACTCGCGGTGCGCGCGGGGCTGAAGCTGTCGGAGTACGGGTTGTTCGACGTCGCGACCGGCCGGTTGATCGTCGCCGAAACCGAGGAAGAGGTCTATCAGCGACTCGGCCTGCCCTGGATCCCGCCGACATTGCGCGAAGGCACCGGCGAGGTGGAAGCGGCGCTGGAAGGCCGTCTCCCGTCGCTGGCCGACATCGGTGACATCCGCGGAGACCTGCACACCCACACCGATCTCACCGACGGTGTCGCGTCACTCACCGAAATGGTCGCGGCGGCCAAGAAACACCGTTACGAGTACTACGCGATCACCGACCACGCACCACTCCTCTGGATGCAGCGCATGACCACCGAAAAGGCGCTCGAGCAACGACGGCGGATCCGCGCGCTCGAGCGCACCGCGGGCATCACCCTCCTGCACGGCACGGAACTCAACATCCAGCCGGACGGTTCGTTGGACTGGGACGAGGAGTTCCTGTCCACTTTCGACATTGTCGTCGCCTCGGTGCACTCCCGGTTCCGCCAGTCGCGCGAAGAGATGACCGCCAGGGTCCTGCGCGCGATCGAGCATCCGTGCGTGCACGTCATCGGGCATCCCACCGGCCGTCTGATCGGTTCACGGCCACCCGTGGACCTGGACCACGACGCGGTGTTCCGGGCGGCCGCGCGCACCGGCACCGCACTGGAGATCAACTCGTCCCCGGAGCGGCTCGACCTCGACGGCGATCTGGTCCGCCGGGCACGGCACTTCGGCGTGCGCTTCGCCGTTTCGACAGACGCGCACGCCGTGCCTCATCTGGACTACCTGCGGTTCGGAGTGGCCACCGCGCAACGGGGCTGGGCAGGCCCCGACGACGTGATCAACACCTACTCCGAGGCGCGGCTCCGCCGATTCCTCAGGGAAAAGAGCCGCGCCCTCACCCGCCGCTGATCAGGCGACCAGTTCCAGGTCCTCGCGCACCGACTCCTCGCGTAGCCTGCCGAACGCGAGTTCCTCGAGCCGCCGCACCCGCGCGCTGCTCAGGCCCACATGGTCGGCGGTTTCCCGCAGGGTGTGCGGACCCCCGCCGTCGAGCCCGTAGCGGAAGGCGACGATCTCGCCTTCGACCGGCGTCAGCTTGGCCAGCAACGCGTCCACCCGCTCAGCCGCGGCCTCCGCCTCCGCCGCGTCCGGCAGTTCCGGCGCGGCCTCGGCGATCAGGTCGCCGAGCGAGGTGTCACCGTCTTCCCGGACCGGGCTGTCCAGGCTGGCCGTCACCCGGCCGACCCGCTTCAATTCGGCCACCCGTTCGCGGGTGAGCCCGGTCTCCGCCGCGAGTTCCTCCGTGGTGGGCCTGCGTCCCAGACGCTCGGCAAGGTCGCGATCCGCCGTCTCGATCTTGGCCACCTGCTCGACGGCGTGCTCGGGAAGGCGGATCAGACGGGAGCCGAACGTGGTCCCCCGCTGCATGGCCTGCCGGATCCACCACATCGCGTAGGTGGAGAACTTGTAGCCCTTGGCGTAGTCGAACTTCTCGACGGCACGGATCAGGCCGAGGTTGCCCTCCTGGATCAGGTCGAGCAGGACAAGTCCGCTGCCGCGGCGCTTCTTCGCCGCCGCGACCACCAGCCGGAGGTTCGCGCGGATCATCTGGTCCTTGGCCAGCGCGCCTTCGCGCGCGACCGTCTCCAGGTCACGCCGGTCGGCTACCGGCTCGGTTTCACCGGCCTGGGCCCGGCGAAGCAGTTCGGCGGCATAAACGCCCGCTTCGATCCGTTTGGCCAAGCGGACCTCGTCCTGCGCGCTGAGCAACGGAATCGAGCCGATCTCGTCGAGATAGCGCCTGAGGAGGTCCGGCCCGTCCTGAAACTGCCTGCCGGGACGGCGGGACTTGGTGGTGCTCGCCTCCATCAGCACCTCCCTTCACGCCTGGATACAACGCGAGTACCCGGCATCACATTCCCGTGTCAGTGCCTGTTGGTGAACGCGCCCAGCCGATCTCGTGACCAGGGCTCTCCTCCGTGTCTTGCTCGCGTTTTGCTGATCGGAGCCCTGCCCCCGAGATAGGCTACCTTCGGACGGCGCGTTCGCCTGGTCACTTCGATCAGGCAACTCCCGATTTGCAGCCAGACTGTCAGGTTTCCGCGGTCAGGACACAACGGGTGCGCCGGTAGATCGTGGGCATGCATTTGTTGCAGTGAATGCACAGCGAGGTGGTTCCGGGATCGGTGCGGATTCGCCGTGGCAGATCGGGCTCGCGCAGCAGCGCACGCGCCATCGCCACGAACGGAAATCCTTCCGCCATCGCGAGATCCATCGTCGCGCGCCGGGTGACGCCGCCGAGCAGGATCAACGGCAGAGACAGTTCACGGCGGAACTGGCGGGCGCGATCGAGCAGATAGGCTTCGCGATACGGGTAGGCGCGCAGAAACTTCTTCCCGGCGAGCCTGAGGGCCCACCGTTGCGGTCCGGGAAAAGCCGCCGCGAATTCCCGCACCGGCGATTCTCCGGTGAACAGATACATCGGGTTGAGCAGTGAGCTACCCGCGGTGAGTTCCAGTGCGTCGACCGTTCCGTCGGCTTCCAGCCAGCGAGCCACCTGAAGGCTTTCGTCCAGCCAGAAACCCCCTGGCACGCCGTCGTCCATGTTGAGTTTGGCGGTGATGGCCACCCGGCCACCCACCGCCTCCCGCACCGCACGCGCGATTTCCAGCGCCAGCCGCGCACGGTTGGCCAAACTGCCGCCGTAGGCGTCGGTGCGCCGGTTCAGCAGCGGGCTGAGGAAGCAGCTCACCAGGTAGTTGTGTCCGAAGTGGAGTTCCACCGCGTCGAAACCGGAATCCGCGGCCACCCGGGCCGCGTTCGCGTGGCCTTCGACGATCCGTTCCAGGTCGGCCGTCGTGGCCGCCCGCGCCGGGCGCAGCGCCGCGCTGGGCAGCCGGGAAGGCGCGAGCGCGGGGAGCCGGTTGGACGCGGGGTTGGCCACCGGGCCGGCGTGCCCGATCTGCGCGCACGCCGCGGCGCCTTCGGCGTGGACCGCCTCGGTGAGCCGGGTCAGCCCGGCCGGGGCGCCGGTGCCGAGCACGAGCTGATGCCGGTGTGTCCGGCCCTCCGGCGCGACCGCGCAGTAGGCCACCGTGGTCATCGCCGCCCCACCGGCCGCCATCCCGCGGTGGAAGCCGATCAGGTCATCGGTGACCGCTCCCTCCGGGCTCCTGCCCTCGAAGGTGGCCGCCTTGATGATCCGGTTGCGCAGGCGTACCGGGCCCAGCGTGGCCGGTGAGAACACGTCTTCCATCACCGCTCTCCCATGGTCGAGGTGAGGCCGGCGGTGACGAAGGCGCGCAGCCTGCGCACGGCCGCCGCCGACGGGGCGGACGCGAGGGGTCCGGCGGCCAGCGGCGCGCCGAAGGTGTGCAGGATCAGCTGGAAGGCCAGGGTCCAGCGCTGCTTCGCCTCGTGCGTGCTCAGGCCTGGCTGTGACGAGCGCAGCAGGCCCGCCCAGGGCGTCAATCCGAACCAGCGTGAGGTCCACGCCGGGCGATGGTCGCCGAGCACGGTCCGAGCCAGCAGATGCAGGTACAACCGGCCGGACGGTTCCTTCGCCAGAGCGGCGAGCGGGGTGATCACCACGTCGGCCAGTTCCTCCGGTGACGGCGCGGCGCGCCGGGCCAGTTCGGCCAGCGGGCGCTCCCACAACGGCGCCAGCCTGCTCTCCAGCAGAGCGCTGACCAGGTCCTCCCGCGACCCGAAGTGGTAGTGCACCGCGGCCGGGTTCATCCCGGCGGCCGCGTTGATGGCGCGCACGGACACCCCGTCGCAGCCGGACTCCAGGAACAGGCGCTCCGCCGCGTCGAGCAGTCGCTCGCGCGCGCTGAGATCGGTGACCGCGGCCATGCCCGGTAGTACAGCACCTTTTCCGCCGCTGTTCAATCACTGATTGAATCACTGATTGGACGACTCCGGTTCCCGATCTCGCCGGCCCGCCCACCGCACCCCGGCCGCGAGCCACTCCGGTCCGCGATCGCGGTCCACAGGCCGGGTGATCCCCGATCGTGCCTGACCACTCCGCCCGTCGATTCCCTCGTTCGCGCGATGACGGATCGTGAGGTGCACACGATCAGGCCGCTTCCGTTTCGCTCCCTTCCAGCCACTGCCGGGCTCGGGTACACAGGAGACGGACGTGACGCTCTCCCCCGGAAATCGACGAAGGTGGTGATATCGGTGCTCTCGGCGCCGACGGCAGTGCCGATCCCACTGCCGGCCACCACCGCCCGCCCCGCCGCGCGGCGTGCCCCTGGCCCGGAGTCCCCCTCGCTGGCGTGGCTTCCTCAGCAGCGCGCGGCCGAAGCGCCCACCCGGCTCGCCTTTCGTTTCCTGCCCGACGGCACCACCCGGCACGCCATCGACTGGACCTATGCCGATCTCGCCGGACACGCCGCCACGGTGGCCGAAGAGGTGCGGCGGCACGACCTGCGCAACCGCCGGGTCGTGCTCGCGCTGGAGCCCGGCCTGCCCTTCGTCGCCGCGTTGTTCGGCATCGCCGGAGCCGGCGCCACGGCCGTCCCCGCCTTTCCCCCGGACGGGCGCGGCACGGTTGCCCGGTTCCGCTCGATCGTGCGTGACTGCGACCCCGATCTCGTGATCGCGGATTCCCGGTCGGCGGCGAGCCCGTGCCTCGGCGAGGTCCGCGGCCGGATTCTTCTCGACGAATTCTCCTTCGCCCCACGAAAAGATTCCGTTGTCCCACCGGTGCGCCACGAGCCCGCCATCGTGCAGTACAGCTCCGGTTCCACCGGCGAGCCCAAGGGAATCGTCCTCTCGCACCACAACGTGCTGAGCAACTGTGCCGCGATCGAGGCCGCGCTCGGCCCGGATCCGGCCCGCGTCGGCTGCGCGTGGTTGCCGCCCTACCACGACATGGGCCTGATCGGGACGATCCTGCTCGCGGTTTACGGCGGCTGGCCGTTGGTGCTGCTCTCCCCCGCGCATTTCGCCCAGCGCCCGTACCGGTGGCTCAAGGCCATCACCGATCACCGCGCGACCATCTCGCTCGCCCCGAACTTCGCGCTCGACGCCTGTGTTTCGACCGTCGACGACGAAGAACTGGCCACTCTGGACCTGACCTCGCTGCGGCGGCTGTGCTGCGGCGCCGAACCGGTCTCACCATCCACTGTGGACAGATTCGCGGCGCGCTTCGCCCCGTGCGGCTACCGCCGCGCCGCCCTCCTCCCGTGCTACGGCCTGGCCGAAGCCACGCTGTTCGTATCGGGCGGGCGGCCAGGTGGCGCCGCCCGCACCGTCACGGTCGAAGCCCCGGCACCGCCCGAGGGCCGCGCGTCGACGCGGGTGATCAGTTGTGGCTCCGTCGCCGCGGGTCACGAAGTCGTCATCGCCGACCCGTGGTCCGGCCGTCCCGAGGCTCCTGGCCGGATCGGCGAAGTCTGGGTGCGCGGCCCGAGCGTCGCCCAGGGCTACCTCGGAAAGCCGCGGCTGTCCGCGGAGACCTTCGGGGCACGGCTTCCCGGCAGCGCCCGGACCTATCTGCGCACCGGCGATCTCGGCTTCCTGCTCGACGGCGAGCTTTTCATCACCGGCCGGATCAAGGACCTCATCGTCATCGCGGGCCGCAATCTCTATCCCCAGGACGTCGAGCGCACGGCGGCGGAAGCACATCCCCGTCTGCGCCGCACCGTGGCCTTCTCGGTCGACGACGGACATGCTGAGCGGCTCGTGGTGGTCGCCGAGTTCCGTGGCACGGCGCGCGCGCTCGCCGCCGAGCACCGGCACCCAAGCGAGGCGGTGATCGCCGCTGTGACGGCCGTGCACGGCGTCCGGCCGTCCGACGTACGAATCGTCCCCGTGGGCGCGATCCCGGTCACCACGAGCGGCAAGACGCGCCGCCGCGAGGCACGGAGCCTGTACCTGCGCGGGACGCTCTGCCGGCCACCTCACGAAAGCGAGCGAAGAACCGGATCCACCCTCGTCGCCGCACTTCCGGAAATGTGACATCGCCCATGTTCAAGAAGATCAGACCGCTGAACGGCCCCCTGACCCGGCAAGCCCTCCGGGACTGGCTGATCTCCGACCTCGCCGTCCGGGTCGCGTTGGCGCCCACCGAAATCGACCCGGACCGGGCGTTCGAGGAGTACGGACTCGACTCCCGCGTCGCGCTCCAGGTTTCCGGTTCACTGGCGAGGCTCGTCGACCGCAGGCTCCCGCCCGGGCTGTTGTACGAACATCAGACCGTCAACGCGGTGACCCACCACCTCGGCGAAAAACTCGGCCTACCGGAAACAACAAGTCCCGCCTGATCATGGATCAGACGGGACTCTGTTTAAGCCGGGCCTACGCGCCGAACCTTCGGACGGCGCGTAGGCCGGGTCGTTTTGACCCGGCACACGCGACTCGTACTCGGCTATGTACCCCCGATGGGATTCGAACCCACGCTACCGGCGTGAGAGGCCGGCGTCCTAGGCCGCTAGACGACGGGGGCTTGCCTTGTCGCGAGAGGAAACCTACCAGAGTAAGATCTTCTCTCCGCGGCTGGGGTACCAGGACTCGAACCTAGACTAACAGAGCCAGAATCTGTCGTGCTGCCAATTACACCATACCCCAACGGTCAGCCGATCCGTTCGCGATCTGGATCAGCGCCGCCGGAAGAAAATAGTAGACCACCCCCTGCCGGGCCCGGAAACCGGGGCGGGAAACGATCACCGCTGGGCCGGCACACCTATCCGCGCGAACTCGCTGACCAGCAGTTGCGGCAGTTCGTCAAGGCCGTCGATGACGTGCACCCCTTCGGGCACCTCGCGCTCGCCGCAAGACCCGCGGTCGAGCCAGATGCCCGCCAAACCGGCGTCGCGGGCCCCCACCGCGTCGGTGTGCAACTTGTCACCGACGTGCGCCACCTCCTCCGGGGTGCAGCCCAGCGTCGCGCAGACCGAGTGGAACATCACAGGGTCGGGTTTCGCCACCCCGATCTCCCCCGCGATCGCCACGTGATCGAAAAAGCGCGCCAGGCCCAGGTCGGTGAGCTTGGCGCGCTGATGAGCTCCTGAGGCGTTGGTCACGGCCGCGAGCAGGACGCCTGCGGCGCGAAGCCAGTCGAGGCACGGTAGGACGTCGGAGAAGAGCCGCCACGATCTCCGGACCAGTTCCTTGCGCCGGGTCTCGAAGCCCGACGCGTGCTCGGTGTCCACCACCACGCCCAACTCGCCCAGAAAGCACTGTGTGCGTCTTAGGTGCGCGGCCGCGTAGTCCAGATCACCGGAGACGACCATGGCCGTGTGCCGCTCGGTGATCCGCTCCCACAACGGCCAGAGATCGGACCGCCCGAGCAGGACGGCGAGCGCCGTGCGGCAGGCAGCGGTGAAGTCGACCAGAGTGTCGTCGATGTCGAGGCAAACCAGGCGAAGGTTGGGCGGGATCCACGGGTCGGCGGGCGCACCGAACGGGATATCGGGGGCAGTCGTGCACGTGCGCGCAAAATCCACCCAGCGAGGCTAGGGGACTCAGCGTCTCAGCGACTCGACCGACAAGGTGATTGGCCCGTTTGATTCGTGATCGTGATCCTCTACCGTCCGTCGCCCGGCAACGCGCGCAGCAGCCGCCCGAGTGAAATCTCCCGGCCGAGCAGCTCCATTGACTCGTACAGCGGCGGTGAGACGGTCCGGCCGGTGACCGCCACCCGGACCGGAGCGAAAGCTTTTCGTGGCTTGAGTCCCAGCCCGTCCACCAAGGCTTTCTTGAGCGCCTCTTCGATCGCCGGCGCCTCCCACACCCCGACTTCGCGCAGCGCCTCGGCCGCGGCGCGCAGCACCGGTTCCGCGTCCGGACCAAGTGCCTTGGCCGCGGCGTCTTCCTCCGGCGCGAAAATTTCCTCGCCGACGAACAGGAAACGCACCAGCGCGGCCGTGTCGGACAGCACGGTCACCCGTTCCTGCACCAACGGAGCGATGGTGCGCAGCTTCGCCAGCTGGCCTTCGTCCGGCCGCTCCGGCAGCACGCCGGCGGTGACCAGGTAAGGCAGCGCACGCGCGGCGAAGTCGTCCGGGTCCAGCGCGCGCAGATGCGTGGCGTTGATCGCCTCGGCCTTCTTGACGTCGAACCTCGCCGGATTCGCGCTGACTTTGGTGATTTCGAACGCCGCGACCAGTTCGGCCACACTGAAAATGTCCCGGTCGTCGGCGATGGACCAGCCCAGAAGCGCCAGGTAATTGAGCAGCCCCTCCGGGATGAAACCTTTGTCGCGGTAGTTGAAAAGATTCGACTGCGGATCACGCTTGGACAGTTTCCGGTTGCCCTCGCCCATCACGTAAGGCAGGTGACCGAACTCCGGGACGAAGTCGGTCACCCCGATGCGCCGCAACGCCTGGTAGAGCGCGATCTGACGCGGCGTGGAGGGCAGCAGGTCCTCACCGCGCAGCACGTGGGTGATCCGCATCAGGGCGTCGTCGACCGGATTGGTCAACGTGTAGAGCGGGTCACCGTTGGCACGGACCAGAACCGGGTCGGGAATCGAGCCGGCCGGGAAGCTGATGTCCCCGCGGACGAGGTCGTGCCAGCCGAGGTCTTCGGCGGGCATACGCAGCCGCAGCACCGGCAGCCTGCCCTCGGCACGGAAGGCGGCGCGCTGCTCCTCGGTGAGGTCACGGTCGAAGTTGTCGTAGCCCAGCTTCGGGTCCTGCCCGGCGGCCTTGCGCCGGGCCTCGACCTCTTCGTTGGTCGAGTACGCCTCGTAGAGCTCGCCCGCCTCCAGCAGCCGGGCGGCGATGTCGGCGTAGATCTCGCGGCGCAGGCTCTGCCGGTACGGACCGTGGTCACCACCCGCGTCAGGCCCCTCGTCCCAGTCGATGCCGAGCCACCGCAGGGCATCCAGGAGCTGCTCGTAGGACTCCTCGGAATCCCGCGCGGCGTCGGTGTCCTCGATGCGGAACACCAGAGTGCCGCCGTGATGCCGGGCGAACGCCCAGTTGAACAGCGCCGTGCGGATCAGTCCGACGTGCGGGGTTCCGGTCGGAGAAGGACAGAAGCGGGCACGCACCGCGTCACGTTTGGGAGTCATAGCCCGATCAGCCTATCCCGCTTGACCCGCCGCCCCGAGCACGCCATGCTGAACTTATTCAACAGACGATGAAATGAGGTGGGATCCATGACCGAACGCACGGGGTGCGTCGTCGCTGGGGGCGGACCGGCCGGGATGGTGCTGGGGTTGTTGCTGGCCAGGGCCGGTGTGGAGGTGACCGTGCTGGAAAAGCACGGCGACTTCCTCCGCGACTTCCGGGGCGACACCGTGCATCCGTCGACCCTGCACCTGATCGACGATCTGGGCCTGGGCGAGAAGTTCGCGGCCCTGCCGCAAAGCCACATCAGCGAGGTCGCGTTCCCGGACGAGGAGGGGAACCGGGTGGTGCTCGCGGACCTCAGCCGGCTTCGCACACCGCACCCGTACGTCGCGATGGTGCCCCAGTGGGACCTGCTCGACCTGCTGGCCGAAACCGCACGAGCCGAACCGACCTTCACGCTCCGGATGAACACCGAAGTGACCGACGTGATCAAGGAATCGGGACGCGTGACGGGTGTGGCCTACCGCGAAGCCGGCGGAAAGACCGGCGAGATCCGGGCGGACCTGGTCGTGGCCTGTGACGGCCGCTGGTCCCTGCTGCGACGCCAGTCCGGCCTCCGGCCCCGGGAATTCCCGGTCCCGATGGACGCCTGGTGGTTCCGACTGCCCACCGACGGCAACCCGCAGCCGGCGCTCACCCCGAGCCTGACCGACCGCCACCTGGCGGTCGGCATCCCGCGCGAGGGCTATCTCCAGGTCGCCTACATGGCGCCGAAGGGAATCGACGCACAGTTGCGCGCCGACGGCATCGAGGCGTTCCGGCAGCGAATCGCCTCGGTCCTGCCCGATTACGCCGGCAAGACCGACGGCATCAAGTCGATGGACGACGTCAAGCATCTCGATGTCCGGCTGGACCGGTTGCGGCGCTGGTATGTCGACGGACTGCTGTGCATCGGCGACGCCGCCCACGCGATGTCACCGATCGGCGGCGTGGGCATCAACCTGGCGGTACAGGACGCCGTCGCCACCGCGGAACTGCTCGCCTGGCCGCTGCGTCAGGGGCGCGTCACCACGGCCGATCTGGCCAAGGTGCAGCGACGGCGCGGGCTGCCCACCGTGATGGTGCAAGGCCTTCAACGGCTCATGCACCGCAACATCATCCGGCCCGCGATGGAGGGCAGGCGCGCGGGGATGCCGAAGCCGCTCGTGCGGCTTCTGCGGACGTTCCCGGCCGCCTCCCAGTTTCCGGCCTACCTGATCGGGATCGGTTTCCGCCCCGAATCCGCGCCGTCCTTCGCGCGGCGCCCCTGAAACTAGGCTTTCTGGGCGGGGTTGGTGAGAGTGCCGATGCCTTCGATGGTGATGGACACCTGCTGCCCATCGGTCATCGGGCCGACGCCCGCGGGGGTGCCGGTGAGAATGACATCGCCGGGCAGGAGGGTCATCACGCCGGAGATGAACTCGATCAGTTCGGGCACCTTGTGCACCAGCAGCGAGGTCCGTGCGTCCTGCTTGACCTCGCCGTCGAGTTCGGTGCGCAGCGCCAGGTCGGCCGGGTCGAGCGAGGTCTCGATCCAGGGGCCGAGGGGGCAGAACGTGTCGAACCCCTTGGCCCTCCCCCACTGGCCGTCGGCCTTCTGCAGGTCACGAGCGCTCACGTCGTTGGCGACGGTGTAACCGAGGACCGTGCTGAGGGCCCGCGACGCCGGCACGTTGCGCAACGGCTGCTGCCCGATCACCACCGCCAGCTCGCCCTCGAAGTCCACACGCTCGGACGCCGCGGGCAGCTTGATCGCCGCGTTCGGGCCGATCACGCTGGTGGACGGCTTCAGGAAGATCATCGGCGAAGCGGGGACCTCGTTGCCGAACTCGGCCGCGTGCTCCGCGTAGTTCCGGCCCACCGCGATCACCTTCGTCGGCAGGATCGGCGCGAGCAGCCGCACGTCGGCCAGCGGCCAGCGGCGACCGGTGAAGTTGGGACGGCCGAACGGATGTTCCGCGATCTCCAGCGCTTCGGCGTCACCTCCCTCGCCCTCGATCGAGGCGAACACGACACCGGCAGCATGGGCAATCCGAGCTAGGCGCACGGTGCCACTCTAATGCCGTGGCGGGGCCCGATCGCGACCGGCGTCGAGGGGGCGGGCACCGGCCCGCCCCGCTTCCGTCCACAGTGGACTCGACCGGCGCGCGGCCGTCTCAGGCGCGAAGGCTCTTGTGGACCAGGGCGTCACACAGGGCCAGCCAGCTCGCCTCGACGATGTTGCCGTGCACGCCGACCGTGGTCCATTCCCGGTCACCGTCGCTGGACTCGATGAGCACGCGGGTGACCGCGTCTGTCCCGGGATGGCCGGGCAGGATGCGCACCTTGTAGTCGGCCAGCGTCATGCTGTCCAACCACGACAACCGCGGCAGCAGCGCATTGCGCAACGCGGCGTCCAGTGCGTGGACCGGGCCGTTCCCTTCCGCGGTGGCGATCACCCGCTCGCCGCCGACGTGCACCTTGACCGTCGCCTCCGACACCACCACGCCGTCCGGACGGTGGTCCAGCACGACCCGGTAGGACTCCAGGGTGAACGGGGGTTCGCCCATGTCACCGTCCGGGCCCTCGACCTCCTTGCGCAGCAACAGTTCCAGCGAGGCGTCGGCAGCTTCGAAGGACCAGCCCTCCGCCTCCAGCCGCTTCACCTTGTTGACGGCGCTGGTCAGCACCTCGGGACGGCCTGCCAGATCGACGCCCAGCTCCCGCCCCTTGAGCTCCAGGCTCGCCCGGCCCGCCATCTCGGTCACCAGGACGCGCATGTCGTTGCCGACGAGAGCGGGATCGATGTGGTTGTACAGCAACGGATCCACCTTGATCGCGCTCGCGTGCAGCCCCGCCTTGTGGGCGAAGGCCGACGCCCCGACATAGGCCTGATGGGTGTCGGGGGCGATGTTCGCGATCTCGGCGAGCGCGTGGGAAACCCGGGTGAGTTCGGCGGCGCTTCCGGCCGGGAGCACCTCCATGCCCAGCTTGGCCACCAGATTTCCGGTCACGGCGAACAGGTCCGCGTTACCGGCCCGCTCCCCGTAACCGTTCGCCGTGCACTGCACGTGCGTCGCGCCGGCCTGGACGGCGGCCACGCTGTTGGCCACCGCACAGGAAGTGTCGTCCTGGCAGTGGATGCCGATCCGGAAGCCCGTGCGTTCCTTGACCGCACGCACCGTTTCCGCCAGGCCGAGCGGAAGCTGCCCGCCGTTGGTGTCACACAGGACGATCACGTCGGCACCGGCGTTGCCCGCGGCGTCCAGGACACGCAACGACGTCTCGGCGTCGTAGGCGTACCCGTCGAAGAAGTGCTCGGCGTCGAGGAAGACCCGGCGACCCTCCCCCACCAGGAACGACACCGTGTCCGACACCATCGCGCACGCCTCGTCGACGTCCACCCGGAGCGCGCGCTCGATGTGCCTGCGATCCGCCTTGGCCACCAGCGTCACCACCGGCGCCTGCGAGTCGATGAGGGCGCGAACCTGCGCGTCACGGGACGCCGTGCCGCCGGCCTTGCGCGTCGACCCGAAGGCCACGAGCACCGCGTGCTTGAGAATCAGCTCACCCGCCGCGGCCTTGGCGAAGAACTCGGTGTCCTTGGGCATCGCGCCCGGCCACCCGCCCTCGATGAACCCGACACCCAGTTCGTCGAGCAGCCGCGCCACCGCGAGTTTGTCGGCGACCGAGTAGGAAATGCCCTCGCGCTGGGCACCGTCGCGCAGGGTGGTGTCGTAGAGGTGGAAATCGTCGCCGAGCGGAGTGCCGGCGGGTTCCGTGCGGGTCAAGGCTCGTCTCCTTGCGGGATGGAAGGCTTACCGGACAAACAAAAAACCTCCCGCTGGGTGCGAGAGGTTAGCGCGCCGTCGGTCCGTCTGGCGGACTATGCGGCGCGCTTGCCGATAATGATCACGGCGTGGAAAGCCATGACCGCATCATGCCACATTCGCGGCCCGGCCCCAACCGCCCCGCACCGACTACACCCCAGCGTGGGACCTTTCCCCCCGTTTTCCTGGAACAAGGTGGATTTCCTCCGGATATCTCGGTGTTGAATCGGCGGCCGGACGAAAAGCGTGTCCGGCCGCGTGCAGCAGCCTCCGGCGGAGGAGCTTGCGCCGTGGCAGGCCTCCGTTGCCGCCTCCGGCCGGCAAATCCACCTTGCTCGCTTTCACGCCGGCCTCGCGTCAGCCCACCGCGCGGGTGTTCGACGAGACGAGCGCGGCGAGACGGTCGCCGATGGCGTGGGTGGAGCCGGGGCTCGCCTGGTCGCGGGTGGCGAGGTCGAAGGCCACCGACGCCTCGATCCGGCGGGCCGACTCGCGCTGGCCCAGGTGGTCGAGCAGCAGCGCCACCGACAGGACGGCCGCGGTCGGGTCCGCCATGCTCTGGCCCGCGATGTCCGGAGCGCTGCCGTGCACCGGCTCGAACATGCTCGGGTTGCGGCGGGTGATGTCGAGGTTACCGCTGGCGGCGAGCCCGATGCCCCCGGTCACCGCGGCCGCGAGGTCGGTGATGATGTCGCCGAAGAGGTTGTCGGTGACGATCACGTCGAACCGGCTCGGGTCGGTCACCATGTGGATGGTCGCGGCGTCCACATGGGAGTAGGCGACGGTGACGTCAGGGTGTTCCAGCGAGACCTCTTCCACGATGCGGGACCACAGCGAGCCGGCGTGCAGCAGCACGTTGGTCTTGTGCACCAGGGTGAGGTGCTTGCGCGGCCGCTCTTCGGCCCGGTTGAACGCGTCCGCGACCACGCGGCGGATGCCGAACGCGGTGTTGACGCTGACTTCGGTCGCGATTTCGTGTTCGGTGTCCTTGCGGAGCAGACCGCCGTTGCCCGCGTACGGGCCCTCGGTCCCTTCGCGCACCACGACCATGTCGATCTCCGCGGAGGTGTCGGCCAGCGGCCCTCGAACCCCCGGGTACAGCCGCGCCGGACGCAGGTTGACATGGTGGTCCAACTCGAAACGCAGCCGCAGCAACAGCCCGCGCTCCAGGATCCCGCTCGGGACGGTGGGGTCGCCGACGGCGCCGAGAAGGATCGCGTCGTGCTGGCGGAGCTCGCCGAGAACGGATTCGGGCAGCAGTTCGCCGGTCGAGTGCCAGCGGGCGGCGCCCAGATCGTAGGTGCTCGTTTCCACCGACGGCGCGACCTCGCCGAGTACCTTGAGTGCCTCGGTGATCACTTCGGGTCCGATCCCATCACCTGGGATCACCGCGAGCCGCATTCCAGACACCTCCGTCGACCGGCGCACCGGGGAACGTTACCGCCCCGTCACGCGAAAACTCCAGCGGAGGCAGGTTACCGGCCGTCGCCAAAGGACCGAAGCAGCACCACCCTTATGACTGAATATCCCGGGGTGCGAGACGCACGAACGGACCAGCCGATCATCGGCTAAGTTGATCTTGCACCTGGCCAGGGGGTCGCCCCCGGGCGATCCCCCGCTGTCCACACTGGACCACCAGCACTCGGTAGCCCACCGCCGTGGGTGCTCGTAGTGGAGGAAGGTGGCTTTACTGTTCGCAGTAAAGCCACCTTCCTCTCGAACCAGGAGTGGAGATCAGCCGAAGGTCACGGCGCGGATCGTGCGGGCGCCGACGGTCGCGGCGATCGGGTCGAGCAGGTGCGCGTCCACCTCACGGTCGACGCGCAGCAGCATCACCGCGTCCGTGCCGTCGGTGGTCTGGCTGATCTGCGCCGCCTCGATGTTGATCCCGGCCTCACCGAGGAGCGTGCCCACCCGGCCCATGATGCCCGGCCGGTCCGGGTACTCCAGCAGCAGCATGTTGCCCTCGGCGCGCAGGTCGAAATGCCGGCCGTTGACCTCGACCAGCTTCTCCACCTCGTCCTTGCCGGTGATCGTGCCGGAAACCGAGGCCGTCGTGCCGTCCGCGTGGACCGCGCGCACGGTGACCACGCTGCGCCAGTTCGGGCTCTCCGGCTCCGTGACCAGCTCGACCTGGACGCCCAGCTCCTCGGCGAGCCTCGGCGCGTTCACGAACGTCACCTGGTCCTCGACGACCTGCGAGAACACCCCGCGCAGCGCGGCCAGCGGGAGCACCGCGACATCCTCGCCGGAGAGCTCGCCGCGCACCAGCACGGTGACCGACGACGGCGCCTTGGGGCTCAGCGCCGAGACGACGGTGCCGAGTTTCTGGGTCAACGGCAGGTACGGACGGACCTCCTCGCCCACCGTGCCACCACTGGCGACGTTCACCGCGTCCGGCACGAAGTCACCGCGCAGAGCCAGCAGCGTGGAGTGCGCCACATCGGTGCCGGCGCGGTCCTGCGCCTCCGCCGTCGACGCGCCGAGGTGGGGCGTGACGACCACGTTCGGCAGCCCGAACAGCGGGCTGGAGGTGGTCGGCTCGGTCGCGAACACGTCGATGCCCGCGCCGCCGACGTGACCGCTTTGGATCGCGTCGGCGAGGGCGTCCTCGTCGATCAGCCCGCCACGGGCGGCGTTCACGATGAGCACGCCCGGCTTGGTCTTCTTCAGCGCCTCGGCGTCGATCAGGCCCTTGGTCTCCGGGGTCTTGGGCAGGTGGACCGAGATCGCGTCGGCGCGGGAAAGCAGTTCGTCGAGGCTCAGCAACTCGACCCCGAGCTGCGCCGCCCGCGCGGCCGAGACGTACGGGTCGTAGGCGACCACGGTGGTGCCGAACGCGGCGAGCCGCTGCGCGAAGAGCTGGCCGATCTTGCCGAAGCCCACCACACCGACGGTCTTGCCGTGCAGTTCCACGCCGGTGTACGCGCTGCGCTTCCACTCGCCGCCGCGCAGGCTCTGGTCGGCGGCCGGGACCCGGCGGGCGACCGCGAGCAGCAACGCCACGGCGTGCTCGGCGGCGGACACGATGTTCGACGTCGGCGCGTTCACCACGAGCACACCGCGCGCGGTGGCCGCGGGAACCTCGACGTTGTCCAGGCCCACGCCGGCCCGCGCGACGACCTTGAGCCGGTTCGTCGCGGCGAACACTTCGGCGTCGACCTTGGTGGCGGAGCGGACCAGCAGCGCGTCGGCCCCCTTGACCGCTTCGAGCAGCGCGGGACGGTCGGTTCCGTCGACGTGCCGGACCTCCACCTCGTCACCGAACACGTTCAGCACGGACGGGGCGAGCTTTTCGGCGATGAGCACGACGGGCTTGCCGGGAATGGTCACGATCAGGCTCCCAAAGAGACGCGGCTGTCTTGCCCCGAAGTCTAGCCACCGCACTGGCCGTGGTTGAGCAGGTGGGGGAACCGTCCTCGCTGCTCAGGCGCCCGTCACCCGGTTGGCCGCATGCCCGGACCCGCGATCGAACATCCCCGCGGTCGCGCCACCACACCGGGTGTCCGACTCCGGTTCCGGCAGACGGAACCCGGATGTCAAGTGACGAAAGTCGTGAGACAGGCGGAGCAAGGCCATCGGGCGGAAGACGTATTCCGCTGTCTCGAACAGGACAGGTTCCAGTCCGTGCGTTGACCGTTTCACCAGACGGTGAGGACGCTGACCCTGATCGACGAAGACGTCGGCGACGGGAGTGGCCATGCTGTTTCGTCCGCGGCACCTTGACCACCGCGGGCCGGCACGGGGAGCGGCCACGCGGTGGGCGCGTTTGCCGGTGTTGGCCGGTGTACTGGCGATCGTCATGGCCGGCCTGCCCGCGGTACAGGCGAACGCGGTCCAGGCGGTCCGGTATGTGGCACTGGGTGACTCGTCGGCCGCGGGACCGCTGATCCCGAACCAGATCGACGCCGTGTGCCTGCGCTCGGACCACGACTGGCCGCACGTGCTGGCCACCCGTCTCGGCGCCGAGCTCACCGACGTGACCTGCTCCGGAGCGACCATCCCGGATCTCACCGGCCGGCAGCTCGGCGTGGTGCCGCCCCAGTTCGACGCCCTGCGCCCCGACACCGATCTGGTCACCCTGGCGATCGGCGCCAACGACGTGAAGCTGTACGAGACGTTCCTCGCCTGCGCGAAACCGGCTCCCGCCCCGCCCGGTCCGACGTGCCGACAACGCTTCACGACCGACGGCGTGGACCAGTTCTCCGTCCGGATCCGCGACACAGCACCGAAAATGGCCACCGCGCTGGCCGAGATCCACCGCCGGTCCCCGCATGCCAGGGTGATCGTCACCGGGTACCTGACGTACTGGCGACCGGGCGGTTGTTACCCCGCGGATCCCTTCACACCCGAGGACGCGAACTACATCCAGGCCACGCTCGACCACCTGATGCTGATGCTGGCGTACGAAACCTTCACGCACCGGGCGACCTACGTGGACATCCGAGGACCCAGCGCCTGGCACGGCCTGTGCGAGCCGCCTGAGCGGCGTTGGCTGGAAGGCCTCGTCCCGGCTTCGCCTGCCTACCCCTACCACCCGAATGCCACGGGAATGGCCCACGCCGCCGCGATCATTTCGCACGCCGTGGACGTCCGCTGAGGACTGTCTGCGGTTCGCGGCGTGACCACATCGACCAGAGTTCGGCGTAGTGACCGCCCAGCGCGACCAGCTCTTCATGGGTGCCGAATTCTTCGACGATCCCGTCGTTCATCATGGCGATGCGGTCGCACGCCCGGGCCTGCGCGAGGCGATGGGCGATGACGACCGCTGTCCGCCCGGAGGCCAGCGCGATGGCCGCATTGTCGAGTTCGCGCGCGCGATCGCCGCCGCCGGCCTCCGCCGTCGCCTCGTCCAGGACGACGACCGGGGGATCACGCAGAAGCAAGCGGGCCAACGCGAGTTGCTGGGTCTGGACCGGGGTCAATGGGGTTTCACCGGGGCCTACGCGGGTCTCGAGGTGGTCGGGCAGAGCGGCGACCCAGTCTGTGGCGCCTGTCCTGGCGAGGGCGGCGACGAGTTCCGCGTCGGATCGATGGGGAGCGGCGAAGTTCAGGTCGTCCCGCAGGGTTCCGGCGAAGACGTGGACCTCTTGCGAGATCATCCCGATCCAGTCCCTGAGCTGCTCGGCACCCAGGTCAGTGAGTGCGACACTCCCGCCTTCGTCGCGAAGGGACACCGTGCCGGACGACGGGGCCAGTTCGCCGGCGAGCACACTCGCCAGAGTCGTCTTGCCCGCGCCGCTCGCTCCGACGATCGCGAGCGATGTCCCTGCGGGGACTGTGATATCCACTCCGCGCAGCACCTCATGCCCGGTGTCATAAGAGAAGCGCACACCGCGCACAGTGATGCCGACCTGCCCGACGGGCGTTCGATGGGGTCGCACAACAGGCAACGGAAGCAGGGTGACGCCGATGATCCGGGCGAGCGCCGCGCCGGCTCGTTGAACGTCGTCGAACGAAAGCAGGAGCGAACCCAGCGGTGAGAACAGGCGGTGGAACAACAACGCCGCCGCCGTGACGTCGCCGATCGTGACGGCGCCGGTGCTCACCAGCCAGTATCCCGTCAGGAGCACGAGGCACAGACCGATCGCCTCGGCGGCGTTCATGGATTTGGAGAACCAGACGAACAGCCGCGACGCGCCGAGGGCCGAGTTCACCGCGTGAGAAGACGCCCCCGCCAAGCGTCGCGTCTGGAGCGGAGCCATGTCGTACGCGTCCACAGTGGACCGCCCATGCAACGATTCCAGCATGACCTGGCCGCGTTCGGCGGCTGCGCGCCGTTCCGCGGCGTAGCGGGGCCCCGCCTTGGGCAAATAGATCGCCAGGCTCAGCCAGTAGATCGGGAACACGGCGGTGAAAGCGAGCGCGAAACGCCAGTCGAGAGCGGCGAAACCGGCAGCGGACACCAGGACGGTGACTGCGGCGGCGCACACTTCGGCCGCGAGAGGGAGGGCGGCGACGAAGTTTTCCACGTCTTCGGTGACGCGTGACGCAACGTCCCCGCTGCCCGCCTTCTCGACAACTCTGGACTCAGCGCCGAGTGCCCGCGCCAGAACGTCTTCTCGGAGGTCGGCTGCCGCGTGGGCACCGAGACGTTCAGCGGAACGCTGGGCAGCGGCTGTCAACGCCATGCCCAGAACCACCGCGCCCGCGGTGAGCAGAATCAGGTGGCTCAGGACGGCGCCCATGCGCACGGCGTCGACCAACCGTCCAAGCATCATCGGCACGATGACCGTCCCGGCCGCGGCAAGTCCTGTCAGCGTGGCCGCGACCACGCAGTCGAGAGGGCGCTTCCACAGTGTCCTGCCGAGCCCGGCGAGCGTCTGGCGGCCCGAGGCGACTGGCAACGTCATCGGAGCACCGCCTTGGCATAGGCGGGATACCCGGCCAGTTCGGCCGGTGCCGCGATCATCGATCGTCCATCTTGGAGGAAGACGACTCGATCACATCGCGACAGCAACGCGGGCGACGTCGTGATCAGGACCGTGCCGCCCTGGCCGGTACGGCGCAGTTCGATCAACCGCCCGGCGACCAGGTCCTCGGTCACGGCGTCGAGCGCGGTCAGTGGATTCCGTAACACCAACAGGGATGGATCAGCGGCAAGAGCTCTGGCCAGCGCGACGCGTTGCCGCTGCCCACCGGAGAGGTTCGCGCCGCCTTCGAGTAGCCGGTCCGCGATCGTCCTGTCGACGTCCGCGGCTTCGAACGCTTGGTTGACCAGGTACTCAGGTGTGTCGCGGCCGGTGTTCACGGCCTCGGCGAGGCTGCCGCCCAACAGGTAGGAGTCCTCCGGCTCGATCAGGGCATCCGGTCGCTCGGCGAGCCGGGTCAGCACGGCCTGGGTACTGACCGGGTCCGTGGTGACCACGCCGAGCACCTCCCCCGGCGCGACCGTGAGATCGGCGTCCATCTCGGGTGAATCGGCCCGCGCCGGTTCGTCGCCGGCATCGGACCGGCGCAGGAAGTGCGCAACCCGGGCAGCGCCGGCCCGGGATGCGGCCACCTGCTGAACGGCTGTGGTGATCCGCCGCATGGGATCGGCCACGAACGACACCATCGCGACAACGGTGATGAACTCGCCGAGGGTGATCCGACCGGTCCGGGCCAGCAAGCCGGCGGCGACTGTCGTGGCGACCAGCACGGTGCCGGTGGCCAGCAAGCCGGCTCCCACCACGGTGGCTGTCGCTGTGGTCGTGCGGAGAGCTGTGTCCAGTGCGCGGCGGCTGGAGACGCGATAACGCCGCACAGCCTCGGAAACACCACCGAAACCGCGGATCGTCCGCAGCGCGCGAACCAGCTCGGCCGCCAGCGCGGCGACGAGCCCGCTGGTCTGCTGACGGGCTCTCACCACGCGCTCCAACCACGGGGCGAGCTGGTTCACCCCGGCCATCAGCACCGGGACAACCACCAGAACGCCCAGGCCCAGCCACACATCGATGCCGATCAGCACCACCGCTGTCGCGACCAGACCGGCACATCCCGAGACCAGGTACACCAAGCCGCGCAGCACCTCCGCCGTGGCCTTGGTGTCGGAGGTCAGGATGGTCGCCAGCTCGCCCGCTGAACGCTCGTCAGCTACCCGCGGGTCGGCCAGGATCCTCCCCATGACGCGAACTCGCAGATCATGTGCCTCCCGCTGACACGCCGAAGTCAGCACCCAGGACGTTGTACCGCCGCCAGTCGCGAGCACCGCGAACAGCAGCAGGATCGCCGCGACGGCGACCAGCACGGCCGTCAGCGACCCTCCGCCGACAGCGCGATCGACGCTCAGACCAATGGCCAGCGGCACCAGTGCTTCGCACGTCTGGTGGACGATCGAGGCCGTGCTGGCGGTGATCGCGGGACGGACGCGGCGGCGCAGCACTTCCAGGATCAGTGTCCGTCCAGCACGCCGGGGAGACATCGCGGTGGCAAGCACGGCCGAACGCTAAGGCCGGCCCACCGGCAAGTGAATGCATTCGGCGTTCGCCGAATCATCACCCCGCGGAGTGGCTGCGCTCGTCTGTGAGCAGTGAGACCAGTGCCATGCCGGTCGGTTGTAGTTCGTACAGGACACGACGGCCCGCTCGGCGGCGGTGCACCGCGCCCGCGGCCTGCAGGATGCTCAAGTGCTCGGACACCGTGCTGGGCGCCAAACCGAGCGCTGTGGCCAGCCCGGTCGTGGTCGCGGGCTCGGTCAGCGCACGCAGGACCGCGGCCCGGCCCGCGCCGAGCAGGACAGCCAGCCGGTCATCGGCGTGCTCGGGCGACGATGGGCCGGCCAGCGCCATCGTGCCGCGCGCTTGGTAGGTGACCATCAAGGTGTCCGGCAGATCTGTCGAGCACATCAGGATGCCCTGCGCGAAGATCAACGGGACGAGCAGCAGCCGCCGGCCTACCGCGTCAAAGGCCGACTCCACCGGTTTGACCAGGGACAGCACCGGGGGTTCCCACCGGACCTGGCCCCGCAGATCGGCCAGAAGCGCGTCCGGCCCGTCCGCGGCCAGAGCCCGGGCGCGCAGCAGCACTTCCTCCTCGAGCGCGGTACGCATCACCGGCCAACGCGAGGCCAGCGTGAGGTCCCAGTACGCGGCGCAGGCGTCCGCCAACTGCCCGAAGGCACGGTCCGGATCGTCCAGGAACGGTTCCAGGTACTGGGGCACGCCTTCGGGATAGTTCATGGTGAACTGCTCCGCGACCGTCGTCCTGTCGGTGCGCCGGAGCACGGACAGTTCGTCGGCGATGCTCGGGGCCGACGTGAGCGGCATAGGCGTGAACACATCGGGTACGCGCCGTTCGTGCGACCGCCCGTGCAATTGGGCGTAAATCCGCAGGGGTGCGACCTCCGGCACCGTCCGCAGCACCTCCCGGGCCGTGGCCGCCCACTCGGTGTAGGGCCACGGCACCCGTCCCTGTTCCCTCAGCAACAGGTACAGCCCGCTCACAAGGTCATTGAGCGGGCTGATCGCGATGCGTGTGCGAGCAAGTGTCCACGCATCGAGCCGGATGCGGATCACGCTCCCACTTTACGGACGACGGCCTGCCGGGGACGTCGTCGTAGCGGAGCAAGGTGGCTTTACTACGGATGATCCGTGCTGAATCGGCGGCCGGACGAAAAGCGTGTCCGGCCGCGTGCAGCGGCCTTCGGCGGTGGAGTTCCGTCGTTGACGGCTATCGCCTCCGCCTCCGGTCGAGCAAAGCCACCTTGCTACCAATCAAGCGCTACCGATCAGGCGGTCTCGGTGATCGGCCGGTCCACCCAGGACATCAGGCCGCGCAGCTTCTTGCCCGTCTCCTCGATGGGGTGCTGCTCGCCCGCTTCCTGGAGCTTGCGGAAGTTCGGCCGGCCCGCCTCGTCCTCGGCGACCCACTCGCGCGCGAAGGTGCCGTCCTGGATCTCGCCCAGGATCTTGCGCATCTCCTCCTTGACCGCGGGCGTGATGACGCGCGGGCCGCGGGTCAGGTCGCCGTACTCGGCGGTGTCGGAGATCGAGTACCGCATGCGCGCGATGCCGCCCTCGTACATCAGGTCGACGATGAGCTTCAGCTCGTGGAGCACCTCGAAGTAGGCGATCTCCGGCGCGTACCCGGCCTCGGTGAGGACCTCGAACCCGGTCTGCACGAGCGCGGTGGCGCCGCCGCAGAGCACCGACTGCTCACCGAACAGGTCGGTCTCGGTCTCCTCCTTGAAGGTGGTCTTGATGACCCCGGCCCGCGCGCCACCGATGGCGGCCGCGTAGGCCAGCGCCAGCGCCTGCGCGTTGCCGGACGGGTCCTGCTCGACCGCGATCAGGCACGGCACACCCTTGCCGTCGACGAACTGGCGGCGTACCAGGTGCCCCGGCCCCTTCGGCGCGACCATCGCGACGTCCACGTTGGCCGGCGGGTTGATCAGCCCGTACCGGATGTTGAAGCCGTGCCCGAAGAAGATCGCGTCACCGTCGGACAGATTGGGCTCGATGTCCTCGGCGTAGATGAACCGCTGCTTGGTGTCGGGCGCCAGGATCATGATGAGGTCGGCCTCCTTGGAGGCCTCCGCCGGCGTGAGGACCCGCAGGCCCTCGTCTTCGGCCTTGGCACGCGACTTCGACCCCTCCGGAAGACCGATGCGCACATCGACCCCGGAGTCACGCAGGCTCAGCGCGTGGGCGTGGCCCTGGCTGCCGTAGCCGATCACGGCGACCTTGCGACCCTGGATGAGGCTCAGATCGGCGTCGTCGTCGTAGAAGATTTCGACTGACATGAGGGGAACAATTTCCTTTCGATTTTCACTGCTTGGTGCCACGGCCCGCCCGGGCTCTCAGCGGGACGAGGTGGCGGTGATCGAACGCGCGCCCCGGCCGACCGCCACCATGCCGGACTGCACGATTTCCCGGACCCCGTAAGGCTCCAGCATCCGTAGCAGCGCGGTCAGCTTATCGCTGGTACCGGTCGCCTCGATGGTCAGCGCCTCGGGTGCCGCGTCGACCACCTTGGCCCGGAAGAGCTGCACGGTCTCCAGGACCTGGCTGCGCACCGTGGCGTCCGCCCTGACCTTGACCAGCAACAACTCGCGCTGCACCGACGTGGCCTGCTCGAGCTCCACGATCTTGATTACGTTGACCAGCTTGTTGAGCTGTTTGGTCACCTGTTCGAGCGGTAGCTCCTCCACTGCGACCATGATCGTCATTCGGGACACCTCCGGGTTCTCCGTGGGCCCGACGGCGAGGGACTCGATGTTGAATCCGCGGCGGGAGAACAGCCCGGCGACCCTGGCGAGCACCCCGGGCACATTCTCCACCAACACGCTCAGCGTATGTGTACTCACTTGCTCGTTCCGCCCTTTCGAGACACGCCCCAGCGAATAGAGCGCAAGCACCGGTTGATCATTCCCCCACTGCGCCTTTTTGCAGACGCGCCCACGCAAACGGGTAGACGGGCCGTGACCCGGTCAGCTCCGTGCGGGCAGGTACGGGGGCGACCCGCCTCCCCGTTGGCGTACCTCCGGGGGCGCGTCCTCCGGTCACCTTGAGAACGCAAGCGCCGGTTGATCATTCCCCCACCTCGTCGTCCTCGAAGAGGGGACGGATGCCCCGCGCCGCCATGACCTCGTCGTTGCCCGCGCCGGGGCCGACCATCGGCCAGACCTGGGCATCCTTGCCGACCACGAAGTCGATCACCACCGGGCGGTCGTTGATGTCCATCGCCCTGCGGATGACCTCGTCCACCTCTTCCCGGGTCTCGCACCGGAGTCCGGCGCAGCCCAGCGCCTCAGCGAGGAGGGTGAAGTCCGGGATGCGGTGCTTGTGCGTGCCGAGGTCGGTGTTGGAGTACCGCTCGGCGTAGAACAGGTTCTGCCACTGCCGGACCATGCCCAGGTTGCCGTTGTTGATCACCGCGACCTTGATCGGCGCGCCCTCGATCGCGCAGGTCGCGAGCTCCTGGTTGGTCATCTGGAAGCAGCCGTCGCCGTCGATGGCCCACACCTGCTTGTCCGGATGCCCGAACTGCGCGCCCATCGCGGCGGGCACGGCGAAGCCCATCGTGCCCAGGCCACCGGAGTTGATCCAGCTGCGCGGCTTCTCGTAGCGGACGAACTGCGCGGCCCACATCTGGTGCTGGCCGACCCCGGCCGCGTAGATCGCGTCCGGCCCGACGAGCGCGCCGATCCGTTCGATCACGTACTGCGGGGAGAGGGTGCCGTCGGAGGGCCATTCGTAGCCCGCCGGGAACGTGGTGCGCCAGGCGTCGATCTGGGTCCACCACGCGCTCAGATCGGGCTTCTCGGTGCGGTCGACCTCGGCCTGCACGGCCTCGATCAGTTCGGTGATGATCTCCGCGCAGTCCCCGACGATCGGCACGTCCGCCTTGCGGTTCTTGGAGATCTCCGCCGGGTCGATGTCGGCGTGCACCACCTTGGCCTCGGGCGCGAACGAGTCCAGCCGTCCGGTCACCCGGTCGTCGAAGCGGGCACCGAGCGCGACGAGCAGATCGGACCGCTGCATCGCGGCGACCGCGGCGACGCTGCCGTGCATGCCCGGCATGCCCAGGTGCTGCGGGTGCGAGTCCGGGAACGCGCCGCGCGCCATCAGCGTGGTGACGACCGGGATCCCGGTCAGCTCGGCCAGCGCCGCCAGCTCGGCGTGCGCCTCGGCCTTGATCACGCCGCCTCCGACGTAGAGCACCGGCCTGCGCGCCTGTGCGATGAGCCGGGCGGCCTCGCGCACCTGCTTGCCGTGCGGGCGCAGCGTCGGCCGGTAGCCGGGCAGGCGCATCTCCGGTGGCCAGGAGAACGACGTCGTCTCCTGGAGCACGTCCTTCGGGATGTCCACGAGGACCGGTCCGGGGCGCCCGGTCGCGGCGAGGTGGAACGCTTCGGCGATCACGCGCGGGATGTCGACCGGGTCGGTGACGAGGAAGTTGTGCTTGGTGATCGGCATCGTGATGCCGCAGATGTCGGCTTCCTGGAAGGCGTCGGTGCCGATCAGGGCGCGGGTCTGCTGCCCGGTGATGGCCACCACCGGCACCGAGTCCATGTTCGCGTCCGCCAGCGGGGTGACGAGGTTGGTCGCGCCGGGACCCGAGGTCGCCATGCACACCCCGACCCGGCCGGTGGCCTGTGCGTAACCGGTCGCCGCGTGGCCGGCGCCCTGCTCGTGCCGGACGAGCACGTGCCGGACCTTTGTGGAGTCGAGCAGCGGGTCGTAGGCGGGCAGGATCGTGCCACCCGGAATGCCGAACACGACCTCGACGCCGACCGCTTCGAGTGACCGAACAAGCGACTGCGCGCCGGTGACCCGTACGGGGGTGCCGGCGGGCGGAGCGGGCTTGGGGCGGGGCCCGAGCTGGGCGGGCGACGGGGTTCCCGGTGCCGGTCGCGACGTGGCGCTAGTCATCAGTTCTGCCTCGTGGATCTCGTGGATGCGGTCACTCGTTCGGGTGGTTCAGACGGTCGGAAAAGGCTCGGATATGGCTTGGGCAACAAAAAACCCCCGCCGACCATGAGGTCGCACGAGGGTCGCGCGTCGACGCAGGGCCAGTCCCTACGCGTCGACGCGCCAGGAAAGTACGATGCCGTTCTGCGGTTTCACGTTCATGACGTTAATGCCTGGTCGCACGCAGTGTCAACTCTGCGAGATCGTGATCCCGGATACTGGGCACTCCTAAAGTCGGAGGACCTGGGTGCGGCGGCCCGGCGGTGAAGGGGCACCATCATGGGGTGGCCCAAGAAAACGGACCGGAGGATCGGCGCGAACGCGGACGTAAGGCGGTGTTCCGCGTGCCCGGAACCGCTTTGCTCGCGGTGGTTCTCCTGATGGTGTGCCTGGTTCCGACGGCGTTTTCCGGTGTGCCCGGGCTGTGGGCGCTCTACGTCGTCCCGCTCGCGCTGATCGTGTTCGTCGTCCGCACGCGCACGGTGGCCACCGGTGAGGGACTGGCCGTGCGCACCATGTTCGGGCATCGCGAACTCCCCTGGGAGAGGCTCAAGGGCCTGGCCATCACCGGCCGGGCGAAGGTCAAAGCGGTCCTCACCGACGACACCGAGGTGCCGCTCCCGACCGTCCGCACGCGACACCTGCCCGTCATCTCCCTGGTCAGCGAAGGCCGGTTGAAGGACCCGTCCGGCCTCACCGACGACGAGGATCAGCCCCCGGCGTAACCTGAGGCGTATGCCTCAGTTGCGCTCCCGAACCACCACGCACGGCCGCAACGCCGCGGGCGCCCGCTCGCTCTGGCGGGCCACCGGTATGACCGACAGCGATTTCGGCAAGCCGATCGTGGCGATCGCCAACTCCTACACCCAGTTCGTCCCGGGCCACGTCCATCTCAAGGACCTCGGCGGCGTCGTGGCCGAGGCGGTGGCCGAAGCCGGCGGTGTGGCGCGGGAGTTCCACACGATCGCGGTGGACGACGGGATCGCGATGGGACACAGCGGCATGCTCTACTCGCTGCCTTCGCGGGAGATCATCGCCGATTCGGTCGAATACATGATCAACGCCCACCAGGCCGACGCGCTGGTGTGCATCTCCAACTGCGACAAGATCACGCCCGGCATGCTCAACGCGGCGATGCGGCTGAACATCCCCACCGTGTTCGTCTCGGGCGGGCCGATGGAGGCGGGCAAGGCGGTCGTCGTGGACGGCATCGCCCATCCCGCGAGCGACCTGATCACCACCATCTCCGCCTCCGCCAACGCCGCGGTGGACGAGGCCGGGCTGTCCGAAGTGGAACGGTCGGCCTGCCCCACCTGCGGCTCCTGCTCCGGCATGTTCACCGCGAACTCGATGAACTGCCTCACCGAGGCGCTCGGCCTTTCCCTGCCGGGCAACGGATCCACGCTGGCCACCCACGCCGCGCGCCGGGGCCTGTTCACCGAGGCCGGGCGCGTCGTGGTCGAACTGGCCAAACGGTGGTACGGCGAAGACGACGAAAGCGTGCTCCCCCGCTCGATCGCGAGCAAGCCCGCCTTCGAAAACGCGATGGCGCTGGACATGGCGATGGGCGGCTCGACCAACACGGTGCTGCACATCCTCGCCGCCGCACAGGAAGGCGAGATCGACTTCACCATCGACGACATCGACGCGATCGGCCGGAAGGTGCCGTGTCTGTCCAAGGTGGCGCCGAACTCGGATTATCACATGGAAGACGTGCACCGCGCGGGTGGCATCCCGGCGATCCTCGGCGAGCTCCATCGCGGTGGCCTCCTGAACACCGGTGTCCGGGCGGTGCACGCCGACAGCCTGGAAACCTGGCTGTCCGCCTGGGACATTCGCGGCGGGTCGCCGTCGCCCGAGGCGCTGGAGCTGTTCCACGCCGCACCGGGCGGGGTCCGCACCACCGAGGCGTTCTCCACGGAGAACCGGTGGTCCTCTTTGGACACCGACGCGGCGGCCGGATGCGTGCACGATGTCGCGCACGCCTACACCAAGGACGGTGGTCTGGCCATCCTGCGCGGCAACCTCGCGGAAAACGGCGCGGTGATCAAGTCGGCCGGGGTCGACGAATCGCTGTGGCGCTTCCAGGGCCCGGCGCGCGTGGTGGAAAGCCAGGAGGAGGCCGTCTCGGTCATCCTCGGCAAGAAGATCCAGCCCGGCGAGGTGCTGGTGATCCGCTACGAGGGTCCAGCCGGCGGCCCTGGAATGCAGGAAATGCTGCACCCGACCGCGTTCCTCAAGGGTGCCGGGCTCGGCAAGAAATGCGCGCTGATCACCGACGGGCGGTTCTCCGGCGGCTCGTCGGGCATCTCGGTCGGCCACATCTCGCCCGAGGCCGCGGCGCACGGCACCATCGGGCTGGTGGAAAACGGCGACCAGATCCTCATCGACGTCCACGAGCGCAAGCTGGAACTGCTCGTCGACGACAAGGTCCTGGCCGAGCGCCGCGCGAAGATGGAGGCCGCCGAACGCCCCTGGCAGCCCGCCGACCGGCAACGTCCGGTCACCGCCGCGCTGCGTGCCTATGCCCGGATGGCCACCTCCGCCGACACCGGCGCGGTGCGGGATCCGAGCCGGTAAAGACGACAGCTCCGCAGGGAGCGGGCGCCGTGGTCAGCGGTGGTGGAACAACAGCATCACCGCGACGGCCGCTCCTCCGCCGAGAACGATGCCGAGAATCGCGAAAGGCACCGGGTTGCGTCGCCACGGCGTGTTCACGTCCAGGGAAATCCGTCCCGGCCCGGTGAACAGCAGTCCGAGCGCGAACGCGCCCATCAGCGCGTGGTATTCGTAGCCTTTGCCACCGTCCAGGAAGTACCCGTCCGCATAGGTCAGGTACACCACGGCGGCGGAAACGCTCATCAGCGCGCCCGCGGCGGCCGGGGTGAACAACCCGATGATCAGCAGGGCGCCGCCCGCCACCTCGGCTAGGCCACCAAGCCAGGCCAGCAGCGTGGTCTGGCTGGTGAAACCCTGGTCGCCGAGAATCCGGGCGAACTCGTTGATGCCCGGGCCACCGAAGAGGCCGAAGGCCTTCTGCAGACCGTGCACACCCAGCGTGCCGCCGAGCGCGAGCCGCATGATCAGCAGTCCGAAGTCGAGACCACCGTGCCAGCGAGTTGCCGGACGGGTCTCGCCGTCGTAGCTGTCATAGTCGTCGTAATCGGAACTCCGGCTGGTCTCCGCGGAATCCGAGTAGCCGGAATTCGTGAAGAGGTTGCGCCTGCCGTAATCGTCGTCGTCAGCTGTCACGCGCGGCAGAGTAAGGCATCTCGCCCGAATACGCACGCATGGGTAGCGATCAGTATTCGCCGTGTACCAGATTGTGGAGCTGTTCGCCGCGGAGGTAGCGCTCGATTTCCCGCACCGCCACCGCGTACGCGCGTCCGCGTCCACCCCGCACCACACCACCCACATGTGGGGTGAGCAGCAGGCCAGGAGCCGTCCACAGTGGATGATCCTCGGGCAGCGGTTCGGGATCGGTGACGTCGAGCGCGGCCCGCAACCGTTTCGCGGTGAGCTCGGCGAGCAGTGCGTCCGTGTCCACCACGGGGCCACGGGCAGCGTTGACCAGCACCGCCCCGTCCGCCATGGCGGCGAGAAACCGCGCGTCGACCATGCCCCTGGTCCGCGAGGTGAGCGGGACCATCAACACCACCGCATCGTGTGACGGAAGCAATTCGGGCAGTTCATCCACCCCGTGCACGCCGTCGCGGGCGGTGGTCCCGACCATCGTCACCGAGACGTCGAACGGCTCCAGCCTGCGGCGCAGCTCCTCGCCCAGATCCCCGGCACCGACGATGAGAACCCGCTTGCCCAGCAACGTGTCGGTGGCGTGCTTGTTCCAGCGGCGCTCGGAGGCGGCCGCGGCGAAGTCGATCAGCTCGCGATAGACCGCCAGCAGCACCGCGACGACCCACTCGGCGGTACTACCGCCGTGCGCGCCCCGGCAGTTGGACAGCAACACCCCTTCGGGCACCACGTCGACCCAGGATTCCGCGCCCGCGGCCAGGAGCTGGATCAGCTTGAGGTTGGGAAACGCCGTGGCGAGATCTCCCGGTTCGGGCATCGGCGTCGCCGGAATCAGGATCTCCGCCTTGGCGGCTTCGGGCGGCAGTGGTTCGGCCCAGGAGAAGCGAACCGGCTGGACGCCGTCGAGTCCGGCCAGTTCGGTCAGGCCCTCTTCGTCCGGGACGAGGACGATCACACTCACGATGCCACGGTACTTACCCACCTCTCACGGTGGGAGACCTAAGCTGGGCTTTGGAAAGCCGTACGCTGTGATGTTGCCTACGCTGGAGACCTATGCGTGTTCGGATGGGGAGAGTTCCGTGGCTGATCGTGGTCTGCGGACTCGTGCTGTCCGGGTGCGCGCGGTTCGACGACCGCGCCGGAGGCCAGACCTACGTCCCGCAGCCGCAGTTGTCCGCCCCCGCGGGGCCGCAGCCCGAACTCCCTGAAATCGACGGCAACTCCGCCACCGGCGCGCCCGGGCCGGGCGCGCCGCGCAGCTCCGTCCCGCCCCCGCAGGGATGTACCGACTTCGACAAGGCGGTCATCGCGACCTGCCTGGACACGGTCACGGCGGTGGCCGCGCTACCCGGCGACCCGGCCTCACCGAACGCGCTGGCCGGTGAACGCAAGACCGGCCGCGTGCTGTGGGTCGCACCCGGCGGCAAGGCCGACGAGGTCGTGAAGGTGCCGGTCGATCCGGCCGGTGACGGCGGGTTGACCGGGCTCGCGCTGTCGCCCAGCTACGCCGAGGACCAGTTGGTCTTCGCCTACGTCACCACCGCGACCGACAACCGGGTGGTGCGGTTCACCAAGGGCCAGCAGCCCAAACCGGTCCTCACCGGCATCCCCAAGGGCTCGACCGGCAACCGGGGCGCCATCATGCCGCTCGGCCGCGCGCTCCTGGTCGCCACCGGTGACGCGGGCAACCCGGCCGCGGCCGCCGACCCGAACTCCTTGGCGGGCAAGGTGCTCCGCATCGACACGTCGGGCAACCCGGCGCCGGGAAATCCGATCGCGAGTTCGCGGGTGTACGCCGCCGGCCTGCATTCGCCCGGTGGCCTGTGCCGGTCGACGGACTCCTCGCGGGTGTGGGTGACCGACCGCTTGGCCACCAGCGATGTGCTCTTCCGGGTCCAGGGCGGCGGCTCGGTCGGCAATCCGGTGTGGACCTGGCCGGACCGCCCCGGGGTCGCGGGGTGCGTCGATGGCGACCAGTCGGTGCTCGTCGCCGCCTCGGTCGCGGGCAACCTCCAGAGCTTGCCGATCTCGGCCGACGGCTCCGTGGGCGGAACGCCGAAGATCACCATGGACGGCAAGACCGGCCCCAGCTACGGACGGCTCGCCGGGCTCAACCCGATCGACTCCCGCTACGCCGTGGCCGGCACGGTCAACCGGGACGGCGGCCGGCCGGTGTCCAGCGACGACCGGGTCGTGATCGTGCAGATCCAGCCCTCCGCCGCCGGAGGCGCCGGCAAGGACTGACCCCGGTCTCCGGGCTCGGGCGGAAGCAATGAATGTTGACTACGGAGTTGCTCCAGCTCAGGAGCGCTTCGGGCGGGTGCCACGGCGGCGGAGGGACCGCGCGTCCAGGATGGCGACCACCAGGGAGACGGCGCCGCCGGCCACCGCGAGGTAGCGACCGATGCCGGCGCTGGTGCTGATCCCGCCCTCGTTCAGGAGACCGAGCGTGTTCTCGTCGAACTCGTGCCCGATTGTCAGGGAACCGAACACCAGGAGCACCACGGCCACCGCGGCGGCGATCAGCCACAACTGCGGCAGTCCGCTGATCCGCGCGGTGCGGTTCTGGCCGAACAGCACCACCACGATCCCGGTCAACAGCAGCAGAATCGACGGGAACCAGGCGAGAAACCCCGTGGTCCAGGCATCGCGTGCGACGTCATCGGCGGGAAGCGCGCGCAACGCCTCCTCGACGTCCGGCCTTGTCGTGGACAGCGTGGTCCACGGCAGGAACAACGCCGCCACCGCGACCAGTCCCGCGCCCAACCC
Source organism: Amycolatopsis pigmentata (assembly GCF_042684065.1). Taxonomy (NCBI): domain Bacteria; kingdom Bacillati; phylum Actinomycetota; class Actinomycetes; order Pseudonocardiales; family Pseudonocardiaceae; genus Amycolatopsis; species Amycolatopsis pigmentata. The sequence continues at coordinate 397,201 of NZ_JBHUKR010000021.1, read as the reverse complement.
CACCCATTCACGCCAGCTGATCAGCTTCGGCGAAAACCCCATTCCTCAGGCCCTCCAACGGCCTCCACTACGAAGCTCCCCTACGAACCGACGCGCTCCAGGATCAGTTCGCGGACGCGCTTGGCGTCGGCCTGGCCCTTGGTCGCCTTCATCACCGCGCCGACGATGGCACCGGCGGCCTGCACCTTGCCCGACCGGATCTTGTCCGCGACGTCCGGCTGGGCGGCGAGTGCCTCGTCGACCGCGGCGAGCAGGGCCGAGTCGTCGGAAACGACCTTGAGACCGCGCTTTTCCACGACCTCGTCCGGCTCGCCCTCACCGGCCAGCACACCCTTGACCACCTCGCGGGCGAGCTTGTTGGTCAGCTCGCCCGAGGTGATCAGTTCGATGACGCGGGCCACCTGTACCGGGGTGATCGGCAGGGCGGTGAGTTCCACTTCGCGCGCGTTCGCTTCCTGCGCCAGGAAGTTCACCCACCAGCCGCGGGCCTCCCCCGGCTTCGCCCCGGCCGCGACCGTGGCCTCGACCTGGTCCACCGCGCCCGAGTTGAACAGGTCGCGCAGTTCCTCGGGGGTCAGCTCCCATTCGGTCCGGATGCGTTCGCGCCGTGCCGCGGGCATTTCCGGCAGGGTCTTGCGGAGCTCCTCGATCCACTCGGCCGAGGGAGCGATCGGCACCAGGTCGGGTTCGGGGAAGTAGCGGTAGTCTTCCGCGGTTTCCTTGACGCGGCCCGGCGACGTGCTGCCGTCGGCCTCCTGGAAGTGCCGCGTCTCCTGGACCACCTGGCCACCGCCGACCAGCACCGCGGCCTGCCTCGTCATCTCGTACCGGACGGCACGCTCGACGCTGCGCAGCGAGTTGACGTTCTTGGTCTCGGTGCGGGTGCCGAACTCCGCCGCACCCTTGGCCATCAACGACACGTTCGCGTCGCAGCGCAGGGAACCCTGGTCCATCCGGACGTCGGAGACGCCCAGCGCCCGCAGGAGGTCCCGCAGCGCGGTCACGTACGCGCGCGCGACCTCCGGTGCCCGCTGCCCGGTGCCCACGATCGGTTTGGTGACGATCTCGATCAACGGCACCCCGGCCCGGTTGTAGTCGAGCAGTGAGTGCTCCGCGCCGTGGATACGCCCGGTCGCGCCGCCCACGTGCAGCGACTTCCCGGTGTCCTCCTCCATGTGGGCGCGCTCGATGTGCACCCGGATGACCTCACCGTCGTCCAGCGTGACGTCGAGGTAGCCGTTGAACGCGATCGGCTCGTCGTACTGCGACGTCTGGAAGTTCTTCGGCATGTCCGGGTAGAAATAGTTCTTCCGGGCGAACCGGCACCACGGCGCGATCTCGCAGTTCAGCGCGAGCCCGATCCGGATCGCCGACTCCACGGCCTTGCTGTTGACCACGGGCAGCGCCCCCGGAAGACCGAGGCAGGTCGGGCAGACGTGCGTGTTGGGCTCTCCGCCGAACAGGTTGGGACAGCCGCAGAACATCTTCGTGGCGGTGTTGAGCTCGACGTGCACCTCGAGCCCGAGCACCGGGTCGAACCGGGCGACCACCTCGGCGTAGTCCATCAAGTCGGCCACCGCGGTCACGCTGTCACCTCCGCGCACTCACCGTAATAAGCCTGACAGCCGCGAGTTGACACAGGTGGTGTCATGCGGAAACCCCCTTCAGGTCCGGAACGCGGTCGAGCACGGGCTCGCGCGCCACCTCGAACGCGGCACCGACGCGGTAGAGCCGGTCGTCGGCCAGCGCGGGCGCCATGATCTGCAGCCCGACCGGCAGGCCGTCCTCGTCGGACAGACCGCTGGGCACGCTCATCGCGGCGTTGCCGGCGAGGTTCGAGGGAATGGTGCACAGGTCGGCGAGGTACATCGCCATCGGGTCGTCGACCCGCTCACCGAGCTTGAACGCGGTGGTCGGCGTGGTCGGGGAGACCAGCACGTCCACCCGCTCGAAGGCCGCGTCGAAGTCGCGCTTGATCAACGTGCGAACCTTCTGCGCGGAGCCGTAGTAGGCGTCGTAGTAGCCCGAAGACAGCGCGTAGGTGCCGAGCATGACGCGCCGCTTGACCTCCGCACCGAAGCCGGCCTCACGCGTGAGCGACATGACCTCTTCGGCACTGTGGCTGCCGTCGTCGGCGACGCGCAACCCGTACCGCATCGCGTCGAAGCGGGCCAGGTTCGACGAGCACTCGCTCGGCGCGATCAGGTAGTAGGCCGGCAGCGCGTAGGTGAAACTCGGGCACGAGACTTCGACGACCTCGGCTCCGAGGGAGGCCAGCAGTTCGACCGCGGCTTCGAAGGAACGCCGCACGCCGGGCTGGTAGCCATCGCCGCTGAACTCGGTGACCACGCCGACCTTGACGCCGGTCAGGTCCCCGCGCAGCCCTTCACGCGCCGCCGCGACCACGGGTGGCACGGGCGCGTCGATGGAGGTCGAATCACGCGGGTCGTGCCCGGCGATGACCTCGTGCAGCAGCGCCGCGTCGAGCACCGTCCGCGCGCAGGGACCTGCCTGGTCGAGCGACGAGGAGAACGCGACCAGCCCGTAGCGGGAAACGCCGCCGTAGGTGGGCTTCACCCCGACCGTGCCGGTCACCGAACCGGGCTGACGGATCGAGCCGCCGGTGTCCGTACCGATGGCCAGCGGCGCCTCGAACGCGGCGACCGACGCCGCGGACCCGCCCCCCGAGCCGCCCGGGATCCGCGCGTGGTCCCACGGGTTGTGCGTCGGGCCGAAGGCGGAGTTCTCGGTGGAGGAGCCCATCGCGAACTCGTCCATGTTGGTCTTGCCGAGGATCGGCACGCCGGCTTCGCGCAGTTTGCGGGTCACCGTGGCGTCGTACGGCGGAATCCAGCCCTCCAGCGTCCTCGAGCCGCACGTCGTCGGGATGCCGCGGGTGGTGAGGACGTCCTTGAGCGCCAGTGGAACGCCGGCGAGCGCGGACGCGGGTTCCCCCGCCTCGTCCACGGCGCGGGCGGCCGCGAGCGCGCCTTCGGCGTCGACGTGCAGGAACGCGTGCACGAAGTCGTCGACCTCGGCGATCCGGTCCAGGTGGGCCTGGGTCACCTCGACCGAGGAAACCTCGCGGGCGTGGATCTTCGCGGTCAGCTCGGCGGCGGTCAGTTTGGTGAGATCTGCCGACTCTGTCATTGTTCCTCCCCCAGGATCCGCGGCACCCGGAAACGGCCTTCCTCGGCGGCGGGCGCACCCGCGAGCGCCTCCTGCTGCGTCAGCCCGGGCTGGACGACGTCGGAGCGGAAGACGTTGGTCAGCGGGACGGCGTGCGAGGTCGGCGGGATGTCGTCGGCCGCGACCTCGCCGACCTTGGCCACCGCGTCCAGGATGTGGTCGAGCTGGCCTGCGAAAACATCCAGCTCTCCTTCGGTGACCGCCAGCCTGGCGAGCTTGGCGAGGTGTGCGACCTCTTCGCGGGATATGTTGGGCACGCGGGCTACTCCCGGGGTGTGCGGTGGTCGGTTTCGGGGCAACCGGAGGACCTGGGCGCAGGGTCCGGCCGTCGAACAAGTCTATGGCGAGCGCTGTTGCGAGCTCGACGGGGTTATGCACAGCTTGTACGCGAAAAGGTCTCGGATCGCGGACGGTGACTCCCCGTTCGCGCGCGGTTCTGCCACAATCAGCGGCCGGTATCCAGCAAGAGGCCCACAGAGAGGGGATCGCCTTGTCGTTCCTGATCCGGGTTCAGCTCCCGGACTCGCCGGGGACCCTGGGCGCGGTCGCCACGGCCCTGGGCCTGATCGGCGCCGACATCCTCAGTGTGGACGTGGTCGAGCGCCATGGTGGAATCGCGATCGACGACCTGGTCATCGAGCTTCCGTCCGGCCGCCTGCCGGACGCTCTCATCACTGCCGCGGAAAGCATCCCGGGAGTCGAGGTCGACGCCGTCCGCCCGTATGCCGGGTTGCTGGACACCCACCGCGAACTGGAACTGGTGGAGGAGATCGCGGCCCAGCCCGCGCGCGGCCTCGCCACTCTGGTCGAAGGCGTGCCGCGGGTCATCCGCGCCGGCTGGTCGATCGTGGTCGAGCAGGCCGACGAAGGCGTGCGACGGCTGGCTTCCTCCGGTTCCGCGCCGGAGGTACCGATCACCGATTTGCCGTGGCTGCCGCTCGAACGGGCGACCGTGCTGGACGCGGAGGAACCGTGGGTGCCCGAGACCTGGCAGGAGCTCGGCACCGAACTGGCCGCCACCCCGTTGGGCAAGCCGGGTAATGCCCTGCTCGTCGGGCGTCCGGGCGGTCCCATGTTCCGGGCCGCCGAGGTCGCCCGGCTCGCGCATTTCGCCGGCATCGTCGCCGTCGTCCTCGACGGCTGAGTGGGATCACTTCGAACGCGACGACCTTTTCTTGCGTCGTTTACTGTCCGGAAACTTCGGACCGGCCGAATACTTCACCGCGGTTCCTCGCTTCTGCGCGGAGCTGCGAGATATCATCTCTCGGCCGACCAGGTCGCGTAATATGTCGCGAGCCGCATATACGTCCACGTCGAACAGTCGCTGAATGGTCCTGTTGTTGATCTCCCCATAATCATTGATGTGATCGATTATTTTCTTGTCTATATCGTCCGTGGCGCGACTATGGTAAGCGACAGCACTCCCGAGCTGGGTTATCACCTCAGCGCGAAGCCGATAAGACGGATGTCGCCGGTTCATCGTCGCCCGGGTGGGCTCGAGAATGTTGACAGGGTCGGTGGAAAGCCTAAGGAGAGCGGCTTGCGCTTCTTCGTTGCTACGCTGTATCTCGGTAGCGATGACGTCCGCCTTGACCGTCTTCTTCTCACACAGATGGCGAACGATGAGCAGGGTGTCCGTGTCGTTCTGTTCGGATGGGGGAAGCGTGGCGAGAAATTTGGTGATCCTGACCTTCGGTGGCTGACCCCGGAAAAGCACCGAGACACGAAAGGAATCCTCGGCGATGATGGGAATGTCACGACCGGAACGGATCATTTCCCGGTACATCCGGTCAACACCCTGACCGACCTCCTCGGCAAGGCCCAGAATGCGGAATCCGGTTGCCAGTGCCGGAAATCTCGCTCTCGAACCGTGCGTCAGGATGTTGTTGATCGTGATACCGGAGACCAGAGGACCAGGAGAGTCGATGCGAAGATACTGCGGCGAGTGCTCAACCTGGATCGGCACACGCAGCCGCCAATCGCCATGGATGAACGCGTTCGCCAAAGCTTCACGGACGGCAGCGGAAGGATAGTCCTCGATGTGCAGTTGCTGACCATCAGGCAGCGTGACAGGAGTGATTCCTTGGCGGGTCCGAATTAGTTGGACCAGCTCTTCGAAGGCTGTTACTGCCGGCCCTGAAAGCTGAACAATGGTGTCGACCTCCCCTGATTGCGTCCGCTTGTGTTGATAGACGACGAGATCAGCGGGAGAATTCGCCCCCGGGCCACAAAAGAGGATCTCTCCCGACCGGGTGAGACAACCGTCGTCGGCCACCGCCTTCAAAATCCGCAGCAAATCCAGCTCACTGAAATCGGCATACCGTTGACGAGTGCGATCAGCGGAGCCCGCCAGAAGACGTCGAATATACCGAAGCGCCAGGGGATCGACTTCGTCGACCGCCCGCCCGCTGGAACCCGCAGACCAGTCTATACCTCTACGTTCTTCCGTCAGCCGGGCAACATCCGTCGGCCTCATGGGGATGCAGTCAGTATTTATTCTTTGATAAGTACAGCCTTTTGTGGTCGAGTAGACTTCCAACCCCTCGGGAACCCGCAACTCCAGAAGTCGCTTCTCCGCGAACGTCACTACTTCGACATCGACGAGTAGACCCGGGTTTGTCAGCTGGTGAATTCTGGATCGCAGGAAGGCAGCATCCAGGTCGCAACCGACGAAGGCTTCGTGGCCGGCCTTGTTACCGACCACTCCCACAACGATCGTGCCACCGGCGCCGTTGGCGAAACAGACCGCCGCCTCCGCGAGGTCATTGCAGGCCTCCTTCTGGTTCGGCTTCTGCTCTTTGAAGTCGAGTTTCTCGCTCTCAACTTTCGAGGCGGTCCTACCTGCGAGGACAGCCTCCAACTCCGCGAGCACGGTGGCCATGGTTTGAGGCTCCTTTGGGGGTAGTGTCACCAGTGACACTACCCCCAAAGACAGGCGAAGTCTTGTCACCACACCGGTCACATATGGACCACTCAGCGCGATCGCGAGCCAAGCTGAATCTCTCTTGACTTCGCTCGGCCTGCTTCCTCGAGACTGTCCTACCTGCGAAGGCAGCCTCGAGTGCGCCAGTGTCGTGGTCATCCTTTGAGCTTGCTTTGGGTAGGGTGTTATTTTAACACTTTCCCCAAAGGAGCTAGACGGTACGGGCCAAGTCGTCGACGCTTCGTACGGGCTATGCCACCAGGCCGAGGTCGAGCAACCAGTCGGTGACCGTCGTGACGTAGGTCGCCGGGTCGTGGTCGTGCATCGAATGCGGCATCTCCGGGAAGGCGCGGTAGGTGAACGAGTTGCCCGCGCCTTCGACGAGCTTGCCGACGTAGGAGACCTGCTGATCCGAGATGGCACCGATCAGGTTCCCGGTGGCGGGGTCGAGGTAGTGGGCGTGGTGGGTGAACAGCACCGGCGCCTTGACCTGGGACAGCATGGTTTCGTGGTCACAGGTGAGCGCGACGCGGCCGGACCAGAAGGCCTCGCCCCACTCCGGGTCGTACTCGCGGAGGTTCTGCGGCACTCCCGCCGGCCGATCCTCCTTGTTCGCCTGCCCGAAGGGCAGCCATCCGGGCAACTCGGTGGCCATGGCCTTCGCCATGCCTTCGACGTCACCGATGGACCATTGCGAGCCGAGCCACTTGTGCCAGAGCCGGAAGATCGAGCCGGCGCCCTGGCGGACGGACTGGCCGACCGCCGGGTTCACTTCGGAGGAGAACAGCGGGGCGTCCTCGTAGACGGCGGCGCGGAGTTGCCCGGGCGCCGCGAAGGCGGACAGCCAGGCCGCGATCACGCCGCCCGAGGACAGTCCGCTGACCACCACCGGGCGGCCGATCACCCGGTCGATGAACCGGACCAGGTCGTTGCCGAAGAGATCCAGGCTGTAGCGGCCGGGTGTCCAGGTCGAGCGGCCCTGTCCGCGGAGGTCCACGGCGTAGACCTGGTACCGCTCGGCGAGCAGCGGCATCGCCTTCTCATAGCCCCACCATGACTCGCTCTGGGCGGGGACGAGGAGGATCGCCGGGTTCGCCGGGTCGCCCGCCACCGCGTAGTTCATGCGGATCTCGCCGAGGTCCACCGTGTGTTCCGGGTAGCCGTGCCCGACGAAGATGTCCGGGTGATCGCCGGCCTCCAGGTAGTTCACCGCCGAAGTCCTTTCGAGGCAGAGTCAGGTGGCCGGGCCCGCTTCTTCGGCGGGCAGTGCGACCTCCGCGGCGGCCTCGGGGCCGCGATCGAGCAGGACCTGGAAACCGGACTCGTCGAGCACCGGCACCTTCAACTGAACCGCCTTGTCGTACTTGGACCCCGGCGCGTCACCGACCACCACGAACGCCGTCTTCTTGGACACCGACCCCGCGGCCTTCCCGCCCCGCGCCATGATGGCCTCCTTGGCCTCGTCGCGGGAAAAGCCGTCCAGCGAGCCGGTGACCACGATGGAGAGCCCCTCCAGGTTCCGTGGCACGCTCTGGTCGCGTTCCTCGGCCATGCGGACCCCGGCCCGCCGCCACTTCTCGACGATCTCGCGATGCCAGTCGACCTCGAACCACTCGCGGACCGCGTGCGCGATGGTCGGACCGACGCCGTCCACGCCGGCCAGCTCCTCCTCGCCGGCCGCCTCTATCGCCTCCAGTGAGCCGAACTCCCGGGCAAGCGCCTGCGCGGCCGTGGGACCCACGTGCCGGATGGACAGCGCCGCGATGACCCTCCACAGCGGACGGTCCTTGACCGCCTCGAGGTTGGCCAGCAGCTTGCGGCCGTTGGCCGACAGGCCACCTTCCTTGGTGCGGAACAGTTCGACGCCCAGCAGCGCCTCCTCGTCGAGGCCGAAAATGTCGCCCTCGTCGGCCACGACCTCCGACTCGACCAGCGCGGTGGCCGCCTCGTAGCCGAGCACCTCGATGTCGAAACGACCCCGCCCGGCGAGGTAGAACAGCCGCTCCCGCCGTTGCGCGGGGCAGAACCGCGCGTTCGGACAGCGGATGTCGACATCGCCTTCCTTCTGGTAGGCCAGTTCGGTGCCGCACTCCGGGCAGCGGTCCGGCATCACGAACCTGCGCTCGTCGCCGGTGCGCACGTCGACCACCGGCCCGAGCACCTCGGGAATCACGTCCCCCGCCTTGCGAATGACCACCCGGTCGCCGATCAGGACGCCCTTGCGCTTGACCTCCTCGGCGTTGTGCAGGGTGGCCATCGCGACCGTGGAGCCCGCCACCTTGACCGGTTCCATCACCGCGAACGGCGTGACGCGACCGGTCCGCCCCACGTTGACCTGGATGTCGAGCAGCTTGGTGGTCGCCTCTTCGGGCGCGAACTTGTACGCGATCGCCCAGCGGGGCGCGCGCGAGGTGGTGCCGAGCCTGCGTTGCAGGGCGACCTGGTCCACCTTCACGACGATGCCGTCGATCTCGTGCTCGGCGTCGTGGCGATGCTCGCCCCAGTACCGGAGGTGCTCCAGCAGCCCCTCCGCGGTGTCGACCACCTTGGTGTGCGTGGAGACCGGCAGGCCCCACGCGGCCAGCGCGCGATAGGACTCCGACTGCCGGACCGGCTCGAAACCGTCGCGCCTGCCCAGGCCGTGGCAGATCATCCGGAGCCTGCGGCTGCGCGTGACCCGTGGATCCTTCTGCCGCAACGACCCCGCCGCCGTGTTGCGCGGGTTGGCGAACGGCGGCTTGCCCGCCTCGACCAGCTTGGCGTTCAGCTCGGTGAAATCCTCGACCCGGAAGAACACCTCACCGCGGACCTCGACCAGTTCGGGCACCGGGAACTCGTCGGTGCCGGTGAGCCGCTCGGGCACCTGGTCCAGCGTGCGGACATTGAGGGTGACGTCCTCACCCGTGCGGCCGTCGCCCCGCGTGAGCGCGCGGGTGAGCCGCCCCCGCTCGTAGAGCAGGTTGATCGCCAGCCCGTCGATCTTCAACTCGCACAGGTACTGGGTGGAGCCGCCGACCTCGCGCTCCACCCGGTCCACCCAGGCGAGCAACTCGTCGGTGTCGAACACGTTGTCCAGGCTGAGCATCCGCTCCAGGTGGTCGTAGGCGGCGAACTCCGTGGAGAACGTGCCGCCCACGTTCTGCGTCGGCGAGTCCGGGGTGATCAGGCCCGGGAACTCGGCCTCCAGCTTCTCCAGCCGGTGCAGCAGTTCGTCGAACTCGCCGTCGGAGATCGTCGGTGAGTCCAGCACGTAGTAACGGAACTGGTGGCCGCGGATCTCCTCCGCGAGCGCGCCGTACCGCTCGCGCACGTCGGCGGGCACGTCCGTGACGTCCTGCGCGGTGCCTTCGGCAGCGGCGTCGATTTCGGAGGTGACAGCAGTGGTAGCTGTAACGTCGCGGGCTTCTTCCACGGCTTCTCACTCTAGCCGCGACCACCGACAGTCTCAGTGCCCGCGACGAACGCCGGTCATTCCGAGGCAGGTGACTCGCGATTCGCGGGCAGCTTTTCGGTGAGACGGCGCTCGAGGCCCCGCACCAGATCCCGCAATTCGAGTAACGTGATCGCCCCTTCGGGCTCACTTTCGGCGACTTCCACCCGGCGCAGCCGTTCGCCGGCGAGCCGCTCGCCGAGCGTGGCGTCCAGCGGCAGGAAGGTCATCGCCGAACGCGCCGCCTCGTCCAGCCCGGCCAGCCGGGGATGGTGCACCACGACGTCGACCACCGAGTCCACGTCGTCCACCATGGCCACGACCCGCACGTCGGCCAGGGAGATCCGATGCTCGCCGAGATTCACCGTGACCCCGGTGGGGTCGGGTACCGGCGGCACCGAGTCGTGGTACTCCCAGATGGCGTCCTCGTCGGGCGCGGCGGCCCGCCAGGCATCGGTGTAGGGGCGCAGGGCGGGATCCTCCTGTCCCGTCACCACCAGCGCGTACACCGCGCGCTGGCCGCGTTCCAGGGAGAAGTGGAGCCCGGGATGGAGCCCGGCCACGAGCCGGCACAGCGCGTGCTCGACGCGATGGGGCTCGCGGTCGCCGAGCGCGGCGTTGACCTCCGGCAGCAGGGTGAACCAGCCCCGCCAGAACTCGGCCGCCGCGGCCTCGGGATCCTCCGGTACCGGCTGGTCGGGCCAAACCGTGCGAGGATCCGGAACCTCTTGCCTGGCACGGCGACGAAACAGTCGCATCGTCTGCAGTTTCTACCAGCCTTCAGGTGGTTCGAGGAATGCTTTACCGACATCCCGGGTCAGCGACAGCGCGCGCCGCAGCCACGCCGGCTTCGCGCCGGCCAGTCCGCACACCGGTGTCGCCACGGCACGTTCGGCGAGTATGGCGCGGTTGAAACCGAGGTGGTCCACCAGCCGGAACGCGGGCGCGGCGACGTCACGCAGGCTTGGTGGCGTCCCCGGTTCGGCGGCCGGGACCAGGCCCAGGAAAAGCGTCGTGCCGCTGTCCCAGGTCTCCCCGATTTCGTCGAGCAACTGAGCGGGTGAGCCGTCGAGCAGCGTCGCATCGAGTGACAGCGCGCCCGCCCCCGTGGACCGCAACAACCCGACCGGCGGGCGCGACGCGCAACAGTGCAGCACGACCGGTTGCCCGGTGATCGCCCCGGCGCGCTCCACGACGGTCACCAGCAGGTCGCGGGCCTCCGGCTCGGCGACCGCCGGAACGGAACCGTAGCCCGACGGCGTCGGCAGCGTCCCGGCCAGGATCCGCGGCAGCGTGGGCTCGTCGAACTGCACGACCACCTCGGCGCCGGTGCGGGCCTTCAACTCGGCGACGTGGCCGGCCAGTCCCTCCAGCATGGACTCGGTGAACTCGCGGACCGCGCCGCGGTCGGTCAGCACCCGGTGACCGCGCGGGAGTTCGATGCCGGCCGCCAGCGACCACGGTCCGGCCACCTGGGTCTTGAGCACCGGCAGGCGGGCGTCGCCGACCGCGTCGAGGTCCCAGCGCAACAGATCGACGGCGCGGCGGTGGTCCCGCCCCGGGTGCGCGGTGACCCGGTACCCGCTGGGCACCACCTCGACCGCCAGATCGACCAGGAGCGCGGCCGTCCTGCCGATCATGTCGGCGCCGACCCCCCGGCCGGGCAGTTCGGGCAGGTGCGGGAACTCGGGCAGTTCACCGAAGACGACGGCGGCGGCCTCGGCCACGTCGGTGCCCGGCATGGAGCCGATACCGGTCGCGGCGCCGGGCGGCCAGGGATGTTCGCTCACCCGGCCATTGTGGATCCTCCCGCGGGCGGCCCCGGCAACCGCCCTCGGTGTTTCGCCCGGGTAAAACCTGGGTCCGCCACCAGGACCGGGGCCTCGCCACGGGCAGCGCACTCCCGTACCTTTCCCGCAAAATCGAGGAAGAGGATCGGCCTGGGAAGGTCGCAGAACAGGAGGAGGTGACAAGCATGAGGGTGGCGCTGGCACAGACCGACTGCCGGCTCGGCGATGTGGCGGGAAACCTGGTCACCACGGAGCGGCTGATCAAGGAAGCCGCCGCGGACGGTGCGGACCTGGTGGTCTTCCCGGAACTGAGCCTCACCGGCTACGCACTCGGGCAGCTGGCCGACGACATCTCGCTGTGGCCCGACGACGAGCGGCTCGCCGAACTGTCCCGGCACGGGCCCGACGTGGTCATCGGGCTGCTCGAGGACGGCCGCATCCGGCGGCACAACTCGGCGCTCTACTTCTCGGGCGGCGAACTGGTGCACAACCATCGCAAGCTCTACCTGCCCAACTACCTGATCTGGGAGGAGCGCAAGCACGCCAGTCCCGGCCAGCACATGCGCGCCTTCGACACGCGCTTCGCCCGCATGGCCACCCTGATCTGCAACGACGCCTGGCAGCCGATGCTGCCCTGGCTCGCGGCGCAGGACGGGGCGGAAATCCTGGTCGTGCCGACCAATTCCGCGGCCAAACTGACCGGCGGCTCGTTCGACCCGGCCGAGTACTGGCACGACCTGCTCACCTTCACCGCCCGCATGCAGCAGTGCTGGGTGATCTTCGTCAACCGGGTGGGTGACGAAGCCGGCGTCCGGTTCTGGGGCGGCTCACGCGTGGTCGACCCGTGGGGTTCGGTGGTGGCCACGGCACCGACCTGGGAGGAGGCCCTCATCATGCTCGACATCGACCACACCGCGGTACGGCGGCGTCGCCGTGAGATTCCCCTTCTCGCGGACGCGAGGCTGGGATTGCTGCGGCGCGAGCTGGAACGGTTGATAAACGAAAGCGGCACAGATTAGCGACCGAAATCGGGACATTACCGTGCAATTCGCCGCGACGCTCCCGCGGCGGGTTTTCCGTGGCTACGCTCTAGCCACATGACGAGTCATTCCCGGCAGGCGGGCGGTGGCACCCTGTTCACCGAACCGGTGCTGGTGGTGAACCAGAAGGCCCGGCTGATCGAAGCCGCCAGCGAATTCGCGATCTTCGATCAGCACGGGCACCCGCTGGGAACCGTGGTCGAGCTGCCGCAGAGCCTGCTGCGGAAAGCCGTCCGCACGCTGAAAAAATACGACAGGAATCCGAAACACCGGTTTGAAATTCACGATATGGGCGGCAGCGTCGTGCTGAAGCTGGCCAGACAGGCGAAAACACCGGCGGACCTCGTCGTGACCCGTGCCGACGGGACCCCGATCGGCGAAATGACCCAGGGGCACCTCGTCGGGCGCCCGGGTTTCACGTTCACCGCGAACGGCCGGCGAGTCGGCGGTATCGAGGCGGACGACGGGCGGTCCTGGGACTTTTCGATCACCGACTCCTCGGGCGCCGAGGTCGCCCGGGTCACCAAGTCCTTCCAGGGCAAGCTCAAGGAAGCGTTCGCCGCGACGGACAACTACGTCGTCGAGATGCACCGGCACATCGCCGAACCACTGGCCAGCTTGGTGCTCGCCGCCGCACTGACCGTGGACAAGGCATTGAAAAAGGACAAAGAGCACAAGTGACCGGAGTCTCACCCGTGCAGGTGGACATCGGGACACTGATCGTTTCACAGTGAGTCGGTGCATCCCGTCGCCGAAGACAGCGCTCACGCATGGACCGAGCCCGGTATCTACCAGGTGGCGCCCGGCGTCTACCGGATCCCGCTCCCGCTGCCCAACGACGCACTGCGTGCGGTCAACGTCTACGCCCTCACCGACGGTGCGAACCTGGTCCTGATCGACTCCGGCTGGGCGCTCGCCGAAGCGCGTGAGCGGCTGGCCGTCGCGCTCAAGGGGATCGGGGCCGAACTCGGCGATGTCGGCCAGTTCCTGATCACCCACGTGCATCGCGATCACTACACGCAGGCCGTCGCCCTGCGCCGCGAGTTCGGCGGGAAGATCGCCCTGGGCCAGTTCGAAGAACCCTCGCTGAAGCTGTCCGCCGATCCCGACGGCACCCCTCTGAGCCCCCAGCTCGCCCTGTTACGCCAAGCGGGCGCACAGCCGCTGATCGAGGAGATGCTGAGCCTGTTCGGCCTGCGGAAGCGCTCCGCCGAGGCGGAAATCTGGGAGAGCCCCGATGAATGGCTGACGCCGGGGCGGCGCAGCGTGCTCCCCGGTCGCGAGCTGGACGTGGTGCACACTCCCGGTCACACCGCCGGTCACGTGATCTTCGACGACGGCGCGGCCGGCCTGATGTTCACCGGCGACCACGTACTGCCGCACATCACCCCCTCGATCGGATTCCAGCCGCAGGTCAGCGACCTTCCGTTGCGCGACTTCCTGGATTCGCTGCGGCTGGTGCGCGGCATGCCGGACCGGAAGATGTTGCCCGCACACGGAAACGTCGCGGACAGCGTGCACCGGCGCGTCGACGAACTGCTCGACCACCACGAGGAACGGCTCACGGTCACCGCGGACACCATCGTGGCGGGCGCGACCACGGCCTACGAGGCGGCGGTGCGGATGACGTGGACGCGACGAGGGCGCTCACTCGGCGAACTGGATCCCTTCAACCGGATGCTCGCCGTGAACGAGACGCGCGCGCACCTGGATCTGCTGGTGTACCAAGGGAAACTGGCCTCCACAGAGGACGACGGTGTGCGCTGCTACCGGCTCCCCTGAGTCAGCCCGGCTGCCGGGCACTCACCAACTCCTGGTGGTGTTGCTCGATGACCGGGCGAAGGGGACGCATGAGCAGCCGGGTACCGACGAGCGCCGCCAACACCAGAACCACGAGCGGCACCGTGGAGAGCATCACTGAGGCGCTCACCCGCTCCGGCGTAAGGCTGTACACCACGACCACTCGCACCACCGCGTCGGCCAGGAAGGCCACGCCCCAAAAGGCGGTTACAACCCGGAGCGCCCGCCGGAAGCGGTCGGATCGGTGCCAGGACAGCTCGTAAGCGCGCAGCCGATCAGGATCACCCTTGGTGACAAACGGTTTTCCGGATTCGTAGCAGAGCGGTCGTCCGATGAAACAGGTCACGAGGGTGTAGCCACCGGCGACCGCGATGTACAGCGATGGCTTGAGCAGCACGATTCTCGGATCCCGCGTGGTGAACAGCAGCCCGATCGACAGCGCGACCTCCAGCACGACGAGCAGGCCGAGAACATCGAGTTTGCCGCGGCGGGCGGTGTTGATCGCGGCGTAGGCACCGGTGGCCGAGCCGGCGATGGTCAGCGCCCAGAAGTCGCTCAGCCCGCCGATGCCATGGAGCAGAAAGTAACCGCCGATAGGCAGGACGAGGTCGAGTAGGACCGGTGTGATGGTACGGATCTTGCTATTCACTGTCTTATCCCCCATTATCACGTCTGCCGCTTAGCTCTCGCGCTGTTGCCAGGGGCGGCCAGCGGGTCTTCGCTCGCGGCGTTTTGTCTCGGCGACGGATTCCTCCAACCGCGTCAGCAGACTGCCGAGCAGGCGCACATCCTCGGCATCCCAGTCCGCCAGGAAGGTGTCGAAGCGCTCCAGCCCTAACCGGGTCAGCCGGTGCACCTCCGCCCACCCGGGATCGGTCAGCGTGATGACGCAGGATCGCCGATCCGCCGGATCCGCTCGCAGCCGCACGAACCCGTCGTCTTCGAGCGTCCGGGTCTGCCGGCTGATCGAGGACTGGTGGACACCCAGTTCGCTCGCCAGTTCCGACGGACGTACCTCCCCGCGCACCGCCGCCTGCTGGAGAATCGCCTGCCTGGTCGGGTCGATGAGCCGGCGCTGCTGGCGCCGCATCGTCTCGGCGATCCGCGCCAGCGGGTAGACGAGAAGTTCGAGGTCCTTGTCGCTATGCCGCACCCACGCCATGATAATATACATGCGTCACGCAAGCAAGTAAGTGAGGGCAGTATAGTCCCGGTCCAAAGTGGACTGCTCCGGGCGCTCGAAGGAGCGCCCGGAGCTACCTCTCAGGCCGTGGCCGCGAACTGCGCCGAATACAGGCGGTGGTAGGCGCCGTGGGCGGCGAGCAGTTCGTCGTGGGTGCCCTGTTCGACGATCCGGCCCGACTCCATGACCAGGATGAGGTCGGCATCGCGAATGGTGGACAACCGGTGTGCGATGACGAAACTGGTGCGCTCCGAGCGCAACGCCGCCATCGCGTGCTGGACGAGCGATTCGGTGCGGGTGTCGACCGAACTGGTCGCCTCGTCGAGGATCAGCAGGGACGGTCCGGCCAGGAACGCGCGCGCGATGGTGAGCAACTGCTTCTCCCCCGCGCTGACGTTGCTGCCCTCGTCGTCGATCACCGTGTCGTAGCCGTCCGGCAGGGTGCGCACGAACCGGTCGGCGAAGGCGGCCTTCGCCGCGGCCACGATCTCCTCCTCGGTGGCGTCCGGCCTGCCGTAGGCGATGTTGTCCCGGATCGTGCCGCCGAAGAGCCAGGTGTCCTGCAGCACCATGCCGATCCGCGAACGCAGGTCCTCTCGCCGCAGCCGGGTGATGTCCACGCCGTCCAGCGTGATCGTGCCCGCGTCCAGCTCGTAGAACCGCATGATCAGGTTGACCAGCGTGGTCTTCCCGGCCCCGGTCGGCCCGACGATCGCCACCGTCTGCCCCGGTTCGGCCACCAGCGAAAGGTGTTCGATCAGCGGTTGGTCGGCACGGTAGGAGAAACTCACGTCGTGGAATTCGACCCGGCCGTGCCGCCCGGCGGGCTGGAGCGAGTCCACCGCGTCGGGCTCCTGCTCCTCGGCGTCGAGCAGTTCGAAGACCCGCTCGGCCGACGCGACCCCGGACTGCATGAGGTTCGCCATCGACGCCACCTGGGTCAGCGGCTGCGTGAACTGCCGGGAGTACTGGAGGAACGCCTGCACCTCGCCCAGGCTCATCGTGCCGGAGGTGATCCGCAGCCCGCCGACCACCGCGACGACCACATAGCTCAGGTTCGACATGAACATCATCGCCGGCATGATCAGGCCGGAGATGAACTGCGCGCCGAGCGCCGCGCCGAACAGATCGTCGTTGCGCTTGCGGAACTCGGCCTCGGACTCCGCCTGCCTGCCGAACACCTTGACCAGGTTGTGCCCGGTGAAGCTCTCCTCGATATGGGCGTTGAGACCACCGGTGTGCTTCCACTGCGCGACGAACATTTTCTGGGAGCGCTTCCCGATCCGGCCGGTGAGGAACACCGAAACCGGGATCACCGCCACCGCGATCAGCGCGAGCACCGGCGAGATCGTCACCATCATCACCAGCACGCCGACGACCGTGAGCACGGAGACCAGCAACTGGCTCAAGGTCTGTTGCAGCGTCAGCGAAATGTTGTCGATGTCGTTGGTGACCCGGGAGAGCAGCTCGCCTCTCGGCTGGCCGTCGAAGTAGCGCAACGGAAGCCGGTTCAGCTTGTCCTCGACATCGGCCCTCAGCCGGAACACCACCCGTTGCACCACACCGTTGAGCATCCAGCCCTGCGCCAGGCCGAACAGCGAGGAGGCCAGGTACAGCGACAACACCCAGGCCAGCACCCGCGCCAGCGCGGTGAAATCCACCCCGGCACCGGGCACGTGATGCAGGCGCGCGAGGACGCCGTTGAAGATCACGTCGGTCGCCTGTCCCAGGATCTTCGGTGACGCGACCGAGAATCCGACGCTGGTCACGCTCAGCGCGACGACGACGGCGAAGGTGAACCTTTCCGGGTAAAGGCGTTTCATCAGCCGCTTGGCCGACGGCTTGAAGCTTTTCGCTTTGCTGACCGGCATTCCCCCCATGCCGGGGAACCCTCTGCCGACCGGACCCATCGGTCTCGGCCGTGTGGGTGTCGCCATCAGGCTTGTCCCTCCGCGAGTTTGCGCGCCCCCGCGATCGTGTCGACAGGGCGCTCCTGCCGGGAGCACGTCATGTGAAGTCGAGCGGCGCCCTGCCGCCCCGATAGCGGCGAAAAAAGGCGCGCTCTGTGGTCACTTTGGTGGCCGCGCGTCGACACGGCGGGGATCATGCTGCCTCCTCGGGGGTGAGCTGGGACTCGACGATCTCCACGTAGGTGGGACACGTATCGAGAAGCTGGTGGTGGGTACCGATGCCGGCGATCGCGCCGTTGTCGAGGACGACGATCTGGTCGGCATCGAGAATGGTGGAAACCCGTTGCGCGACCACGAGAATCGCCGCGCGGCGGGTCCGCGGCCGCAACGCCGCGCGCAACCGGGCATCGGTGGCCAGGTCGAGCGCCGAGAACGAGTCGTCGAACAGGTAGATGTCCGGCTTGCGCACCAGGGCACGCGCTATCGCCAGCCGTTGCCGCTGGCCGCCGGAGACGTTCGTGCCGCCCTGGGCGATCGACGCTTCGAGGCCGCCCGCCATTTCCGCGACGAAGTCGCGGGCCTGCGCGACCTCCAGCGCCTCCCACAGTTCTTCGTCGGTGGCGTCCGGATTCCCGTAGCGGAGGTTGCTCGCCACCGTCCCGGTGAACAGGTACGGCTGCTGCGGCACCAGGCCGATCCGGCTCCACAGCGTCTCGGGCGCCAGTTCGCGCACGTCGGTGCCGCCGACCAGCACAGCTCCCCCGGTCACGTCGATCAGGCGGGGGACCAGGGAGAGCAGGGTCGACTTGCCCGACCCGGTGCTCCCGATGATCGCCGTGGTCTTGCCCGCCTCCGCGCGGAAGGAGATGCCGCGCAGCACCGGATCGGCCGCGCCGGGATAGCGGAATTCGACCCCCCGGAACTCCAGCTCGGCGTGGGGTTTCAGCTCGGTGACCGGCGCCTCGGGCGGACCGACCGACGACTCGGTCCGCAGCACCTCCTGGATCCGCTCGGCACAGACGGCGGCACGCGGGATCATGGTCGCGATGAACGTCGCCATCATCACCGCCATGAGGATCTGCAGCAGGTAGGCCAGGAACGCGGTCAGCGCGCCGATCTGCATCTCCCCCGCGTCGACGCGATGCGCGCCGAACCACAGCACCGCCACGCTGGAAACGTTGAGGATCAGCATGACGGTCGGGAAGATCAGCGCCTGGAGCCGCCCGACCCGCAGCGCGGTGCCGGTGAGCGTGGTGTTCGCGTCGGCGAAGCGCCGGGTCTCGTAGGGCTCACGGACGAAGGCGCGCACCACCCGGATGCCGGACAACTGCTCGCGCAGCACCCGGTTGACGTGGTCGATCCGCTCCTGCATCCGGCGGAACTGGGGCACCATCCTGATCACGATCAGCCCGACGGCCAGCACCAGCGCCGGCACGCAGACCAGCAGCAGCCAGGACAGCCCGACATCCTCCCGCAGGGCCATCACGATCCCGCCGCCGCACATGATCGGCGCGGCGACGAACAGCGTGCAGAACAGCACCACCAGCTGCTGGACCTGCTGGACGTCGTTGGTCGTGCGGGTGATCAGGGACGGCGCACCGAAGCTCGCCACCTCGCGGGCGGAGAACGTCCCGACCCGGTGGAAGATGGCGGACCGGACGTCACGCCCGAAGCCCATCGCCGCGCGAGCCCCGAAGTAGACCGCGCCGACCGAGCAGACGATCTGCAACAGCGTGACGGACAGCATCCAGCCGCCGGTGGACAGGATGTAACCGGTGTTCCCCCTGGCGACGCCGAAGTCGATGATGTCGGCGTTGAGACTGGGCAGGTACAGCGATGCGATGGTGCCGATGAACTGCAGGACGAGCACAGCGGTGAGCTCGGCCCGGTACGGGCGCGCGTAGGTGCGCAGCAAGCGGCTCAGCAACGAGGACCCCCTGGAAGAAACGGAGCGTATCTAAACTGGAAGAGTAGGCTTCCCAGTTAAGATACGCAACGTATTTTACCAATCCGGCCGGGAACAGCGGACGTGGTCGGCGGACGACCTGCCGGCAGACAGCCGTTCCGCCGTGGCCATGCCTCGGAATGGTGCTGAAAGTACAGTAAGGGGACGGTTTGGAGCCCAAGACACGGCGCCGGGGAGAAGAACTCGAACGGGCGATTCTCGACGCCGCGTGGGAAGAGTTGACCGAGGTCGGCTATTCCGCGTTCACGATCGAGGCCGTCGCGGCCCGCGCGGCGACCAGCAAGCCGGTGATCTACCGGCGCTGGCCGAACCGCGCGAAGCTCATGCTCGCGGCCTGGCAGCAGCACGTGCCCAGACCACAGAAGCTGCCCGACACCGGCAACCTCCGGTCCGACCTGATCGCCCTGTTCACCCTCGTCGCGACGCGGATGCAAGGCATGATCAGCGAGGTGATCGCGGGGGTGATGGGCGAGGCGTTCCGGCATCCCGAGGTCGCCGGGGCGCTGCGTGAACAACTCCGCGAGGCATCCCCGTTGTCGGGCGCGATCCAGCAACTGGTGGCACGCGCCGTCGAACGCGGCGAATTCCCGCCCGTCGACGTACCCGCACGCGCCACCCGGATGCCGCTCGACCTGATTCGCAACGAACTGACCTTGTGCGACAACACCGTCCTGGCCCCGGAGACGATCGGTGAAATCGTCGACGAGATCTTCCTGCCCCTGCTCTACGGCTTGGCGGCGGCGCCGCCACCGGCGTCAGGTGGTGACCAGTAGCAGGTCCTCGCCCGTCGAGGGGCGCAGACCGTCGGCGCGACCGGCGAAATAACGGTCGGCCAGTTCCGTCCCCGGCACATGGCGAACGTCGGCGAAACCCGCTCGACGGGCCAGTTCCAGCATTTCGGCCGGTGTGGAGAAGCCGATGAACGGTGTGCCCGCCGCGCGGGCGCCCTGCTCCGCCGCGAGCAGCCCCGGACGGTCGGCCGCGTCGACGAGCTCGATCGGCAGCAGGAACGACATCACGAACGTCGAGCCCGGCGCGAGCCCGGCCAGGACGCGCAAGGTTTCCGCGGTGGCCTTTTTCGTGAGATACGGGGCGACGCCGGTGGACGAGACCACCGCCGGAAGGCCGGGATCGAAACCGGCGGCGCACAACCGTTCCCACCACTGCCCGCTCGTCTCGAAATCGGCCGGCACCAGTCGCAGGCGGCCGGGCACACCGAACCCGAGTTCGATCAGGCGTCGGCGCTTCCAGGCCTGGGGGCCGGGCTGATCGACCTCGAAGACCCGAAGGCCCGCCTGTTCCGGGTGCCGCTGGGCAAAGGTGTCCAGCCCGGCCCCGAGCACGACGTACTGGGTGACGCCGCGGGCGGCCCGATCGAGGACCAGGTCGTCGAGGAAACGAGCACGGGCCACGATGGCGGCCCGGAACCCGCTGGTGGTTTCGGGGTCCATGTCCGGACGGTGACGCCATCGCTCGTCCGGGTCGGCCAATCGGAGACCGATGTCGTCTCGGAGCACGTGTGGCGGCGCGTCGACCTGGACGTGCATCGCCCGCCAGAGCGCCACCCGGAGCGCGGTACTGTCCGGCACCTCGTCTCGTTCGGCAGTCATCAGCTCTTGCCCGGAGCCTGGAGAATCCAGACCCTCCCGTCCGGGTCGCGGACCGTCATTTCCCTTGTCCCGTAATGCGTGTCCTCGAACGGGCTGACCACCTCGACGGCCGGATCGGGGCGGAAAGTCTCCTCGTCGGCTACTTTCAGCACGATCCGCGCCCCCGGTTCCCGGTCCTCGGGGATCTCGGCGATGAACACGGACGGACCATCACCGTTGCGGAGTTGACCGGAGTTGTGGTCGGTCTCGAATTCGAGCCCGAAACCCAGTGCCTGAAAGAACTGCGCGGCCTTGCCCCAGTTGTGGGTCTCCAGAAAAACGGCCTCGATCCCTTGGGTGGTCATGTCACTCCTCTTCTTCAGCGAGTTTGCGAGCGCCCCCGGTCTCACCGAGGTAGGCGCGGAGCGCGTCGGCGACCACCGCGGAGAGCGACTGACCCTCCTCGATGGCGTGATGCTTCACCTTCTTGATCAGTCCGATCGGCAGGTACACGTTGAACTGCTTCACGTCCTCGTCGCCCACCCTAGAAAGCTAGCATCCTAGCCAGAGACAGGCCAGACTTCCGAGCACGGAGAAAGACGGGAAATCAAAGGTGATCCCCACGCGGCGGCGCGGAGAAAGACGAATCGCTCAGGCGGTCGCGGCGATCTTGGCGCTGCCGAGCACCAGGTCCCCGCCCCGGTCCGGACGGTAGAGCACGACGACCTGCCCGGGCGCGACGCCGCGCAGCGGCTCACGCAACCGGATGCGCACCCCGGCGGAATCGGTCTCGGCCACGGCATCGGCGGTGCCGCCGTGCGCACGGACCTGAACCACGCATTCGGCCGGGCTCGCCGGTGGACGCTCCCCGGGCCAGATCGGGCGATCCCCGCGAATTTCGGTGACCGCGAGCCGGTCGGCGGAACCGACCTTCACCGTGCCCGACACCGGCTCCAGCGAGAGCACGTAACGCGGCCGCCCGTCCGGCGCGGGCG
This sequence comes from Amycolatopsis pigmentata, assembly GCF_042684065.1. NCBI lineage: Bacteria > Bacillati > Actinomycetota > Actinomycetes > Pseudonocardiales > Pseudonocardiaceae > Amycolatopsis > Amycolatopsis pigmentata. The sequence goes on along the minus strand of NZ_JBHUKR010000021.1, from coordinate 375,386 downwards.
CTTCGATGCCGAGGCCCTTGCGCTGCCCGACGGTGAAACCGTGCACGCCGGTATGCCGGCCGAGCACGGCTCCGGTCTCGGCGTCGACCAGTTCGCCGGGACGTTCACCCAGCTTCTTTTCCAGGAACTTCTTGGTGTCGCCGTCGGGAATGAAGCAGATGTCGTGGCTGTCGGGCTTGCGCGCCACGGCCAGTCCACGCCGCTCGGCCTCCGCGCGCACCTCCGGCTTGTGCGAATCACCCAGCGGGAACAGGGCGTGCGCGAGCTGCTCCGAGGTCAGCGAAGCGAGCACATAGGACTGATCCTTGTCCTCGTCGGCGGCACGGCGAAGCTCCGGAACACCGTCCACAATGGATAGACGAGCGTAGTGGCCGGTGGCCACCGCGTCGAAGCCGAGGGCCATCGCCTTGTCCAGCAGCGCCTCGAACTTGATCTTCTCGTTGCACGTGACGCACGGATTCGGGGTGCGGCCCGCGGCGTACTCGCCGACGAAGGTCTCGACGACCTCCTCGGTGAACCGCTCGGCGAAATCCCAGACGTAGAACGGAATCCCGAGAATGTCCGCCGCCCTGCGCGCGTCCCGTGAATCCTCGATCGTGCAGCAGCCGCGGGCTCCTGTGCGCAACGTCCCGGGCTTGGCGGACAGCGCGAGGTGGACCCCGATGACCTCGTGCCCGGCTTCCACGGCGCGTGCCGCTGCCACCGCCGAGTCCACTCCCCCGCTCATCGCCGCGAGTACCCGCATCACACCTCCTGGGTCTTCCGCATTCCGGTCAGGCCGGCCTGCCGGGCCCGGGCGACGACACCGCCGATCTCGCGCGCGAGCGCGTCGACATCGTCCTGAGTGGACGTATGGCCGAGGGAGAACCGCAGTGAGCACCGCGCCGAAGTGGCGTCGGCGCCCATCGCGAGGAGCACGTGACTCGGCTCGGCGACCCCGGCCGTGCAGGCCGAGCCGGTGGAGCACTCGATTCCCTTGGCGTCGAGCAACATCAGGAGGCTGTCACCCGCGCACCCCGGAAAGGTGAAATGCGCGTTGCCGGGCAGGCGCCCTTCACCGAGCGGAGCCCCGTTGAGGATCGCGTCGGGCACCTCGCGCAGCACGGCCTCGACAAGCCCGTCCCGCAAGGCCTGGATGCGGTCCTGCGGGTGCGCCACCGCGGCTTCCACCGCGGTGGCGAACGCGCGGATCGCGGGAACGTCGAGGGTGCCGGAACGGACGTCACGCTCCTGCCCGCCGCCGTGCAGCAGCGGGACGCACGGCGTGTCCCGGCCGAGCAACAGCGCGCCGATCCCGTACGGGCCGCCGAGTTTGTGCCCGGTGAGCGTCAGCGCGTTCACGCCGCTGGCGGAGAAGTCGATCGGGACCGCGCCGACCGCCTGCACGGCGTCGGTGTGCAGCGGGATTTCGTGTTCGGCGCACACCGCGGCCAGTTCGGGCATCGGGTTGACCGTGCCGACCTCGTTGTTGGCCCACATGACGGTCACCAGCGCCACGTCGGCCGGGTCCTGCTCGATCGCCTTCCGCAGGGTCTCGGGCAGCACGCGACCGTACTCGTCCACGTCGAGCCAGGTCACGCTCGCGTCGGCGCGCGCGGCGAGCCACTGCACCGCGTCGAGCACGGCGTGATGCTCCACCCCGCTGGCCAGAATCCGGCGACGCGCCGGATCGGCGTTCTTGCGGGCCCAGTAGATGCCCTTGACGGCCAGATTGTCGCTCTCCGTCCCGCCCGCGGTGAAAATTACCTCGGACGGCCGGGCATTCAGCGCGGCCGCGATGGCCTCGCGGCTCTCCTCGACCACCCGGCGCGCCCGGCGCCCGGAGGAATGCAGCGACGAGGCGTTGCCCACGGTGGACAGCGCCTCGCTCATCGCCGCGATGGCCTCCGGCGACATCGGGGTGGTCGCCGCGTGGTCGAGGTAAGTCATTTCTCTACCAGAGTAGACCGTCGGGGTTCACCCGCGCGTGGCCACCGTGCTGTGACGCACCCGGTGTGAAGGACGTCGTAACCGTCACGCCGAGCGTGCCCGTCGAGGTGGGGTCAAGCCACCTCCAGCGCGGCCGGAACCGGCTCCGCGGTGGGCCGGGCGGTGGAGTGCGAATCCGTGCCCAGCGCGCTGTGCACGGCCGCTTGCGCCAGGTCCGCCAGTTCCCGCCGGTTCGCGGCGCGGCCCGGGGCGATCTCGTCACACACGAACATCTCCAGCACCAGTCCGCGCAACCGGATGACCCGCCGCACCGATTCGATCAGCGACTCCGGGCCGATGAAGGCGGGCTCGGTGGTCTCCCGGCCGCCGGAGAGCCGGTAGCGCAGGGCTATCGGGCGCACCGGCACACCGCCGTCGATGGCGGCCTGGAAGGTGGCCGTGGCGAACCGGCCAGAGGCCCGGCCGCAGAACGTCGTCCCCTCGGGCGTGACGCTCACCAGGGACCCGCCTCGCAGCGCGCCGGTCAACTCCGCCATCGTCGCGGGAAGCGTGGAAAGCCTTTCCCGGTCCAGGAAGATGCTGCCGCCCCGCGCGACCAGCCCGCCGAGCACCGGCCACTCCGCGATCTCGCGCTTGGCCAGCGCCCGCATCGGCCGCACCGCGTTGATCGCCACGATGTCCAGCCACGAGATGTGGTTGTTGACCACGAGCGCGCCGCGGCCGGCGGACGCGGCGGCGAACTCGTCTCCGCCGTGCACCACCAGCCGGACGCCGAAGGCCCGCAGCACACTCCGGAAAACCAGTCGTATCAAGGCTTCCCTGGCGCGGCCCCGCAGCAGCGGCAGGACCGGGAGGACGGCGAGGGCGGCCGGCACCACACCGACCGCCGCGCAGGCGCGCAGGACACGGCGGAGCCGTCCGACGGCGGGCGCCCCCGGGCTCAGGCAGGCCGCGCCACACGGCGAAACCGGCATCCAAGCGTGGCGTGTCACAGCTGGATCCCGAGGAAGAACTTCAGGTAGCGCTCGTCGACATGCTGCAGGTCGAGCAGCGTGAAGAAGTCGGCGACACCGAAATCGGGGTCGTGCGCGGGCGGTCCGCACACCTTCGCGCCCAACCGCGTGTAGCCCTTCAGCAGCGGTGGCAGCACGGGCCGGGCCGGGCGGGCGATTTCGTCGGCGTGCCAAGGACGCCGGGGCGAAACGCGCTGGTTCTCGGGGGCGTAGTGCTTGGCACGGACGAGATCCCAGACCCCGGCCGCGCACATGCCCGCGTCGTCGAGCGGTACCGACGCGCAACCGCCGAGATAGCGGTGACCCGCGAGGAGCATGTAGCGGGCCAGCCCGGCCCACACCAGGCTCACCACGGCACCGCTGCGGTGGTCGGGATGCACGCACGAACGGCCGGTCTCCACCAGCGATCCGCGCAGTCCGTCGAGCGCGGTGAGGTCGAACTCGGTGTCGGCGTACAACCCGCCCGCCGCGGCCGCGCGGTCCGGCGGGAGCATCCGGTAGGTGCCGACGATCTCGCCCGTGTTGTCGTCCCGCACGACGAGATGGTCGCAGTACTCGTCGAACCGGTCGGCGTCGATACCGTCCACAAGGGAATCCAGTTTCGCGTGCATCTCCTCGGCGAACACCAGATGCCGGAGCCGTTGCGCGGCAAGGACTTCCGCGCTGTCGGAGGCGACGAGAAGGGAGTACCGGGGCGCGTGCGTGCCACCCGGATCGGTGCTGACCAGTACCTGTGACCGCGTCATGACTACTGGTGTACTCCAGCGTGGGCGACCCCCGGGAGGCCCAACCGGTGACCACTTAATGCATGCCTGGTGAACGGAAAAGGGCGGACTCTCCGGAAGAAACCGGAGGGACCGCCCTTTTCACCGTGCCGTGAGAATTCAGCCCTTGCGCTTGGTGATCTCCTCGGTGAGCTGGGGGGCGACCTTGAACAGGTCGCCGACCACACCGAAGTCGGCGATGTCGAAGATCGGCGCCTCCGGGTCCTTGTTCACCGCGATGATCGTCTTCGAGGTCTGCATACCGGCCCGGTGCTGGATCGCACCCGAAATGCCCAGCGCGATGTAGAGCTGCGGGGACACCGTCTTACCGGTCTGGCCGACCTGGAACTGGGCCGGGTAGTAGCCGGAGTCGACCGCCGCCCGCGAGGCGCCGACAGCGGCGCCGAGCGAGTCGGCCAGCTTCTCCACGACCTCGAACTTCTCGGCCGAACCGACGCCGCGGCCACCGGACACCACGACCGAAGCCTCGGTGAGCTCGGGCCGTTCGCCACCGACGACGGGCTCGACGCTGGTGATCTTGGCCGACTTCGCCGGGTCGATCGCGGGAAGCTCCACGGTCTCCTCGGCCGCCGCACCGTCGGCGGCCACCGCCTCGACGGCACCGGGCCGCACCGAGATGACCGGAACTCCCTTGGTGGAGTGCGCCTTCACCGTGTAGGCGCCACCGAAGACGGAGTGGTCCGCACCACCGTCGGAGTGCACGCCCACGACGTCCACCAGCAGGCCGCCGCCCAGGCGTACGGCCAGGCGGCCGGACACCTCCTTGCCCTCGGCGCCCGCGGAGACCAGCACGGCGGCGGGCGCGGAGCGCTCCGCCAGCGTGGCCAGCGCGTCCACCTTCGGAGTCACCAGGTAACCCGCGGCATCCTCGGACTCGGCCACGTAGACCTTCGCCGCGCCGTAGGAGGCCAGCGACTCCTTCAGCTTGCTCGTCGTGCCGGGCGCGCCGACCACGACCGCGGAGGGCTCACCCAGCTCGCGCGCGGCGGTGAGCAACTCGGCGGTGACCTTCTTCAGCTCGCCGTCGATGTGGTCGACGAGAACCAGAACCTCAGCCATTGAAATTCTCCTCAGTCTCAGAGTCTTTTTGAACGCGCCCACCCGATCTCGTGGCCAGGGCTCCGCTTGGGTGGCTACCGCTCGTCGTCGCTGAGGGGAGCCCTGCCCCCGAGATCGGGTACCTTCGGACGGCGCGTTGCCGATCGCCTGACCATGCGCCTCACTGTTCGAGGGTGGTCGGCTCAAATTAACTTCTGGCCGACCAGGTACTCGGCGGCCTTCACGCCACCGTCACCGTCGTCCTCGACACGCTGACCGGCCTCGCGAGGCGGCTTGGGCGCGGCCTCGTCCACCGCCGACCAGGCGTTGCCGAGACCGACCTCCGACGCGTCGATGCCGAGGTCGGCGATGGTGAGCGTCTCGACCGGCTTCTTCTTCGCGGCCATGATGCCCTTGAAGGACGGGTAGCGCGGCTCGTTGATCTTCTCGCTGACGCTGACCAGCGCGGGCAGGTTCGCCTCCAGCGAAGTACGCCCGTCGTCGGTCTCGCGCACGCCCTTGACCACACCGCCGTCGACCGTGAGCTCACGCAGGTGGGTGAGCTGCGGCAGGCCGAGCAGTTCGGCCACCACCGCGGGCACGGCACCGCCGCGGCCGTCGGACGCCTCGTTGCCCGCGATGACCAGGTCGTAGCCTTCGACCTTGCCGATGGCGGCGGCCAGAACCTTGGCCGTGGCGATCAGGTCCGAGCCCGCGAGCGCCTCGTCGGAGACGTGGATGGCCTTGTCGGCGCCCATCGACAGCGCCTTGCGGATGGCGTCGGTGACGCGGGCGGGGCCCATCGAGATCACCGTGACCTCGCCCTCGCCGGCTTCCTTGATCTTGAGCGCTTCCTCGACGGCGCGCTCGTTGATCTCGTCGAGCACGGCGTCCGCGGACTCGCGGTCGAGCGTGTGGTCGGTGTCGGTCAGCTTGCGCTCCGAATAGGTGTCCGGCACCTGCTTGACCAGGACAACAATGTTCGTCATGGGTCCCCTTCGACCTCCCGGATAACCAGCTCTACTGGCCGGTAGCGTAGGGAAGTTCGCCGAAGACGGCTCGGTGAGGTGACCGCATTCACCTGGATCGCCGACTTACCGGGACGATCGTCCCGTTTCCTGAAGCTAATATCATCTACTTTCTGGTAGGTTCTGCCCGGGATGGGGTGCGCCTGTTGCGCCTTTCGGGCTAACCTCGAACGCCATGGCGAACCATGTTGCGGTCGTGACCGACTCGACCGCCTCCATTCCCGATCACCTCGTCCGTCAGTGGGGTGTCAAGGTCGTCCAGGTACAGATCGTCATGGACGACCGCATCGATGATGAGAACCGGTGGGACCGCGGGGAGATCGCCGGTTCCCTCAAAGCCGGGAAGCATGTGTCGACCTCTCCCCCGGACCCGGGCGCCTTCTTCTGGACCTACCAGGACGCGGTCATGGAGGGCGCGGCCGCGATCGTCAGCCTGCATCTGTCCGAACGCCTGTCCAAGACGGTCGACTCCGCGCGGGAGGCGGCCCAGGGCGTGCGGATCCCGGTCTACATCCTGGACAGCCGGACCACGGGGATGAGCCTGGGCTACGCCGTACTGTCGGCCGCGCGGGCGGCGCAGGCGGGCGCCGGCGTCGACCGCACCATCCAGGCCGCGCACGACCGGTTCGCCAACAGCTCCGAACTACTGTTCGTGGACACCCTCGAATACCTGCGGCGCGGCGGCAGGATCGGCGCGGCCTCCGCCATGCTCGGCACCGCGTTTTCCATCAAACCACTGCTCACCGTGGCCTCCGGCGAAGTCAAGCCGCTCTCGCGGGTGCCGGGTCAACACCGCGCGATGGGCAAACTGCTCGACCTGGCGATCAAGAAGGCCGGGGGCAGACAAGTCGATCTGGCCGTCTCCTCCTGGTTCAAGGGCCCGCGCGAGTTGAAGCTGGTCCAGGAGTTGAAGACCTACGTCCCCAGGGTGCGGGACATCATGGTGGTCGAGGCCAGCACCGTGATCGGCGCGCACGTCGGGCCGGGAGCCCTGAGCATCACGGTGGCTCCGGTGTAAGAGACCGTCTGCAAATCGTGAATTGCCTGGTCAGGTGAGTACCGAACGCGCCATCCGAAGGTACCCGATCTTGGGGGCAGGGCTCCCTACCAGCAAACCGTGACGTAGACACCGAACGAGAGCCCTGGCCACAAGGTCGGGTGGGCGCGTTCAAGGACGGGCACTCAGACGTGTGTTTGGTCACTCGATAGGGTGGCGCCGTTAGCACTAGCGGAAGGAGCCGTTCGGTGCACACGATCACGCCCCCGTCCGAGGAGACGAGCGCGGACCAGCGCCTGCTCGCCGAGGCCGGGCGGTTCACGAAGGCCGCTTTCGACGCCAGGCCCGTACTGACGGCGGACGACAGCGATCTCGATCTCCATCTCTTTCGCGGCACCTACCTGCCCGCCTTCGCCGCCGCCGAGGCCCTGGACGACAACCGGCCGGTCGGGGCCGATCTCGCGTGGCTGCGGCTGACCACGCCGGCCGGAACGCCGACCGGGCTTGGCGTGCTCGCCGTCGGCAAGGATCCCAGCGCCCACGTGCCCGGCGCGTACCTCCAGTTCGTCCGTTACCAGGGGGTCGACCTCGACGCCCCGGTGGTGGACCAGCACGAGTTGCGCGGCAACGTGGTCGGCACCGCCGCGCGGCTGAGCGCGCTGCTGGCCGGCCACCTGCGCACGCGACTCGCCGAGAGCGACGGCTTCCGCGAAGAGCAGGTCCCCGACTATCCGCCGGAGGCGCTGCGGGAAACGTGCATGAACGCGATCATGCACCGGGACTACGAGAACTCCTTCGCACCGGTCCGGATCGCCTGGTTCGACGACCGGATCGAGGTGACCAACCCGGGCGGCCCCTACGGCCAGGTCCGCCCGGACAACTTCGACCGCGTCACCGACTACCGCAATCCCGGGCTGGCCAGGGCGATGAAGGCCCTGGGCTACGTCAACCGGTTCGGCCGCGGAATCTGGCGGATCCGCTCCGCGATGGCTCGCGGCGGCAGCCCGGTGCCCGAATTCCACGTCGACGCTTCGTCGTGGCTGGTAATCCTCAGGAAATGGCCGTAAGCCCTGTTCGCGAGGTCCGGGCTCCGGCCCGGCTGTGGTCAACGGCGCGCGATCCGCGGTGCGGGCACCGGTTAAGGTCAGCGGCGTGACCACCTCATCCGAAGCGCTGCATCTGACCGGCGAACGGACCGTCCCCGGTATTCCCGAGGAGAACTACTGGTTCCGGCGCCACGAAGCGGCGTACCTGGCACTGGCGCCCCGGTGTGCGGGCGCGACGGTGCTGGAGGCGGGATGTGGTGAGGGCTATGGCGCGAATCTGATCGCCGAGGGCGCCACCCGTGTCCTCGCCCTCGACTACGACGAGGCGACGACCGAGCACGTGGCACGGCGTTATCCGCGACTGTGCACGCTACGGGGCAACCTCGCCGGACTGCCGCTCATTTCGTCCACTGTGGACGTCGTGGCGAGCTTCCAGGTACTCGAGCACCTGTGGGACCAGGCCGGTTTCCTCACCGAGTGCCTGCGGGTGCTGCGGCCGGGCGGGCGGGCGGTGATCACCACGCCCAACCGGCTCACCTTCACCCCCGACTCGCCGACTCCGTTGAATCCCTATCACACCAGGGAACTCTCACCGTCCGAACTGGACGAACTGGTCACGGACGCGGGGTTCGCCGTCGAGTCGCTGCAGGGCCTGCACCACGGTCCGCGCCTGCGCGCGCTGGACGAGCGTTACGGTGGCTCGATCATCGACGCCCAGCTGGAGGTCGTGATGGGTTCGCTGCCGGGGCAGGCGTCGTGGCCGGCCGAGCTGCTCGCCGATGTCGCGGGCATCGTGGCCGACGATTTCGAAATCCACGGTGACCACCTCGATGCCAGCCTCGACCTCATCGCGGTGGCGGTGGCGCCGTGACGGCCCCGTCCGAGTACGAGGGCACGTTCTGCCTTGTCCTGCACAGTCATCTGCCCTGGCTGGCTCACCAGGGTTCCTGGCCTGTCGGCGAAGAGTGGCTTTACCAGGCGTGGGCGCATTCGTATCTGCCGGTGGTGGACCTGCTGCGCCGCTTCGCCGACGAAGGCAGGCGGGACGTGCTCACGCTCGGCGTGACGCCTGTGCTGGCCGCCCAGCTCGACGACCCGTACTGCCTGCGCTCGTTCCACGACTGGCTCGGACACTGGCAGGTCCGCGCCCTGCACGCGAGCACGTTGTGGCGCACGGACCCGGTGTTGCGCGAACTGGCCGCGGCCGAACACCGGGCCGCGATCCGCGCGACCGAAGAGTTCGAGACCCGATGGCGGCACGGGTTCTCACCGGTGCTGCGGCCCCTTGTCGACGCGTCGGTGGTCGAACTGCTCGGCGGCCCGCTGACCCACCCCTTCCAGCCGCTGCTGGATCCGAGGATCCGCTCGTTCGCGCTGCACACCGGACTGGAGGACACCGCGCTGCGGACCGGTCACCGGCCCGAGGGCATCTGGGCGCCGGAATGTGGTTACGCACCGGGGATGGAGGACGGTTACGCCGCGGCCGGCGTGCGGCGGTTTCTCGTCGACGGCCCGTCGTTGCACGGCGACACCTCCGCCGCGCGCACCGTCGGCTCTTCCGACGTCGTGTGCTTCGGGCGGGACCTCGAAGTCACCTACCGCGTCTGGTCGCCGAAGGACGGCTACCCCGGGCACGCCAGTTACCGCGATTTTCACACCTGGGACCACGAGGTCGGCCTCAAACCGTCACGGGTCACCGGCCGCAAGGTGGCCCCGCCCGACAAGGCTCCCTACGAACCTTCGCTCGCGGCGGACACGCTTCGCCTGCATGTCAAGGACTTCGTGGACACCGTGGTGACCCGGTTGCGGTCGCTTCGAGCCCGGCACGGGCGGGAATCCCTCGTCGTGGCCGCCTACGACACCGAACTCTTCGGCCATTGGTGGCACGAGGGCCCGGCCTGGCTGGAGGGCATCCTGCGCGCCCTGCCGGAGGCCGGCGTCCGGGTCACCACCTTGCGTGGCGCGCTCGAAGCCGGTCACCTCGGCGCGCCCGCCGACGTCCCCGCCTCCTCGTGGGGCTCCGGCAAGGACTGGCGCGTCTGGGACGGCGAGAAGGTGGCCGACATGGTCGAGGCCAACACCTCCCTCCAGCAACGCCTCCTCGCTCTCGTTTCGGAGCAAGGGGCGTTTACTACGAATAGTCCGCAGCAAACAGCCCTTGCTTCATCGAAAACGGTGCGGGAGCTGGCGGTGAGCGAGGCGATGCTGGCGTTGTCGAGCGACTGGGCCTTCATGGTGACGAAGGATTCGGCCGCCGACTACGCGCGCAGGCGGGCGCGCGGGCACACCGAACACTTCGACCGCGTCGCCACGCTTCTGCGCGAGGGCGGGCCTCTCCGGCCGGACGCACGCGACTATGTCGACCGGTTGCTGGCCGAGGACAGCCCGTTCGGCCACATCGATGCCCGCGGCTTGCGGCCCTGAACTACTGGGATCCGGCGGCGATGACCGCACGGTTGTGCCGTGCCGCGACCGCGAAGTCGAGCTTCTCCACGCGCCGGTCGTAGGTGAGGAAACCGTTGACCTCGTTCTCCACGTCCGTGATCTGGGTGTAGATCGCGCCCGACAGCCCCTCGTCGCGGGCCAGGGTCTCCAGCTCGCGGCTCACCTCGACATATCGCTCGGTCAGCTGCGCCGGACTTGTGGTCATCTCGTACGCCTGCGGTTCGCCCGGCCAGGAATGCCCGGCCACCACCAGTCCGAGACCGCCGTACTCGCCGTCGATGACCGCCCGCGCGTCCCGCACGGCTGAGCGTCCCGGCCCGACATAGGTGTGGTCGTCGTAGAGGTCGCCCGCGCCCGAATCGGGATGGGAGTAACAGCAGTTGACCCCGCTGTTGGCGTCCACCAGCCGGGTCGGGTCGGCGGCCTTGACGGCCCGGGCGATGCGGACGGTGTCGTACTCACCCCATCCCTCGTTGAAGGGCACCCAGCCGATGATCGACGGTGCGTTGGCCAGCTGGCCGATCATCGCGGTCAACTCGGCCTCGAAGTCGGCCTTACCGTCCCGGGGAGGCGAACCGTCCGGCCCGAACCGCGGCGAGGGCATGTCCTGGAACACCAGGAGGCCCAGCCGGTCCGCCCAGTGGTACCAGCGGGCGGGCTCCACCTTGACGTGCTTGCGGACGAAGTTGAAACCCAGTTCCTTGATCTTGTCCAGGTCGGATCGCAGCGCTTCGTCGGTCGGCGCGGTGTGCAGCCCGTCCGGCCAGAATCCCTGGTCCAACGGGCCGTGCAAAAAGGTGATCCGGCCGTTGAGCGCGATGCGCGGCCTGCCAAGGGTGTCGGCGACGAGACTCACCGTGCGCAGCCCGCCATAGGAGCGCACTTCGTCGGTCTTTCCGGCGTCCTGACCGGTCAGACGGGCGGAGATGGCGTAGAGGTACGGGTCGTCCGGGGTCCACAGGTGCGGCCGCGCGACCGTGAGGCGGAGCGGCTGCCCGGCCTGCCCGCTCGCCCTGGTCACCTCGGTGCCCTGGGCGTCGTGCACCACGACCTCCACCTGTCCGTCCCCGCCGGAAACCCTTGGCGTGACGGTGAAACCGGTGAGGTCGCCGACGATGTCCAGCTTGTCGAGATGCACGGCGGGAACCGGTTCGAGCCAGACGGTCTGCCAGATGCCCGACGAACCGGTGTAGAAGATGCCGCCGGGCTTCGCGCGCTGCTTGCCCACCGCGAACGGCGCGGCCTCGTCGTGATCCTCCGCGCGGACCACGATCTCCTGTTCGCCACCGGGTTTCAGCGCCGACGTGATGTCGGCCGAGAACTCGGTGAAACCACCACGGTGGGTGGCGACCTCGCGCCCGTTCACCCAGACGGTCGCGGTCTGGTCCACCGCGCCGAAGTGCAGGAGGACGTGCTCGTCGCGCCAGTCCGGCGGCACGGTGAAAGTGCGGCGGTAGGTCATGACGTCGTCGTGCCGCCCGATGCCCGACAGCGCCGATTCCGGCGGGTACGGGACCAGGATCCGGGCCGCCCCGGTTTCGGAGCCGTGGTACTCCCAGACGCCGTTGAGGTTCTGCCAGGCCCGCCGCGTCAACTGAGGCCGCGGATAGTCGGGCAGCGCGTTGCCCGGGCCTGCCTGGTTCGTCCATTGGGTGGGCAACGGCGCCGCCTTCGCCACCCAGTCCGTCGCGTTCGCTCGCGCGATCTCCGCCGATGCCATAAGGACTCCGACCATAACGGCTGCCACCCGCCTCGGCAGCCTTCCGAAGGCGCGCGCCCGGAAACACGCACTCGTCCTGCGCACTCCTGTCCTCTCCCCTGTCGTTTCAGGCCGGTGGACGCGGTGGCTTCGCGACACGCCGGTGGTCCGGCGACGTAGCGGCACCGCCACGGCCGTGAGCAATGTCACGAACGGAGTCGTCAGGCTCTCCCGAAGGTTCTGGTCCAAGTTGACTTGTGAGTAACCTTCCCGCCATGCGCGTGCTGATGCTGTCCTGGGAGTACCCGCCGGTCGTCGTCGGCGGGCTCGCCCGCCACGTGCACGCACTGGCCCGTCACCTCGTCCGGGACGGGCACGAGGTGGTCGTGCTGTGCCGGCACGACGCGGGCACGGACGCCAGCACGCACCCGACCACGGACGTGACCGTCGACGGCGTGCGCGTCATCCGGGTCGCCGAAGACCCGCTCCACGTCACCTTCGAACGTGATCTGGTCGCGTGGACGCTGGCCATGGGACATTCCATGATCCGCGCGGGCCTGGAACTGCTCCGCAGCTGGCAGCCCGAGATCGTGCACGCGCACGACTGGCTGGTCACCCACCCCTCCATCGCCTTGGCCGAATCGGCCCGGACTCCGCTCGTCGGCACTATTCACGCCACGGAGGCAGGCCGCCACTCGGGATGGCTCTCCCAGGCGTTGAATCAGCAAGTCCACTCGGTCGAGTGGTGGCTGGCCAACCGATCGGACGCGTTGATCACCTGTTCCCAGGCGATGCGCGCCGAGGTGGCCGGGCTGTTCGAGCTCACCGCCGAGGACATCACGGTGATCCACAACGGCATCGAGGAACGCGGCTGGCAGGTCCCGGACGACGAGATCGCCCGCGCGCGGGCGACCTATGCCCCGTCCGGCGAGCCCCTGCTGCTGTACTTCGGCCGGCTCGAATGGGAGAAGGGGGTGCAGGACCTGCTCTCCGCGCTCCCGGACATCCGGCGCACGCACCCCGGCACCCGGCTGGTAGTGGCCGGTCAGGGCCGCCACCGCGAGGAACTGGTGGAGCAGGCACGCAAACTGCGCATCCGGCGCGCGGTCACCTTCGCCGGGCACCTGCCCGACCGGCAACTGCGGGCGGTGCTCGCCGCCGCGGACTCCGTCGTGCTGCCCAGCCGTTACGAGCCCTTCGGCATCGTCGCGCTGGAAGCCGCGGCCGCCGAGGCACCGCTGGTCGCCTCCACCGCGGGTGGACTCGGCGAGGTCGTGATCGACGGGGTGACGGGTCTCGCCTTCACCCCCGGAGACGTCCCGTCCCTGACCGCCGCCGTGGACGCCGTGCTCCGCGACCGTCAGGCCGCCCGGCGCCGGGCCCGCACCGCGCGCTCCCGCCTCGCCGCCGACTTCGACTGGGTGCAGATCGCGGCCGCCACGGCCGCGGTCTACCGCCGCACCCGGTTCGCCGGTCCGGCCGAGTTCGGCCGTCCCAAGATCCCCACCGGCAACGTCTTCGAGCCCTACGTCTGAACTGGAAGAAGGAGCGTTTACTACGAATAGTCCGTAGTAAACGCTCCTTGCTTCGCTTCCCGCGGACGACGACGGGCCCGGTGGGAGAGGGGGCAGTCCCACCGGGCCCGAAAGTCCGCACCCGTAAGGCCACCACGGGCGCGGGAGGGCGGTTTTCCGGTCAGGAGCGGAAAACCGCCGGTTCGAGGGGCTTCTAACGCAGGTCCGTGAGGTAGCGCGCGTAGGCGCCCGTGGTCAGGAAGCTGGGCAGCTTTTCACCGAGGGCGGTCTCTTCGAAGATCGCTCGCGCGTCGTCGAGACGGTCGCCTTCGGCCGAGGCGAGTTCCTCGTCCAGGAACTCACTCACCAGCTCGGGCGTGATCGCGGTCCCGTCGGCGAGCTTCGTGCCGTTGCGGACCCACTGCCACACCTGGCATCGCGCCGTCTCCGCACTCGTGGCGTCCGCGACGGAACCGGCGATCACCGCGGTTCCGGTGCCGCGCAGCCACGAATCCACATAGCGCAGCGCGAGGGCGATGTTGGCACGCAGCCCGTTCTCGGTGACCTCGCCGCCCGTGCTCGCCAGGTTCAACAGGTCCTCGGCGGAGACCACGACGTCTTCGCGCAGTTTGCCCCGCTGGTCGGGCCAGCCGCCGAGCACGTCGTCGAAAACCTCCTCGCACAAGGGAACCAGCGCGGGATCGGCCACCCGGGAGCCGTCGAAGCCGGCAACGGTCTCGCGTTCCTTCTCCACCCGGACCGACGCCGGGTCACTGGAAGAAACCCCGCCCATCGCCTGCGCGCCTCGCCGGTGGCAGGTCCGCACGAGCAGGTCGGTGTAGGCACGCAGGAACGGTGCGTCCATGGTCACCTGGTCGCTGTCCGGCAGGACGTAGTCCGCGCCGAGTTCGCCGAAGGTCTTGATGGCGCTGAAGAGATAGCCCGGCCGGGCGAGGTCGAGCCCTGCGGCGTGCTCGCGCAACTCGTAAAGGATCTCTTCCATCTCGAAGGCCGCGGGCACCGTCTCGATCGGCACAGTGGCCCGGACGCTGCCGCGGGGAATGCCGATTTCCTGCTGTGCCAGCAGGAAGACGTCGTTCCAGAGTCGCGCTTCGAGGTGGCTTTCCAAGCCGGGCAGGCAGAAGTACGGGCCGCTGCCCCGCGCGAGCAACTGACGCGCGTTGTGGAAGAAGTAGAGACCGAAGTCCACCAGGCTCGCCGAAACCGGACGGCCGTCGATGCGCAGATGCTTTTCCACCATGTGCCAGCCGCGCGGACGGACCACGATGGTGGCCGGCTGGTCGCCGATCGTCCGGCGCGTGTCCCAGGCCGAGGTGAGGTCGCGGCGGATCGCGTCGAACAGCGTGAGCTGCCCGCCGATCACGTTGCGCCAGGTCGGCGACGTCCCCTCGCCCAGGTCCGCGATCCAGGACCGCGCACCGGAGTTGAGCGCGTCGAGTGCCGCGTCGCGGTCGCTGGGCGCGCTGACGATTTCCACCCGGCGGTCCTCGAGCCCGGACGCGGGGGCCGCGACGTGCCATGAGGAATCGTTGCGGATCCAGCGGGACTCGTGCCGGAAGCCGAACACCTCGTGCGGATCCGCGCTCCCGGCCAGTTCCTCCCGGCGGAGGCGCCGCGCGTCGAGCAACTCACGCCTGCGGCCCGCGAAAGCGTTGTCCAGCCGCGCTACGAAATCCAGCGCGGCCGGGGTGAGAATCTCACCGAACCGCTCGGCGACTTCACCAGTGATGTGGACACGGGACGTGAACGTGTGGGACATGGCGGGCCTTCCGCTGGTCGGGGGTCGTGAGTGGACGCGGCGAGCGCCACTCACGACCCGGCCGCTGCACTGTGTCGATCGTGATCAGTGGAACTGGGCTTCTTCGGTGGAACCGGTGAGCGCGGTGGTCGAGCTCTCCGGGTTCAGCGCGGTGGACACCAGGTCGAACCAGCCGGTGCCGACCTCGCGCTGGTGCTTGGTGGCGGTGTAGCCGCGCTCCTCCGCCGCGAACTCGCGCTGCTGCAGGTCGACGTAGGCGGTCATGCCGTCGGACGCGTAACCCTTGGCGAGGTCGAACATCGAGTAGTTCAGGGCGTGGAAGCCGGCCAGGGTGATGAACTGGAACTTGTAGCCCATGTGGCCGAGTTCGCGCTGGAACTTCGCGATCGTCGCGTCGTCGAGGTGCTTCCGCCAGTTGAACGACGGCGAGCAGTTGTAGGCCAGCATCTGGTCCGGGTACTTCGCCTTGATCGCCTCGGCGAACTTCCGGGCGACCTCGAGGTCGGGCTCGGAGGTCTCCATCCAGAGCAGGTCGGCGTACTCGGCGTAGGCCAGACCACGGTCGATGCACGGGTCGATTCCGTTGTGCACCTTGTAGAAACCCTCGGAGGTGCGCTCGCCGGTGATGTACTTCCGGTCGCGCTCGTCGACGTCGCTGGTGATCAGCGTGGCGGCCTGAGCGTCGGTACGGGCCACGATCAGCGACGGCACGTCGAGCACGTCGGCGGCCAGCCGGGCCGCGTTCAGCGTGCGCTCGTGCTGCTTGGTGGGGATGAGCACCTTGCCGCCGAGGTGACCGCACTTCTTCTCGGACGCGAGTTGGTCCTCCCAGTGCACGCCCGCCGCACCGGCCGCGATCATGCCCTTCATCAGCTCGAAGGCGTTGAGCGGACCGCCGAAGCCGGCTTCGGCGTCGGCGACGATGGGGGCGTACCAGTCGATGTCGGTGTTGCCCTCGGCCCAGTTGATCTGGTCGGCACGGCCCAGCGCGTTGTTGATCCGGCGGACCACGGCCGGCACCGAGTTGGCCGGGTAGAGGCTCTGGTCAGGGTAGGTCTGCCCGGCCAGGTTGGCGTCGGCCGCGACCTGCCAGCCGGAAAGGTAGATCGCCTTGAGGCCGGCGCGCACCTGCTGCACCGCCTGGTTCCCGGTGAGCGCGCCGAGCGCGTGGACGTAGTCCTCGGTGTGCAGGAGGTCCCACAGCTTCTCGGCGCCGCGGCGGGCGAGCGTGTGCTCCTCGACCACACTGCCGCGCAGCTTGATCACGTCGGCGGCGTCGTAGGACCGCTTCACACCGGCCCAGCGGGGGTCGCTTTCCCACTTCGCGGCCAGTTCCCTGGCTTCCCGCTCGAACTGCTCTGCCATGCGACTTCTCCACCTTTGCGAATGTTGCGATGACTCCCTTGGCTACCCCGACCATGACATGCCCTGCACAGGGGCCGCTACCGCTCCAATTTGCCAATTTATGCGAATCTTCCGTAACATATTGCGAAGGTTGCGAACGAGCAGTTGGCAACTGCCGCCACTGAACCGTTTCCTTGATCGGTTCGGACCGGAAGATCTTCGGAGGATGCCCCCATGGACAAGACATTTGCCGGTGCCAAGGTGCGCCATCTTCGCGAAAACCGGGGCATGAGCCAGGCCGATCTCGCCCGTCTGCTGGAAATCTCCCCCAGCTACCTCAACCAGATCGAGCACAACTCGCGTCCGCTGACCGTGCCGGTCCTGCTCCGGATCACCGAGGCGTTCGGCGTGGACACCGAGTTCTTCGCCAGCAACGACACCTCCCGGCTCGTCGCCGACGTCAAGGAGGTCCTGCTTGACGAGGCCCTCGGCGTGGAGGTCACCAATGGTGAGCTGACCGATCTGGCGACGAACCTCCCCGCGATCGCGCAGGCGCTGGTCAAACTGCACCGCAACTATCGCACCGCGGTGGAGGCCACGGCCGCGCTCGTCACCGAGAACGGCATGGGCCTGCACGGCAGCGCCGCCGCGCCGCTTCCGCACGAAGAGGTCCGCGACTTCTTCTACGAGCGCGAGAACTACGTGGCCGAACTCGACGAACGCGCGGAGCGGATGTCCGAGGAGATAGGCCTGCGCCGTGGCAACGTGCACCACGCGCTCCTCGAGCGTCTGACCGAGCGTTACGGCGTAACGGTCACCACCGACGGGATCGACGAGGCGACCGGACAACAGCATCGCTACGAGCGCTCTCCCCGGGTGCTCCGGCTCGCGCCCAACCTCCGGATCGGGCAACGGGCGTTCCGCATGGCATCCCAGATCGCGGTGCTGGAATACGACGACCTGATCACGGAACTGGCGGATTCGTGGGCGTTCTCCGGTCAGGCCGCGCGCTCACTCGCCCGCGTGGGGCTGGCGAACTACTTCGCGGGCGCGCTGATCCTGCCCTACCGCACCTTCCTGTCCACCGCCGAGCGCTACCGCTACGACATCGAGCGGCTGTGCGATCACTTCGGCGTCGGGTTCGAAACGGTGTGCCACCGCCTGTCGACCCTGCAACGGCCCAAGATGCGGGGTGTGCCGTTCTCCTTCGTCCGGGTGGACCGGGCGGGGAACATGTCGAAACGCCAGTCCGCGGCCGGTTTCCACTTCTCGCGGGTCGGCGGCGCGTGTCCACTGTGGAACATCTACGAGGCGTTCACCGCGCCCGGCAAGATCATCACACAGATCGCCACCCTGCCCGACGGCAAGAGCTACTTCTGGATCGCGCGGACCGTCGCGCGCAACATCGGCGGCTACGGCAGCCCGGGCAAGATGTTCAGCGTCGGACTGGGTTGCGAACTGCGGCACGCCCGGCGGCTCGTCTATTCGGCGGGGCTGGACCTCGACGACCGCGACGGCGCGACCCCGATCGGCATGGGCTGCAAGGTGTGCGACCGGCAGGCCTGCCCGCAGCGGGCGTTCCCGACCATCGGCAAAGAACTGACGGTCGACGAGAACACGAGCACCTTCGTGCCCTACCCGGCGGTGCCCAAGGGCTGACGCGCTTGTCCTTTCCGGTGAGCCCGCCCGCGCGGCGGGCTCACCGGCGAAAGAAACTCCCCCGCGGGCCGGAGTTCAGTCGACCTTGCCCGCTGCCATGGCCTCCGCGGTCATCCGGGTGTCGAAGCCGGTCTCGGGGTCGATGGTCCGGCCATGCGCCCACCAGTTCTCCGCGGCGGTCTCCAGGATCGTCATCAGGATGTCCTGACGGCGGATCCCCACGGTGGCCACGAGGCGATCGGCGATGGCTTCGATCAACGCGGCCTTCTGTTCCGGGGGCCGGTGGTTGAACGTCATCCGGATGATCACCGAGTCGGGACCGCGCTCGAGGCCGAAGAACATCGGCGGGTGCAAGACGTCCTCGGGTTCCAGGTTGTGCACGACGTGGAAGAAGTCGTCCTCGGGGATCTGGAAGACCTCTCGCATCGACTCGTGGATCGCCGTGGAAATCGCTTTGCGGTATTCCGGCGTCTTGCCCTTGCGAAGGTAGATCTCGACGAACGGCATGGACATACTCCTTGAGGAATAAGGGAATCAGAGGTCGCCGGTGGTACCGGCACCATCGACGTTATGCCCCACGGGCCCATGCGGCCAGCGAAAGTCTGGCATACTATGTATGCGTGAACGTCATGGAGCCGTCGCTGACGGGCCTTCGAGTGCTGCGCGAGGTCGCCGAACGCGGCAGCTTCACCGCCGCGGCGACGGAACTCGGGTACACCCAGTCCGCGGTCTCACGGCAGGTCGCCGCGCTGGAACGGTCCGCCGGGCTGAAGCTGTTCGACCGCCGGCCAGGAGGTGTCGTCCTGACCCCAGCAGGCCTGACACTGCTGCAGCACGCTGTGGTGGCGCTGGACGCGTTGGCCGCGGCCGGGCGGGAGCTCAAGGGATTGCCGCCCGAGCGCGGCGTCGTACGGCTTGGCACGTTCCCCAGCGCCGGCGCGCTGATCCTGCCGCGCGCTCTGGCCGCGCTGCGCCGCACGCACCCTGATATCAGGGTCACGACACGCGAGACCGGGACGCCGGCACTCGTGCGCGCGTTGCGGGCGCGGACGATCGATCTGGCCATCGTCGGCTCCCGGCCGCCCTATCTGCCGCTGGACGAACAGACTCCGGCCCTGGAATGCCTGACTCTCGCCGAGACCGCGCTGCTGCTCGCCGTGCCCGCCGGCAGCGCCTTGGGGGCAGGAGGCGTTGTCGACGTACAGGATCTGGCCGGCCAGGACTGGATCGCGAGCCCGTCGAGCGCCGTCGAGCCAGGAATGGGGGTGTGGCCGGGTGTGCCGGGCCGGCCACACATCGCCCACACCGCCCGTGACTGGCTGACCAAGCTCCACCTGGTGGCGGCGGGCTGCGGGATCACCACCGTGCCCCCGGGTCTGGCCGACGCGATTCCGGCGGGCGTCCGGCTGGTCGAGGTCCAGGGCGGCGCTGCCGAACACCGACGGGTCGTCCTGGCCCGTCTCCCCGGACCGCACCCGCCCGCCGTCGGACAGATCATCCGCGTACTGCGGCAGGAAGTGGCCCACCGGTTCGCCTGAACACACCGGGTCCGCCACTCCCTAGCATCGGGGTATGACGACCACGTTCCAGCTGCTCACGATCTGTGGCAGCACACGATCCGGCTCCACGAACGCGGCGGTGCTGCGCACGGTCGCGGCGGTGGCACCCGACCCCGTGGTGGTCGACGACTACGACGGGCTCACCGACCTCCCCCATTTCGACCCCGACGACGACCGCGAGCCACTTCCTCCGGCGGTCGCGGACCTGCGCGGCAGGGTGAAGGAGGCCGACGCGGTGCTGTTCTGCACACCGGAATACGCGGGCGCGCTACCGGGCTCGTTCAAGAACCTGCTCGACTGGAGTGTCGGCGCGGAGGCGATGTACCGGAAACCGGTCGCGTGGATCAACGCCTCCTTCTCCGGCGCGAAGAACGCCTACGCCTCACTGGGGATCGTGCTCGGCTACCTCAACGTCGATCTCGTGGAGGCCGCCTGCGCGCACATTCCCGTCACCCGGGACATGGTCGGCCAGGACGGTCTCATCCACGATGACGAGGTTCGCCGCCGGATCGCCGCCGTGGTCACGGCGCTGGCCGCCCATCGCCCGAGATAGAGCCACGCGAAGCGTGTCCGTTGAGGGTGGTGGTGGGAGACGGGTGGGACTTCAGAGCCACTCGATCCAGGTGCCGTGGCCGTCGGTCCAGGCCAGCGGGCGGCCGTCCTGGACGAGGAGAGGCGCCATTTCCGGCCTCGGCCCCGGCGCCTCCACGCCGGGAATCACGCGCGGGGACTCGTTCGCCAGCCAGACCGCTCCGGTTGAAGCCACCGCTTCGGCGAAGGCTTCGCGCCCCGGTTCATCGTCGTGGAGATAGGCCAGCACCGCCGTGTGGAACACGACCAGCGTGGCGTCCGACGGCGCTTCGGCGGCCAGCGTGGCCAAATCGGTCCGCAGGTCGCCACGCACCACGCGGGGCGGATCCTGCCGCGCGATGTCGAGCGCCTGCCGGAGGATGTCGTGCCGGTACTCCTCGCCAGGCCAGATCAGCGCGTGCAGCCACGCGCAATCGCTTTCGTCGGTGATGTCGAGCGGGTTGAGGTCGAGACCGGCCCGCCAGATGATCTCGGGCACGCGGTCCGGGACCGGCGTCGCCGCGTTGGCACGACAGGACAACATCGGACTGCCCGCGATACGCCCGCCGGGGTAGTCGTAGCCGTACCGGTCGGGCAGCAGGCACAACCCGGCCGAGGCACCGACTTCGATCAGCGCGAGCGGCTCCGGCAACGCGGCGAGCGCGGGAAGCAACAGGGCGCACCGAGCGGCCTCGTTGGTCTGCGTGCGCCGGCGCATCATCACCGCACGGACCTCGTCTTCGTGCCCGAGCACCGTCTCGCGAAACGACGGCCAGTCCCGGATCGGCCCATAGAGGTATTGCACGGCGCCGTAAAGGAGATTCGGCTGCTGTTTCGGGCGTGGCAACGCGGTCAGGAACTCCCGCAGCCCCGGATCACCGGGAACGTGCGCGGAGATCTCTTCGTACACCTGGGACCTTCCGCGGGCCTCCCGTCCGAACACGCGATAGTCCCGTGCGATGTCGTCCTCGACCATGGGCCGTTCCCTCCGCGAATTTGCGCGCCCCCGCGATCGTGTCGACAGAGCGCTCCTCCCCCAACGCCTCGGATGCGATGCTGCCGGGCGCTCTGCCGCCCCGATAGCGGACTCCGACGGCGCGCGCTGTAGTCACCTTGGCAGCCGCGAGTCGCCAAGGGGAGTCATGGTCTCAGCATGCTCGCCATGACTCATCGTGTGCGACCGGTGTCACGGAGATAACAGTCCCTTTTTCAGGATTCGCCGAGGGTTTCCTGCAGGGCCTGGTCGGCCTTGCGTGCCATGTCGCGGATGGCTTCCCGTCGTTCCGCGTCGGCCTCGTAGTCGGCGCGCCGGTCGCGTACCACCCGGGCCGGTGAGCCGACCGCGATCGAGAAGTCCGGAATGTCCCCTCGCACCACCGCGTGCGCGCCCAGCACGCACCCCCGGCCGATCCTGGTGCCCCGCAACACCGACACCTTCGTGCCGATCCAGGTGTCGGGTCCGATGCGCACCGGCGACTTCACGATGCCCTGGTCCTTGATGGGCAGCGTGATGTCGGTGGTGACATGGTCGAAGTCGCAGATGTAGACCCAGTCGGCGACCAACGTAGCCGAGCCGAGTTCGATGTCGAGGTAGCCGTTGACCACGTTCTGCCTGCCGAACACGGCCTTGTCGCCGATCCGCAGCGAACCCTCGTGGCAGCGGATCGCGTTGCCGTCGCCGATGTGCACCCAGCGGCCGATTTCCAGCCTCCCGTAACCGGGACGGCAGTGGATCTCCACGCCCTTGCCCAGAAACACCATGCCGCGCAGGATGATGTGGGGGTTGGCGAGCCGGAACTTCAGCAACCGCCAGTACCGCACCAGGTACCAGGGGGTGTACGCGCGGTTCCCCAGCACCCAGCGCAGGGAGTCCACGGTGAGGAACCGCGCCTGCTGGGGATCGCGGCGCGCCAGCCACCAGGCGTGCACGCGCGAGACCACGGGCGCGCCCCACATGGATGTCATGGGACGAGACTAAAGGGTGCGAGAACGAGGACGGCCATGGGCACGAAGCTGATCATCGATACCGACCCCGGAGTGGACGACGCCTTCGCCATCGCGCTGGCCGCGAGGAGCGACGAGGTCGAGCTGCTCGGCGTGACCACGGTGTTCGGCAACGTGTCGCTCGCCGCCACCACGCGCAATGCCCTACGGGTGCTGGCCCTGTGCGGGCGCGACGACGTGCCGGTGGCGGCGGGCGCCGACCGGCCGCTGGTGCATCCCCAGCCGCGCCGGGCTTCGCACATCCACGGGCACGACGGGCTCTCCGGCCGTTCGGCCGCCCTGCCCGAACCCGGCCGCGAACCCGGGCCCGGTGGTGCGGTGAGCCTGCTGGCCTCACTGATCTCCGCCGCGAGCGAGCCGGTGACGATCGCCCCGATCGGGCCGTTGACGAACATCGCGCTCCTGCTGGCGGTCCACCCGGAGCTCAAGGCCGGCATCGACCGGATCGTGATCATGGGGGGCGGGCTCGGTGGCGGGAACAGCACCGCGATGGCCGAGTTCAACATCTGGAGCGACCCGGAGGCGGCCCGGCGGGTGCTGGTCGAGGAAGACGTGCCCACCGTCCTGGTTCCGCTGGACCTCACGCTCCGCTGTGCGGTGGAGGCGGGCTGGCTGGCCAAGCTCGGCGCCACCGGTCCGGTCGGTGCCGCGCTCCACGCGCTGACCCCGGACTACCTCGAGGCCTACCGGAAGGTACTCGGCTGGGACGGGATGGCCGTCCACGACGCGGTCGCGGTGGCGGAGGCGATCAGCCCGGGCATCCTGCGCACCGAATCCTTCCCCATCGACGTCGACTGCTCGGCGGGGCCCGGCCGCGGTGCGACGCTGGTCGACCGCAGGCCGCCCGGCGCCCGTGGGGTCGGTGAAGGCGAGGTGGCCGGGGCCCGGGCCGACATCGCGGTCGACACTGATCTCGACGGACTCCGGGCCTTCCTGTTCGACCGGCTCTCCCGCCCTTGACCGGCCAAAGTGGACAGTCGCGCTACCGCGACGGCGGTTACGGAGAATAACGACCCGCTCCCCTTGGCGCGGCCCGGAAAACGGGCTGGAGACCGGATTGTGGCGCACCGCCGCGATCGTGCGATTGCCCCGATCGCCGCCCCCTCTGGTACGAACGGGCAATCGCTCCGCCCCTGACGAATGTCCGCCCGCAATGCCCTGACCTGCATGGATTCGCACCAGACCACGGTTTGGACAAATTGTGGACATTACGCGCGGCGAAAACACCGGCATCCCGGCATAGGTTCGGCGTCACCGAGGACAGGCCGGAAGGGGACGCGAATGATGAGGAACCGCTTGTCGGCGGCCGGGGACCTCCGGTGTTACATCGCCAGGGGAAGGTCGGGAGAATCGTTGCTCACGGTGAGCTTCGCGCTGGAACGAGGGCTGGAGCTTCGTTTGGCCACCGTCGAGGCAGAGGTCAGCTGTCGCGCGACCAACCTGCCCGGGCCCCGCACCGACCCGCTGTCCGATCTCGTCCGGGCGCTCCGCATGTTCGCCACGGGGAACCCGGACGTCTCGTGCCGCTGGCCCGCCGACCGTGGCGGCTGTTTCCTGGATCTGACCCGCATCGACGAGCGCCGCTGCGGGCTCGCGTTGCACTCCTTCGCCCAGCCCGACTGGCTCACCGACGAGACCTGGCTGCCTCGGCGGGGCTCCCTGCTCTTCGCCGCCCAGGTGCCGGTTTCGAACCTGGTAAGCGCTTTCATCCTCGCCTTGGAGGAACTCCGCGCACGTGAGGACTTCGGCGAGCAGTGGCCCTGGCCGTTCCCCCAGGTCGAGCTTTCACGCCTGACCGCCGCCCAGCAACTCCCCTAGCGACGGACCCGGGCAAATGGAGCGATGAGTAAACAACTCATCGCTCCATAACGTGCGCCACTCGCCGACGTGAGCCGGGTCATGTCGACTTGTCGATGGTTGGCGGGATCCCACAAACTTCGGCCGTGCCAGGTAGCGGTTCCCACCGTTTCCGTACCCGGCGGTAGCGAGAAGAGTAGAGAGCGCGGGCTCCTGCTGTGGGGGTTCCGCCTTGCTGGTGCCACTCTTGGGAGGCTTGCTCGGTGTTCCGCCGCATCGCCATCGTCAACCGCGGAGAAGCCGCCATGCGGCTGATCCACGCTGTCCGCGAGCTCAACGCCGAGACCGGGGCACCACCGATCGAAACCATCGCCCTCTACACCGAGGCCGAGCATGCCGCGACCTTCGTCCGCGAAGCCGACCACAGCCACTGCCTCGGGCCCGCGTCCGCGCGCCCCTACCTCGACCACACCGTCCTGGCCGAAGCGCTGACCGCCACGGGCGCGGACGCCGCCTGGGTCGGCTGGGGCTTCGTGGCCGAAGACCCGGCCTTCGCCGAACTCTGCGAGTCACTCGGTGTGCAGTTCATCGGTCCGAGCGCGGACGCGATGCGCAAGCTCGGCGACAAGATCGGCGCCAAACTGATCGCCGAAGAGGTCGGCGTGCCGGTGGCGCCCTGGAGCCGCGGACCGGTGGAGACCCTCGATGCCGCGCTGAAGGCCGCCGAAAACATCGGGTACCCGCTCATGCTGAAGGCCACCGCGGGCGGCGGCGGCCGGGGAATCCGCGTTGTCCGCCACGCGGACGAACTCACCGAGGCCTACGAGCGCACCAGCCTGGAAGCCGAGCGCGCGTTCGGCAGCGGTGTCGTGTTCCTGGAACGCCTGGTCACCGGCGCCAGGCATGTCGAGGTCCAGGTCATCGCCGACGGACAGGGCACCGCGTGGGCACTCGGCGTGCGTGACTGCTCGGTCCAGCGCCGCAACCAGAAGATCATCGAGGAGTCGTCCTCTCCCGTCCTCGCGCCGGAACAAGCCCGCGAACTCAAGAACGCGGCCGAGCGTCTGGCCTTGGCCGTGGGCTACCGCGGCGCCGGCACCGTCGAATTCCTCTACCACCCCGGCGAGAAGCTGTTCGCCTTCCTCGAGGTCAACACGCGACTGCAGGTGGAACACCCGATCACCGAGGCGACCACCGACTTCGACCTGGTCAAGGCCCAGCTCCACGTCGCCGCGGGCGGCAGGCTGACCGGGCCGGTCCCGCCCGAAGCCGGCCACGCGGTGGAAGCCCGGCTCAACGCGGAGGACCCGGACCGCGACTTCGCGCCCGCCCCGGGCCGGATCGTCCGGCTCGACCTGCCGAGCGGGCCGGGTATCCGGGTCGACACCGGGGTCAGCGAAGGCGACACCATCCCGGCCGACTTCGACTCGATGATCGCCAAGATCATCGCCTACGGCCGCACCCGCGACGAGGCACTGTCCCGGCTCCGCCGCGCGATCGGCGGCACCACCGTGATCATCGAGGGCGGCGCGACCAACAAGAGCTTCCTGCTCGATCTGCTCGACCAGCCCGAGGTGATCAGCGGCGCGGCCGACACCGGCTGGATCGACCGCGTGCGCACCGAAGGCCGCCTGGTCTCCACCCGCAACTCCGGGATCGCGCTGGCCGCCGCCGCGATCGAGGCCTACGAGGACTCCGAACTCGTCGAACGCCAGCGTCTGCTGTCCACCGCGCACGGCGGCCGTCCCCTGATCCAGCACGAGGGCGCCCGGCCGGTCGATCTCAAGCTTCGCGGCGCGACCTACCGGGTGACCGTGGCGAAGATCGGACGGCGCCGCTTCCGCGTCGGGATCGGCGACACCCACACGGTGGACGCCGAAATCGAGCGGTTCGACGGTCACGCGGGCCGGATCACCGTGAACGGAAAGCGCTTCCGCCTCATCACCGCGACGCACGGCACGATTCACCACGTCGAGGTGGACGGCGTGACCCACCGGGTGAGCCGGGACGAGGGCGGCGTGCTCCGCTCCCCCGCGCCCGCTCTGGTGGTCGCCACCCCACTGGAGCCCGGCGCGGAGGTCGAGGCGGGCGCGCCGGTGCTCGTGCTGGAAAGCATGAAGATGGAGACCGTGCTGCGCGCGCCGTTCCCGGCGAAGCTGCGCGAATGCCTGGTCTCCGTCGGCAGCCAGGTGGAAACGGGCGCGCCCCTGCTGCGCCTCGAGCCGATCGGCGACGGCGCCGACGCGGTGGCCGAAACCGAGGCCGTCGACCTGGAACTGCCCGCGGAACCGGCCGGCCGGTCGGCCGAGGTCCAGGTGCGCGAGGGCATCGCCGACCTGCGCAGCCTGCTGCTCGGCTACGACGTCGATCCCCGCGACGAGCGCCGGGTGCTCTCCGGTTATCTCGCCGCGCGCGCCCGGTCGAAGGGCAGGCCGCTCCCCGAGGAAGTCGAGCTCCTGGAGGTCTTCGCCGACCTCTCCGAGCTGAGCCGCAACCGGCCCGCGGGCGAGGAGACCCACGCCGACACCCGGGTCCACAGCCCCCGCGAGTACTTCCACACCTACCTGCAAAGCCTCGACGTCGAGCGGGCCGGACTCTCGGAAACCTTCCGCACTCGGCTCGCCCGGGTGCTCGGCCACTACGGCGTGACCGACTTCGAGCGCACCCCGGCGCTGGAAGAGGCGGTCTTCCGGATCTTCCTCGCCCAGCAACGGGCCTCGTCCGACGTGGTGATCGCGACGACTCTGTTGCAGCAGTGGCTGACCGAAGCGCCGCCGTCGGACGATCTCCGCGATGTCGTCGGACAGATGCTGGAACACCTGGTCTTCGCCACCCAGGTCCGTTTCCCGGTGGTCGGCGACCTGGCCCGCAACGTCGTGTTCCGATGGGCGGCCCAGCCGATGCTGCGCCGCAAGCGCGCCGAGGTCTACGCCGGGGTCCGGCGCCACCTCAGCCACCTCGACCGGCATCCGGACGCGCCGGACCGCGCGGAGCGGATCGCGCGCATGGTCGCCTCACCCGAGCCGCTGGTGCGGCTGCTCGGTCAGCGCATGAGCCGGGCGGGCGTCACCGACCACGGCCCGATGCTGGAGGTGCTGAGCCGCCGCTACTACGGCAACCGCGGCGCGACGGATGCCCGGTGCCTGACCATCGGCGGGCAGTCGTACTTCACCGCCGAATACGACCTCGGCGGCAAACCGTTCCGGCTCGTGGCGGCGGCCACGGACTTCGACGACCTGCCGGCGACGCTGACGGACGTGGCGAAACTGGGCGGTTCCGCGAACTTCGTCGCCGACATCTACCTGACCTGGCACGATCAGCCGGACGTCGAAGAGATGGCCACGTCGTTGCACGAGGTGTTCGAAGCCGCGGATCTGCCGGCCGGCCTCGAGCGCGTGACCATGACGGTGGCCGGACGCAGTGGCGCCGTCATGCACCACCACTTCACGTTCCGTCCCGAGAGCGGTGAAGACCGGATCATCCGCGGCCTGCACCCGCAGATCGCGCGGCGCCTCGAGCTGCAGAGGCTGCGCGAGTTCGACCTGACCCGGCTGCCTTCGGCCGACGAGGACGTCTACCTCTTCCGTTGTGTCGCCCCGAAGAATCCGTCGGACGAGCGGCTGGTCGCGATGTCGCAGGTGCGTGACCTGACTCCGCTGCGGGACGCCGAGGGGCGGATTCTCGCCCTGCCCGCGGTGGAAGGAGCGCTGGACGCCTGCCTCGACGCCATCCGCAAGGTCCAGGCCGGACGGCCGGCGAAGAAACGCTTCGACACCAACCGGATCTTCATCTACGTGTGGCCGCCGAGCGAGCTGAGCCTCGCCGACCTCAACGGTCTCGCCCAGCGCGTGCTGCCGAGGACCACCGGCGCCGGGCTGGAGGAAGTCCAGTTCCTCGGCAGGCTGCGCGACCCCGCGACCGGCGAACTGCACGACATCGCGGTGCGGATCTCCTACGAGAACGGCGTCGCGCTTTCGGTCGGCGAGCCGACCACCGAGCTGATCCAGCCCCTCGACGACTACCGCCAGAAGGTGCTGCGGGCCCGTCGCCGTGACACGGTCTACCCCTACGAACTGACCGACATGCTGGCCGGTCCTCGCGGTGGCTTCGTCGAATACGACCTGGACGACACCGGCGTGCTGGTCCCCGTGGAACGGCCCAAGGGACGGAACAAGGCGGCCATCGTCGCGGGTGTGGTGACCACGCCGACCGAGCGGTATCCCGACGGCGTCACCCGGGTCGTCCTGCTGGGCGACCCCACGAAGGCGCTGGGCGCGCTGTCCGAACCCGAGTGCTCGCGCGTGATCGCGGCCCTCGACCTCGCCGAGCGGATGCGGGTGCCGCTGGAGTGGTTCGCGTTGTCCGCGGGCGCGCGGATTTCCATGGACTCCGGCACCGAGAACATGGACTGGGTGGCGGCCGCGCTGAAGCGGATCGTGAGCTTCACCCAGGACGGCGGCGAGATCAACATCGTGGTGACCGGTATCAACGTGGGCGCCCAGCCGTACTGGAACGCCGAAGCCACGATGCTCATGCACACCAAGGGAATCCTGGTGATGACCCCGGATTCGGCGATGGTGCTGACCGGAAAGCAGGCGCTGGACTTCTCCGGTGGGGTGTCGGCCGAGGACAACTTCGGCATCGGCGGCTACGACCGGGTGATGGGGCCGAACGGCCAGGCGCAGTACTGGGCGCCGGATCTGCGGGGCGCCCGCAACGTGCTGATGGCGCACTACGACCACACCTACATCGCGCCCGGCGAGCCCGGTCCGCGGCGGGCGTCGACCTCCGACCCGGTGGACCGCGACATCTCCGGCTACCCGCATGCGGTGCCGGACAGCGACTTCACCACGGTGGGGCAGATCTTCTCGCGCGAGGCCAATCCCGATCGCAAGAAGGCCTTCGACATCCGCACCCTCATGCGGGCGGTGGCCGACGCCGACCACCCGATCCTGGAGCGCTGGGCGGGCATGGCCAACGCGGAGACCTCGGTCGTCCAGGACGTGCACCTCGGCGGCTGGCCGGTCTGCCTGATCGGCATCGAGTCGCGTTCGGTGCCACGGCGCGGTTTTCCGCCGAACGACGGGCCGGACGCCTACACCGCGGGCACGCTGTTCCCGCGGTCGGCGAAGAAGACCGCGCGGGCGATCAACGCGGCCAGCGGCAACCGGCCACTGGTCGTGCTGGCCAACCTGTCCGGCTTCGACGGCTCACCCGAGTCGATGCGCAAGCTCCAGCTGGAGTACGGCGCGGAAATCGGCCGGGCGATCGTCAACTTCTCGGGCCCCATCGTGTTCTGCGTGATTTCGCGGTACCACGGTGGCGCGTTCGTGGTGTTCTCCAAGGCGCTCAACCCGAACATGACGGTGCTCGCCGTGGACGGCTCGTTCGCCTCCGTCATCGGTGGCGCGCCGGCCGCCGCGGTGGTGTTCGCCGGCGACGTCAACACGCGGACCGCGAACGACCCACGGGTCAAGGAAATCCGGACGCGGCTGGCCGGGGCGACCGGCGGGGAGCGGGCGACGCTGGCCACCCGGCTCGCGGAGGTCGAGTCCTCGGTGCGGGCGGAGAAACTCGGCGAGGTGGCCGCCGAATTCGACGGGGTGCACAGCATCCAGCGGGCGGTCCGGGTCGGCTCGGTCGACGCGATCATCCGGCCGGAAGAGCTGCGCCCCCAGCTCATCGCCGCGATCGAACGGGGCGTGGCTCGCGCACGGTAGGCCCCTGGAACTGGAGGAAGGTGTGTTTACTACGAATAGTCCGTAGTAAACACACCTTCCTCCATAACGCGGGGCGGGTCAGGCCGGCGACCAGGACAGGACGAGGCGGGTGTGGGTCTTTTCGATGACCGGACCTCCGGCGGGCACAGCCTCCGGCCCGGCAACCGGGTAGGCGTCGACACGCAGGCCACGGTCTCCCGGTCTGCCCGCCGCGTCCCAGTCCCGGACCAGACTCGCGAGCGCGTGGGCTCGCTCGCCACCGGCCGGCCCGTACCCGACCGCGGCGAGTTCGGTGCGGCCAGCGAAGACCGCGATGCCGTCAGGAGCGAGCAACCCGGCCGTGTACCGCTGATCCCGCATGGTCAGCGGTGCCTCGGGGAGTGAGGCGGTCTCCGCGCCGGTCGACTCGGTCAGCAGGCACCACGCCGGTTCCCTGCCTGCTATCCACAGTCCGAGCCCGCCGAAGAGCGCCCGTGGATCGACGGCCACGCCGACCGGAACCCGGACGGCGGGCCCGGCGAACGCGGCCGGCAACGCCCGCGGATCGTGCTCGCCTCCGTGCGGCAGCGTGATCGTGAACTCGGTGTCCCGATTCAGCACCCGCGTCTGTTCCGGCCCGGCGAAGGAGCCCCGGATCCGCATGAATCCGCACGGCAGCACCGACCGGCTCGCCCAATGCCCGTCCTCCGCCTCGAACGCCACGGAGCGCTGTGGGCCGCCCAGATCCAGCGGCACCACGATGCGCCCGCCAGGTGCGAGCTGGTCGAACCACGCGGGCGCGAGGTCCCACACGCCCACGGTGGCGATGACGCGGTCGTACGGCGCGCGTTCGGCGCGCCCCTCGGCCCCGTCCGCTCGCACCACGGTCACGCCGGGGTACCCGGCCCGGTCCAGATTCTCGCGGGCACCGGCGACCAGGTCGGCGTCGATGTCGACGCTCACCACCTCACCGCCGGGTGAAACCAGCCGGTGCATCAGCGCCGCGTTGTACCCGGTTCCGGCACCGATCTCCAGCACGCGCAGGCCCGGCTCCAGGGCGAGTTGCTCCAGCATCAGGGCCATGATGGCCGGCTGCGACGACGAACTGATGGGCTTGCCCTCACCGTCACGCTTGATCACGATCGGAAGGTCCTCATACGCTTCGTCGACGGGGACCCCGGGCAGGAACAGATGACGCGGTACCGAACCGAACGCATCGAGCACACGCTCGCCGACGACGCCCTCATTCACTCTGAGCCGCTCGACAAGATTCTTTCGTAGAGACTCCGGTGTCGTCCTCACCCGATAATTGGATCACGAACGAACGTCCTCCGACGGCACGTTCGGGGACGACAGCGAAAGGGAGGGCAAGATGGGATTGGCCAAAGTCTGGGTGCGCACCTTCACCGACGGGCTCATCCGCGCCGACCAGATCATCGGACTTTCCACGCATCCGACGCCGGCCCTGTCGGGCAAGCCCGCGCACTGGCTGGTCGACGCCACCCTGGCGGTATCGGTCGGCAGCGGAGGCCAGGAGGGACTGAACATCAGCGCGCTGCACCGAACCCTGCTCCAGACCAGGACCGAGCCGGTCGGCGCGCTCGAAGCCTTCGCCCAGTTGCTGTCGCGGCTGCACGACCGCGACCCGTCCGGGATCATCACCGCGAAGCTCGGGGAGACGGCCGCACCCGACGGCCGGACGAGCCGGGTGGAGTTCGGCTTCACGCCCTTCACCGACGCCGTCCAGGGAACCACCAGCGGTGATCACACCGGTTCCTGACCGCCGCGACTATCCTTTTCGGACAGTCGCGACACCCGAGACCGCGGCGATCTCGTCGATGATCGACGGCCACAACGGCTCGGGCAGGCCGGCGCCAAGGCCCGGGTAGACGACCAGGCGGGCGCCGGGGATCGCCGCCGCGGTGGCGCGGCCCCCGGCGACCCGGGTCATCGGATCTTCGGCTCCGTGCAGGACCACGGTGGGCACCCGGATGCCCGCCAGTTCGCCCGGAGAACGCGGAGAAGGGTCCTCAGCCGGGGCCCGCCGATACCCGGCGACGGCGTGGCCCCGAGCGAAGTCAGGGTGCGCACCCGGTCCGGATGCCGCGTGGCCATCTTCTGCGCGATCACACCCCCCAGCGACGCTCCGACGACATGTGCGCTGGGCCATCCGACCGCGTCCAGCACCGCGGCCGCGTCGTCGGCGAGGTCGGGCAGCCCCGTTCCACCAAGGCCCGGCAGAAGCCGTCGGGCCAGGCGATCATCTGGGACACACCCGTGATCAGCAGCAACGGTTCCCCGTTGTGCAGCTATTCTTGACCGTATGGACTAACCCTGGACCGATCGGTCGAAAACCTCCAGCCCGCACCTTGGCTGCTATGCGCTACGCTGACGCGCGTCAGAGGGGTGCCAAGAATGGACGGAGTCGAAGAGCCGGCCTGGATCCGGCCACAGGCGTTGATGCTCTCGTTCTGCGGGGGCCAACTGTGGGGCCGCGACGAGATCGTCTTCTCGGGGAGTTTCGTCGACGTGCTCGCCCGCGTGGGCGTCGGGGAGCACGCCGCACGCTCCACCCTTGCCCGGATGACGCGGCGTGGCCTGCTCGCCCGCTACCGCATAGGCAAACGCGTTTTCTTCGGGCTCACCAAGACCGCGGAAGACATCCTCGCCGACGGGGAACGCAAGGCGTGGCGCGAAGGCCCGGTCAACCGCGAATGGCACGGACGCTGGACCCTGCTGGGCTTCTCACTGCCGGAGACCCGCCGCGCCGACCGGCATCTGTTGCGCTCACGGCTGTCGTGGGCGGGTTTCGGCCTGCTGCGGAATGGCCTGTGGGTCTGCCCGGCACCCATCGACGTGACCGAACTGCTCGCCGACCTCGACGTGGTCGGTCACGTGAAGGCGTTCGAGGCGACCACTCTCGCGCCCACCGACGTGGACGAGATGATCGCCGACGCCTGGGATCTCGACGCGATCGCCGCGCGGTATCGCGCCTTCCTCACCCGCTGGGATGTCGAGGACCCGCTCCCCGGCGCGCCCGACGACCTCGCCCGCCACCTGCTGTTGATCACCGAATGGCTGCTGGTGGTCCGGGAAGACCCGCGGCTTCCGGTCGAACACCTGCCCGCCGACTGGCCCGCGGTCCGCGCCGAGCACGTGGTGCTCCGGCTCCGCAAGCGCTTCGAGCCGGAAATGTCCCGAATCGTCGAGAGCATCGTCGAACGCCTGCCCACGCC
The DNA here is from genome assembly GCF_042684065.1 of Amycolatopsis pigmentata. NCBI lineage: Bacteria > Bacillati > Actinomycetota > Actinomycetes > Pseudonocardiales > Pseudonocardiaceae > Amycolatopsis > Amycolatopsis pigmentata. The sequence goes on along the minus strand of NZ_JBHUKR010000021.1, from coordinate 342,244 downwards.
CGCCGGCTGATCGGTGGGTCCCGCCAAGATGCCCGCCAATAACTATGCATTGCTAATAGCTCTCAATGGGACTTAACTTGGAGGGGTGACCACGACGCTCCTGGCGGAGAACCTGATGACGCGCACAGCGGGGCTACGCCGCGTGATCAGGCGCACCGTGCGGGCGACCGTGGCCGGTGAACCGCTCCGGGGCGCACAGGTCGAGTTGCTGCGGACGGTGGAAATGCGGCCCGGCATCGGTGTCGCCGCCGCCGCGCGTGCCCTGCACATGGCGGGCAATTCGGTGAGCACCCTGGTCAACCAGCTCGTCGACGCGGGATTGCTGGAACGGCGGGTCGATCCGGACGACCGCAGGGCGGCACGGCTGGAGCTGACCGAGACGGCGAAGGCCCGGCTGGCGAACTGGCGCCGGGCCAGGACGGAACTGGTTTCCCGCGCACTGGATCTTTTGTCCGAAGAGGACGTACGGGCGCTCGAAGCGGCGGTCCCGGCGCTCGACCGGCTGTTGGAGGCACTGTGAGTTCCGACGCGACGCCCGCGGTCCGCTGCACCGGAATCCGGCATTCCTTCGGGGAGAAGGTCGCCGTCGACGGGGTGGACCTGGAGATCGCGGCCGGGACGGTGTTCGGTCTCCTCGGCCCCAACGGCGCCGGGAAGACCACGACCATCCGGATGATCACCACCCTGCTCCCGGTCAAAACCGGCACCATCGAGGTGCACGGGCTGGACGTGACGCGGCGCAAGATGGCGGTGCGCAGGCTCATCGGCTATGTGCCACAACAACTTTCCGCCGATTCGGCACTCTCCGGCCGCCAGAACGTCGCCCTCTTCGCCCGGCTCTTCGACGTGCCGCGCAAGGCCCGAGACGAGCAGGTGGACAGCGTGCTCGCGGCGGTCGGGCTGCTCGACGACGCCGGCCGTCCGGCGGGCGAGTACTCCGGTGGCATGATCCGCCGTCTGGAACTCGCCCAGGCTCTGGTGTCCTCGCCTCGGCTGCTGATCCTCGACGAGCCGACGATCGGTCTCGACCCGGTCGCCCGCACCACCGTGTGGGAGCGCATCGAAGGAATCCGCGCCGAGACCGGCATGACGGTGCTCGTCACCACGCACTACATGGACGAGGCCGAGCAGTACTGCGAGCGGGTGGCGCTGATGCACCGCGGACGAATCCGCGCGCAGGGCACGCCCGCCGAGCTCGAAGCCGGACTGGGTCCGGAGTCCACTTTGGACGATGTGTTCCGCGCGGTCACCGGTGATCAGCTCGAAGAAACGTCAGGAGGAATGCGCGGTGTCCGTGCCACTCGCCGTACAGCCCGGCGCCTGGGCTAGGTTCCCCGCCCGTGTCGGCGCGATGTGCCTGGTGGAGCTGCAAAAGCTCAGCCGGGACCGCACCGAGTTGTTCACGCGCGCGATCCAGCCCGCGCTGTGGTTGCTGATCTTCGGGGAGACCTTCACCCGGCTTCGCACCATTCCCACCGGGTCGACGCCCTACCTCGACTTCCTGACGCCGGGCATCCTCGCCCAGTCGGCCCTGTTCATCGCGATCTTCTACGGCATCCTGATCATCTGGGAACGCGACGCCGGGGTGCTGTCGAAGCTGCTCGTCACCCCGACCCCGCGCGCCGCGCTCGTGGCGGCGAAGGCGTTCGCGAGCGGAATCCGCGCGCTGGCACAGGCCCTCATGGTGCTGGTACTCGCCGCGGTGCTCGGGGTGTCGCTGAGCGCCAATCCGCTGAACCTGCTCGGGATGGCCCTCGCGCTGGTCCTCGGTTCGGCCTTCTTCTGCTGCCTGTCCATCGTCATCGCGGGCTTGGTGATGACCCGCGAACGGGTGATGGGCATCGGCCAGGCGATCACGATGCCGCTGTTCTTCGGCTCCAACGCGCTGTATCCGGTGGAACTGATGCCCGGCTGGCTCAAGGCGATCAGCGTCGCCAACCCGCTCAGCTACGAAGTCGACGCCCTGCGCGGCCTGCTGATCGGCGCGCCCGCCCACCTCCTGCTGGACTTCGGCGTGCTGGTCGTGGCCGCGGCGGTCTCCATCGCGGTCGCCTCCGCGCTGCTCGGCCGCCTGGTCCGGTAGAGAGAGGTTTGAACCGGGCGACGAATGGGTATAGACCGGACAGCACTGCGTAAACGCAGTGCCCACTCCGGTAGAGGGAACGAAACGATGACTCGTTCGGAAGATGCGCACATCCGGGTTCATGGGCTGCAGCCGGTGCAGGTTCTGGCCGGGCTGATCGGTCTTGTCTATCTGGTCGCCGGTGCGATCGGATTCTCACGAACAGGCGTCACCGACTTCGCCGGGACCCAGCACGACGTGATGCTGCTCGGTTTCATGGTCAACCCGTTGCACAACCTGGTGCACGTGGTGGTCGGCCTTCTCGGCCTGCTGCTGGCGACCAGTTCCGGCCTGGCACGCACGTACGGCTGGCTCCTGTTCGCCGGTTTCGGGGTGGCGGCCATCTGGGGCCTGATGATCACCGGCGTCATCTCGTCGAACCCGGTGTCGGGCCTGGGCAACCCGCTGCACCTGAACGCGGCGGACAACTGGCTGCACCTCGGAAGCGCGGTACTCGGCCTGATCGTCGCGATCATGCCCGCGCGCAAGGTCGCGCACGTTCCGGTCACCACCGTGCCGGACGACACCGCGACGCAAACCATCATCACCGACAAGGCGGACACCTCGGGAGCCGCCACCGAAACCATCGAGCGCCCCAAGCGGACGACCGGGTGGCACCGGCGGAGCAACAAGACCAAAGCCGCCCACTAAGGCAGCCGTTCGCTGAGACCGGAAGCCGTGGCCACGAGATCGAGTGAGAGCGCCTCGGACGAACACTGGCAGACTGCTCCGCGTGAGCGGAACGGTACTTCTCCTCGGTGGACGCAGTGAGATCGGGCTCGCCGTGGCGAGGCGGCTGGCCGACGGCCGGAAGGTCGTCTTGGCGGCCCGGCGCAAGGCGGACCTCGACGCGTCCGAACGGACCATGCTGGACGCGGGTGCCACCGAGGTGGCCCGGGTCGAGTTCGACGCGGACGACATAACGGGTCACCGGCCCGTGCTGGACGAGATCTTCGACCGGCACGGGCCGGTCGACGTTGTCGTCGTCGCCTTCGGCGTGCTCGGTGATCAGCAGCGGGCGGAGTCCGACACCGCCCACGCACTGTCCATTGTGCACACCGACTACGTCGCGCACGTCAGCGTGCTGACCGAGTCGGCGAATCTTCTGCGGGCACAGGGCCGTGGGCAGCTGGTGGTGTTCTCCTCGTTCGCCGGGGTACGGGTGCGGCGCGCGAACTACGTCTACGGCTCGGCGAAGGCGGGTCTGGACGGCTTCGCCTCCGGCCTCACCGACGCCCTGCACGGCTCCGGCGTGCGGCTGTTGCTGGTGCGTCCGGGGTTCGTCATCGGCCGGATGACCGAAGGCATGAGCCCCGCACCGTTTTCCAGCACTCCGGACCAGGTCGCCGACGCCACGGTCGCCGCGCTGCGCCGTGGCCGAGGCCAGGTGTGGGTGCCCTCGATCCTCGGTCCGGTCTCGGCCGTCATGCGGCTGCTTCCGCGCGCTTTGTGGCGGCGTCTTCCGCGATGACCGAGGCCAGCGCGCCGTCGGCCTCCGGCGGAAGCCGGCGCTGCCTGCGGCCGAGAGCCACCAGCAGCACCGCCATCGCCACCGGGAAGACGGCGAACGCGTAGAAGGTGCCCTGCGGGCCGAAGCCGTTGTCCATGATGGCGCCGGCCAGCAACGGCCCGAACATGGAACCGGTCTTGGCTATCGAGGCGGCCCAGGCGGCACCGTCGGCCCGGATCGCCGGACGGTAGAAGATGCCGGCGATCGAGTGCATGCCGATCTGCCCGCCGGCGACGGAAAAGGTGAGCACGAGCAGGACGATGACATACCCCGGCCTGCCCAGCGGGACGAACCCGATGAACAGCAGGCACGGCACGGCGAGCGCCGGCATGGCCGCGAGCGTGCGCACGCCCCACTTGTCGACGAACCGGCCGACGGGCAGTGGTCCCAAGGCGCCCACCACGCCCGTCACCGCGGCGAGCGTGACGGCGGCGCTGACGCTGAAACCAAGGCGCTCGTTGAGAATCGGCCCCCAGAACGCGAGGTAGAAGGCCACCGCGGACGTGCACGTGTAGGCCGTCCACAGCAGGACGGTCAGTGGCGCGAGTTTGTTCCGGAAGAGTTCCGCCGGGGTGAAGCGCTTCTTGTCCACGACGAACCCGGCGACGAATCTCGTACCCGGCTCGAAGTTCTCGCGCGGCGCGACCCGTTTCATGATGCGCGCGATGCGATCGTGCCGGCGGTCCTTCTGGGCCAGGAACTTCACCGACTCCGGCAGCACGAGGACCACCGGGATCAGGGCCAGCAGCGAGGCGACGCCACCGGCGATGAACACCGACCGCCAGCCGTAGTGCGGGATGAGCAGATTCGACACCGGCCCGCCGCACGCGCTGCCGAGGCCGGCGCCGACCATGGTGATCACCACGGACGTGGACCGGAACCGCGCCGGGGCGAATTCGGTGGCCAGCACCCACACCGGCGGCAACGCGCCGCCGAGGAAGAACCCTGCCAGGAAGCGGAAAACCAGGAGCTGCCCGTAGTTCGTGGCCAAGACGATGCCCAGGGTCAACAGGCCGAACCCGGTCACCGCCACGATGATCGAAGGCCGGCGACCGGCCCGGTCGCCGAGGTAGCCCAGGCACAGTCCGCCGATGAGGGTGCCGAACACCCCGACCGTGCCGAGCGTGCCGAACTGGGTGTCGGTGAGCGTGTAGGCCTTCTGGATGTACCGTCCGGCGAAGGACAGGGTCTGGAAATCGAACCCGTCCAGGAACGTCACCAGCACGCACACCACGAACAGGCCGATCCAGAACCGGCCCACGCGCTGTCGTTCGATCAACGGCTGGACATCGACTGTCGTCACGAAGGACTCCCTCGGCCTCAGCTGTTTCGCCCATGCCAGGGCGGGATCAGCCGCCCCTTGGGTATGGATACGACCCAGCCCTGGTCGAAGCACAGTCAAGTTCCGAAGTGGGACAATACCGCACAGCGCGGTTACCGCGCCGCTCCTCAACCGGACCGGCGCGGTAGCCCTTACGCGGCCGCCCGCGCGTTCTTGGCGGCGATCTCCTTCTCGACCACGGACGCCAGCGCGCCGTCGGCTTCCGGCGGGAGTTTCCGCTGGATCCGGCCGAGGACGAGCAGCAGCGCGGACATCACCACCGGGAAGATGGCGAACACGAAGAAGGTGCCCTTCGCGCCGAGGCCGTTGTCCATGATCATCCCGGCCAGCCAGGGCCCGAGCATCGCACCGAACTTCGCGACCGACGTCGCCCAGGCGGCACCGTTGGCCCGGATCGCGGGCCGGTAGAAGATCCCGGAGACGCTGTGCATGCCGCCGTGGCCACCGATGATGAAGATGTTGGCCAGGATGATCACCGCGATGTAGGCGGGCTTGCCCAGCGAAACCAGTCCGATCAGCAGCAGGCACGGGACCCCGAGCGCGGGCATGATCGCGATCGTGCGCACACCGCGGTTGTCGATGAACCGGCCGATCAGCAACTGGCCCACCGCGCCCGCGACGGCCGTGACGGCGGCGAGCGTCGCCGCGCCGCTGGTACTGAACCCGAGCCGCTCGTTGAGGATCGGGCCCCAGAACGCCAGATAGAACACGACCGCCGAAGAGCACATGTAGGCGATCCACAACACGACGGTGAGCGTGCCGAGGTTGTTCTTGAAGAACTCGGCGGGAGTGAAGCGTTTACGGTCGACGAGTCCGGCGACGAACCTCGTCCCGGGTTCGAAGGTCTCCTCCGGCGTGACCCGCTTCATGATGCGCGCGATGCGGTCGTGCGCGCGGTCCTTCTGGGCCAGGAACTTCACCGACTCCGGCAGCACCAGCACGACCGGGATGACCACCAGCAGCGAGGCGATGCCACCGGCGATGAACACCGACTGCCAGCCGTGGCGCGGGATCAGCAGGTTCGACACCGGACCACCGCAGGCGCTGCCGAGGCTGTACCCGACCATGATGATCACCACCGACGTCGACCTCATCCGGGCCGGGGCGAACTCGGTGGTCAGCGCCCACGCCAGCGGCAGGGTGCCGCCGAGGAAGAAGCCGGCCAGGAACCGCAGCACGATCAGCTGCGTGTAGTCCTTGGAGAAGACGAGCCCGATCATGAAGACGCCGAACCCGGTCACCGCCACGATGATCGAAGGCCGGCGGCCGATCCGGTCGCCGAGGTAGCCCAGGCACAACCCGCCGATGAGCGTGCCGAACAACCCGACCGTGCCGAGCGTGCCGAGCTGGGTGTCGGTCAGGGCGAAGGCCTTCTTGATGTACCGCCCGGCGAAGGACAGGATCTGAAAGTCGAACCCGTCCAAAAAGGTCACGAACCAGGACACCACGAACAGGCTGATCCAGAATCTGCCCGCACGCTGACGCTCTATCAAAGGCTGGACATCGACTGTGGGGGTGGCTGTCACGGCTTCTCCTCCGCGAGTTTGCGCGCCCCCGCGATCGTGTCGACAGGGCGCTCCTTACCTACGGACGTCACGTCAGGTGGATGGGCGCCCCGCCGCCCCGATGAGGGGGTCTGGGGGCTTGCCCCCAGCGGGGGTGTGGGGGCCGTGCCCCCACAAGACGGCGGATAGAAAAGGCGCGCTCTGCGGTCACCTTGACAGCCGCGAGTTGCCTCGAAAGGTGTCACGTCAGGTCTCCTTTGACCTCGACTGCTTCCTCTTCGCCGGCTAAGGCGCGAACCGACTTCTCCTTACGGGATGAGTTCGACCGAGTCCGGGCCGAAGTGTGTCATGCGTCGCAGTGCGGTGAGAACCAGGCGAAGTAGGACCTTTGTCGCCATTTTCGTACGCAAGATGGCCGCCGATCACAGGAAGCCGCGAAAACCGTCAGGACGGTCACAGCCCGTGGCCTGAACGCGAACGGACGCGGTATCGCTTCCCGTTGCGGGGGAAGCGATACCGCGTCCGATGTTCCTAGGGCCGTCGCACGGACGGCGTGGTCATGAGGTGATCAACCTGGCGCCCGTCGCCGACAACGCGGTCTGCACCGGGAAGAAATAGGTGCGCACGCCGTCACCCCCGGAGACCATGCCCTGTGCCTGGTTCCCGGCCAGCAGCGGGCCGCCGGAGTCCCCGGCCGCCGCGTACACGTTGGTCAAGATCGTCCCGTAGACGGTGCCCTCCGGGTAGCGCACGGTCTGGTTCTTGGCGTAGATGAAGCCACAGGTCCAGCCGCTGGTCGAGCCCGCCTTGCACACCACCGCACCCACGGATGCCGCGATCGAGCCCGACACCCGGACGCCGTTGTTGGTCACGCCGCGCGGAGTCCACTGCGAGTTCACCCGCGCCAGCGAGTAATCCGAGCCAGGGAACCGGTAGGTGGAGAAGGACCCCATCGCGACGCGGTTGTAGCCCTGCAGGGAATTCCCGATCGCCGCGCAGTGCCCGGCCGAAAGAAAGCCGCCGACGACGGAGAAGCCGACCGAGCAGCGCGCCCGGTTCGCGATGTAGTACGCGTCACCGCCTCGCACGTCATACAGCGGACGAGGGGTCGAAGCCGTCGCGACCACCGCGGCGTCTCCCACCCCCGAATCGGCGAGAAACCTGGCCGCGTCGGCCTCTCCGCCCGGCCGCACGTCCACCTTCACGCGGTTGCTCCGCGGATCCACGCCCCAGCCCGTGATCGACGCCGGCGCCGAGTCACTACGCGCGTTCAGCCGATCCACAGTGGAGTCCAGTGCGCTCTCGTTGAACCGCACCAGCCTCACCGTCGCCCCCGAGTGCCGTGCCAGGTCCAGCATCGCCGGGTCGGTCACGCCGACCTCCAGCCGTCCACTGACAGGATCGAGATCGGCACCCCCGAAGCCCTTCCCGAGCTCGTCGCTCAGACTTCGTTCCTGGTTGCCCGCTCTGGCGGAGGCGGCGAGCCGGGCGAGCGCCTGCTGATGGCTGAGCCCGAGGTCGCGTTCCATCGCGGGCACCATCTCCGCGTTGAGCGGGACGTACCCGGACGCCGCGACGGCGGACTGCGCCACGAACATCCCGGCGATCGCGAAAGCCGCGACCGCCACCGTGGTGACCCTCATCTTCCCTCCTAAGTCGACCCTGTGACAGTCGACGATTCCTGGCGGGCGTCACACGTGGACCGCCCGAAGGCGCCAGGAAGGAGGAAAATAAACCTGGGTGAACCAAGATCACCCGATAGTGCTTCAGCCGCCGAGCAGACCGTCGAGCGTGCCGCTGATCACGGTGGTCACGCCGCCGAGCACGCCGCCATTCGATCCCGGCTGTCCCGAGTCCCCGGACGACGGCGGCGGCGGGGACTTGTGCTGCGACGGAGGGGTCTGCGTCGTGCTGGCCGACGACGACGGCGAGGAAGTCGTGCTCGACGACGGCGCGATTCCGGCGCTGCCGCTGGAGCTGGAACTGGAGGACGTGGGCGCCGCGGGCCGGTCCGTGGTCGTCGGCACTCCCCCGATCGAACGGGTGCTGGTCTTGCCGCCCGTCAGGCCGGGGACCCCGGGCTGCGCGGCGCCACTCGTGGAGGAGCTGCCCTCGGGCACGCCCGGCACGGCCGCGTTCGGCGAAAGCGGGCCGTTGGGCAGCAGGCCCGGGTCGGTGGAGGAGGTGGGCGGATCGACGGGTCCTCCGCCGAGTCCGCCGGCGAGCGGCGGGATGGAGTCGCCGGAGGAATGACCGCCGGCGCCGAAGGCGGCCACGGCGAGCCCGGCGAGCGCGACGACCCCGGCCGCCACGGCGCCGATCTTGCCGGCCCGGCGGCGGTCCCCCTTGCCCACGCGGGGCAGGAGCTCGGCGACCTCGTCGTCCCGGTCGTCGTCGGCGTAGAGCCGGGTGGACTCCTCGTCCTCTCCCGCGTAGGCGGGGTGCTCAGCGGCGTCCTGTTCGGGATCCGCCTCCTGGCGCCCCTGGAACCAGCTGACGTTGTCGTGCTCGTCCTCGTAGTAGTCGGCGTACTGGGTCGGCTCCTCGCTGCCGAAGACCTGGTCGACCTGTTCGTGGTCGTAGAGGCCCACGACGTTTTCGAGCCCGTCATCACGGCCGTACAGCTCGGTGACCGACTCGCGCTCGTCCTCGCGCGGGTACGGGTCGGCGGCCGGTGGTTCGAAGCCGCCGTTGTGCGGGACGAACTGGGTGGCCTGCCCGTTCACGTTCTCGCGACGAAGGATTTCGGCGACCGGGATCAGGTCGGTCGGCGTCTCGTCGGCGTAGTCGTCGTAGCCGGTCCAGCCGGTTGCGGGCTCGGCGCCCGCAACGGGCAGTTCCTGCGTCATACCTTCACGGCGCAGCAGCTCGGCTACGGTCACCCGCCCGTCGTAGTTGGACACGACTTCACCCCTGTCAGTAATCACCGTCGGCGACATATTTACCGTCGTTATCTGTTCGTGTCATTAAGAGTGACGCAAATCACTCCTCATTTCGACGGTACGTGAGCATCATGTAGCGCTCCGGTCCGACGGCGGCATCGTCCATGTGATCCGGCATACTGTCCTCTCGACGGAGGTGAACCCTGATGCCGGCTCGTAACCCGCTGTGGTGGCTCGTCCGGGTGGCCGACTGGTTCGAACAGCGCGGCGTCTACGTGCCCGGCGAGGACAACCACACGGTCGACCCGTGGCGCGACTTCGGCTGGCTCATCGTGGCCTGGGTGATCGGCATCGCGACCTTCATCTTCTTCTTCGCCGTCGCGGCCTGAAGTGTCACGGATCCGGCAGAACGTGATCGCGCTTTGGGTGCTCCCGGTCACTTTTCGTGGTTTTCCGATCACAGATCGGCCACAGCCGTACACCAGGTATGCCTCAACGTGGCACTTACGCTCGCCCCAGAACGCCCGGACGGCCAGAGTGGAGCGGGCGCCCCGGTCTAAATCACTGCCCCGAACGGACCAGCAAAGGGGCGCGCATGATCAGTAAAGGAAGTGGCCTTTAGTGCGCACCCCGAGCACACTGCTGGCCGCCTTCGTTCTGCTCGTGGTCGCCGGATGCGGCGTCACGGGACAGGCGAGCGGCGGCTCGACGACCGCCGGCGGTCAGCCGTTGGAGCAAGGCGCGGCACCCGCGGCGCAGACCGTGGACTTCGGGGGGCAGTACCGCTTCCACGACGGCGTCACCGTCGTGGTCTCCACACCCAAATCGTTCCGGCCCAGCGGTAGCGCCTACCCGCACAGCGAACGGGCCGTCGCGTTCGAGATCTCCCTTCGCAACGACGGCAGCCAGCCCTACCGGTTGTCCGGGCTGTCGGTGTCCGCCACCGTCGCCGGCACGGCGGCCAAACAGCTGGTCGACTCGACCCTGGGCTACAGCGGCATCGTCGACGCCGACAAGGACGTGCAGCCCGGCCGCGACGCCCAGATCGTGCTGGCCTTCGCCGTGCCCGAGCAGGCCACCCCGCTCCGGCTCAGCGTCCGTCCCGCGAAGGTGAGCCCGGTGTCCGCGATCTACAGCGGCTCCGCTTAACACCGCCTGCGTCAAGGCGCGGCTGCCGAAGTGACCACGGAGCGCGCCCCTTTTTGTCCGCTATCGGGGCGGCAGGGCGCCCATCCTGTGAACGTGACGTGCGCTGAGCAGGAGCGCCCTGTCGACACGATCGCGGGGGCGCGCAGAACGCGGAAGAAACACCGCCTAACACCTAAACTCGGCCCATGAGTGAGCGCCTCTCGACCGGAGATCCGGCCCCCGACTTCACCCTGCCGGACAGCCAGGGCAACCCCGTTTCCCTGTCCGGCTACCGCGGCAAGCATGTGGTCGTCTACTTCTACCCGGCCGCGGGCACCCCCGGCTGCACCAAGCAGGCGTGCGACTTCCGCGACAACCTGGCCGAGCTGAACGGCGCGGGCTATCAGGTGCTCGGTATCTCGCCGGACAAGCCGGAGAAGCTCGCCAAGTTCGTCGAAGCGGAGAAGCTGACCTTCCCCCTGCTGTCCGACCCGGACAAGGCCGTGCTCACCGAATGGGGTGCCTTCGGCGAGAAGAAGAACTACGGCCGGATCGTGCAGGGTGTCATCCGGTCCACCTTCGTCGTCGACCCGGACGGCAGGATCGCCAAGGCCCTGTACAACGTGCGGGCCACCGGCCACGTCGCCAAGCTCCTCAAGGACCTCGCCATCTCCTGACCGGCACTCCTACGGGCGCGGATCGGAGGCGTGCGATGACCCAGTCCCCCGCCGCCCGGCGGTCGCTCCGCCGGGCGTTCGCGGCCAGCCTTTCCGGCACGACGCTGGAGTACTACGACTTCGCGGCCTACTCGGTGGCCTCCGCGACCCTGTTCGGCAGGCTCTTCTTCCCCTCGGGCGACGAACTCGCCGGTACCATGCTGGCCTTTTCGACCTACGCGGTGGGCTACCTTTCCCGGCCGGTCGGCGGGTTCGTGTTCGGCCGCCTCGGGGACGTACTCGGCCGTAAGCGGATTCTGGTCTTCACCCTCCTGCTGACCGGGTTCGCCACCGCGTTGATCGGCGTGTTGCCCACGCACGCGGCCATCGGCGGGTTCGCCGCGGTGCTGCTCGTGCTGCTCCGCTTCGCGCAGGGCGTCGGGGTCGGCGGCGAATGGGGCGGCGCGGTCCTGCTCTCCAGCGAGTTCGGGGACCCGAAACGGCGCGGGTTCTGGGCCTCCGCCGCGCAGATCGGGCCACCCGCGGGCACCCTGCTCGCCAACGCCGTGCTGGCGCTGCTCGCCCTGGTGCTCAGCACCGCCCAGTTCGAGTCCTGGGGCTGGCGGATCGCCTTCCTGCTCTCCGCCGTTCTGGTTCTTTTCGGACTCTGGCTCCGGCTGAAGCTCGAAGAGACGCCGGTGTTCCGGAAGATCGCCGAGAGCGGGCAGCGGCCCAAGGCCCCCGTCACCGAGGTCGTCCGGCGGGAACCGCGGGCGCTGGTCACGGGCATCCTCGTGCGCGTCTGCCCCGACGTGCTCTACTCGCTGTTCACCGTCTTCGTGCTCACCTACATGACCGGCAAACTGCACATGCCCCGCGGTGAAGGGCTGGCCGCGGTGATGATCGGGTCCGCGTGCCAGCTCGTGCTGGTGCCCGCCGCGGGTGCGCTGTCCGATCGCGTCGACCGCCGTGCGCTCTGCGTGGCGGGAACCGTCGCGGCGGCGGTGTGGCCGTTCGTGTTCTTCCCCCTGCTGGGTACGCGCTCGTTCGCCGCCGTCGTCATCGGTGTCGTCGTCGCACTGGCCATCCACGCGCTGCTCTACGGTCCCCAGGCGGCCATGATCACCGAACAGTTCTCGCCGCGCCTGCGCTACACCGGTAGCTCGCTCGCCTACACCCTCGCCGGGATCGCGGGCGGCGCCGTGGCGCCCCTGGTGTTCACCGCGCTGCTGGCCGGTTTCGGGACCTGGGTGGTCATCGCGGCGTATGTCGCCATCACCGCCGTGCTCACCACCTGGGGCGCGCTGCTCGCCCTCTCCCCCGGCGCTGTCGAGCGGCGCGACCGGATCGCGCTCGCGACCGCGGAAGCCGGTTCGTGAGTCAGGAGAGTTCGCGCAGTGCGGGCAGGAGCGCCCGCAAGGCACGGCCGCGGTGTGACAACGCGTCCTTCTCCGCCGGGTCGAGTTCCGCCGACGTGCGCGTCTCGCCCTCCGGCACGAAGATCGGATCGTAGCCGAAACCGTTGGTGCCCCGGGATTTCCGCGCCAGCGTGCCACGCCATTCCCCGCGCACGGTGGTTTCCCTGGGTTCCGTTCCCTCCCCGCCCGGCACGACCAGCGCGGCGGCACAGACGAAAGCGGCTCCCCGGCGCTCGTCGGGGGTGTCCGCCAACTGGGCCAGCACGAGATCGAGATTGGCCTGGTCGTCACCATGGCGCCCGGACCAGCGTGCGGAGAGCACGCCGGGCATCCCGTTCAACGCGTCCGCCGAGAGCCCGGAATCGTCGGCCACCGCGGCGATCCCGGTGGCGGCCACCGCGTCCCTCGCCTTGGCGAGCGCGTTCTCCTCGAAGGTCGCGCCGGTCTCGGGCGCCTCGTCGAACTCGTCGACATCGGCGAGCCCGAGCACCTCGACACCGGAAACCCCTTCGGCGGCCAGGATCCGGCGCAACTCGTCGAGCTTCTTGGCGTTGCGAGTGGCGAGCAGAAGCCTCACTTGGAACCCTTCGACTTCTTGTTCGTCTGCGGCTCCGGCAGCACACCGGGATACGGCTCCGCCAGCGCCTTGGTCTGCTTGCGGGTCAGCTCTTCGCAGCCGGCCTGCGCGAGATCCAGCATCTTGTTCAAAGTGGACCGGGTGAAGGTGGCGCCCTCACCGGTGCCCTGGACCTCGATCAGCGTGCCGGCGTCGGTGGCGACCACGTTCAGATCCACCTCCGCGCGCGAGTCCTCCTCGTAGGGGAGGTCCAGCCGCACCCGGCCATCGACCACCCCGACGCTGATCGCCGACACCATCGCCGAAAGCGGCTGGGGGTCGGCCAGCCTGTTCGCCGCGCCCAGCCAGGTCACGGCGTCGGCGAGCGCCACGTAACCACCGGTGATGGCCGCCGTCCGCGTGCCCCCGTCGGCCTGGATGACGTCACAGTCGAGGTGGATGGTGTTCTCCCCGAGCGCGGAAAGGTCGATGCACGCGCGCAGCGCCCGCCCGATGAGCCTGCTGATCTCGTGCGTCCGTCCGCCGACGCGGCCCTTCACCGCCTCACGGTCACTGCGCTCGTGAGTAGCCGACGGCAGCATGGCGTACTCGGCGGTCACCCAGCCGAGCCCGGAACCGGTTCGCCACCGGGGCACCCCTTCGGTCACGCTGGCCGCGCACAGCACCCTCGTCTTGCCGAACTCGATGAGTACCGACCCCGCCGGCCAGTCCTGGTAGCCCCGCGTGATTTTCACGTCGCGGAGCTGGTCGTCGTTCCTGCCGTCTTTGCGCACCACCTGCCCAGCGTAGAACCCCGCTAAGGTCTGGTGTCATGCGCGCCGCCTTCGCCACGATCCTGGTCACCCTGCTGTGCGTCTCACCGGTCCCGGCCCTCGCGGCAACGCCCACCGCTGGAGCCTGTACGGCCACCTTGACCTGCACCGCCGAAGACATCAACGCGATGTCCATACCTGCGCGGCTGTCCTTCGTCCGGGCGATGTCGGCGGGACCCGCGGCGGAACTGCTGCCCGGCCGTTCCTCGCGCTGGCGCAATATCGAAGGAGTCCTGGAGTTCTTCGGTGACCACGGCCTCGGCGCACCCGGCACCTGGGTGTCCTATGTGGACTCCGGGATCGTGGAAGGCATCGAACGCGGCATCGCGCTGGCCCTCGGCCGCGGCGGAGGAGACTTCGCCAACCCCGGCTCCTCGCTGTGGGCGGACTACGTGACGGGCGTCGCCGACGGGAGGCTCGCCGGGCGCGCCGACCACGACCGCGCGTGGAGCCTGGCCGAGCAAGCCTCCACCGAATACGGTGTGGCGCTCGCCGAGCACGGTCACGGCCTGTCCGCGACCGGCGCGGAGGAACGGTTCTACCAGTTTTCCGATTTCTACCGCTGGACCCTGCGCAACCGGCCCCCGATCCTCGACTTCACCCCGGCGATCGGCCCCAACGCCACCTTCCTCGACTGGTTCACCGACGTCACGAACGATGTGCCGACCCGGCGAGGTTCCGAACTCGCCTACTCCACGGCCGCCTTCGACCTTCCCGCCGGCACGGTGGCGATGCTGGCCCTCTGCCAGGCCTACGCCGTCTCGCTCCTGCCCGATTATCTGGCGTCGGCGGCAGCGGGCTGATCACAGGAGGGAACTGGCCCCCGCGGCCCGTGTGACGGGACCACGGGTCCGGCTGTCCGGTGTGGACGGTGTGGTTCAGACCTAGGCAACCTGAGCGCGGCCGCCGTCGACGATCAACTCGGTGCCGGTGATGTAGCTGCTGTCGTCCGAGGCGAGGAACAGGGTGGCCGCGGCCACCTCCTCGGGTTGTCCGACGCGGCGCAGCGCGGTCTTGGCGGCGCCGGCGGCTTGGAAGGCTTCGGCGTCGGCATCCTCCGGCCTGGTGCGGATGTGGCCGGGGCTGATGGCGTTCACGCGAATCCCGCGGTCCCCCAGTTCGACGGCCAGACCGCGGGCGAAGGACCGAATCGCCGCTTTGGCCCCCGAGTACAGGCTCAGGCCGGGCACGGCGAGGATCCCGCCGAGGGAGGACATCAGGATGACGGAGGCGTGCGGGTTCAGCAGCGGCAGGAGCCGCTGCACGGTGAAGTAGACCCCACGCGCGTTGTCCGTCATGAACGCGTCGAAGGTCTCCGGCGTGGCTTCGCCGAACGGCGCGAAACCGCCGCCGCCCGCGTTGGCGAACAACACGTCCAGGCCCCGGCCGTGCTCCGCGACCGCGGCGTGCAGGCGGTCGAGGTCTTCGGCGCTGGTGACGTCGCCGGGCACGGCGGTGGCGGCGGGGCCGAGGTCGTCGGCCGCGGCGGCGAGCGGCTCGGGACGCCGGCCCGTGAGGAACACCCGCGCGCCCTCGGCGACGAACCGGCGTGCGGTGGCCAGGCCGATCCCCGTCGATCCGCCGGTGATGACGGCTACCTTGCCGGCCAACTGGGCCATGGTTCATGCCTCCGACTCTGCGTGGTTGAAGTGTCCGTGCTCACCCGGTGGGGACCAGGGACCGGAGTTCGTCGAGCATCTCGATCTGTGCGAGCGATACCGAGCGTAGCGTTACTTCAACTATGAAATCAAGCTTGAAGTGTAAGGAGGGCGGTCCACCAGGCCGATGGGGACTCTGAGCTGCAATGTTCCCAATACGGTCACGAACACCACGGAGGTAGGCAGTTCGCCTGCCGCGGAGACGAACTCGATCCACATGCCGGCCAGGCCAAACCGCGTGACCGCGCGGACATCTCACACGATGTAGGTGTCTCCCCGCTCGACGAGGGCGGCTCCGGGAAATTCGGCGCGGGCCTCGGCGAGCACGGCGTCGCGGTCGGTCCACGGCGCGACGTGGGTGAGCAGCAACCTGCCGACGCCCGCTCGCCGGGCCAGCGCGCCCGCCTGCGTGCCGGAAAGGTGCACGCCGTCGGGCCGGCTCGGCGAGTGCGTCCATGTCGCTTCGGAAAGCAGCACGTCGGCACCGGCGGCCAGCTCGTCGAGCGCGTCGCACGGGCCGGTATCGCCGGTGTAGACCAGCGTGCGGCCGCCGTGGCTCACCCTGAGCCCGAACGCCTCGGTCGGATGAACCACCGGCACCGGGCATAGCTCAAACGGTCCTATGTGGACACTGGTGCCGGCGGTCAGCGGCCGGAACGCGAAGACCTCCGACAGATCGGTGTCGGCCAGTTCGGCGTCGTCGGGCGCGTACGCCCTGGCGAACCGCGACGACGCGTTGCCCGGCGCGTGCACCGGAAGGCGGTGCGCGGACATGTCGTAGGGCGGCTTGGGGTGGTAGCGGCGCAGCACGGTCAACGCGCTGAAATCCGCGCAGTGATCGGGGTGCAGGTGCGAGAAGACCAGGGCGCCGAGGTCGAACGGATCGTGCCGCGACTGGAGTTCGGCGAAGGTGCCGTTGCCGAGTTCGAGCCCGAGCAGGAAACCGTCCGCTTCGACCAGGTAGCCGGAAGCGGGTTCGCCGGGGCCCGGGATACTGCCCGAACAGCCCAGAATCGTCAGTCGCACGGCCGCCACCTTGTCACGCGGCGAACGCGGGAGATAGCGCCAGACCGGGAAACCGGCGCGCCATGCGGGTGAAGGGTTCGGCCGGGCCGGTGGCGATGAACTCGTGGTCGGGCGGGTTGTCCCGCTCCGCGAGCAGGTCGAGTTCGGTGAGCGTCCGGTAGACGTCCTTCGCGGTCTCCTCGGCGCTGGACACCAAGGTCACCTCCGGCCCCATCACGACCTGCAGCACGCCGGTGAGCAACGGGTAGTGCGTACAGCCGAGCACGAGAGTGTCCACTTCCGCGCTCAGCAACGGTTCCAGGTAGGCCTGGGCGAGGCCGAGCACCTGGCGGCCCGACGTCAGGCCCCGCTCCACGAAGTCGACGAACCGGGGGCAGGCGACGCTGGTGATGGTCAGGTCCCGCGCGGCCGCGAAAGCGTCTTCGTAGGCACGCGAACGGATCGTGCCCTCGGTGCCGATCACCCCCACCCGCCCCGACCGGGTCGTCGCGACGGCGCGCCGCACGGCGGGCAGCACCACCTCGATCACCGGGACCGGGTAGCGCTCGCGGGCGTCGCGCAGGCAGGCCGCCGACGCCGTGTTGCACGCGATGACCAGCATCTTCACCCCGTCCTCCACCAGGCTGTCGAGATTGGCCAGCGCCAGTTCACGAGCTTTGGCGATGGGCAGCGGACCGTAGGGAGTATGCGCCGTGTCACCGACGTAACGCAGTTGTTCGCGGGGTAGCTGATCAATGACCGCCCGAGCGACCGTCAGGCCCCCGACGCCGGAATCGAACACGCCTATGGGGGCCTCTCGATCAATCACGCTGAGAGACTACCCGCCGGGGGCCGTCGGCGGTCCGCCCTCGCCATGATCCATGCGGCGAGCACACCACCGATCGCCCCGAACAGATGCGCCTGCCAGGAGATTCCCGGATTACCCGGCAGCAGGCCCCACAGCGTGCCGCCCCACAACACCAGCAGCACCACGGCGAGCGCGAGCTGGCCCACGCTCCGGTTGAAAAGACCACGCACCAGCAGGTACGCCAGCCAGCCGAAAGCCAGCCCCGAGGCGCCGATCGTGCTCGTTCCGGTGTCCCCGGTCAACCAGACGCCCAGGCCGCTCACCACCCAGACCAGGGCCGTCACCACGGCCCACCGCAGAATGCCGGAGGCCATCGCGAGGAAGCCGAACACCAGCACCGGAATGGTGTTCCCGAGCAGGTGTGCCCACCCGCCGTGCAGCATCGGCGCCCACACCACTCCGTCGAGTCCGGACAGGGTCCGCGGCACGATCCCGTCACGGTCCAGGCTGCCGTGCAACGCGACATCGACCAGTTCGACCACGTACATCAGCGCGGTAAAGGAAAGGATGACCAAGGCCGCCGTCTTGGGATGGGGAGGCAGGACGCGCTTGGTGTCCGCGGACGGCGCCGGTGCGGCGGGCAGGGTGCTCATGTTTTCCACGGTAGGCGCCGCGGACGCCGTCTGCCTCGGGTGAAAACCCTGATCCCGGTGAGGTTTCGCTTGCGCAGGGTTGATCCGGCGATTACCTCGGGGAAACACACGGGATGTTCGCTGTGTGTGGAGAACCCATTACCGACCGGGAGGACTCGCGTGACAAGCATCTACGAGCAGATCGGTGGGCAGGAAGCGCTCATCGCGGTGGTCGACGACTTCTACGAGCGGGTGCTGGCGGATCCCGAACTGGCCGTGTTCTTCAAGGGCAGCAACATGTCCCGGCTCAAGGGCAAGCAGGTCGAGTTCTTCGCCGCGGCACTGGGCGGCCCCGACGAGTACCGCGGCCAGTCGATGAAGGACGCCCACCGGGGACGCGGCATCGGCCAGCAGCACTTCGACCTGGTGGCCAAGTACCTGATGGAGTCGCTCCAGGGCGCCGGGGTGCCGCAGGACACCATCGACACGATCATCGGCGCCATCGCCCCGCTCGCCCCCGAGATCGTCTCCTCGGCCGCCTGACCGTCCCGCGTGGGGAAGCAAGGTGTAGAGAATCCACCCGAAAACTAGGCCCAGAGCTGGCCGTCGAGGCGTTCGGCGGCCTCGTCGAGGGTGCCGCTGTAGGCGCCGGTGGACAGGTACTTCCAGCCGGCGTCGGCGACGATGAACGCGATGTCGGCCGGTTCGTTCCTCGAGGCCGCCTTCTCCGCGACGGCCAGTGCCGCATGCAGCACCGCGCCCGTGGAGATGCCGGCGAAAATGCCTTCGCTCTCCAGCAACTGCCGGGTGCGGCGAAGCGCGTCGTAGGCGCCGACCGAGTACCGGCCGTTGAGGACCTCGGGGTCGTACAACTCGGGCACGAACCCCTCGTCGAGGTTCCGCAGGCCGTAGACGAGCTCCCCGTACCGTGGCTCGGCCGCGATGATCTGCACGTCGGGCTTCTGCTCGTGCAGGTAGCGGCCGACCCCCACCAGGGTGCCCGTGGTGCCGAGCCCGCCGACGAAATGGGTGAGCGTGGGCAGGTCCTTGAGCAGTTCCGGCCCGGTGCCGCGATAGTGCGCGTCCGCGTTGGCGGGGTTGCCGTACTGGTAGAGCATCACCCAGTCCGGGTTCTTGGCGGCCAGTTCCTTGGCCCGGCGCACGGCCTCGTTCGAACCGCCGGCGGCGGGCGAAAACACAATGCGCGCGCCGTAGGCCTGCAGCAACTGCTTGCGCTCGGCCGAAGTGTTCTCCGGCATCACGCAGACCAGGCCGTACCCCTTGAGCTTCGCGGCCATCGCCAGCGAGATGCCGGTATTGCCCGACGTCGGCTCCAGGATCGTGGACCCGGGCTGCAGTGTGCCGTCCCGTTCGGCCGCTTCGATCATGGCCAGCGCCGGGCGGTCCTTGACCGAGCCCGTCGGGTTACGGTCCTCCAGCTTGGCCCACAGGCGCACGTCGCGTGCGGGCGACAGCCGCGGCAGCCCCACCAGCGGGGTGCCACCGAGGGCGTCGAGCAGCGACTCGTAGCGAGCCATCGCCGATCAGCCGCCGGCGACGGCGGGCAGGATCGTCACCGTGTCGCCGTCCTTGACCTCGGCGTCCAGTCCCCCGGCGAAGCGCACGTCCTCGTCGTTGACGTAGACGTTGACGAACCGGTGCAGTTTGTCCTCCTTGACCAGACGGGCCTTGAGACCGCCATGCCTGGACTCGACGTCGTCGATCACCTCGAGCACCGTCTTGCCGGACGCTTCGACCGACTTCTCACCGCCGGTGTGCGTACGCAGGATGGTCGGGATGGACACGGTCACGGCCATGGATTACCTCCGCTTGGTTCTCTTTAGTGGTGACGTCGGGGGCCCGGGCGTTATTCCACGATCTCGACGGGCTCTTCGGTGACGGTGCCGTCGACGATCCGGAACGAGCGGAACTCGTTCCGGCCGGGCTCCCGGGTGGACACCAGCACATAGTGCGCGTCCGGCTCGGACGCGTAGGAGACGTCCGTGCGCGACGGGTAGGCCTCGGTGGCGGTGTGCGAGTGATAGATCACCACCGGCACTTCGTCGTTCGCGTCCATCTCCCGGTAGAGCTTGAGCAGGTCCGCCGAATCGAACTCGTAGAACGTCGGCGACCGGGCCGCGTTGAGCATCGGAACATACCGCTCGGGGCGGTCCGAGCCCTCGGGCCCGGCGATGACGCCGCATGCCTCGTCCGGGTGGTCCCGGCGAGCATGCGCGATGATCTCGTCAACGAGTTCGCGGCGGATCCGAAGCACGTCTCACATCTTACGGGCTGGACCATCCGTGTTCAGAACGTGAGACGGCGCACCATTTTCCGCCCGGAGCGTCAGTCCGCGTAGGCCTCGGGCCAAATGTCGCGATAGGCGGGAACACCACCGGCGGACTCGGCGGTCAGCAGGCCGCGCACCATCGCCCGCGCGAACACCCGGGCCGCCGCCGAGCACAGCGCGTCGAGCGCGACCGCTCGCGGGCCTTCGTCTCCAGGGAGGTCCTCCGCGCCGGTCGCGAGCGCGAACACGGTGTCCCCGTCGAACATCGTGTGCGCCGGGCGCACCGCGCGGGCCACGCCGTCCTGAGCCGCGACGGCCAGCCTGCGGCACTCCGCCTTGGCCAGCGTGGCGTCCACGGCGACCACGCCGATCGTGGTGTTCAGGCGCGTGGCCCCGTGCTCGGGCCGGGTGCCGGGGCGGTTCGGCCACGGCACGCCGAAATCCCCGTGATCGGCGGCGTGGGGCAGACCGGTTTCGTACTCCACCGCCTCACCGGCGGCGTTGACCACGGCCAGCGCGCCGACCGTGAATCCGCCGACGACCTCGCTCGCCGTTCCCGTTCCACCCTTGAGCGAACCGGCCTTCGCTCCCGCTCCCGCGCCCACCGTGCCCTCCTCGACGGGCCCCCCGGAGGCGGCTTCACAGGCGGCGTACCCGAACGAGGCGTCGGGGCGGTTTCCCCAGTCGTTCAGCGGCAGGTCGAAGATCACCGCGCCGGGCACGATCGGTACCACCTCGTGCGGCCCGGCGCCGACCCGGAAACCGTGATGGCGCTCGGAAAGCCACCGCATCACCCCGTCGGCGGCGGCCAGCCCGTAGGCGCTGCCCCCGGACAGGGAGATCCCGTGCACTCGCTGAACCAGGTTTTCCGGCTCCAGCACGTCGGTTTCGCGGGTTCCGGGCGCGCCGCCGCGCTGGTCGACCGCCGCCGTGGCGCCCTCGGGGGTGAGCACCACGGTGGTTCCGGTCGCCCACCCCGCACCGATCCGGTGATGGTGGCCGACGAGCAGGCCCGCGACGTCGGTGATCATCCGGCCAGCGCCTGCACCAGGCTCTCCTGTACCCAGGTGAGCCAGTGGTAGACGCCGAGATGCGGCGCGCGCGGGTCGTCCTCGGGCAGTTCGTCGGGCATGTCCTCGGTGACGTCGAGCGCGGTGCCCAGGGCGAGCCGCACGTCGTTGAGCGCCGAGAGCCAGGCGTCGGCCTGCTCGAAGGTCAGCCGCACGTCGCCACCGTCCCGGGGCAGCGTCTCCATGACCACTGCCGCGACGCCGACCTTCGCGTCCACCAGTTCGGGCTCGTGCAACGACCGCAACGCGGCGACGGAATCGAGTTCCTCCTTGCCCGGGTTGTCGGGGTCGAGCCGGTGGTAGTCGGGCAGCAGCCGGGAAAGCACCGGATCGTTGGGCGACTCGGTGGGCCCGGTCCGGATACCGGTCAGCTCGGCCAGCGGGTCCTGCGGCGCCTCTTCGGCACGTGCCCGCAACATGTCCTCGAGCTGGCTGACCAGGCCACGCAGCACGGCGGCTTCCTGCTGCTCGAATCCGGCGAGGACCACCTCGCCCTTCTTGCGCCAGTTCTTCACGTCGAGTGCTCCATCGTCGCCCACAGGCCGGCCGCGTGCAGTCTGGTCACGTCGCCTTCGACCTTTTCCTTGGTCCCTGACGACACGATCGCACGGCCCTTGTGATGGACGTCGAGCATCAGCTTGGTGGCGTGGTCCCGGCTGTACCCGAACAACTTCTGGAACACGTAGGTCACATACGACATCAGGTTGACGGGGTCGTTCCAGACGACGGTCTGCCACGGTCTGTCCTCGGCACCGAGGTCCGCCCCGGCCGGCTCAACCTGCGTCTGTTCGGCTTCGACAGGCGTGGTCATAGGCCCCATGTTGTCACGGAACCGACACGAGGTGGACCAGTGGTCGACTCGATCGGGTGATTCGTAGGCTGATGCCATGGGCCCGGATGAAACACACGGCAGTACTGCCCTGCTCACCGACCACTACGAGCTGACGATGCTCGCCAGCTCGCTGTCCGACGGCACCGCATCGAGGCCGTGCGTGTTCGAGGTTTTCGCCCGGCGGTTGCCCGACGGGCGCCGCTACGGCGTGGTCGCGGGCACGAACCGCCTCCTGGACGCGATCGGCGACTTCCGGTTCACCGACCGCGAGATCACCCAGCTGGCGTCGACGGCGGTCGTCGACGACGCGACACTGGACTGGCTTGCCGAGTACCGCTTCCGCGGTGACATCGACGGCTACGCCGAAGGGGAGCTGTACTTTCCGGGCTCGCCGATCCTGACCGTGCGCGCCACCTTCGCCGAAGGCGTCGTGCTGGAGACGCTCGCGCTCTCCGTGCTGAACCACGACAGCGCGATCGCCTCGGCCGCGGCCCGCATGTCCTCGGCCGCGCACGGCAGGCCGATCATCGAGATGGGTGGCCGCCGCACGCACGAATATGCCGCGGTGGCCGCCGCCCGTGCCGCCTACCTCGCCGGTTTCGCCACGACGTCCAATCTCGAAGCGGGCCGTCGGTACGGCATTCCCACTGGCGGCACGGTGGCGCACGCGTTCATGCTCCTGCACGACACCGAGGAGGACGCCTTCCGCGCCCAGGTGGCGAAGATGGGTGCCGACACGACCCTGCTCGTGGACACCTACGACATCACCCAGGGCATCGAGACGGCGGTGCGGGTGGCCGGGCCCGAGCTCGGCGCGATCCGGATCGACTCCGGCGACGTGGGGGTCCTCGCCCGGAAGGCCCGTGAACAGCTCGACTCCCTGGGCGCGCGGGACACCAGGATCGTGGTGTCGGGCGACCTCGACGAGCACGCGATCGCCGCGTTGCGCGCGGAGCCGGCCGACGCCTACGGGGTCGGCACCTCGCTGGTGACCGGCTCGGGCGCGCCGACCGCCGGAATGGTCTACAAACTGGTCGAGGTGGACGGACGGCCGGTCGCGAAACGCAGTGAGAACAAGGCGTCTCGTGGAGGCCAGAAGGCCGCACTCCGCCGGCACAAGCCGACCGGTACGGCACTCGAAGAGGTCGTCTACCCGTGCGCGGCTCCGCCCGAACCCGGCGAGTACGACCGGCTCTTGCACTTGCCGCTGATGCGGGGCGGGGAACCGGTGGAGAACCTGCCCACGCTCGACGACGCGCGGGCTCTGTTGCGGCGGAGACTGGTCAGCCTGCCTTGGGAGGGCCTCAAACTTTCGCGCGGGGAGCCCGCGATTCCGACCGTTTTCCCTTAGTTCCTGGAGAGCCGACATGACGAACGCACTGATCGTGGTGGACGTGCAGAACGACTTCTGCGAAGGCGGCTCGCTGGCGGTCGCGGGCGGCGCGGAGACCGCCGCGAAGATCACCGGCTTCCTCGCCGAGGGCGGGTACGACCACGTCGTGGCCACGCGTGACTACCACATCGACCCCGGCGCGCATTTCAGCGAGAATCCCGATTTCGTGACTTCGTGGCCCCGGCACTGTGAAGCGGGGACGCCGGGCGCGTCGTTCCATCCCGCCCTCGACATCGGGCCGATCTCCGCGGTCTTCTCCAAGGGGCAGTACAGCGACGGATATTCGGGCTTCGAAGGCACCACCGAGTCCGGCGTCCGGCTCGACGAGTGGTTGCGGGCGCGAGAGGTGACGGAGGTGGACGTGATCGGTATCGCCACGGACCACTGCGTCCGGGCGAGCGCGCTCGACGCCGCCCAGGCGGGGTTCTCGGTGCGGGTTCTGCTGGATCTGACGGCCGGTGTCGCCCGCCCTACCGTGGACAAGGCACTCGACGAGTTGCGCGCGGCGGGAGTCACCCTCAGCGGCACCCCTAGGGTGGGCTGATGCGGCCCACGCTGAGGAGGCACAACATCCGGTTCCGCGAGCGCCTTGCGGCGAGCAGGGTGGTCGCCGTGCTGCGCGCGGACGACACCGTCTACTTCGCCGACGTGGCGGAGGCGCTCTATGACGCGGGCATCCGCGCGATCGAGATCGCGCTGTCCACCCCCGGTGCGCTGGACGCCATCGGCGCGCTGCGGACCGGGCTCGGCGCCGACGCGATGATCGGCGCGGGCGGTGTCCGCAAACCGTCCGATGTGGACGACGGGGTGATGGCGGGGGCGGAGTTCCTGGCCACACCGATCTTCTCGGCGGAGGTCCTCGAACGCGCGCAGGCCTACCGCGTGCCGGTGGTCTGCGGCGCCCTGACGCCCACCGAGATCGACGCGGCCTGGCGGCGGGGCGCGGCGGCGGTGAAGGTCTTCCCGATCGCCCAGGCCGGCGGGCCGGACTACGTCAGCGCGATCCGCGCGCCGCTGCCGGAAATCCCGCTGGTTCCCGCCGGCGGCGTTCATCTGTCCAATGTGGACGACTATTTCGGCGCCGGGGCGTTCGCGGTGGCCGCCGCGACCACGCTGATCGGTGACGCGGCGGACGGGGGAAGCCTCCTCAAGCTGGGTGAGCGCGCTTCGCAACTGGCCGCGCTCGCCGGAAAGTACGTGTAGGGCTCAGGTGCCCCGGTAAGCCGCGAGGAACACCCGCACACCGTCGTCGGCCAGCCGCTCCAGGTCCTTCTTCGCGTGCTCACCGCCCATCCCGAACATGGCCCGGTCCAGGGACGAACCCAGGATCAGGAAGGCGAAGTGACGCGCCGCGGCGGCCGGGTCGTCCACGCTCAGGAGCCCGCGCTCACCGAGGTCCCGGAAATGGGCGGCGAGCGCGGTCAGGGTGCGCTGCGCCGTCCGTTCGTAATAGCCACGTGCCAACTCGGGGAATCTGCCCGCCTCGGCGACCATCAGGCGACGTAACCGCAGTACCCGCGGCTGGACGACCGCCGAAATGTAATCCCGGCCGAGTTCTTTCAGGTGCGTCTCGATGTCCTCGTCCTCGCCGAGCGCGCGGACCGACGCGCCGACGAAGGTTTCCGCGCGTTCGCTTATGCCCAGTACGATGGCACTGAAGAGCTTTTCCTTGTCGGCGAAGTTCTTGTAGACCGTCTGCTTGGACACCGCGGCTTCCGCCGCGATCTGGTCCATGTTCGTGCCCTGATACCCCTTGCGCAAGAACAATTGCGCGGCCGCGTCCATGATCGCCCGCCGCTTGCGGGCCGACCGGCCTTCCTCTTCTCCGACGTCCATGACCGTCAGAGTACTGGACGGTCCAGTTCCACCGCGAGTACTGTACCGTTCAGTACCACCACTGACCTAAGGATGGGATCATGAAGTTCCGGGCCACCATCCAGCTTTCCGGTAAAACGGCCACCGGTATCCCGGTTCCGCCGGATGTCGTGACCGCTCTGGACGCGGGCCGGAGACCGCCGGTGCTGGTCACCGTCGGTGGCCACACCTACCGCGGCCGCGTCGCCGTGATGGGCGGGCAGTACCTGGTCGGCCTCAGCGCGGAACACCGCGCGAAGGCCGGTGTCACCGCCGGCGAGGAGGTGGAGGTCGAACTCGCACTCGATACCGAGCCCCGGGAGATCAGCGTGCCCGCCGATCTCGCCGAGGCCCTCTCCGGCGACACCGAAGCGAAGCGGTTCTTCGACGGGTTGTCCTACAGCAACAAGCGGCGGGTCGTGATGCCGATCGACGACGCCAAGACCGCCGAAACCCGGCAACGCCGCCTCACCAAGGCGGTCGCCGCACTCCGCGCCGGCAAGGTGCCCTGAGCCCGTCTCTCAGGGTGCGCAGCGGACCGAACCGACCACGACGTCACCTTGCTCGGGCCCGCCCTGCGGAAAGACTTCGATGGCCGGCAAACGCTCACTGATCGCACTCGATCACTGTCACCTACTTCACCGCATCAATTGTCCAGGCGATTTCACCGCCCTATTGCCCGAATTCATCGTTCCATTGCCCGAATTCACGTGCGCCGGACTCCGGCGATCAGGCACTGTGGGCGTCTGGTGAGGGAATTCCCAGATTCGCGTCCCATACTGGACGATCTTTTCGCACGCGGACCGGATTCTCGATTAAATCGGCCATACGGCCATGAGGGGTCGCCGCCTGATTCCGGGACTGGACCGGTGCCGATCGGCATCCGCCGTCAGCGAAGCAGGTGGAGGCGCCGGTGGCCAATGTCAACAGCACTACGTTTGGAGCACTCCACATGAGCCTTGTTCGCAAGTTGGCCGCCGCCGGAGGGATCGCCGCCGCGTCCCTGGCAATCGTCGCCACCACGGCGGGCACCGCTAGCGCCGACTCCCTCCAGCCCCGTCACTACTCGTCACTCCTCCTCTGCCAGACCGCCGGCAACACGCTTGCCCAGCAGGGAAAGCTCACGGGCTTCAACTGCGTCCAGGCGGGGCCGGACAATTTCCTTCTTTACATCTGGTAAACGACCGAGGCGCCGGGTGTGCGTTCGTGCGCACCCGGCGCTCCGGCCGGGAGGCAGGGCGCTTCGTTCCCGCCGCCCAGCCAGTCCGGTAGACGGCGACACCCTGACTTCGCGCTCAGGGCGTGCAACGGACCGAACCGACCACGACGTCGCCTTGCGCGGGCCCGCCCTGCGGAAAGACCTTGATGTGCATGGCGTTGACGGCCAAGGTGCCGTCCGGCGGGGGCGAGACCACTTCGTTCAGCACCACGACGGCCATCGGCCGGCTGTCTCCCGCGGTGCCCGGGATGGTGACCGTGTAGTTGGCGGGAATGTTCGACGGCACGCTCACTCCGCTCACCCCGGTGAACCCGATCCGGGTCCGGATCCCGTAGTCGGGCGTGGTGTCGCAGGTCGCCGTGAACCTGCTGATCCGGATCGCCGGCCCGCCGTACCGGGACAGCAGGCGCAGGTCGAAGTTCTGGCCGTCGATGGCGACGCTCGCGGTGTGGTCCGGGTTCAGCCGGCAACCGGTGTTGCCGGGACCGAACCGAGTGGCCGGGCCCACCACGACCTGCCCGGTGCTGTTCGTGGGCCGGGACCCGACGGCGCAGGGCGCGAGGGGGGCGCTGTGCGACGGCTGCCCGTCGACGGTGAGATCGGCCGCTCCCAGCGAACCGGTACCGGTCGCGTCGAACTCGTCCGCGAACGCCGGAACCGGCACGACGGCCAGGCAGGCCGCGATGGCCAGCACCCGTCTCATGCTGTGCCTGCTCTTGAACGCGCCGGTCTGCCTGAGCAACGCTTGCTCCCTTCGTGAGGCGAAAATTCTCCTGGCCATCGGCGCACGGTCCCCCGGCCCTGACCCGGCGCCGCGGGACATCACCCGGTCGTGTGCCGTCGGCCCGCCCCCGGGAGCCCGGGCATCGCCACGTCCTGACAGGGGGTCGCGGTAGTTTGATGGGCATGCCCGCCCGCGCCGGCTTTCCCGGAATCAACGAGCTCCTCACGCACGCCGTCGAGGCGCTCGGCGGCGCGGAGCGCCCCGGACAGGTCAAGATGGCCGAGGCGGTCGGCCGGGCCATCCGCACCGGCGAACATCTGGCCGTGCAGGCGGGCACCGGCACCGGCAAGTCCCTGGCCTACCTCGTTCCCGCGATCCGCCACGCGGTGGAGAAGGACACCACGGTCGTCGTCTCGACGGCGACCATCGCGCTCCAGCGCCAGCTCGTCGACCGCGATCTGCCGCGCCTGGCGAAGGCGCTGAAGAAGCCGCTCGGCCGCGCGCCCACCTTCGCGATCCTGAAGGGCCGCCGCAACTATCTCTGTCTGCACCGGCTCGACACCGGCGCCCCCGAGGAGCCGGAAGACCCCGGCCTGTTCGACCCGTTCGCGGTCTCGCGGCTCGGCCGGGAGGTCACGCGCCTGCGCGAGTGGGCATCGGACACCGAGACAGGCGACCGGGACGAGCTGGTGCCCGGCGTCGGCGAGCAGGCGTGGCGGCAGGTTTCGGTGACCGCCAGGGAGTGTCTCGGCGTCTCCCGCTGTCCGGTCGGCACCGACTGTTTCGCCGAACGCGCGCGGTCCGAGGCCGGACAGGCCGACGTGGTCGTCACCAACCACGCCCTCCTGGCGATCGACGCGCTCCAGGGCTACCAGGTCCTCCCCGAGCACGAGCTGGTGATCATCGACGAGGCGCACGAACTCGTCGACAGGGTCACCTCGGTCGCCACCGGCGAGCTCACCAGCTCGATGGTCGCGATAGCGGTGCGCCGCTGCGGCAAGCTCATCGACGGCGGGGTGGCGGACAGGCTTCAGGAGGCGAGCGAAGGGCTCGCCATCGTCCTCGAAGACCTGCCCGCCGGCCGCATGGACGTACTGCCCACCGCGCTGGAGGGCGTGCTCAAGACGGTGCGCGACGCGGCGCACGCCTGCGTCACCGCGCTGGGTTCGGACCGCAAGGAGGACGTCGGCGAGGCGACCGCCCGCAGGCTGGCCCGGTCCATGGTGGAAGAGATCCACGACACCGCGACCCGCGTGCTCGACGTGTACGACGAAGACCTGGCACAACGGCGCGACGTGGTGTGGCTTTCCAGCGATCGTTTCGGCGGAAACCGGCCGCCCATGCTGCATGTCGCGCCGCTGTCGGTGTCGGGCCTGCTCCGCGAACGGATCTTCGGCGCGAACACGACGGTGCTGACCTCGGCCACCCTGTGCCTCGGTGGCGCCTTCGAGACGCTGGCCCGGCAGTGGGGCCTGCCGCCGTCGCAGGCGCAGGGAGCCAAGGCGGAGGGAACCGCCACGGACAAGGCTCCCCCGGCCGACGACGAGGGCCTGAAATGGACCGGCCTCGATGTCGGCTCGCCCTTCGACCACAAACGCAACGGCATCCTGTACGTGGCGAAGCACCTTCCCCCGCCCGGCCGGGACGGCCTGGGAAAGTCCACAATGGACGAGATAGCCGAGCTGATCGACGCGGCGGGCGGACGGACGCTCGGGCTGTTCTCGTCGATGCGGGCGGCGAAACAGGCCGCCGAGGAATTACGCGACCGTGTCCGCCACCCGATCCTCTGCCAGGGCGAGGATGCCACCTCCCTGCTCGTGGCCAAGTTCGCCGACGACGCGCGCACCTGCCTGTTCGGCACGCTGTCGCTGTGGCAGGGCGTCGACGTGCCGGGGCCTTCGCTGCAACTGGTGATCGTGGACAGAATTCCGTTTCCCCGGCCCGACGATCCGGTGTCGTCGGCGCGCCAGCGCGCCGTGGAAGCCCGCGGTGGCAACGGTTTTCTCACCGTGGCCGCCACGCACGCCGCCCTGCTGCTCGCGCAGGGCACCGGCAGGCTCCATCGCGCGGTCGCCGACCGCGGCGTGGTCGCCGTCCTCGACTCCCGGCTCGCGACGGCGCGCTACGGGGGCTTCCTGCGCGCGTCCCTCCCCCCGTTCTGGCCCACCACGGACCCGGAAGTCGCCCGAGCCGCCCTGCGCAGGCTCGACGCCGCCGCGAGCGAACAGAGCGTGCCCGAAAACGCTTGATCGGCAGCGGTATCATCACCCGCTGTGGTCGGAAGCGGGTGCGCGCAACCCCGCGTCCGGTCGAGACACGCCCCGGCGATACGGTGAGCTGAGCGTAAGGACGGAGGAGTGCCTTGTCTCAGGAACCGCCGCAAGCGAAATCGCGTTCGGTCAGCGTGGACGACACGGGTGTCCGGAGGCAGCTTGCCGACGGCAGCGAGGAATCGGTCACCTGGGCGGAGCTGTCGGCGGTGGTGATCAGGGTGATCCCCGAAGGGCCGTGGAAAGAGGACGTCTTCCTCATGCTCGCCGGCGCGGACGGTAACGGCACCGCCGTACCCAGCGGCGACCCGGCCGCCGACGCCCTCATCGAACGACTGCAAAGCCTTCCCGGTTTCGACAACGAGAAATTCGTCGAGGCCATGACGACCGATGCCGACAAGGCCTACGTCGTCTGGAAGGCCGAGAACGC
The DNA here is from genome assembly GCF_042684065.1 of Amycolatopsis pigmentata. Classification (NCBI taxonomy): domain Bacteria; kingdom Bacillati; phylum Actinomycetota; class Actinomycetes; order Pseudonocardiales; family Pseudonocardiaceae; genus Amycolatopsis; species Amycolatopsis pigmentata. The sequence goes on along the minus strand of NZ_JBHUKR010000021.1, from coordinate 312,107 downwards.
CGCCAACTAAGCGCCGATCTCATCCGCGTTTATGGGGCAAGGAATGTTTGCTCGGCTGGAAGCGGCAGCGGTAAGCACCTACCGCAAGAATCGTCCGCCGGAGGCCGCTGTACGCAGCCGGACACGCTTTTCGTCCGGCTGCCGATTCAGCGCCGATGATTCGGAGTAAACATTCCTTGCTCCACTACGTCTCAGGGCCAGTGGGCGAGGACGGTGACGGTGCCGGGGTCGACTTCGGTGAAGCCCGCGTCGCGGACGGCGATCACGCGCCGTGAGCGCCACGCGCCGGCCGGATCGTCGCCGGGGTGCAGTTGCTTCCACTGGGCCACGGACGGGGTCCGCACCGAGCACGCGTAACCGCTCCGCCCCCACGCTTCGAGCTCAACGGGAGAAAGCAGCGACGCGAGGAGCATCGTGCCGTGGCCGACCTGCGCGGCTGCCTTGCCGACGGTCATCGCGACCTCCGGATTGAGCAGCAGCGCGGGCAGATCGTCCGGGGCGGGGCCCGGCTCGTCGGAGGGCAGGTCGCTGCCGGAGATCTGGAGCCGGGCGATCTCCTTCGGCAGTTCCGCGATCCGTCCCGGCACCAGCGCCCGCACCTGCGCACCGTCGACCGTCACCGTGACGCCGGGGAACTCCTGGGCCGCCTGCCAATGTGCGCCACGGGCACGGCGGGCGATCTTGCGAATGCGTCCGTCGACCCACGCCCGTACCGCGTCGTGCCATTCCCCGCCGGGCAGCGCGCGCTCGTCCAGGCACACCGCGAGCGCCGCGGCGGCCGCCGCCTCCAGCAGCGGGGTGCGCCGTGGTGGCTCGGCCTTCTCCATGCGCAGGACGACCGGCATCGCGCGAACCGTTTCGGGCGCTTCTTCCGCGATCTCGGTCGGGCGTGTGCCCTGCCATGGCCCGTACCGGGCGGCGAGCGGTTCTAGGAGGTTCACAGAATTCACGGGCGGAGGGACTCGAGCCCGTCCGCCGCGTCGGCGGCCTCGACCTCGGCTCGCGTCACGCCGAGCACGAACAACACCGCGTCCAGGTACGGATGCGACAGCGCGGTGTCCGCGACCTCCTTGAGCGCGGGCTTGGCGTTGAACGCCACGCCCATGCCGGCGGCGCGCAGCATGTCGATGTCGTTCGCGCCGTCGCCGACCGCGACGCACTGGGCGAGCGGCACACCGTATTCGGCGGCGAACCGGCGCAGCGCGGTCGCCTTGCCCTCACGGTCGATGATCTGGCCCGCCACGCGGCCGGTGAGCGTGCCGTCGACGATTTCCAGCTCGTTCGCCGCGGCGAAGTCGAGACCCAGCTCGTCGATGATCCGGGCGATGATCCGGGTGAATCCCCCGGAGACGACGCCGCACCGGAACCCCAGGCGCTTCAGCGTCCGGACCGTGGTCCTGGCTCCGGGGGTGAGCAGGATCGACGCGGCGACCTCGTCGAGCACCGACTCCGGCAGGCCCGCCAGCAGCGCGACCCGGCGCTCCAGCGACTCCGAAAAGTTCAGCTCACCGCGCATCGCGGCTTCGGTGATCTCTCGGACCTGGGGCTCGACACCGGCGTGCGCGGCGAGCATCTCGATGACTTCGCCCTGCACCAGCGTGGAGTCCACATCGAACACGATCATCCGCTTGGCCCGGCGCTCCAGCCCGGCGCGCTCGATCGCGATGTCGAGGCCTCCGCTGGAGGCCACCTCGGCGAGCGCGGCCCGGAGGTCCTGGTCGGCCTGCTCGGTGTCCTTCGCGACCGAGAGGTGGATCTCCAGGCCGGTGACCGGGTAGTCGGCGATGCGCCGGATCGCGTCGATGTTGGCGCCCAGGGAAGCCAGGCGGCGTGCCACCTCGGTGAAGGCACGCGCGCTCAGCGGCCGCCCGAGGATCACCGCGACGTGACTCGACCCCTGCCTGCCCGGGGCGTACGGGTCCTCACCGATCGCTTCGCCGATGCGCACGTCGACATGCATCGACACCGTCGCCATCGCCTGCTCGACGGCCTCCTGCAACGCCTCGGGGTCGCTGTCGATGCCGACCAGCACACCCAGCACGAGCTGACCGCGGATCACCACCTGCTCGACATCGAGCATCTCCGCGCCGTGCCGGGTGAGCGCGGCGAACAGAACCGACGTCACACCCGGCTTGTCCGGGCCCGTGGTCGTGATCAGTACCGGTGTCACGCCATTTCCTCCGCGGCCTCGCGCGCTCCCGCGAGGGGTCTCACACGCCCAGTCTCTCAGGTGCGCTCGCGCGAGGGGTCACTGCTCGCCCGCGTTGTCCTTGTCGTGCGAACCCGGCATGACCGCCTCGGTGAGCACCTGGGAAGGCGTCCTGGCTCCGCCGTGGACCTTCGCCTTGCCCGTGAAGGTGATCTCACCTTCGGTGTGCAGCCGCTCGACCATGTGCGGGTAGTGCAGCTCGAACGCGGGGCGCTCGGACCGGATCCGGGGCAGCGAGGTGAAGTTGTGCCGCGGCGGCGGGCACGAGGTGGCCCACTCCAGGGAGTTGCCGTAACCCCACGGGTCGTCCACCGTGACCAGTTCGCCGTAGCGGTAGCTCTTGAACACGTTGTAGATGAACGGCAGGGTCGAGGCACCCAGGATGTACGCGCCGATCGTGGAGACCGTGTTCAGCGTGGCGAAACCGTCCGAAGCGAGGTAGTCCGCGTACCGGCGCGGCATGCCCTGCGCACCGAGCCAGTGCTGCACCAGGAAGGTGGTGTGGAAGCCGATGAAGGTGGTCCAGAAGTGGAGTTTGCCCAGCTTCTCGTCCATCATCCGGCCGGTGATCTTGGGGAACCAGAAGTAGATCCCGGCGAAGGTGGCGAACACGATCGTGCCGTAGAGCACGTAGTGGAAGTGGGCCACCACGAAGTAGGAGTCCGAAACGTGGAAGTCCAGCACCGGGGCGGCGAGCAGGATGCCGGTCAGCCCGCCGAAGAGGAAGGTGACCAGGAAGCCGATGGAGAAGATCATCGGCGTCTCGAAGCTGAGGTGCCCCTTCCACATGGTGCCGATCCAGTTGAAGAACTTCACGCCGGTCGGCACCGCGATGAGGAAGGTCATGAACGAGAAGAAGGGCAGCAGGACCGCGCCGGTGGCGTACATGTGGTGCGCCCACACCGCCACCGACAACGCGGCGATGGCGAGCGTGGCCCACACCAGGCTCTTGTAGCCGAACATCGGCTTGCGCGAGAAGACCGGGAAGATCTCGGACACGATGCCGAAGAACGGCAGCGCGACGATGTAGACCTCTGGGTGGCCGAAGAACCAGAACAGGTGCTGCCAGAGGATCACGCCACCGGTGGAGGCGTCGAAGAGGTGGGCACCCAGGTGGCGGTCGATCAGCAGGCCCATCAGGGCGGCGGTCAGGATCGGGAACGCCAGCAGCACCAGGATGCTGGTGACCAGGATGTTCCAGGTGAAGATCGGCATCCGGTACATGGTCATGCCGGGCGCGCGCAGGCAGATGATCGTGGTGATCATGTTGACCGCGCCGAGGATGGTGCCGAGACCGCCGACCACCAGGCCGGTGATCCACATGTCGGCGCCGACGCCGGGCGAGTGGATCGCGTCGGACAGCGGCGTGTAGGCGAACCAGCCGAAGTCGGCCGCGCCGCCCGGGGTCAGGAAGCCCGAGACCGCGATGATGCCGCCGAACAGGTACAGCCAGTAGGAGAACGCGTTCAGCCGGGGGAAGGCCACGTCCGGCGAACCGATCTGCAGCGGCATCACGAAGTTCGCGAACCCGAACAGGATCGGGGTCGCGTAGAGCAGCAGCATGATCGTGCCGTGCATGGTGAACAGCTGGTTGTACTGCTCGTTGGACAGGAACTGCTGGCCGGGACGGGCGAGTTCGGTCCGGATCAGCATGGCCATCGCGCCGCCCACCATGAAGAAGGCGAACGACGTGACCAGGTACATGATGCCGATCTGCTTGTGGTCCGTCGTGCGGAACAACCGCAGCAGGAACGAACCCTTCACCGTCTCGCGCGCCGGGTACGGGCGCGTAGCGATCGGCTGAGGGGCTACGGCTGTCACTCCTGCCTCCAAAACTCGGGTGGTGGGCTCGGCCGATCGGATGGTATCCCGCGCCACCGACAGCGTCGCGCACAGGCCAGGAGGATCACGTCGTGAACGACCGGTACACCGCTGCCGGGGTCGCCGCCGCGGTCGCTGCCGGGCGGCGTCTCGGCCTGCCCGCCGATCGCCCGGAAATCCTCGCATTCGGCGCGAATGTGCTGGTCAGGCTGGGTCCGGCGGTGGCGAGGGTGCCCGCGACGACCCTGATCACCCGTCCCGACACCGAATATCGGCTCGCCTGCGATGTGGCGATTTCCACTTTCCTGGCCGAGCGGGACGTGCCCGTGGTAGAGCCGTGGGAGGACCCTGGACCCCATGTCGTGGACGGTCTTCCCGTCACACTGTGGCGTTTCACACGTCACGACCCTGGGTATCGCTTCACGCCGGCCGAGGTCGGAGTCCTGCTGTCGGACCTGCACGAGGCGCTGCGTGACTACCCGGGCGAACTTCCCGTCGACCCGGTGACCGAACTGCACCGCGCGCTGGAGGTCTTCCGCGACGAACTCCCCGCGGACCGCCTACGCGCGCTGGCGGACGAACTCGTGCTGGACGGCCCGGCCCAGCCGCTGCACGGTGACGCCCACGCGGGCAACCTGCTGGCGACGCCGGACGGACCGCGATGGCTCGACTTCGAAGACACCTGGCTGGGGCCGATCGGGTGGGACCTGGCCTGTCTTGCGCGAAGCCCCCGCATCGACGGGAACGCCGCGGTCGCCGCCTACGCCGGCCCCGTCCCGGACCTGACGCCGTTCCTGCGGCTCCGGTCGCTGCAATCGGTGTGGTGGCTCTTCTCCGTCGCCAGGCGCTTCCCGGAACGGCGGGACGAGGCTCGCGCGGCCCTGGCGGAAGCGCTAAATACGCTCCCACCAGTTGAGGATCGCTGAGGAGACCGCTTCGGGCGCCTCCAGCGGAGTGAGGTGCCCGGCGCCCGGCACGACGACGAGTTCCGACTCCGGCAACGCGGCGGCCATCGCCCGGGCGTCGTCCGGCGGGGTCAGGGAATCCCGCTCCCCCACCACGACCAGCGCGGGCACACCCGCCTCGGCCAGCACGCCGGAGGAGTCGGGCCGCACGGCCATCGCGCGCGCCGCCCAGGCCACCCCGGCCGGCGGCTGGGACGCGATCTGGGCACGCACGGTGTCCGCCACCGCGCCGGGCGCGTCGCCGGACAACAGATTCGGCAACATCGTCTCGGCCAGCCAGCCCTCGACCCCCTCCGCCTCGGCTCTGTCGGCGAGAGCGCGCCGGTTCCGGGCCGCCTCCGGGGCGTCCACGCTCGCCCGGGTGTCGACGAGCACGAGCCCGCCGACGCGTTCCGGAGCCATCCGCAGCATGGCCATCGTCACGTAACCGCCCATCGAGCAGCCGCCGAGCACGACCTGGTCGAGTTCGAGCCGGTCCAGCAAGGCGAGGAGGTCCCGTGCCGCGTCGTCGAGGCTGGGCTCTCGGTCGGTTTCGGGCAGGGGCGTACGGCCGAGGCCACGCTGGTCGGGCGTGATCAGCCGGAGGCGGGCCGCCAGGGACCGGCGCACCGGATCCCACATCCGCGCGTCGAACGGGAAGGCGTGCAACAGGACAAGAGGAAGATCCATGCACCCATTCTCGTCTCCACGGCCGTGGAGACGGTCTCTCAGTGACGGCGGGTGGGACGCCGACGCGAGCGCGCCTCCCAGCACGCCCGGTGCCAGTGTCTGCGGTCGGCGACCGAGCCCGTCTCGTCCGCGGGCCACACGACCAGATGCGGGACGCCCGGCCGGATCTCGTGGTCACAGCCAGGGCACCGGTAGAACTTCGTCGCCTGCGCGCCGGGCACGGTGCGCACGAGCCACTCCCCGTCGGAGGCGGACTCGGCGCGGGCCCATCCGGCGACCGCGCCGGATTCCGCCGCACCGGGCCGGTCACGGTGGGGACGGTTACGTCGGGGCACGGATGTCACGGTATCGGCTTGCCCGGCAGTGCCGGTCGAAGCGGTCAGAGTGGGGAGACCCCGGACGGCACAGGCCGTCCCCGCAGGCGTTCGGCGGCGCACTTCCGGAACTCGGTCACCAGGCGCCCGCTGTCCCCAGCCCGGGTGACCAGCACCACCGTGCTGGGGGCGACCCCGTGCAGCGGAACCAGGGCCAGGTCCGGGCGAGGACCCTGGGCGTGGCTGGCGGTGGCGATGGCGAGGGTGTCGCCGGAGGCGACGAACTCCAATGTGTCGTCGAGTGTGTCCATGACCGGCCCGGCGGGCGCGGGACGGCCGTCCGGACGCGGCTCCAGGCGCCAGAAGGCGCTGCAGGCGGGGTCGAGGCCCGAAACCTGGGGCAACGGTTCGTCGGCGATGTCCTCCAGACCGACGGACGGCCGTCCGGCCAGACGATGATCGCGCGGGACGATCACGACGCGTGGCTCGTGGTAGAGCGGCGTGACCTGCAGCCGGTCGGCCGGGAACGGCAGGCGGGCGACGACCGCGTCCACCTGGTGGTCCAGGAGAACCTCCGCGGGGCGCCGCCATCCGAGGTACCGCGTTCGCACTGTCGCGTCCGGGCACCGGCGCCGCAGTTCGCGAATCGCGGCCGTTACGACGAGACCCGGCGTGTAACCGATCGAGATTTCGGCGGGTTCGGCAGCCGCGCGCGCCGCCGCGGCGGCGTCGTCCGCGGCGCGGAGCAATGCTCTCGCCCTGGGCAGAAACGCCTGCCCGGCCGTGCTGAGCCGGGTGCCCTGCGGCGTCCGGTCGAGCAGCCGCACCCCCAGTTGCCGCTCGAGGCCGCGGATCTGCCGGCTCAGGGACGGCTGTCCCACGTGCAGCACGACCGCGGCCCGGCTGAAGTTCTCGTGGTCGGCGACCGCCACGAAGTACCGCAGCACTCTGAGAGACACGTCCAGCGCGGCCTCGGTCATCCGGCGATTTTAGCCGCGGGACGCCCGGTGCCGGCCCCCTGTCGCGGCACTCGGCTGCGGCGATGCCTTTCGGGCATGCCCGGTTCCGGAATGGGCATTGGACTCACCCCCGACCTCTGTCACAGGGTGACCACAACACCGTGCGTTTCGTCCACCGGGAAAGGATTCCGGCTGAAGTGTTCACGTTCCGCGACGAGCTCGCCCTCGATGTGGCCACCGGCCAGCGCGCTCACCTGCGCGAACGACCGGTCGAGGGACCCCAGTCAGCGCGGATCTCGCTGGCAGGCCACGAGGTGCTCAACTTCTGCGCGAACAACTACCTCGGGCTGGCCGATCACCCTCGGGTGATCACCGCGGCGAAGGCGGCGTTGGACAGCCACGGTTTCGGGATGGCCAGTGTCCGCTTCATCTGCGGGACGCAGCCCCTGCACACCGAGCTCGAGCGCGCGATCTCCGGGCTGCTCGGCACCGAGGCGACCATTGTGCAAAGTTCCTGTTTCGATGCCAACGGCGGGATCTTCGAGGCCCTGCTGGACGAGCGGGACGCGGTGTTCAGCGACGAACTCAACCACGCCTCCATCATCGACGGCATCCGCCTCTGCAAGGCGGCTCGCTATCCCTACCGCACCAGGGACGTCGCCGATTTGCGGGCACGGCTGGCCGAGGCCGCCCCTTTCCGGCGGCGGCTCATCGTAACCGACGGGGTGTTCTCCATGGACGGCACCGTCGCTCCCCTGCCCGAGATCTGCGACCTCGCCGAACGCTACGACGCGTTGGTCATGGTCGACGATTCACACGCGGTGGGAGTCCTGGGCCCGACAGGCGCCGGCACCCCCGAAGCGGCGGGAGTTCAGGGCCGGGTGGACATTCTCACCGGAACGCTCGGCAAGACGCTCGGTGGCGCTTCCGGCGGATACGTCAGCGGCCCGGCGGAGATCGTCGAATCGCTGCGTCGGCGCTCTCGGCCGTATGTCTTTTCGAACGCGGTCCCGCCGGCCGTGGTCGCCGGTTCCCTGGCCGCGCTGGAAGTGGTGAAAACCGGTGCCGCGGAACGAAAGCGACTCCTGGACAACGCGGCTTTGTTCCGCGGGTTGATGACCGGCGCGGGATTCGACCTGCCACCCGGAGAGCATCCGATCGTCCCGATCATGTTCGGCGACTCCGGGACCGCCGCCCGCATGGCGGACGCCTTGATGGCGTACGGGGTGTACGCGGTCGCCTTCACCTACCCGGTCGTGCCCCGGGGCACGGCACGCATTCGCGTTCAGGTCTCGGCGGCCCATTCGGAAGCGGACATCGTCAGTTGTGTCGACGCTTTCGTCCGTGCCCGGCGCGAGGTCATGAGCACCGGCCACCCGGCGGCACCGGTGGCCGCGGAGAAGGGAGATTCTTGAGATGCCGACAGCTGTGCTCCCCCGCAACGGAGAGTCCTACTTCGACGCCGTCGGCGACGATTCCGGGATGCCGGAGATCCTCCGGAGCCAGGCCACGGAAACCGCCGCCGGATGGATGGTCTCGCCGGAGCCGTTCTTCGCCCCGGAAGGCCTGGGAGTGGTCGACGAAGCGGACGCGGTATGGCTCGCGCGACGACTGACCGCGCACCCACTGTCCGCGCTCGCGGACAAAGTGGTGCTCTCCGGCGCCGCCGACCGGCTCCCGAAAACCTATGTCCGCTGTGGGCGGCTTCCGGTGCCCGTCCTGGAAAACCTGGCCTCGTCGCTGGAAACGCAACCGCACTGGCAGGTGGAACGGTGGGACTGCGGACACGACGTGATGATCACCGAACCGGATCGGGTCGTCGATCTGCTCCGCCGGATCGAGGCGGGCCGCCCGACGGTCGCCGCGCGACCAGCCGTCTCATGACCACCTCGCCGATCATGTGGCCCGGCGGCAAGAAGGTCGCTGTCATGATCACGGGGGCGGTGGAGCTGTGGTCGCCCGGCCATTGGCCCGCCTACGCTCCGATGGCCATGGCGTGGCCGCTTGCGGGGGCGATCGACACGCACAGCGTTTCCTGGGCCGAATACGGCGCCACGACCGGAATATGGCGCCTGCTCGAGATCCTGCGCGCTCATCACATGCCCGCCACTTTCGGTGTCAACGGCCTGGTGGCCGAACGGTTCCCGGAGGCGGCACTGGCCGTGCACGAGGCAGGCCACGAAATCGCCGCGCACTCCTACGCGCAGGACGTGATCCCGGCACTGCTCGACGTGTCGGCCGAAGCCGAGAACATCCGCCGATGCGCCGAAATCCTCGAACGCCTCACCGGTGTCCGCCCTACCGGCTGGATGAGCCCCCGCGCCACCGGCACCGCGAGCACCCCGTGTCTCCTGGCCGAACACGGCTACACCTGGTCGGGGGATTACAACGACCATGATTTGCCCCGGGTACTGACGACTCCGGCCGGTCACCTCGTCACGATCATGCACAGCGAACTGTCCGACGTTCGTGGTGTCGCCGGGCCGCGAGCCTATCTCGCCGGCCACGTCGATCTGCTCGACGACGTGCTCGCCGGTGACGGCCCCGGGGTCTTCAACCTGACCGTGCACGCGCACGTCGGCGGACGACCGCTGTTGTCCGGCATGTTCGACCGGATCCTCGACCGTGTCGAGCAGGTGCGCGACGACGTGTGGATCGCCACGCACCAGCAGGTCGCCGAGCATGTTCTCGCGGCCCATCTCGTCCAGCGAAAGGATTCAGCGACAGGCAATGGGTGAGACACTCGTCATCGGCGGCACGGGCGCGATGGGACGCAGGATCGTCCACCGTATCCTTGATGCACCGGACAACACCGTCGCCGTCCTCACGCGCGATCCACGTTCGGCGCGGGCGCGGGCACTGCTTGACCATGGCGGCGACCGGATCAGAATGCTCGAAGGCAACCTCGACGACCCCGAGAGCGTCGCCGCGGCTGTGTCCGATGTGGAGCAGGTCTTCTGCAACACCGATTTCTTCACCACCGCCAGCGTCCTCGGCGAATACCGCCAGGGGATCACCGTGCTGGAAGCCGCGCGCGCGGCCGGTGTCGAAAGATTCATCTGGTCCTCTTTGGACAACGCGGTGGTCTTGACCGCCGGAAGGAACCCGGTTCCCCACTACGACGCGAAGGCGGCCGTCGCGGCACACATCGGGCTCCTCCGGTCGGAGGAAATGATGCGGCAGCAAGAGGACGGCTGGTACAGCGAACATGTGTCGATCCTGACGACGTCGCCCTACTTCGAGAACCTGCCGGCACGGCTTGTCCCACAGCCCGAGACCCTCCCCGACGGGCGTTCCGGGTTGGTGTTCACCCTTCCGCTCGGAACCGGGAAATATCCGCTGATCGCCCTCGACGACATCGCCTGGTTCGCCGACTTCCTGTTCCGGCACTGGCAAAGCTGGGGCGGCCGCGACCTCGCCGTCACGGCCGACAGCCTGACCGGCGACGAGATCGCCGCCACCTTCGAGCGCGTGACCGGTACACCGTGCGGATACCGGCCGATGCCGCTTGAGGTCCTGCGGTCCGCCAGACCGGAGGTGGGCCACGATTACGCGGCCATGTTCCGGTTCTTCCAGGAGCGCGATGTCCTCGGCCAGGACCGGGACATCGCGCTGCTCAACCGGATCCACCCCGGGCTGATGACGTTCGAGAAGTGGCTCCGCGCGACGGGATGGGACGGGACCGCGCGAAGCTGGTAGCTCAGGACTGCGGCAGCACCCGCCGGAAGGTCAGGGCCACCAGGAACGCGACTCCCGCGATGGCGGCCGATGCGGCGAACGCGGGGGTCATGCCGGCCACCAGCATCTGTGACGGCGAGCCCGTCGCGTGCCGGGTGGCGGTGCCGAACACGGTGACCAGCACGGCCAGCCCGAGGGTGGCGCCGGTCTGCTGCATGGTCTGCAGCACTCCCCCGGCCGCGCCGGCGTCGTGGTCGGACACGGTGGCCATGATGATCACGTTGAGCGGCGCGAACGCCAGGCCCATACCCAGTCCCATCAGCACCATCGGCAGGAACAGCGCGGGAAAGTAGTCGCTGGCGACGCCCAGCCGGCTCAGCAGCACCAGCCCGGCCACCATCGCCGTGGTCCCCGCCAGCGCGAGCGGTTTCGGCCCGAACCGCGGCAGCAGTCGCGGGATCAGCCTGCTGATGGTGAAGACCAGCAGTGCCATGGGCAGGAACGCGAAACCGGTGCCCAGCGCGTCGAACCCGTGCACCTTCTGGAGGTACTGACTGAGAAAGAAGAACGTCGACATGGCGGCCATCGGACCGAGGAAGAAGTTCAGGTAGGCCGACGCGCGGTTGCGGTCGGCGAACAGCCGCAACGGCATCATCGGCGCCGCCGAACGCGCCTGGATGGCCACGAACGTCACGAGCAGGATCGCCCCCGCGACAAGGGAAAGCAGGGTCGGTCCGTCACTCCAGCCCTCGGACGCGGCGCGGATGAAGCCGTAGACCAGCGCGGCGACGCCACCGGTCGCGGTCATGGCCCCCGGCAGGTCCAACCGGGCGGGCCGCCGTTCCGGCTCGGCCACGAACCGGGTGGCGAGCACGGCGGCCGCGAACCCGAAGGGCACGTTGATGAACATCACCGAGCGCCAGGACAGCCACTGCGTGAGCAGGCCGCCCGCGATCAGCCCGACCGCGAAGCCGGCGCTGGACATGCCCGAAAACAGCGCCAGCGCGCGGATCCGCGCACGCGGTTCGGTGAAGGTGGTGGTGAGCAAGGCGATCGTGCTGGGCCCGGCGGCCGCGCCGCCGATCCCCTGCACCACCCGGGCGGTCAGCAGCCAGCCCGGGGAGTCGGCGAAACCGCCGACGAGCGACGCGACGGTGAACAGGGTGATGCCGGCGACGAACATGCGGCGCCTGCCGAACAGGTCGCCCGCGCGCCCGCCGAGCAGCAGCAGACCACCGAAGACGAGGGTGTAGGCGTTCATCACCCACGACAGACCGGTGGCGCTGAAGCCCAGCTCGGACTGGATCCGGGGCAGCGCCACGTTCATCACGGTGGCGTCGAGCACCAGCATGAGCTGGCAGGAGAGAAGGGTGGCCAGCACGAGAACGGGCCGGTGCCCGGTCCGTGCCGTGGGCACGGCCGGGGACAGGGTTGTTCCAGGCAAGAAGGACTCCGTGAGGTAGCGAACTAAGCGGATGTTCTCTCCGCTTCTGCTATGAGCTACCATACGGAGGAAGTCTCCGGTTGCGCAAGTCTATCCGGAGAATTCCTCCGGTTGACTCGGGAGCGTGCTGGGGCAACGCCCGCCCGGCCCCGCACGTCCTGGGGGCTACGGTGGGAGTGACGTCCTGGTGACAGGACGATGAACGAAGGAGAGGGCACCGATGACGACGCCCCGCCCGATGCGCGCGGACGCCCGGCGCAACTACGAACGCATCGTGGCGACCGCCCGGACCGCGTTCCTCGAGCAGGGCCCGGAAGCCCCGCTGGACGACATCGCCCGCCGCGCCGGAGTCGGCGCCGGCACCCTCTACCGCCATTTTCCCTGCCGGGAAGCGCTGATGGAGGCCGTCTACAGCGACGACATCCAGCGCGTGTCCGATCTGGCCCACCAACTCCTCGAAGACCACCCGCCGGGCGAGGCGATCAGGCTGTGGATGCGCGAACAGGTCGGCTTCGCGATCCAGAAGCGCGGCCTCACCGCCACCCTCAAAGCCGCGATGGACCGGGACACCACGATCTTCACGCTGTGCAAGCAGATCTTGCTGGAAGCGGCCGCGACGATCCTCAAGGCGGCGCAGGAATCCGGTGACGTCCGTGAGGAACTTCAGCCGCGCGATCTTCTCCTGCTCGGCCAAGGCGTCGCAGTCGCCGCGGAATCCAATCCCGAAGCGGCCGAGCGCCTGATCACCGTCATGATCGACGGCCTGAAACCCCAGAGCTGACCGCGGTCCGGCCTCAGGAGCCGTGGGCGATCGCGAGCGGCACGAGTTGCTCGGCCGGGGTGAGCGAGCCGTGGTGACCGATCAGCGTCGACTCGAGCGGCTCCGCCTGGCGCCGCAAGAAGGTGAAGCGTTCGCGCGCCGCCACGACGACATCCCCGATCCTGGGCCGGACACGGTCGCTGACCCGGGGACCGAACCAGCCTGCCTCGATGGCCTCCTCCCGGGTCGCCACCCAGGCCTGTTCGGCAAAGCTCTCGCGCCATACCGCGAGCACGTCCGCCCGAGCGCCTTCTTCGGTGTAGACGTGCCGGGCCCGCGGCTCCCCGCCGAGCGCCCGCACACCGTCGGCCAACTCGGTCATCGCGTCGAGGTCGATGGTGTTCTCGTCCCGGGTCACCATGCCGTGATCGGCGACCACGGCCAGCATCCGGCCCGGGGGAAGACCATCCACAATGGACTCGACGAGCCGGTCCACCTGGCGTAGCTGCATCCGCCAGGCCGGCGAACCGGGCCCGTAGTGATGCCCCATCCGGTCCAGCTGACTGTGATAGGCGTAGCAGAAGCTCCGCTCGTTTCCCAGCGCCGACAACACTTCCGCGGCGAGGTCACCGAGCGCGTGGACACCGACATACCGCGCGCCACGCTGGACCGCCCGGGTGAGCCCCGAGCGCGCGAACTGTGCTTCCGACACCACGCGGGTGTCGAGGCCGGCCGCGGCGGCGCGCTCGAAGGTGGTGGGAAGTGGCTGGACGTCCTCGGCCCGCAACCGGTCCCTGAGGTCGGGGCCGCTGGGATGCAGGCGCCAGCGCAGCGCGTTGACCACGCCCGTGCCCGGGACTTCGAACGTGTACCCGGCCATCCCGTGCTCGCCCGAGGCCAGGCCCGTGCCGATCGCCGCCAGCCCGGCGACCGTGGTCGAGGGAAATCCGACCCGCAAGGCGGTGCGCGGCAGGGATGCCAGCACCGGTGCCTCGGCGGCGTGGTCGTTCAGCAGCTCCCAGCCCAGACCGTCGACCAGCAACACGCACGCACCCGAGAAATCGCCCACCCCGAGTGTTCCGCTGAATTCCCGGACCCCGAGGGTGGCCAGCACCGAGGGCACGACTTCGGCCAGATGCGGTCCCTTGTCCATGATTGGCAGTCGCACGTCCATAGTTTGGCAGTAATTCCCGGACATCGTCGAACCGCCTCACGGTGCATACTGTGCCGATCGTTACCAATCCGACCACAGCCACGGCGGAAACGGGTCTATACAGCCAGATTGGCGCCGGTCCGTCTCCGCCTACTTTTGGTCGGATTGGTATCAGGCCGGCGATGTGTAGTCGCGGAAGCCCTTCCCCGTCTTGCGGCCCAGCCGGCCCGCGGTGACGAGGTGTTCCAGCAACGGTGCCGGCGCGAAACCCGCTTCCCGGAATTCCTGGTAAAGGGTGCGCTCGATGGCGAGTGAAACGTCCAGGCCCACCACGTCGAGCAGTTCGAACGGGCCCATCGGCAGACCGCAGCCCACCTTCATCGCGGTGTCGATGTCATCGGCGTTCGCGTAGTGCGCTTCGAGCATTTTCACCGCGTCGTTGAGGTAGGGGAAAAGCAGCGCGTTGACGATGAACCCGGCCCGGTCCGAGCAGTGCACCGGATGTTTGCCCGCCGCGACGCAGACCGCGTGCGCGGTGGCCACCACGTCCGGCGCGGTGGCGATCGTGGCCACCACTTCGACCAGCCGCATCACCGGAGCGGGGTTGAAGAAATGCAGCCCCAGGACGTCGGCGGGCCGCGTGGTCGCCGCGGCGCAGTCCACGACCGGCAGCGAAGACGTCGTGGTGGCCAGGACCGCACCCGGCCGGGCCACCGCGTCCAGCGCGGCGAACACCTCCCGTTTGACGTCGGCCCGCTCCACCACCGCCTCCACCACAAGGTCCACTTCGGACAGTGCGGCGAAGTCGGTCACCGGTACGACCCGCGCGAGCGCGGTGACGGCATCGGATTCGGAAAGCTTGCCCTTGCGTACCGCGCGGCCCAGCGAGCGGCGCACCGCCGCGACGGCGGTCTCGGCCCGTTCCGGCGACCGCGCCCGCAACACCACGTCGTAGCCCTTCCTGGCGAACACCTCGGTGATACCGGCCGCCATCGTCCCGGTGCCGACCACGCCCACCGACCGCACCGGGCGCGCCGCCGAAAGGTCCACTGTGGACGTCGAATGCGGGTCCGAGACCACGGGCGAATCCGGTGCCTCGTAGGTGTAGAAACCACGCCCGGTCTTCCGGCCGAGCATGCCCGCCGTGATCATCTGCTTGAGCAGCGGCACGGGCGCATGCCGCCGGTCGCGCGACTGGTGGTACATCGAATCGAGGATCTCGTAGGCGGTGTCCAACCCGATCAGGTCGAGCAGGGCCAGCGGTCCCATCGGGTAACCGCAACCGAACCGCATCGCCGCGTCCAGGTCCTCGCGCGTCGCGTACCGATGTTCCACCATCCCCACCGCGTGGTTCAGATAGCCGAACAGCAACGCGTTCGCGATGAACCCGGCCCGGTCGCCGATCACCACCGGCGTTTTGCCGAGCCGTTCGGCGAAGGCGACCACGCCGCTGATCACGTCGGGCTCGGTGACCACGGTCCGCACGATCTCGACCAGGCGCAGCACCGGCGCCGGGTTGAAGAAGTGCATTCCCACGACCCGGCCGGGCCGCGCGGTGTGCACACCGATCTCCGTCACCGACAACGAAGAGGTGTTGGACGCGAAGATCGCCTCCGGCCGGACGATCTTGTCCAGCTGGGCGAACACCTCGGCCTTGAGATCGAGGTTTTCCGGCACGGCCTCGATCACGAAGTCCACGTCCGCGAGGTCGGTGAGCGTCGTGGTGCAGGCGATGCGGTCCAGCAGCGCGGCGCGGGATTCCAGATCCAGCTTGCCGCCGGCCACCGCGCGTCCGGTCGAGTGCTCGATGTGCCCCCGCCCGCGTGCCACCCCGGCGTCGTCGACCTCGACGCCGACCACATCGAGACCGCACCGGGCGAGGACTTCGGCGATCCCCGAGCCCATCGTGCCGAGTCCCACCACTCCGACGCGCCTGATCAGCATGGCGACCTCCGCCTGGTTACCGGCCAGTAACCCGATGATGCACGCCGTGCGTCACCTACCTCAGCTCGCGGGCAGGTTCGGCCATGCGGCGGTGGCGAAGGCGCGCGAGATCCCGCAGGCGTCCTTGGCCATGCTGCCCACGTTGATGTAGGTCTCCGCCACCTCGACCTCACCGTTCTTCGCGCCCGGCCACGGCGCGACGACGGTATCCACGACACAGAAACTCGAACCCGTTGCGGTGACCACCGACGGACGGCCTGCGATGGTCTCCGCGGTCGCGCCGTTGGCCGCCTGCGGCGGTTTGTCGACGTAGAACCACAGCGCGGCCCGCGCGCCGAGTCCGGTGCTCGTCCACCGGCACCGGTGCTTCGACGGGTTCTGCTCGCGCTGCAACGGCAAACCGCTCTGCTGCAGCACGATCGAGTCCGGCAGCAGCGTGCACGCGTCCACGGCGCCGATCGACCCCGGTGCGAAGGTGAGATGGGTGACCTTCTTCTGCGTCACCGCGTCGACCACACCGTCGAACACCGTCGTGTCCAGCCTGCACAACGGCGAGGATGCCGATCCCGCCCCGGACAACGGATTCTCCAGATACGCATACAGTTCCAGACTGACCCGGTCCGGGAAGGCCAGGTGGTAGGCACAACTGTCGAGACCGCCACCGCTCAGATCCCGCTGCGCCACCAGCCCGCGAGGGAGGGTCTTGTCATGGTCGGGTATCCGGCTCCCCGCGCCCTTGTCCAGGAAACCCACTTCCAGCGTCGCGTCCTGCCCGCCGACCTTCCCGGACACCGCGCACTCGTCGAACGACGGTTGTGGCGCTTTCGCGTCCGTCATGCCGCCCTGGGCGACGAGGTCGGTGTCGATCAGGCTGCAGTAGTCGATCGTGGTGAGGTCACCGAACGCGAGATCGGAGGTCAGCGGTGTCCGCTCCTCCAGGGCCCGCTGCGCCGCCGCCTGGTTCGGCGCGGGCGTGCCCACGATGGCCTGCGCGCAACCGGCCATGAACAAAGCGGCCCCGCAGATCATGGCCAGCCTCCCGGCCATACCGAGCAATCGAGCCATGTTCGCGCACCCTCCAGTAGTGCCGGACGCGCGAAATCTGTCCGGTCCGCGCGCGCTGACCTAACCGCAGACGTCGCGAGGACGGTCGAAGTTCCGCTCGGCGAGCTCTTTGACCGCCCGCAGTGCCTGCGCGGCCTGCGCACCGTGCGCGTGGACCGTGATCGTGTCGCCCGCGCGCGCCCCCAGTGACATCAACGACATCATGCTATGCGCGTCGGCCCGCTGTTCTCCCAACGAGACCGTAACTTCGGCGTCGATGCCGGTGAGACTTCGCGCCAGCAACGCGGCGGGCCGGGCGTGCAGGCCGTCTTCGTTGGCAAGCACCAACTCGACGCTTTCCGCGTCCGTCGCGCGAGCCGGTTGTTCGTCCGCCCGAGGCGGTGGCTCCGCGGCCGGGGCGGCGCCCGCGGCAGCCGCGGCCCGGACCACCTCGTCCCGGCCGGCCCCGCCCGCGGCGGCGACCACGGCCGCGACCGCGCCCTCCACGAACGGCGCTTCGGCGAGCACCGCCGGGCCCGGCCCGGTCTGCGCTTCGACGACGAGTTCGGCGGTCATCCGGGCGCTGCCCAGGTCGTAGAGCAACACCACGCCGTCGCCCGAATCGGCCTGGCCGACCGCCGTCACGACGGCGTCGTAGTCGGTGCCGATGCCTCCGTCGGGCAACCCTCCGGCCGGGACCAGGGCGACCTCCGGTGCCATCTGCGCGGCGACTTCGGCGAGCCCTTCGGCCAGCTTCGCGCTGTGGGACACCAGGACCAGGCCTACCGTCATCGCGCCGCTTCCGAAGCAGCCTTCGCGAACGCGCCGAGGATCAGCGCGCTCGACCGCGCCCCCGGGTCCAGGTGTCCCGCGCTGCGCTCGCCGAGATAGGACGCCCTTCCCTTACGCGCCACCATGTCCACCGTGGACTGGGCGCCCCCGGACGCGGCGCTCGCGGCGGCTTCGAGCATGGTGGCGATGTCCGCGTCGGCACCGGCTTCGGCGGCGGAGACCGCCGGGATCAGCGCGTCGACCATCGTCTTGTCGCCTGCCACGGCCTTTCCGCGCGCCTGCACTCCCTCCAGCGCGGCCCGCAACGCCGCCGCCACCGCGACGGAGTCCACTTCGGACGCCGTGCCCAGCGCCGTGGCGGCCCGCAGGAAACCCGTTCCGTACAACGGCCCGGCGGCACCGCCGACCTTCGAAATCAACGTGGTCGCCGCCAGCTTCAGCAGCGCGCCCGGGTTGTCCGCGGCGGCGGTGTCCAATGCGGACACTATCGCGGTGAACCCCCGGTGCATGTTCTCGCCGTGGTCGGCGTCCCCGATCGCCCGGTCCAATTCGATCAACTCGACCCGGTGTTCGGCGATCACCTCCGCCGCGGCTCGCAGCGCGCCCGCGATCCCCTCCGCGGTACACCCCATCTCAGGCCTTCCAGCGCAAGGCCGGGGTATGCACCGGGGCATCCCACAACTCGGTCAGTTCGTCGTCCAGTTTGAGCAGCGTGATGCTGATCCCCTGCATCTCCAGACTGGTGATGTAGGGGCCGACCAGCCGCCTCGTCACCGCGATGCCCCGCTCGGCCAGCAGTCTTTCGGCGATCCCGTGCGCCAGGTAGGTCTCGATCAACGGCGTGCCGCCCATCGAGTTGGTGAACAGCAGCACCTGGTCACCGCTTTCGAACGGCAGGTCCACGACCACCGCGTCGACCATCCGCGCCACGAGTGCGTCGGCGGGCTCGGCCTTGATGCGCTCCCGGCCGGGCTCGCCGTGGATACCGATCCCGAACTCGATCTCGTCGGCCGCGAGGGTGAACGTCGGCTCGCCGACGTGAGGCACGGTCGGCGCGCTCAACGCGACCCCGATCGAACGAACCCCGGCGATCACCCGGCGTGCCACGGCTTCCACGGCTTCGAGTGAGTCGCCGCGGGCCGCCGCCGCGCCGGCGATCTTCTCCAGCGGCACCGTCCCGCCGACGCCACGCCGTCCGGCGGTGAACGTCGAGTCCGCGACGGCCACGTCGTCGTCGATGACCACGCTGTGGACGTCGGACCCGTCCGCCGCGGCCAACTCGGCCGCGGTCTCGAAGTTGAGTACGTCGCCGGTGTAGTTCTTCACGATCAGTAACGCGCCGGCCTCGCCGGTGGTGGCCGCGACGGCGGCCTGAACGGCGTCCGGCGTCGGCGAAGTGAACACCGCGCCCGGTACCGCCGCGTCCAGCATTCCTTGCCCGACGAAGCCGCCGTGCAGAGGTTCGTGACCGGAGCCCCCACCCGAAATCACCGCGACCTTGCCCGCCACCGGAGCGTCCGCGCGGATGACCACGGCCGGGTCCTCCTGCACGCGGATCAGATCGGCGTGCGCGGCGGCGAACCCTCGCAACGACTCGGCGACCACCGTGGACGGGTCATTGATGATCTTCTTCATCGCGCCTCCCGTTGCTCGGCTGCCCTCTTTTGGTATCACGCCCAGGGTGGTTCCGGCAGCGCGGAACGGCCGATCGCCCGCGCTTTTGACGAAGGAAGGAGTGTTTACTACGGATGATCCGTAGTAAACACTCCTTCCTCCAGTTCAGCGGGGTGGCGACCGGCGCCTACTCGGTGGCCGGAGGCTCCTCGACGACCCGGACCGGCCGCAGGACCGTCCACAGCACGAACAGCGCGGCGCCGATGAGCATGCCGATGCCTGCCCACAGGTTGATGTTCACCCCGGCCGCCTTGGCGATGGTCTCCGGTGTGGTGAAGCCGATGCCCATGATCGTCAGGACCACCCCGTAGACCCCGATCAGCAACGCGATGATCATCCGGATGTCGAACGCCGACCGGCGCTTGGCGGAAGATTCGTCAGCCATCGGAACCTCCTAGAAGATGATGTTGAGGACGATCGTCATCGCCAGCGCGATCCCGGCCAGCAGACCGGGCTTGCGGTACCAGCCCGCGTCGTCACCGGTGGCCGAGTGCTGCCGCGCCGACTTCGGCGTGAGCGAGTAGACCAGGCCCGCCAGTTCCGCTTCCGGCTTCGGCTTGGTCGCCAGCGAGACCAGCACGCTGACCACGATGTCGACCACGAACGCCACGGACGCCGCGACGAAACTGACACCCTGGCCCGGCAGGCTGATCACGCCGCCCTTGTCGAGCCCGAACACGGTCACCGCGGAGGCCGTGCCCACCACCAGCCCGGACCATCCGGCGTGCGGGGTCATCCGCTTCCAGAACATGCCCAGGATGAAGGTCGCGAACAGTGGGGCGTTGAAGAACGAGAACAGCGTCTGCAGGTAGTCCATCAGGTTCGAGTACTGCGACGCGATGAACGCGGTGCCGATGGCCAGGATCGACGCACCCGCCGTGACGCCACGGCCGAACCTCAGGTAGTACCCGTCGGGCTTGTCCCGCTTGATGTAGGTCTGCCAGATGTCGTAGGTGAACACCGTGTTGAAGGACGAGAGGTTCGCCGCCATGCCGGCCATGAACGAGGCGAGCAGGCCCGCGATCGCGATGCCGAGCATGCCGTTGGGCAGCAGATCCCGCATGAGCAACAGGAGCGCGTCGTTGAACGTGGCGCCGCTCGGCGCGCCCTTGCCGTCGATCAGGGCGCTCTTGTTCTCGCCCATCAACTCGGTGACGGTCACCGCCGCGATCATGCCGGGAATGATCACGATGAACGGCACGAACATCTTGGGGAACGCGCCGATGATCGGGGTGCGCCGGGCGGCGGACATGCTCTTGGAGGCCATGGCCCGCTGCACCTCGACGAAGTTCGTGGTCCAGTAGCCGAACGACAGCACGAAGCCCAGGCCGAAGACCAGGCCGAGCACCGACAGGAAGTTGCTGCCGAAACCGGTGAGCTGGTTACCCGGCCAGGAATGCAGTTGCTCGCCGCCGCCGGGGCCGCCCGAAACCTTGTCGACCAGGCCCTGCCAGCCGCCGACCTTGTAGAGGCCGACCACGGTGAGTGGCAGCAACGCGGCCACGATGACGAAGAACTGCAGCACCTCGTTGTAGATCGCGGCGGACAGCCCGCCCAGCGCGGTGTAGGTGAGCACGATGAAGGCCGCCACGATGATGGAGACCCAGATCGGCCAGCCCAGCAGCAGGTTCACCACGCTGGCCAGCAGGTAGAGGTTCGCGCCCGCGATCAGGATCTGGGCGAGCGCGAAGCTGGCGCCGTTGACCCAGTGCGCCGTCGAGTTGAACCGGCGCAACATGAACTCGGGCACGCTCCGCACCTTGGAGCCGTAGTAGAACGGCATCATCACGACACCGAGGAACAGCATCGCCGGCACCGCGCCGATCCAGAAGTAGTGCGCGGTCGGAAGGCCGTACTCGGCGCCGTTGGCGGACATGCCCATGACCTCCACCGCGCCCAGGTTCGCGGAGATGAAGGCGAGCCCGGTGACCCAGGCGGGCAGTGACCGGCCGGAGAGGAAGAAGTCGAGACTGCTGGAGACCTGTCGTCTGGCGAGGTAGCCGATGCCCAGAACCAATACGAAGTAGAACGCGAGGAGGACGTAGTCGATCGCGCTCGCGTCGAGTCGCAGGTTCGCTGCGGCTTGGACTTGCACCGGTGCACCTCCGGAGTCAACAGCATCCAACAAGAACCACCAGGATCGGTGGCCGAGCGAACAGTACTACGCGTTGCCCGATTGGGTGAACTCGAAGGAGTGACCTTCACCAACTTGGTGCAAGGATTGTGATCAATGCACGAACCCGGACCGGCCACAATGGGCTGGCCACCACCCATCCGCCGCATCGTCGAGAACGTCGACACCGGTCCCGGCAGGCGAAAAAAGGATGGAGCTGATTACCCCGAATAGCCCAAGCAATGGGCCGAGCCGTCGCCGGCGTCAGAACAGGCGGAACTCGTCGGAGTCCGTGCCGCGCAGGGCGTCGTAATCCAGGGTGACGCACCGGATGCCCCGGTCCTCGGCGAGCGTGCGAGCCTGGGGCTTGATCAACTGCGCGGCGAACACGCCCCGCACGGGCGCGAGCAGCGGGTCGCGGTTGAGCAACTCCAGGTACCGGGTCAGCTGCTCGACCCCGTCGATCTCACCCCGCCGCTTGATCTCCACCGCCACCGCGCCGCCGGTCGCGTCCCGGGCGAGGATGTCGACCGGCCCGATCGCGGTCGGGTACTCGCGGCGCACAAGGCTGTAGCCGTCACCGAGCGTCGTGATGTGCTCGGCCAGCAACTCCTGCAGGTGAGCCTCGACGCCGTCCTTGACCAGCCCCGGCTCGGCCCCCAGTTCGTGTTTGATCTCGTCGAACCGCTCTTCGATGGTGATCACGAGCTTTTCGCCGGCCTTGTTCTGCACGGTCCAGATGTCGCCGTCCTCGATCAGCCAGCACGGCGGGCTCATCCAGTTCAGCGGCTTGTAAGCCCGGTCGTCGGAGTGCACGGACACCGACCCGTCCGCCTTGATCAGCAGGAGCCGGACGGCCATCGGCAGGTGGGCGGTGAGGCGGCCGGCGTAGTCGACCTGACAGCGAGCGATGACAAGACGCACCCGGCGAGATTAGTAGGGGACCGAGCACCCGCGGCACACAGGCCCCGGCCGGGAGCGGGGCCGGGTCCCGGCCAGGCGCGGACCGCTCGGCAGACTGTAGGCGTGGATCCCATTCGACAGGTGAACTCGCGCGAGGTGTACCGCAACGACTGGATGACCGTGCGGGAGGACGGCATCCGGCGGCCCGACGGCTCACCGGGTATCTACGGCGTGGTCGACAAGCCCGACTACGCGCTCGTCATCCCGGTGGACGGCGATCGCCTGCACCTCGTCGAGCAGTTCCGTTACCCGCTCGGGTTGCGGCGCTGGGAGTTTCCGCAGGGCACCGCCCCCGGCCTGGCCGACCTCCCCCCGGCCGAACTGGCGGCGCGCGAACTGCGCGAGGAGACCGGGCTGATCGCGGGCAGTCTGGAGGAACTCGGCCTGCTGGATGTCGCACCCGGCCTGTCCAGTCAGCGCGGCCGGGTCTTCCTGGCCACGGACCTCACCGAAGGGCCGCACGAGCGCGAGCACGAAGAACAGGACATGCGCACCGCTCCCTTCCCCCGCGACGAGTTCGAAAAAATGATCGCGCGTGGGGAGATCACGGACGCCCAGTCCATCGCCGCCTATGCCCTGTTACTGCTGCACGAACGCCGCTGACGCGCCATCCGGTGCGAACACATGGGTGCCCTCCCCCGCCCAGCCCGGGTCGCCCTCCGCGATGAACCGGACCCATGCTCGGTGTACCTCGGTGACCAGGTCAGCGGGCGTCGGCCCGGGGCCCGCCAGTGCCGTGTCGCCGTGCAAGGACGGCAGGTCCGCCGTCCCGAACACGAAGGGCAGTTCGGCGCAGTGGCAGGCGCCCAGCGCGCCGCCGAAGGAGCCGGGACGCCAGCCGAACTCGTACCGGTAGGTGCGGCCGGTCGAGCGCCGAGCGTGAGCGTCGGCCAAACCGCGGCTGCCCTGGACGAACGCGTCGGTGACGACACGAGCGAGCAGGCCGCCCGGGGTCGCGTCCGGGTGAGCCGCTCGGTAGGTGGCGACCCGTGCCTCGGAGTCCGGATAGCGACGACGAGCGGCGGCGAGCAGGTCCCTCTCGGTGGCTGTGGCGATCCGGCCGGCCGGCACCAGGTACAGATCGGCTTCGTCGGTATTGGTACCGATCAGCAGATCGGTGGCCGCGGGCACCAGCACCTCGGACGGTTGCCCGGTGAGGACTACCCCGTCGATGACGGGTTTGCAGGGACTGGCACCCAGCGATGGATCACGGAACCCGTGGGCCGCGTGGTCGATCGGCGGGATGCCGCCGAGCACCGCGACGAGCCGGTCGTCGGGCAGGTCGGCCAGCGCGGCCGCGGTCACCCCGCCTGGAGGCAGGCCGAGTGCCGCGCCGACCGCGCGGGTGGCGAGCGCGGCCTGGCCGGGCAGGAAGGCGCACTCACCGCTGCCGCTCTGGCTGATGGCGCGCTGGAACAGTCCCACGGCACGGGGCGCGGCCAGCAGCGCGGCGGTGATCATCGCACCGGCGGACTGCCCGGCCACGGTCACTCGGTCCGGTGCGCCACCGAACGCGCGGATGTTGTCCTGTACCCACTCCAGCGCGGCGATCACATCCAGCAGGCCTCGGTTGGCAGGCGCGTCCGGCAGGTCGAGCCATCCTGCGATGCCCAGCCGATAGTTGAGGGTGACCACCACGACGCCGTCGCGGGCGAAGCCGGCCCCGTCGTAGAGATCGGCCTGGCCGGTGCCGGCGGTGAACCCGCCGCCGTGCACGAAAACCAGGACCGGCAGTCCGCCCGCGGCCGGGTCGGGGGTGGTGACCGTGACGGTGAGGTAGCCGGCACCGCGCACGGGCCTGCCGAGCACGGGGGTCAGATCCAGCCTGCCGAAGTCGCGGGCCGGCGCCGGGGCGGTCGGCCCGGGTTCGGTGGCGTCGCGGACGCCGTCCCAGGACGGAGCCGGGGACGGCGCGGCGAACCGGCCGGCACCCTGCGGTGGTGCCGCGTACGGGATGCCCCGGAAGACCACGTGTCCCCTCTCGGCACGGCCGCGGATCCGGCCGCCGGAGACGCGCGCCGACGGGGCGAAGGCCGTCATGCCGGGAACTTCCAGTTCGTGATCGCGAACTTGCTACCCGACCGCGAGATCTCGGCGGCCAGGCCACCGCCGACGTGGGCCGGGAACACCAGTGCCCGGTTGTCCGCGGCCCACTCCAGTACCCGCCGCCGGGTCGCCCTCGCCTCAGCCGGGTCCTCACAGAAACAGCTGTTCAGGCCGGGCTCGACGAACTGCACCGGATTGTGGAGCAGGTCTCCGACGAAGACGGCGCGGTCACTGCCGGACTCCACCATCAGCACCGCGGAGCCGGGCGTGTGCCCGGGGGCCAGTTCCAGGCTCAAGCCGCCGTCGATGCGATGGCCGCCGTCCCAGCGGCGTAACAGACCGGCGCGTTCGATCGGTAGCACGCTGTCGGCGAACACGTTCTCGTTGGCGGCGGCGGTGCGTTGCCGCGGCGGCGCGTCCGGGTGCCAGAAGGCGTAGTCGGCGGCCGCCACCAAGTAGGTCGCGTTCGGGAAGGTCGGCACCCACCCGTCGCCTTCCAGCCGGGTGTTCCAGCCGACGTGGTCGGCATGAAGGTGCGTGTTGACGACGTCGGTGACGTCCTCTGGCGTGACTCCCGCGGCCCGCAGAGCCTCCAGGAAACCGGTGTCGAGGTGGTCGAAAGCAGGACTGCCCGGCCTCGACTTGTGGTTGCCGACACCGGTGTCCACCAGCACCGTCCGGCCACCCGTGCGCAGGATCCAGGTCTGCATGGAACTGCGGAGCAGACCGCTCGCGGGATCCCAGTGGTGCGGCGCGAGCCAGGGCGCGTGCGTCTGCCAAACGGTGGGTTCGAGCTCCGGGAACATCTGTTCCGGGGGCCGGGTCGACAGCTGGAGTTCCAGGACCCGGATCGCTTCGACCCAACCCAGGAGAATCGCCGGATTCATGCGTCAATGATGGAGTAGGTGCCTCATTCGTTCAATGTGATCCGGGTTGGGGACCCAATGAGTCAGCCGGGCCACTCCGGGCGGCGCTTTTCCAGGAACGCGGCCATGCCCTCCTTCGCCTCGGGCGTCTGCGAGGCGGCGGCCATCACCTCGATCGCGATCGCGTAGCCGTCCTCCTCAGGCCGGTCGAGCTGGGCATACAACGTCTGCTTGCCCAGCGCCTTGCTCGCGCGGCTTCCCCGCGTCGCGCGGCCGAGCAGGTCGGCGACGGCTTCGTCGAGCCGGTCATCGGGCACGACCCGGTTGACCAGACCCCAGTCCAGCGCCGTGGCCGCGTCGATCACGTCACCGGTGAGGGCCAGCTCCATCAGCCGCTTACGGCCGATCGCACGGGCGACCGGAACGGCCGGGGTGTGGCAGAACCACCCGCCCTTGCCGCCGGGCAACGCGAAACCGGCCGACTCGGCGGCGACCGCCAGATCGCACGAAGCCACCAGCTGGCACCCCGCCGCCGTGGCCAGCCCGTGCACCCTGGCGATCACGACCTGCGGCACCGACTGGACGGTGCGCATCAGCTCGGTGCACAACCTGAGCAGTTCCCGCGTGCCCGAGAGGTCCCGCGCGGCGACATCACCGAAGTCGTGCCCCGCGGAGAACACCGGCCCGGCCCCGGCCAGGATGACACCGGTCGCGTCGGACTCACCGGTCTCCCGGAAGGCGGCCAGCAGTTCGCCCAGATGGTCCGCGGACAACGAGTTACGTCGCGATGCCCGGTTCATCGTGATCGTGACAGTTGCGTCCTCGCGCTTGAGGAGGATGTGCTCGTACTCGCCCATACCTCCGACGCTACGTCGACGGACCCATCCGCGGGAGAGTCCCGCTCAGCAGAAAAGCCAATCAGCCCTCGAGGTCCCCGCCTCCGCGGCCAGCTCACTTTTCCCCGCAGTGCCCGCCGCCGTCGGACTACCCGGCTGACGCACCCCGGTCTCGATCAGGGCCAAGACTGACCACAGGACGCCAGCCATCACAACACCCGCCATCAGGTGACGCAACGAAACTCCTCGGGGACTAGGGGGACACAGGGTTTAGTTGGCGCGTTGCCAGGCGTTACTAAACCGATTCCGTCACGGCGACGCAAGATGCTTAGCGCCGCGGAACATCGCACCGCAGCGCGCTCGTAGTCGATCTTCAGCCCTGGGCAGACACCTCTGCCTGCGACTACGCCAAAGAGTGTCCGGTCATCTACCCTGAGTAGACAGAAAGGGAATCACCCGATAGGACGACCCTCGGAGATTTCTTCAGGAGTCCCGTCGTCGGGTTCCCGGGCCGTCGGCACACTCGGTGGACCGGCGGCACACACCTCGGCGAGGTGTTCGGTGATCAGCGCGGCTCGTCGTGTCCGCCCGCGAGCCAAGAAAATCTGGGTCGCACGCCGCCAAACTTGGCACGCGGCGCTTCGCTCACCAAGCCGCACGTGAGCGTGTCCCAGTAGATCGAGAGCAACGGCCTCCGAATCGCCCTTCCCCGCCCGCTTGGCCAGTTCAGCCGCCCGACGGGCGAACTGAGCCGCCCCACCGAAGTCCTTCAGATCGGCCCGAAGCTCGGCCAGCACGGTGTAGAGCCGGATCGCCGCCGGAACGGCGGGCAGGTCGTCCCGGAGCAGTGCGAGCGCGCGAGCAGCCAGTTCGGTCGCGACCGTAACCCGGCCGTCCGCACGCGCCACCGCGCACAACTCGGCCAGCGAGCCGATCTGCGCCGGAACGTCACCGAGTTCTTCACGGATGGCGAGCGCCTGCCCGAAGTGGTCGGCCGCAGCGCCGAACTGCCGCCTGTCCACGCACACCTCGCCAAGGTGATGTTCGATGTTCGCCTGCCGGGTGCGGTCGTCGATCTCCTGAGCGGCCATCAGACATTCCCCGTAAAGGGTCACGGCAAGATCGAGATGTCCGCGTTTACGTTGAAGCTGGGCGATATTGACCTTCACGGTGAGCAGCCCCACCGGGAAGTCCAGCTCACTCATAATTTTCAACGCGCGCTCGAGATACGCGGCCGCCACATCGACCTCGTCCTGGCCGAGCAGGAAGTAACCCAGATCGTTCAGCGATACGGCCTCCGCACGCTTGTCGCCCTCATACCCCGCGGCCTCCGCAGCCCGGGAAAACGCAATCACGATCTCGCGATGCAGGCCGAACCGTTCGAACGCCGCCGCTGTCAGGTGTGGCAGTTGCCAGGCGAAGCCGTGGTTTCCAGTTCGCACCGCGTAGTCGAGGAACCCATTGAGATTGTGGCGTTCGGTGAAAAACCACCGGAGGGCGTCCCGCTCCGTTTCGAAGTCCATGGGCGCGGCACCGGAGACCGCCGGAGAAATCGGCGGGGCCAGCAGGTGCGGAAAGGCAGTTCGATATGCGTGTTCCGCCGTATGGAGGTAGAAGTCGAGCAACCGCTGCCGGGCCTGTCCCGCACCGGAGTCACCGCTCGCGAGCCGTGCCGCGAATCCGAGCACGAGATCGTGCGCGCGGTACCGGTCGACTTCACCGGGTTGTTCCAGCAGGTGCGCACCGACCAGTTCGTCAAGCCGACGCCGCGTTGGGCGGACATCTTCGCCGGTTAGTGCAGCTGCTGCCTCGACACTGAATTCCGCACCAGGCATAAGGCCGAGTAAGCGGAACAAGCTGGCGTTGGACGGTGGAAGAGCGCAGTAGCACGACGTGAAGACAGCGTCCAGGCTGCTATCGGGGCCGTCACCGTCGGTGCCAACACTCAACAAGGTCTCCGGATCACGCAACTGGCGAACCAGAGACGAGAGCGGCGCGCCCACCAGCCGTGCAGCACGCTCAGCTACCAGGCTCAACGCCAGTGGGATTCCCCCACACAGATGAGCGAGTTCTCTCAGCGCTCCGGCGTCACCGGGCCGCCTTCCGCCGATGCGCTCGGTAAGAAGTGCCGCGCCTTCCTCCACCGTCAATGGACCGACCGACAGTGAGGGAACCGCGTGCCTGACGCACAGTTCGGTCAGCCGATGCCGGCTCGTGATCACCACAGTGGATTCACCGAGGGTCGGCAACAGCTCCTGGAGGTGATCGGAGTTCTGTGCGTCGTCGAGAACGATCAGCATCGGTCGTTCCTCGAGGAGTTCGCGCAGTTTCTCGGCGCGTCCCGCTGGATTCGTGATATGCCCGCTGAAGCCGATCTTTCCGAGAAAGAAGTCGACAACGTCGTCCGGCTCCATCCGCGGTGCGGGCGACGATCCGCGGAGCTCCGCGAAGAGAACCCCCGCGGGGAAACACCGGGCCGCCTGCCGTGCCCAGCGAACCGCCGTCGTCGTCTTGCCCACACCGGCCAGGCCTGACAGTACGACGACCGCTGGTCGAGGTTTCCCTTCGCCGACGCCCGTCATGTTGTCGAGCGCGCGCAACAGATCACCACGACCGACGAAATCGGATATCGCGCGCGGAAGCTGGCGTGGCACGGAAATGGGCGGCGGCCCCCCGATCACCGTCACACGATATCTCCGACTCTTTCTGAGATCGTCGTGAAATCTCCGCAGTTCTTCCGCGGCCTCGTCCTCGCAGGCACCACGCAGCTCCCGGTAGGCGGCAAGGAATCGATCGGTGACCTCCTCGTGCCGGTCCACCGCATGCAGCACTCGAAGCCGTCTTTTGACGAGATTCACGTCGGGCCAGTATTGGCGCTCCAATTCGTCGAGCCTCAACAACGCCGCACTGAACCGCTCGCGCTGAACCTGTTCGTCGACAAGCAAGAGATTGGCAGGTATCCACTCATTACGCACGATCGCCTGCCGCCACGCCGACGCGGCATCGGTGTTCAGATCCGCCAGAGGCTCACCCCGTTTAAGTGCCAGCGCCGATTCGGCAAGCTCTATGGCTTGATCGTGATCACCTTCGTCACGACAACGACGCGCCTTGACCAAAAGATCGCGAAACAGAAAGTAATCGATCTTCCGGCGATCCACCTCCAGCAGCAGGCCCCGGTCGACGGTGGCCAGCGAGGGCCGCGGCTCTAACGAGTCCAGCACGCGCCTTAATCGGTGGGCGTAGGAATGAAAGGTCGTGGCGAGGTCACGAGGTGGTCGCTTGTCCCAAATCCACGACTCCAACGTGGTGAAGGAGAGTCGCTGTCCGGGGTGCACCAGCAGCACGGCAAGCGCCTGCAGAAGCCTGGGAGCGATTCGGCGCTCGATCCGTTGTCCATGCTGCTCTATTGTCGTTTTGCCAAGAATCCCGAAGTTGATGTGCGCGCACACTCGTCCGATCACCTCCCCGACAGCCGCACTCCTAGAATGCCACCCGTTCCCCAATCGCGCAGGGAAACACGAGGAATACTCGGACCTGTCATCCGCCTGTCATCAGAAATGATCGTTTGACAGTCCGATGCCCCTTGATCGGACCGCTGGTTGACAGCTGGCGGTCCGATCCTTGCTTCATGCGCGATAACCTGTGGATTCGAGGACCGATCGGTGTGGAATCACGATCAAGGATTACCCGACCGGGCTGCCGGAAAGTGCTTGTCGTTGCGTCAACAATGGCTGCGGCGACCCGACTGTTCGACGTCGTACCGCTTCTGGAGACCGATTTCCGGGTGCAACTGACGTTCACCGTGCCGCACACCACCGACACCTGGCATGGTCTGGACGACTACGTCCATGGCCAAGGCGGGTTGTTCCTTCCTTGGGCGCAGGCGATCCACCACCAGTGGGACCTGATCCTCACGGCGAGCCACCGGCACATCACCGAGCTTCACGGCCCCCTGCTGATTCTCTCGCATGGGGCGGGGGTCTTGATGTCGCGTCGGTACAGCAGAAAAGCCGGCACGGCTGATCGGCCCACCACCGGCCTCGATCGCGAGCTCCTCACCTACCGGGGTCGGGTCGTGCCGGAGGTGATCGCACTGGCCCACGGCGACGAACTCCGCGCGCTCGAAGAGCTGTGTCCTGAAGCCTTGCCCAAAGCCTTGGTGGCGGGCGACATCTGCCTTGATCGAATGCTGGCGAGTCTTCCCTACCGCCGCCACTACCGGAACGCGCTCGGATTGGCCGATGGACAGGCCTTGGTCACACTGAGTTCGACCTGGTCGCCAGAGTCTCTGTTCGGTCGTATGCCAGGCCTGGCCCGGAAGGTCATGGACGAGTTCCCCGGCCACAAGGTGGCGTTCGTCCTGCACCCGCAGGCCTGGGCCGTCCACGGTGCCCGGCAGATCAAGAGCTGGCTGTCCGACTGCTTGCGGAACGGTCTTTTGCTCATACCGCCGGAAGAGGGATGGCGAGCGACAATGATCGCGTCGGACTGGGTTCTCGGCGACCACGGCTCGACCACCACGTATGCCGCCGCGGTCGGTTGTCCCGTCACCATGGCGACCTGTCCTGGCGCCAACATCAGACCGGGCAGCCTCGCCGATATCGTTCGCCGGCATGCCCCTCGGCTTCGAGGTGACCAGCCTTTGGGCCCGCAGATGCACCGCGCCCGGTCCCAGGCAAACCTGCGGCACCTCGTTTCGCCGGCGGTCAGTTCCAGGCCAGGACGCACCGCGACCATTCTGCGGTCGGCGATGTACCATCTCCTGAACCTACCGGCGCCCGCGTGCGGCATCACGGCCACTTCGGTTCCGCTTCCGCGTCCTTGCAAGGACCTCTGATGTTTCGGCTAAATCAGGAAGCGCCGGGTGTCTACCGGGTGATGGTCAACGAGATCGACTGCCTCGTCGCGATCGACGGCGAAGCAGACCGCCGGTGGCTCCTCTGCGCCGACGTGGTCGTCGGCCAAATGCCGGCGATGCCGTTGGCAGCGCTCGCCTACGCCTCGGGGATTACTAGCTGCGCCAGGCGCGAAGCGACCTCGTCGCCGCGGGGGTCGCGCATGGAATCGTAAAGCTCCTTCGCCTCCGCGAAATGTTCGCGCGCCGCCTCGATGTCGCCTCGGGCCACTGCGAATTCCGCCAACGCGAACAACGCCTCGGCCGTGTAGTGCGGCGACTCCAGCTTCCGCATCCGCTCCAGCGCCTCACTCAGCACACGGAGGCCCTCGTCACCGCGATTCAGCCGCTGGTACAGCGGTCCCATGATGGTCAACGTGCGAGCGTATTGCGCTTCATCACCCAGGTCCCACATGACTCGTGATGCTTCCAGCAACTCGGTGATCGCTTCGTCGAATCGCTCCAGCCGGGCCAGTACGTCACCGGCACGCCGACGAGCCAAGGCAACTCCTCGGGGGATACGCGCCCGCTCCTGAATCGCGGCGGCCTTCCGGTAGCAGGCCAGTGCGCCAGTCAGATCGCCGAGCCCGCGTTTCGCGCGCCCGAGCTGTGACCAGGCGGTCGCCACGGTCGGGTCGTGCTCTTCGCTCTCGCCGAGGCGCATCGCCGTCTCGTTGTGAGCGATCGCCGCTTGGTAACGCCCGATCTTCGCCAGCGCGTACGCCAACTGGGAGTGCAACCGCGCTTCCGCCAGCCGATGTCCGACGATAGCGGCCGCCTCGATCCCCTTTTCCTGAATATTGATCCAGTCCTGGTAGTCACGATGATGGAGAAAGAATCCCCACAATGCCTCACCGAATTCCCAGACAAGATCATGCCATTCATTCCGAACGGCTACCCACAATGCTCCACGGACCGCCGTACGTTCTCGCTCTAGCCAATTCATCGCCGCGCTGCGCTGACTGAATCGCCGATGCGGCAACGGGTCGGCCTGGTATCGGCGACTTACCCGCCAGCGGTAAGGATGCACGACCGCGTCAGCCATGACCGTCATCGCCAGGTACCATTCGACAATCGCCTTGCGCAACGTCTCGCGTTCGAGTTCCGGGATATTCTCCTTGGCCCAGCTCGAAGCGTGCTCTTTCACCAGGTCGTGCAGGTGAAAACGTTCCCGATCGTCTTCGACGACAAGGTTGCCGTCCACGAGCTCTTCGAGCCCGTCCTCAATTTCGCCGACGATCGACTCGGTCACGTCGGTGATGACATCACTGCCGAAACCGTTGGCCGGAAGCAAGCCGCACAGTTGGTAAACTGCCCGGCCCGCGCTGGACAACTGGCCGGCAGAGGCGTCGAAAACAGCATGCAGAGGCGAATCTTCGGTGGAGACGCGCAACAGCCGGGACCGCTCTTCCAGTGCGACGGCTTCTCTCTCGAGACTGCGCCGGGGCCGGGTACACAACCTTGCCGCCACCATTGAAAGCGCGATGGGCAATCCAGCACAGGCCGCTGCCAACCGGTCCGCGGCCGTGGGTTCGTTGGACACCCGCTGGGCGCCGATCAACTCGGTGAGAACGGCCACCGACTGATTCGAGTCGAAGTGGGACAATTCGATGTACCGGCCATGAGTCGCGAGCCCGGCGAGGCGCCATCTGCTGGTCACGATGGTGATCCCGACACCGGTCGCGGGCAACAATGGTAGCACCTGCCGGACGGAAACGGCGTTGTCCAAAAGCAGAGAAATCGCAAGGTCTGCCGTCAAAGAGCGAAAGTACGCTTGTTTCTCGGCAAGACTTTCCGGAATTTCACCAGCCGGTACACCCAGCGCCGCGAGGAACCAGTGAAGCGCTGTTTCCGGCGTCACCGGTCCCGCCGGATCGAACGCGCCGAGGTCGGCATAGAGTTGACCATCCGGAAACTCCGGCCGTTTCCTGTGCAACCAGTGCAAAGCCAGCGCGGTCTTGCCGATACCGCCAGGTCCACTGAGAACAGCCAACGGCGAGTGGCGGCCCCCGGTGAGACATTCATCCAGTTCGGCCGCTTCCTGCTGTCGTCCCGAAAAAACCGCAGGTGCCGCCGGAAGCTGAGCCGGCACGAGCCGATCCCATCGAGAATGAAAATGGACCGCCTGTATCGTTCCCGCCTGAACGAGGGAACCGGCGACCGAACCTGCCATGCTGTTCGTCGACCTTGTTCCGCCGTCCACCCCACGCACAGCCTCGACCATCCTGTCCCCCGTCGACCTACAGTCCGGCTTCCCAGTAAACCCCATTTCCCTGGTTCAGGACGTCCGATCGGCGGATGGTCGCCCAATACGACTATCACCGTTCGCCCATTCGGTACAAAACGGCCTGGACCGGTCAGGCGCGGTTCAGCACGGCTTGGAGGAATTCGCGGGTCCGGGCGTGCGAGGGCGCGGTGAACAACTCGTCGGGCGGGGCGCTTTCGATGATCTGGCCGTGGTCGAACATCATCACGCGGTCCGAGACATCGCGCGCGAACTGCATCTCGTGGGTGACGCAGAGGAACGTGATGTCCGTGGTCGACGCGATGTCCTTCAGCAGCTTCAGCACTCCGGCGATCAGTTCGGGGTCGAGAGCGGAGGTGACCTCGTCGAGCAGCATCACCTTCGGGCGCATCGCCAGCGCGCGGGCGATGGCGACCCGCTGCTGCTGCCCGCCGGAGAGCCGGCTCGGGTGGGCATCCGCCTTGTCGCTCAGGCCCACCATTTCCAGCAGATCGACGGCACGGGCCTCGGCCTCCCCTTTGGACAGTTTGAGCGCGCGGACCGGAGCCTCGGTGATGTTCTGCAGGACGCTCATGTTGGGGAACAGGTTGAACTGCTGGAACACCATGCCGATCTGGCGGCGCATCCGGCGCTGGTGTTTCTCGTTGGCAGGCACCAGTTTGCCGTCGCGCTCGACGTGGGTGATGCATTCTCCGGCGACGTGGATGGTTCCGCCGTCGATGTGTTCCAGCATCATCAGCAGGCGCAGGATCGTCGTCTTGCCCGAACCGCTCGGGCCGATCAGGGTCACGAACTCGCCGGGCGCGACGGTGAAGTCCAGGTCACGCAACACGACGTTGTCGCCGTATTTCTTGAGCACCCGGGAGAACCGGACCATTTCAGAGGTGTCCGACACGGCGTTCCAACCTTCTCACCAGAATCGACGACGGATAGCTGATCGCCAGGAACATCAGGCCCGCCAGCGTGTAGGGCTCGATCACCCGGAAGGTCTCGGCACCCTGTTCCTTGGCCCGGTTGAGCACGTCGAGCACGCCGATCGCGAGCAGCAGCGGCGTTTCCTTGAACATCGAGATGGTGTAGTTCCCCAGCGCGGGGAGCACTCGAGGCACCGCCTGGGGCAGGACGATCCCGGTCCACACCCGGGCACGGGGCAGGCTCAGCGCACGCGCGGCCTCCCACTGTCCTTTCGGGACCGCGTCGATGCCCGCGCGGTACACCTCCGAGGTGTAGGTGGCGTAATGGACCCCGAGGGCGAGCACACCGGTGGCGAACGGAGACGGTTTGACTCCCAGAAGTGGCCAGACCAAGTAGAAGATCACGAACACCTGGATCAGCAGCGGCGTGCTGCGCACCAGTTCGACGAACAGGTACACGGCCTGGCTGAGCACCGGAATCCGCGACTGGCGCAACAGCGTCAGCATCAGGCCCAGCACGTAGGCCAGCGCCGAACCGACCACGGTGAGTTCCAGCGTCACCGCGAGTCCGGTGAGCAGCAAGGGAATCGACGCGTAGGCGTTCGACCAGTCCCAGGTCATCAGCCCACCCCCGCCGTGGCCGCGCGACCGAACAGCTTCGACCGCGGTATCACCCTACGTCCGAGCCGGCGTGCCGTGATCCGTTCGAGAGCCCGCATCACGACGGTGATGAGGACCGCGATCGCCAGGTAGCAGAGGAGTTCGACGCCGTAGATGAAGACGAGATTGCTCCCGTAGACCGGGCGGAGCAACTCTCCTTTTTCGGTGATCTCCCCCGCCGAGATGAAGTACAGCAACGCCGTGCTCTTCATCAGCTGGATGAACAGGTTGTTGAACGGCGGAAGCATCTCCACGATCGCCTGCGGCAGAAGCACGCGGAACATCCGCTGCGCCGGGCTGAAGCACAGCGCGGTGGCGCCCTCGCGTTGCGCCTTGGGCACCGACTGCACCGCCCCGCGCACGATCTCCGCGCCGTAGGCGCCATGGTTCAGGCCAAGCACGAGGATCCCCGCGTACAGCGGGATCAGTTGGAGCCCCACCAGTGCCGGAAGTACGAAGTACAGCCAGAACAACTGCACCACTTCGGAAGTTCCGCGGAAGCCCTCGACGTAGATCCGGGCGATGACCCGGACGGTCCGTGACGGCGACAGCATGCCCAGCCCGGCGACGAACGCCAGCACGATGGTCAGCAGGATGCCGCCGATCGTCGCGGCGATGGTCACCGGCAACCCGGTGAGGATCGCCGAAAGGATATTCGAATATGGCGCGCCCACGGTCTTTTCCCACCGTCAGGCGGCGCACAACTGACTGGTCGTCAGGCTCGGACTGGGCAGGTTGGCCTGGGAGAACCCGAAGGGGGACGCGATCGTCAGCCACTGGCCGCTGCTGTGCACGTTACCCAGCTGCGTGTTGAAGGCCTGCTGCAACGACGTGTCCGACTGGCGGAACACGAACCCACCGGCGGAGATGACCGGCTTGCCGTTCTGCGTGGGCGTGAATCCGGGTGTCACTTCGACGCCGGCACCAGGGTTCTGTTTCACCAACCATTTAAGAGAGATGTCGGTTAATGCCGCGCAGTAGACCCTGCCCGTGGTCACCGCACGAAGCATGTTGTCCTGCGTGTCGAGGACGACGATGTTGCTTTCCGGCACTCCGGCGGCCGTCGCGTAACCCTTTTCCACCGCGGCCGAGAGCACCGCGACGTTGAGATTTTTCGCGGCGACGTCCTGCAATGTCAGAACTTTTTGCGGGTTGCCGGCCGGCACCAGCAAGGCGGTCAGTGCCGAATAGTCCGGATTCGAGAACAGGGCCGCCTTGCAGCGCGCGGGCGTGATGTTCATGCCGGCGGCCACGACGTCGAACTGCTTCGCGTTCAGGGCCGGAATCAACTGGTCGAAGGGGACGACGCTGGCCTGCACGGAGGTGATACCCAGCGCCTGGAACACCGCTTTCGCCACGTTCGGCGCCTCGCCGGTGACGTTTCCGGACGAGTCCGCGAACCCGTAGGGCGCCTCGTTGGCGATGCCGATCTTGATCGTCTTCGAGTTCTGTGCCGCCTGCAACGTGTCGCCGGAGTTCGTGCTCTGACAGGCGGCGAGTGCCGTAATACCGACACCGGCGAATGCCGACCACCTGAAAAGTTCCCGTCGCGTCCACTGACCGTACGCCATAGCCGCACCCCTTTTTCGGTCTACTCCGTTCACTGAACGTAGAAGG
Source organism: Amycolatopsis pigmentata (assembly GCF_042684065.1). Lineage (NCBI taxonomy): Bacteria > Bacillati > Actinomycetota > Actinomycetes > Pseudonocardiales > Pseudonocardiaceae > Amycolatopsis > Amycolatopsis pigmentata. The sequence continues at coordinate 275,527 of NZ_JBHUKR010000021.1, read as the reverse complement.
TATGTGCCGCATGAGCAAATTACGTTTCAGAGCGTAGCGACTTATGCGCGCTGAGTTTCGGAAATGACGGTGACGATCTCGTCCATGATGTCGGTCAACGCGAAATCCTTGGGCGTGAAGACCCGGGCGACACCCCGCTCGCGGAGCACCTCGGCGTCCGCGGCCGGGATGATCCCGCCGACCACCACCGGGATGTCACCGGCACCCGCCGCGCGGAGCCTGTCCACCACTTCGGGCACGATCTCCAGGTGTGAACCGGAAAGCACGGAAAGCCCCACCACGTGCACGCCCTCCTGCACCGCGGCCGCGACGATCTGCTCCGGAGTGAGCCGGATTCCCTGGTAGATCACCTCGAAACCGGCGTCACGGGCACGCACGGCCACCTGCTCCGCGCCGTTGGAATGCCCGTCGAGACCGGGCTTGCCGACCAGAATGCGCAGTCGCTCGCCGAGCCGTTCCCCGGTCTGCCTGACCCGTTCGCGAACCCGCGCGAGTTCGTCGCCCCGGCCGCCGGCCGAAGCGCCGGCCACTCCGGTGGGCGCCCGGTATTCCCCGAAGGTGTCACGGAGCGCGCCCGCCCATTCACCGGTGGTCACTCCGGCGCGAGCGCAGGCGAGGGTGGGCCCGAACAGGTTCTCCGTGGTCTTCGCGACCCGCCGCAACTCTTCCAGCGCCTCCCGCACGGCCGTGTTGTCCCGTCGCTGCCGCCATTCCTCGATCGCGGCCGCCGCCCGCTTTCCCACGGCGGGATCGATGGTTTCGATCGCCTTGGCTCCTTCGGCCTGCAACGGGCTCGGCTCGGTGGTGTCGAACCTGTTGACCCCGACCACGATCCGCTCGCCGGATTCCACGCCGCGCCGGTATCCGGCGAGCGCGGAAACGAGCTGGGATTTCATGTAACCGTTTTCCACCGCGGCCACCGCGCCGCCCATTTCCTGGACACGCCCGATCTCTTTGCGCGCACCGGCCACGATTTCGGCCACTTTGGACTCCACGACGCATGAACCGGCGAAGATGTCCTCGTACTCCAGCAGATCCGTCTCGTACGCGAGCACCTGCTGCATGCGCAGGGCCCACTGCTGGTCCCACGGCCGGGGCAGCCCCAGCGCCTCGTTCCAGGCCGGCAATTGGATCGCCCGGGCACGAGCGTCACGCGAGAGCGACACCGCGAGCATTTCCAGCACGATTCGCTGCACATTGTTTTCGGGCTGCGCCTCGGTGAGTCCGAGGGAGTTGACCTGGACGCCGTAACGCAGGCGTCGTGCCTTCGGGTCGGTGACGCCGTAGCGTTCCCGCGTGATCTCGTCCCACAAGGTCGCGAAGGCACGCATCTTGCACATTTCCTCGACGAACCGCAGACCGGCGTTGACGAAGAACGAAATCCGCGCGACGACCTTGCTGAGGCCCGCTTCGTCGATCTGGCCCGAATCGCGGACCGCGTCGAGCACCGCCATCGCCGCGCACAGCGCGTAGGCGACTTCCTGCACCGGCGTCGCCCCCGCCTCCTGTAGGTGGTAACTGCAGATGTTGATCGGGTTCCACCGGGGCAGGTGGTGCACGGTCCAGACGATCATGTCGGTGGTCAGCCGCAGGCTCGGCGCGGGCGGGAAGATATAGGTGCCGCGGGAGAGGTACTCCTTGATGATGTCGTTCTGCGTGGTCCCGGAAAGCCTGCTCAGTGCCTCCTCCGAGTCGTCGCCCGCCTGCTCTCTCGCGACGGTGACGTAGAGCGCGAGCAGCCACATCGCGGGCGCGTTGATCGTCATCGAGGTGTTCGCCTCGGCGAGCGGAATGCCGTCGAACAGCGCCCGCATGTCGCCGACGTGCGCGATGGGCACGCCGACCTTGCCGACCTCACCCTTGGCCAACGGGTGGTCGGGGTCGTACCCGGTCTGGGTCGGCAGGTCGAAGGCCACCGACAGGCCGGTCTGTCCCTTGGCGAGGTTGCGCCGGTAGAGCGCGTTGGACGCGGTCGCCGAGGAATGCCCGGCGTAGGTGCGCATCACCCAGGGGCGGTCGCGCTCACGATCCGTGGGATAGGGCACGGTGCACCTCCAGGGCTTCGGCCTTCGATCCTACTTGCCGGTAACTTCGTGCGCACGAGGGAAAGTCACCGTCGCGGGCGGTAGCGTGGCCAGGCGTGACGTGGAGTTCCTATGGCGTGTATCTGATCTTCGTCGTCCTGGTCGTGCTGGCCCCCGGGCCGGACACGATGGTCATGCTCAAGAACGCGCTCGCGGGCGGGACACGGGGCGGTCTGCTCGCCACCGCCGGGATCGCCACGGGCAACGTCGTCCAGGGCACCGCCGTCGCGCTCGGGCTGGGCACTCTCATTGTGCGATCACAGCCGTTGTTCGTCACGCTGCGGTGGGCCGGCGTCGCCTACCTGTGCTACCTCGGTGTCCAGGCCCTTCGCTCGGCACGCCGCGGCGACTACCGGATGCTCGACGAGATGGGTTCGCGCTCCTCGGGGTTCCGCCGCTGGCGGGAGGGATTCCTGTCCAACACGACGAATCCGAAGGTCCTCGCGCTCTACCTGTCGGTGCTCCCCCAGTTTCTCGACCCCGTGCGCTCCACTACCGGAGACGCGCTTCTGCTCGCCTTCACGGTCGCCGTGCTGGGCAGCCTCTGGTTGCTGCTGCTGATGCTGGTGGTGCACCGCGTGCGCGCGGTGTTGCGGCGGCGACGCGTGCGCCGATCCCTGGATGCCCTCACCGGCACCGCTCTGATCGGCTTCGGCGTCGCCCTCGCTGTCGACTCCTGATTTACCGGTCCGGCTCGCCGTCGACCCGTTCGATCCGGGCCCCGAGGCGGTTGAGGTTCTCCACGAAATGCGGGTAGCCGCGATCGATGTGGAACACGTCCCACACCTCGGTGACGCCGTCCGCGCACAGCCCCGCGAGCACCAGGCCGGCACCCGCGCGGATGTCCGAAGCCCACACCGGCGCGCTGGACAGCGTCTCCACGCCGCGCACCACGGCGTGATGGCCGTCGGTCCGCGCGTCGGCACCCATCCGCACCATCTCGTCGATGAACCGGAACCTCGCCTCGTAGACGTTCTCGGTGATCATCGAGGTGCCCTCGGACACCGAGGACAGCGCGACCGCGAAGGGCTGCAGGTCGGTGGCGAAGCCCGGATACGGCAGCGTGACGAAGTCCACCGCCTTCGGCCTGCCCGCCTGAACGACGCGGAAGCCCTCGTCGTCGAACGGCGTGACGTCCGCCCCGGCCAGCCTGAGCTTGTCCAGGACGAGATCGAGATGATGCGGATTCACCCCGCGGACGGTGAGGTCGCCGCGGGTCATGGCCGCGGCGAAGGCCCAGGTCGCGCCCACGATCCGATCACCGATCACGCGATGCTCGGCCGGATGCAGCCGCTCCGTCCCGTGCACGGTCAGGGTGGACGTGCCGGCGCCTTCGATCTTGGCGCCCATCCGGGTCAGCATCATGCAGATGTCGGCGATCTCCGGCTCGCGCGCGGCGTTGTCGATCACCGTGGTGCCCTCGGCGAGCACCGCGGCCATCAGGATGTTCTCGGTGGCGCCGACGCTCGGGAAGTCCAGCCAGATCTGCGCTCCGCGCAGTTCGTCGGCCTTGGCGACCACGCAGCCGTGCTCGATCGAACTGGTCGCGCCCAGCGCACGAAGGCCGTTCTGGTGCATGTCCAGCGGGCGCGAACCGATCGCGTCACCGCCGGGCAGGGCGACCACGGCCCGCTTCAGTCTGCCCACGAGGGGCCCGAGCACGCACACCGAGGCGCGTAGCTTGCCCATCGCCGGCGAGTCTGCTCGGTGCGACAACTCGGACGGCGTGGTGATGCGCGCGGTGTCGCCGTCGATGGCGACCTCGCAGCCGACACTGCGCAGCACATCCGCCATCAACGGGACATCGAGGATCTGCGGGCAGTTGGTGATCGTGGTCGTGCCCTCGGCGAGCAGCGCGGCCGCCATCAGTTTGAGGACGCTGTTCTTGGCCCCGACGACCTCGACCTCGCCGACCAGCCGGGCGCCACCATGCACGTCGAAGTGCTCGCTCATGGCCGTCATCATGCCCGCCCCGGTCCTCACCCGATCGGCGGGGCACGGACATAGATTGGCATGCCTGGTCAGTCGAAAGTGTGAAACACTACGCCATCGCGGAACGATATACGCCCGTCGTATAGCCCTTTTGGGGGAACTTTGAGCGAACTGGTGGCCCCGTCCCTGCCAGAAGTTCACCGCACCGAGGTCGACGGCGTACCGGTTTTCTGGCACCGCGCACCGGGTCGTCTCAGGGCAAGCCTGATCTTCGGAGTGGGCGTCGCCCACGAGACGTTCCTGGAAACCGGAATCACTCATCTGGTCGAACATCTCGCGATGCGCCCGCTGCGGACTTCCCGGTACGACAACGACGCGAATACCGGCGTCCTGCACACCAGTTTCGATGTCACCGGTTCGGCGGCCACCGTTGCCGAGCACCTTTACCGGATGTGCGCCTCGCTCAATGGTCTCGACACCGGACCCCTCGATCTGGAGCGCACGCGACTGACCGCGAGTCAGGGGCCCGGAGCGACCGCGTGGCTGCCGTCGTCGCTGTGGTTCGGCAACCAGGCATACGGGCTCAGTGGAAACGTGCGGCTCGCGGCGGTGCACGCGAGCGCGGAGCGCGTACGCGAATGGTGCGCCGAAAGGTTCCAGCGGGGCAACGCCGCCCTCGCGTTGTCCGGACCTCCGCCCGACGGGCTGCGGCTGCCCCTGCCGGACGGCCGTCGGCACCAGCCGCCCATGGCCGTTCCCTTCGAGCTGCGGACACCGGCCAAGAGCGTGATCCCGAACGGCGTCGTGGGGTGCGCGCTGGTGGCCTGGACGGCGCCGATGGCGTGCGCTGCCGGGGTACTGATCACGCGCCTGACCGGCCGGCTGCGGCAACTCGACGGACCCGCCCGCACCATCGCCTTCGACCACCAGCCGGTCGACGGGCAGCGGGCGGTGCTCGGGTTCGGCACCGATGTCGGTGACCGGCACGCCGCCCTCGTGGTCGAGATGATCCGCACCGAACTGGCCGAACTCGCGCGCACGGGTCCCACCGACGAGGAACTCACGGCCGACCGGGCGAGCCTGGCCCAGCAGCTCGGTGACCCGGAGTTCGCGAGTCACCGCGCGGTCGACGCGGCGATGAGCGAACTGACCGGATGGACCTCGGCGGTGGCGCACCAGCGCGCCGTGCTGGGCGGGCTCGATGCCGCCCAGGTGGCGAAGGCGGCGGAGGAACTGGCGGACGGGCTCGTGATCTGCGGCCCCGAACGGCGGCTTCCGGCCGATCTGCCCGAACTGCCGGGCAGTCCGCTCCCCGCCGTCGAAGGCAGGGAGATCAAGCGCGCGCTGGTCGGCTCGACGGCGCCGCACGGTTTTCGGCTCGTCGTCGGCGACGAGGGGCTTTCCACCCGCTACGAAGGAGCGGCCGTCCCGCATTCCGTTGTGCGGTACGACGATCTGGCCGGAGTGGGCGTCGAGCAGACCGACGGCAGGCTGCCCATCCTGCATCTCTTCGGTCACCACGGTGGCGCGATCACGCTCCGCCCCGGTGACTGGCGGGGCGGACGCGCCCTGGTGCGAGAGGTCCAGTCACGCGTCGACCCGGCCCTGTGCTTCGTCACCCCCGACTCGATGCGCCTGTTCGAACAGTCCTAGGACTGGCTAACGCTTATCGATGCGGACCCGAAAGATGTCGGCGAAGCAGACCACCCTGTGCGGCGCCGAATTGGCGACGATTACGGAAAAATCGGTTCGGGGATGGTCGGCCCATTGGGTGCAAAGCTCCTCGGGTACCCCGTGGATCGGCCCGTCCGATGATGCCGCCGTCGGCGCTGCCGGTGATCCCCGCACCGCCACGAACCGCGCATTAGGGTGGGGGCATGGCGGTGCGAATCAACCGGGTGTACACGAAGGTCGGCGACAAGGGCACGACGGCGCTCGGGGACGGGTCACGGGTGCCGAAGACCGATCCACGGCTCGCGGCCTACGCCGACGTCGACGAGGCGAACTCCACGCTGGGGCTGGCCCTGGCGCTGGGCGGACTGCCCGAGGAGATCGCCATCGTGCTCCGCCGGGTGCAGAACGACCTGTTCGACGTCGGTGCCGACCTGTGCTCGCCGGTGGTCCCCGACCCGCCCTACCCGCCGCTGCGGATCACGACCCCGTACCTGGAACGGCTGGAAGCCTGGTGCGACGAGTTCAACGAGCGACTGCCCAAGCTCACCTCGTTCATCCTTCCGGGGGGAACTCCCGGGGCCGCGTTCCTCCACCAGGCGCGCACCACCACGCGAAGGGCCGAACGCAGCGGCTGGGCTCTCGTCGAGGCCGACGCCGAGCGCACGAACACGCTGGCGGTCGTCTACCTCAACCGCCTGTCCGACCTGCTGTTCATCCTCGCGCGAGTCGCGAACCCCGAGGGCGACGTCCTGTGGCGGCCCGGCGGAGAAACCGAGGATTGACCGCCAGATGCGCTGGGAGACCTCGTCTCCGCGCACGCTCGACCGGGTGAGGCCCCAGGCCATGCAAACGCCCAGAGCCGCGAGGGCCACGGCGAAGGTGATCACCACCCACACCACTGCCCAACGCAAGGACGGCACCAGCACCCACGCCGGTGCGAAGCCCAGAGCGATCACGATGAACGCGGCGGAACCCGCCTGATCCATCCGGAGGACGAGTCGCAGCAAGCGATGCTCGCCCCGGTCCGGCCGTTGGTGTCGTGCGGTCATCTCGGCCCCTCCTCGCGCCGGAAACGTTGTCACACAACACAAGTTAGGCCGGAGCGTGACGCGGCGCGATTACCCGCGAGGTAATGCGAGAGAGGAAAAGGCTCAGGACGCCCGGGGAATACGGCGGCCGGGCGGGGTCGATTCGAGCCACGACAGGAACCCGGTCAACGCGCCGGGTCCCATCGCGAACTCGATGGGGTCGGTGCCCGCGGATTCGCAGCGCAACACGGTGGCGTCACCGGGAACGGCATAGGCCTCGGTCCCTGCGGGATCACGGCGGCCGGAGACCAGCAGCTTCTCACGGGCGAACACGCGGTCCGGACCGGTGCGCAGGCTCCACACGCGGTACCAGGCGAACACTTCGCCCTCGTACCGGCCGATACCGAGATGCCAGCCGGCCCGGACATTGTCGGGATTCCAACGAAGGGCGACGCTGACGCCCCCGTTACGGCGCATTCGCACCCAGCGCAGGCCGTACCACGCCGCGAGGGCGGCCAGACCGAGCAGGAGAACCAGGATCACCACGGCGATTTCCACGGCCCGCTCCCGCTCGTCGCCGGTCAGACCGCGTGCGCGGAGGCGACCGGCCTTATAGAGCGATCAACCATGTCAGCCTCCTTCTCATCTGCCCGTGGAGCGAATTCTACAAGGTGGCCGGTTCAGGCTTCGTGACCGGCGGCGTGCAACCGCGCGCGTGCCTTGAGACGCAACTCCTCGTCGTCGGACTGGAGATCGACTCGCGCCTGCTCGACGTCGATCTCGTCCCGCAGTTCCGCCGACTCCGCGAGGATGCTGACGCCTTCCTCGGTCACCGAGATGAACCCGCCGTGCACCGCGGCGTGGACCACGTCGCCTTCGGTCGCGTCGATGCGGACCATCTCGCCCTCGGTCAGCTCGGCGAGCATGGGCAGGTGGTGGGGCAGCACACCGATCTCACCGATCGTGGTCCGCGCGAACACGAAGGTGGCCTGTCCGGACCACACCTCCCGCTCGACCGCCACCAGCCGGACGGACATCTCAGCCACGGGAAACTCCTTGCTTGCTTAGGTTCGGCGGCGGAAGCGGGAGGTTCCCCAACCCGCTTCCGCCGCCCGAGGCAGTCGCCTACTTGCTGAGCTCGTGGGCCTTCTTCTCGACGTCTTCCAGACCGCCGACCAGGTGGAACGCCTGCTCGGGCAGGTGGTCGTACTCACCCTTGGTGATCTTGTCGAACGCCTCGATGTTGTCCTTGAGCGGCACGTTCGAACCCGGCTGGCCGGTGAACTGCTCGGCCGCCATCATGTTCTGCGACAGGAAACGCTCGATCCGGCGCGCCCGGCCGACCAGCTGCTTGTCCTCTTCGGACAGTTCGTCGATCCCGAGGATGGCGATGATGTCCTGGAGGTCCTGGTAGCGCTGGAGGATCCGGATGACCTCCTGGGCGACCCGGTAGTGCTCCTCGCCGACGATCTGCGGGTCGAGGATGGTGGAGCTGGAGGCCAGCGGGTCCACCGCCGGGAAGATGCCCTTGGAGAACACCGTCCGGGAAAGCTCCGTGGTGGCGTCCAGGTGGGCGAACGTGGTCGCCGGCGCCGGGTCGGTGTAGTCGTCCGCGGGCACGTAGATCGCCTGCATCGAGGTGATCGACCGGCCACGGGTCGAGGTGATCCGTTCCTGCAGCTCACCCATCTCGTCGGCCAGCGTCGGCTGGTAACCCACCGCGGAGGGCATCCGGCCGAGCAGGGTCGACACCTCCGAACCCGCCTGGGTGAACCGGAAGATGTTGTCGATGAACAGCAGCACGTCCTGGTTCTTCACGTCACGGAAGTACTCCGCCATCGTGAGCGCGGACAGCGCGACCCGCATACGGGTGCCGGGCGGCTCGTCCATCTGGCCGTAGACCAGCGCGGTGTTCTTGATGACGTCCGCGTCGCGCAGTTCCAGGATCAGGTCCGTGCCCTCACGGGTGCGCTCGCCGACGCCGGCGAAGACGGAGGTACCACCGAAGTTGCGGGCGATACGGTTGATCATCTCCTGGATCAGCACCGTCTTGCCCACGCCGGCACCGCCGAACAGGCCGATCTTCCCACCACGCACGTACGGGGTGAGCAGGTCGACCACCTTCAGGCCGGTCTCCAGCATCTCGGTGCGGCCTTCGAGCTGGTCGAACGCCGGCGCCTTGCGGTGGATGCTCCAGTGCTCCAGGTCGGCGCCGAAGCCCGGCTCGTCGAGGCACTCGCCCAGCGTGTTGAACACGTGGCCCTTGACCTCGTCACCGACCGGCACCGAAATGGCGGAACCGGTGTCGGTCACCTCGACGCCACGGACCAGACCGTCGGTCGGCTGCATGGAGACCGCGCGCACGAGGTTGTCACCCAGGTGCTGAGCGACCTCGAGGGTCAGCGTCTTGGCCAGCTCGCGGAGTTCGATCTCCACCTTGAGCGCGTTGAACAGGGCGGGAACGGAGTCACGCGGGAACTCGACGTCGACCACCGGGCCGGTTACCCGGACCACGCGGCCGATGCCCTTGCCGGTCGTGGAACTCTCGGAAAAAGCTGCGGGTGCACTCATGTCAGTTGTCACTTCCTGCGGCGGCGAGCGCGTCGACACCGCCGACGATCTCGCTGATCTCCTGGGTGATCTGGGCCTGGCGGGCCCGGTTGGCCTCGAGGGTGAGGTCGCGGATCAGGTCGTTGGCGTTGTCCGTGGCGGACTTCATCGCCCGACGGCGCGAGGCCGACTCCGATGCCGCCGACTCCAGCAGCGCCGCGAAGATCCGCGTCCCGAGGTACTTCGGCACGAGCGACCGGAACAGCTCGTCGGCGTCCGGCTCGAATTCGTACAGGGTCTTCGCCACGTCCGTGGCGCCGTATTCGACCTCCAGCGGCGCGAGCCGCTTGGCGACCGCCGTCTGGCTCAGCATGGTCTTGAACTCCGTGTAGACCACGTGCAGTTCGTCCACGCCGGCCAGCCGGTTCGTCTCTTCCTGGCCCTCGGGCAGGTAGGAATTACGGGCTTCCTCGTCTTCCTCGGAACCGGCACGGAAAGCCCGGACCAGCGGCCCGGTGATCTCCGCCGCGTTGGCGTAGGCCGGCTGTTCGGAGAACCCCGTCCAGTTGGCCTCGACCTCCCGCTGACGGAAGCGGTAGTAGTTGAGGCCCTTCCGGCCGACGACGTAGAGGTGCGGCTCCTTGCCCTGCTCGCGCAGCAGCGCCTGCAGCTCCTCCGCACGGCGCAGCACGTTGGCGTTGTAGCCGCCGCACAGGCCGCGGTCGGAGGTGATCACGAGCACCCCGGCTCGCCGCGGGGTTTCACGCTCGACCAGAAGCGGGTGGTCGAGCCCCGAAGCGTCCGCCAGCGCAGTGAGCACGTTGGTGATCTCCGCGGCGTACGGCCGGGCCGCCTCCACCCTGGCCTGCGCCTTGGCGATGCGGGACGTGGCGATGAGCTCCTGTGCCTTGGTGATCTTCCGCATCGACTGAGTCGAGCGGATCCTTCGGCGCAGTACCCGAATCTGTGCTGGCATCCTCGGCTATCCGATCACTTCTTGGCGGGAGCGGGACGGCTCACCTTGACCGACTCGCGCTGCTCTTCGGACTCGGCCATCGCCTCGGCGGGCGGCTCGTTCACCACCGAGCCACCGCCGGTCGCGGTGAAGCCCTTCTTGAACTCGTTCACCGCGTCGACCAGGCGCTGCTCGTTCTCCTCCGACAGCTTCTGGGTGTCGCGGATGTCGGCGAGGATGCCCTCGTGGTGGTGCCGGACGTTGTCCAGGAACTCGGACTCGAACCGGCTGATGTCCTCGACGGGCACCGTGTCGAGATGACCGTTGGTGCCCAGGAAGATCGACACCACCTGCTCCTCGACCGGGAACGGCGTGTACTGCGGCTGCTTGAGCAGCTCCACCAGACGGCTACCGCGCTCGAGCTGCGCCTTGGACGCGGCGTCGAGGTCGGAGGCGAAGGCGGCGAAGGCCTCCAGCTCGCGGTACTGCGAGAGGTCCAGCCGCAGCGAACCCGCGACCTGCTTCATCGCCTTGATCTGCGCGTCACCGCCGACCCGGGAAACCGAGATACCGACGTTGATGGCCGGCCGCACGCCCTGGTTGAACAGGTCGGTCTCCAGGAAGCACTGCCCGTCGGTGATGGAGATGACGTTGGTCGGGATGTAGGCCGACACGTCGTTGGCCTTGGTCTCGATGATCGGCAGCCCGGTCATCGAACCCGCACCGAGGTCGTCCGACAGCTTCGCGCACCGCTCGAGCAGCCGCGAGTGCAAGTAGAAGACGTCGCCGGGGTAGGCCTCACGGCCCGGCGGGCGGCGCAGCAGCAGCGAGATCGCGCGGTAGGCCTCGGCCTGCTTCGACAGGTCGTCGAACACGATCAGAACGTGCTTGCCCTGGTACATCCAGTGCTGGCCCAGCGCCGACCCGGTGTAGGGGGCGATGTACTTGAAGCCCGCGGAGTCCGAGGCCGGAGCCGCCACGATGGTGGTGTACTCCAGCGCTCCCGCGTCTTCCAGCGCCTGGCGCACGGCGGCGATCGTGGAGCCCTTCTGGCCGATCGCCACGTAGATGCAGCGGACCTGCCGCTTCGGGTCGCCCGAAGCCCAGTTGTCCTTCTGGTTGAGGATGGTGTCGACGCAGACCGCGGTCTTGCCGGTCTTACGGTCACCGATGATCAGCTGGCGCTGGCCACGGCCGATCGGGGTCTGCGAGTCGATGGCCTTGATGCCGGTCTGCAGCGGCTCCGAAACGGGCTGGCGCTGCATCACCGACGGCGCCTGGAGTTCCAGCACGCGCTGTTCCTCGGCCTCGATCTCACCGAGCCCGTCCACCGGCGCGCCCAGCGGGTCCACGACCCGGCCGAGGAACGCGTCACCCACCGGCACGGACAGCACCCGGCCGGTGCGCTTGACCTCCTGGCCTTCTTCGATGCCTTCGTAGTCACCGAGGATGACGACACCGATTTCGCGCTCGTCCAGGTTCTGCGCGACGCCGAGCACGCCACCGGGGAACTCCAGCAGTTCCTGCGTCATCACCGAAGGCAGTCCTTCGACGATCGCGATGCCGTCGTAGGTCTCCACGACGGTTCCGACCTCTTCCCGCGAGGTCTCGGTCGAGAAAGTGGAGACATAGTTCTCGATCGCGCTCCGGATCTCGTCCGAGGAGATCGTCAGCTCCGCCATGTCTTAACGTCCCTGCTCTAGTGGGTTCTGATCTTTGCTTGGGGTTTCCGGCCGCGGCTCACGCGGGCAGCCCGCGGGCCGCCATCGCCAGCCGGTTGGCCACGCTGCCGTCGATGACCTCGTCACCGACGCGGATCACGAGACCGCCGAGGACCTCCGGGTCGAGCTCCACCTGCACCGAGATCGTCCGCCCGTAGACCTGCGAGAGCACGCGAGCGAGCCGCTCTTCCTGCTCATCGGTCAACGGCGCGGCGGCGCTCACCTGAGCGACGGTCCGCTGCCGCCGGGCCGCGGCGAGTTCGGCCAGATGCCCGACCACTACGTCCAGGCTACGGCCCCGGGGCACCCGCACGACCTGCTCGAGCAGTTCGAGGGTGTCGCGGCCCGCCTTGCCGTCCAGCACGGTGTGCAGCAGCCCGAGCCGGCGATCCGCCGGGGTCTGCCCGTCGGACAGCAGCGAACGAAGCTCGTTCTCCGAACCGAGCACCCGCCCGAACCGGAACAACTCGTCCTCGGTTTCGTCGAGCGTGTTCTCGCGCTCGGCGGCGATGAGCACCGCCTGCCGGGCGAGCAGCTCCACCGCGTCGGCCAGGTCACGCCAGGTCGACCAGCGCAGCACCGCGACCTCGCGCAGCGCGTTGGAGGCGAACTCGCCGACCTTGCCTTCGAAGACGCCCGTGGCCAGGCCACCGCGAGCCGACGCGGCGGTCGCCGGGTCGGCCAGGTGACGCAGCAGCACGCGTTCGTTCAGCAGCACATCGAGGATCGCGGTGAGCTCACCGCCGAGCCGTCGCAGCTCGCCGGTGTCCACATCGGACGTGAGCTCTTCGAGCCGTTGCCGGGCGGCGGCCAGGGATTCACGACTGGTGGCGTGCATCATGCCCCTCCCTTGCCCGCCGCGGAGCCGGCCGCGACGGTCTCGCCGTCCCGCGCCGACACCGCTTCGAGCTCGTCGAGGAAGCGGTCCACGGTGGCCGACCGGTTGTCACCGGCAGCCAGGTGCTCACGCACGAGCCGTCCGGCGAGTTCGCTGGCCAGACCACCGATCCGCACCCGCAGCTCACGGATGAGCTGCTGATGCTGCTGGACGAGATGCTCTTCGCCGCGCTGCTTGATCCGCTCGACCTCCGCCTCGGCGCGGGTCCGCATCTCTTCGACGATCCGCTGGGCGTCCTCGCGGGCCGCGTCGCGGATCACCGCCGCCTCGGTCCGCGCCTCCATGATCGCGTTCTGGTAGGCCTTCTCGGCTTCGGCCAGCCGCTCGTCGGCGCGCTTGGCCTCCTCGAGCTGGTGACGGATCGTCTCCTGGCGGTCCCGCATCATCTTGCGGACCGGAGGCGCACCCTTCCACCAGAGCAGGCCGATGATGAGCGCGAACGCGAACAGCGAGCCGATATAGCGGGCAACGTCCATCATGCTTCCTTTCCGGTCGCCTCGGCGCCCAGTTCCGCGAGGAAGGCATCGACGGTGGCGCGATGCGCGTCGCCCGCCGTGACGTCCTCGCCGACCACGCGGCCGGCCAACGCGGTGGACAGCCCCGGGATCGACTCCCGCAGTTCGCGCATGGCGCGCTCCCGCTGCGCGGCGAGTTCTTCCTCGCCGCGCCTCAGGACGGCGGAGATCTCCGCCTGCGCCCGCTCACGATGTTCGTCGAGGATCTTCTGGCCTTCGAGTCGCGCTTCGTCCCGGATACGGTTCGATTCCGCGCGCGCTTCCGCCAGTTCCTCGGCGTACTTCGTCTTGGCGGCTTCGAACTTCTCCGAGGCCTCACGGTTCTCGTCAAGCTGCTTTTGCAGCATGTCGTGCCGTTCCCGCATGGCCTTCTGGACCGGGGGCAGCACGAACCGCCAGATCACCAGCAGCACGATTCCGAAGATGATCAGCTCGACGAAGAAGGTGCCGTTGGGGAGCAGGAAGTTGTTCCCCTCGGCGTGAACCTCGGCCGACATGATCAGCCCTTGCCCAGGGAGAAGACGAACAGGGCCATGAAGGCCAGGTTGATGAAGTACGCCGCTTCCACCAGACCGACGGTGATGAAGAACGGGGTGAACAGCCGGCCCTGAGCCTCCGGCTGCCGGGCGATCCCGGCGATGAACTGGCTACCGGCCAAGCCGTCACCGATGCCGGCACCGATCGCGCCACCACCCAGGATGAGGCCACCACCCACCATGGCCCCAGCCATCGTGATCGCCGTGTTGATGTCTGCCATGACTCTCCCTAACCGATTTTTCTTGAAACGCTCTTTTTCGAACCGTCAGGCCTTGTATGCGATGTCGTCAGTGTTTTCTTCAAACGCGCCCACCCGATCTCGTGGCCAGGGCTTGCCTTCCGCTCGTCCCTCGCGTTTCGCTGATGGAAGCCCTGCCCCCAAGATCGGGTACCTTCGGATGGCGCGTTCGAGAACTCGCCTGACCGACAACGTCACGGTTCGAAGATGGTCTGTCAGTGTTCATGTTTCTCCATGGCCTGACCGAAATACAAGATCGTGAGCAACGCGAAGATGAACGCCTGGATAAATCCAACGAACAGGTCGAAGGACTTCCAGATCGCGTTCGGCGCCCACAGGATGTAGGCCGGGAACAGCGAGATCAGCGAAACCAGGATGGTTCCCGCGAACACGTTCCCGAAAAGCCGGAGGGACAACGAAACCGGCTTGGAAATCTCCTCGATGATGTTGATCGGGGCGAGGAAGGCGACGTGTCCCTTGACCAGTTGCTTGGCGTGCGCCCCCGCGCCGCGGCGGCGTGCGCCGGCCACGTGTGTCCACGCGAACACCAGAAGCGCCAGCGCGAAGGTGAAGTTCGTGTCCGAAGCCGGCGGCGGGATCAGGTCCTTGTTCGTCTGCGCCGGCAGCACCGACAGCCAGTTCGCGACCAGGATGAAGACGAACAGCGTCACGGCCAGCGGCACCACGAAGGGCGCGACCCGGACGCCGATGCTGCTTTCCACCTGACCGCGGACCCAGTTGGTGACGGCCTCCCAGGCGAGCTGAACTCCGCTCGGCACACCGGAAGTGACCTTCGCGCGCAGCAGGAAACCGAGTGCGATCACGATCGCCGCGGCGATCACGGTCGCGATGATGGTGTCCGCGTTGAACGTCATGCCGAACAGTTCGAAAGTCGAGTGCTGGCCGACCTCGACACCCTCGGCGAGAACTTGGTCAGTCATTGCTGGCGAAGCTCCTTAACTACTGTCCCGGCCGTACTGGCGGTGATGATGAACTGGAACACGGCCAGTCCCACGAAGATCCCGAGACCGTCGGGGCGGATGAGCAGCGCGAGACCGATCGCCAGAATCGAAATGATGGCGAGGCGGCCGACCGCGGAGAACGCCAGCGCGCGCTTGCTCGGATTTTCCGTGATGGTCGCACGCGAAACCGATCGCTGGACCAGCCGGGTGTTCAGCAGACCGAGGGCGAGGCCGAGGACACCGAACACGCCCATCCAGATGTGCCCGGCCACGGCGGTGGCGATGATGCCCAATACCCCGATCGCCCCCGCCATGATCAGGGGCCTGCGGAGATTGAGCATCTTGCCCGCCGGAATGGACGACACGGCGTCTGAAGCTGACACGACTAGACCCTCGACCTCACTGGAGGAATTTCCGGAACTGCGAATACGAGACGAGACAGGCGGTCACGATGCCGACCGCCAGACCGATGAAAACAAGGGCCGGTGAGGTGTGGAACCAGCCGTCGGCGAACCAGCCGAGCAGGGTGAAGCCCACAACGAGGACGACGACCGTGGAGCCCAGGCCGATGAGTTCCGCCGGGCGCGGAGACCTACCTGGCACGGCACGACTCCTCTTCGAGTATTTGCCGGGGACGTCGACACCGGCCATGCGGCCGGCCCGGGGGCGAACACCTCGCCTTCGGCAGCTACCAGCGCGCCCAACCTGGCTCCTTCCGGTTCTCCCGGCCGGCGTTCACTCCGCCGGGGGAATCGTCACGATCTGGACTTAACGTACCCGATACCTTTCGGGTACTCGCAGGCGGGCATCCGTCCCTCGCACGCGGTACTAGGACGAAAGTGACCCCCGCGACCGCCACCCGGCACGGCCGATCCGGGGGAACGAGGGAAGGCAATACTGCTCGATCGCCACGTTGCCGGTCGGGGTCCATCACCGGGAGGGCCGGACGGATCCGCCTCCTGACGCGCACGATACCAGTCATCGCGCCGATGCCGTACAGGCGTACTCCTTAGTCCGGCAGGCGGAAACCTCGCTGGTCGGCACGCCCTCGCACCGGATGCCGACCGGCCACAAAGGACTACCTCTGCCTCGTCACGAACGTCGCCGTGACTGGTCACCGTGCGGAGTCGTGCGTGTCCTCGGGCGCGGCGGCCACGGGATAGGCGCGCGCGCTTTGCGCCCGCTTGAGCCGCGGGATGAGCGAAACGATCGCGGCGAGCACGAGCCCTGCCCCGGCGATCCAGAACACGCCGGCCTTGTTGAACAAGGTCAGCGACACCGCACCGAAACCCAGGAGTCCCGCCCAGAGGTAGATGAGCAGGACCGCACGTCGTTGCGAGTGGCCGATTTCGAGCAACCGGTGGTGCAGGTGCATCTTGTCCGCGGCGAACGGGCTCTCCCCTCGCCGGGTCCGCCGGATCACCGCCATGACCAGGTCGAGCATGGGCAGGAACAGCACCGCGATCACGACGAAGAGCGGCGCGAGCAACGCGATCAGGTCCGAGCCGCCGAACCGCGTGTAATTGATCTTCCCCGAGGCCGAGGTGGTGGCGCCGGCGAGCATCAGGCCGATCATCATCGAACCGGAGTCGCCCATGAAGATCCGCGCGGGCTGGAAGTTGTGCGGCAGAAAGCCCAGGCAGGCACCGGCCAGCGTGGCCGCGATCAGCGCGGGCGGGTAGGTGCCGACGTCACCGCCGGCGGAGTCCAGAAGGCCGATGGAGAAGGTGCAGGTCGCCGCGGCCGCGATGAAGCCGAGCCCGGCGGCCAGGCCGTCCAGGCCGTCGACGAAGTTCATCGCGTTGACCAGCACGACCACGAGCAGCACCATCAGGAGGCCGCCCTGGTTGTTGCCGAGGACGACCAGCGAGCCGAGCGAGTTGTTGCCGTTGCCGCCCCAGGGCACCCAGAAGGCGTTCCACTGCACGCCGAAGATGACCAGGATCCCGGCGCAGAGCACCTGGCCGGCGAGCTTGGTCCAGGCGTCGATCTCGAAGCGGTCGTCGAGCGCGCCGATCAGCACGATCACACCGCCGCCGATGATCACGCCCACCGGGTCGAACGAGAACTCGAACGCCCGGCGCAGCACGGGCAACTGGTGGGCCATGGCCATCCCGCCGACCACGCCGAGGTACATCGCGATGCCGCCCATGCGCGGAATCGGCAGGACATGGACGTCACGGGCACGCGGTGTGGCGATCGCGCCCGCACGGATGGCGAACTGGCGCACGAGACCGGTCAGGAGATAGGTCAGCGCGCCCGAAATCAGCCCGACGAGGATGTACTCGCGGATCGGAAGACCGGCGGTGACGATGGGAGTCATCGGAAAAATCGGCTCCGGGTCAGGACTTCGCCGTCACTGGCTTGCCGAGAACTTCCGAGACGGCCTCGGCACTGACCGCCCCTTCGCGCAGCAGCACGGGTTCGCCGCCGGTGAGGTCGACGATGGAGGAGGGCACCGGCGCGCCACTGGGACCACCGTCGAGATAGACCGAGACGGAATCACCGAGTTGTTCGCGCGCCTGCTCGACATCCGAAGCCGGCGGGCGTCCGGAGACGTTCGCGCTCGAAACCGCCATCGGCCCGACCTCCCGCAGAAGTTCCAGTGCCACCGGATGCAGTGGCATCCGCAGCATCACCGTGCCGCGTGTGGTGCCCAGGTCCCACTGGAGGCTGGGCGCGTGGGCGAGCACAATGGACAGATCGCCCGGCCAGAACGCTTCGATCAAAGCCCTTGCCTCAGGCGGAACTCCGAGCACCAAGCCGTCCACTGTGGACCACGAACCGACGAGAACGCCGACCGGCATGTCCGGTCCGCGATTCTTCGCCCGCAACAGCGCGCGCACCGCACCGGAATCGAACGCGTCGGCGCCGATCCCGTACACCGTGTCCGTGGGCAGCACGACCAGCCTGCTCGACCGGACCGCGCCCGAGGCGGCCGCGAGACCCTCGGCCCGGGTCTCGGGCCGGCTGCAGTCGTACACCACACTCATGACGCGAGAGCCTATCCCCACGCGCGTAAGGCCCGTGAAGGCGGCTGGGGGCTGGAGTGCCCGTCGGCGAACGAGCCCGCGATTCGCCGACAGTCCGTCAGAGGCGGCGCGCGGTGACGAACCGGGGACGGCCGGTGAGATCCGGGTGGTCCTCGACGGCGGTGAGCACCTTGCGCGCCGTGACCAGGGCCGGAACGACCGAGCCGTGCGTGTCGTCGTGCTCGATCGCCAGCCCGCCGCCCGGCTTGAGCAGGCGCGCCGCGGTGGCCACCGCCTGGCGGATCACGGCGAGACCGCCGTCGGCCGCGAACACCGCCTGCGGCGGGTCGTAGTCGAGCACCTCGGGAGGCAGTTCACCGCCGGGCGGCACATAGGGCGGGTTGCACAACACCAGATCCACCAGCCCGTCGAGCTCGGCGAAGATGGTGTCGTCGCCGACGTCACCGGAGTAGAGGCGGATCGGCGTGTCGCCGGCTTCGGCGCGGACATCGGCGTTGTGCCGGGCCCACGCCAGCGCGTGCGGGTCGGAGTCCACCGCGTAGACCACGGCGTCCGGCATGGCGTGCGCCACCGCCAGCGCCAGCGCACCGGAACCAGTGCACAGATCGACCACGATCGGATTCGTGCGGCCGCGCAGGAGCGCCAGCCCCCATTCCAGGAGCAGTTCGGTCTCCGGGCGCGGGATGAACACCCCCGGCCCCACTTCGACCGTGATCGGCCCGAGCGCCGCCCAGCCGGTCAGATACTGCAGCGGCACACGCTTGGCGCGCTCGGTGACCAGCTTGCCGATCGCGTCGATCACCGGTGGGTCGACCAGCGGGACGAGGGGCAGGCGGCCGCGTTCGACGCCCAGGACGTGCGCGGCGATCAGCTCGGCGTCGGTCCGGGGGGACTCGACACCGGCTGCCTCGAGAATCCTGATCGCTTCGAGGATCGCGAGTCGAAGGGGCTGCCGCTTCACCCCTTTACTTTCCCATAGCGCACTTGACATCCGGCGCAGGCCAGAAGGTCCAGTCGGGTCGATGTCGGTGGTCAGGACGCCGCCGTAGCCAAGCGTTCCTGGCGATCGGCGTCGGCGAGGGCGTCGAGAACGGCGTCCAATTCCCCGTCGAGCACCTGATCGAGGTTGTAGGCCTTGAAATTCACGCGATGGTCGGAAATCCGGTTCTCCGGGAAGTTGTACGTCCGGACCCGCTCGGAACGGTCGACGGTGCGCACCTGCGAGCGCCGCGCGTCGGCCGCCTTGCTCGCGGCCTCCTCCTCGGCGATGGCCTGCAGCCTGGCCTGCAACACCTGGATCGCGCGCGCCCGGTTCTGGATCTGCGACTTCTCGTTCTGGCAGGACACCACGATCCCGGTCGGCAGGTGCGTCACGCGGACCGCCGAGTCGGTCGTGTTGACGCTCTGCCCGCCGGGTCCCGACGACCGGAAGACGTCGATGCGCAGGTCGTTCGGGTCGATTTCGACCTCGACGTCCTCCGGCTCGGGGTAGATCAGCACCCCGGCCGCGGAGGTGTGAATCCGGCCCTGCGACTCGGTCGCGGGCACGCGCTGCACCCGGTGGACGCCACCTTCGTACTTGAACCGGGCCCACACGCCGTCGGCATCGGTGCCCTTGCTCTTGATGGACACGGTGACATCCTTGTAGCCGCCCAGATCCGAGTCGACCGCGTCGAGCACTTCGGCCTTCCAGCCGTGCCGTTCGGCGTAGCGCAGGTACATCCGCAGCAGATCGCCGGCGAACAAGGCGGACTCCTCGCCGCCCTCGCCCGACTTGATCTCCATCACGACATCCGAGCCGTCGTAGGGATCGCGCGGCAGCAGCAACTCGCTCAGGCGTTCCTCCAGCGCGGGAACGCGGTCGGCCAGTTCCTGCGCCTCGGTCGCGAACGCGGGGTCTTCGGCGGCCAGCTCCCGCGCGGCGGTCAGGTCTTCCCGCGTCGCGTCCAGCTCGCCGATCGCCTTGATCACCGGGGTCAGCTGGGCGTAGCGGCGGCCCAGCTTGCGGGCACGGGACTGGTCGGCGTGCACGGCCGGGTCCGCGAGCTGCTTTTCCAACTCCGCGTACTCATCGCGCAACCCGCGCAGGGATGACGAATCCACAGCCGAACCTTTCTGATGTCCCCTTTGGTAGTACATGAAAGACGGCGCCCGTCTCCGCTGGAGGAGACAGGCGCCGTCGGTGAAGCTACTTGGCGTCGGACTTCTTCTGCCGCTTCCCGTAACGCGCCTCGAACCGCGCGACCCGGCCACCGGTGTCCAGAATCTTCTGCTTGCCGGTGTAGAACGGGTGGCAGTTGGAGCAGATCTCGACGTGGATGTCGCCCGAGGTCTTGGTGCTCCGGGTGGTGAAGGTGTTCCCGCAGCCACAGGTCACGTTGGTGACCACGTATTCGGGGTGGATACCGCTTTTCATGGGGTCCTCTCTACGCCCTGCCCGTCGCTCGCCGCGTCACGGAGGGGGCACTCTCGGTGGTCGCCGGGTCCTCGCGAGCGAGGTGAACCGGAACCGGACTTCAGCGGATTGATTCTGCCAGAGGCGACAACGTGCTCCGGGCCCGGGGTATTCCCCCGCTCCCGGCCTTGGAGCAAGGGGCGTTTACTACGGATGATTCGTAGTAAACGCCCCTTGCTTCCGAAAACCTCAGTCGTCGTCGCTGCCGAGGGCGGTCTTCGAGACCTGCATCAGGAACTCGATGTTGGTCTTCGTCTTGCGCAGGCGGGACAGCAGCAGGTCGATCGCCTGCTGGGAGTCCAGCGCGTTGAGCACCCGGATCAGCTTGTGGTGCACGGCCAGTTCGTCCGGCGAGAGCAGCAGCTCTTCCTTACGGGTGCCGGACGGGTTGACGTCCACCGCCGGGAACACGCGGCGCTCGGCGATCTTGCGGTCCAGCTTGAGCTCGGCGTTGCCGGTGCCCTTGAACTCCTCGAAGATGACCGTGTCACCGGTGGAACCGGTCTCCACCATGGCGGTGGCGAAGATGGTCAGCGAACCACCGTTCTCGATGTTGCGCGCCGCGCCGAGGAAACGCTTCGGCGGGAAGAGCGCCGTCGAGTCGACACCACCGGAGAGGATCCGGCCGGACGCCGGGGCCGCCAGGTTGTAGGCACGGCCGAGACGGGTGATCGAGTCGAGCAGGACGACCACGTCCATGCCCATCTCCACCAGGCGCTTGGCGCGCTCGATGGACAGCTCCGCGACCGAGGTGTGGTCCGACGGCGGACGGTCGAACGTCGAGGCGATGACCTCGCCCTTCACCGACCGCTGCATGTCGGTGACCTCTTCCGGCCGCTCGTCGACGAGCACGACCATGAGGTGGCATTCGGGGTTGTTCGTGGTGATCGCGTTCGCGATGTCCTGCATGATCGTGGTCTTGCCCGCCTTCGGCGGCGACACGATCAGCGCGCGCTGGCCCTTGCCGACCGGCATCACCAGGTCGATCACCCGGGTGGTCAGCTTGTGCGGCTCGGTCTCCAGGCGCAGCCGCTCGTTGGGGTAGAGCGGCGTCAGCTTGGTGAACTCGGGACGGCGCTTGGCCTGTTCCGAGTCGAGACCGTTGATGGTGTCCACCCGCACCAGCGGGTTGAACTTCTGGCGCTGCTGCTCACCCTCGCGCGGCTGCTTGACGACGCCGGTGATCGCGTCACCCCGGCGCAGGCCGTACTTGCGGACCAGCGCCAGCGACACGTACACGTCGTTCGGCCCCGGCAGGTAGCCCGAGGTCCGCACGAAGGCGTAGTTGTCCAGCACGTCGAGGATGCCCGCGACCGGGAGCAGGACGTCGTCCTCGCGGATCTCGGTGTCCTGCCCGCCCTCGGCACGGCCGCCGGTGCCCCGGCCACGGCGACGGTCACGGAACCGGCGGCCACGGCGGCCGCCCTCGTCGTCGTCGGCGTTGCCCTGGTTGCCCTGGGCCGAGCCGCCCTGCTGGCCACGCTGACCGGACTGGCCGCCGCGGTCGTTCTGCCCGCGGTCGTTCTGCCCACCGGCGTTCTGACCCCGGTCGTTCTGGCTCCGGTCGCTCTGCCCGCGGTCGCTCTGACGGCGCTCGCCGGACTGCTGTTCGCCACGCGACTGCTGGTCGCGCTGGCCGCCCGCGTCGCGCTGGCCGCCCGCCTCGGGGCTGCCCTGGGCGCGGCTCGCTCCGCGGCGACGGCGGCCGCCCTCACGCCGGCCCGCGTCCTCGCCTTGCTGGCCGTCCTCGCCCGCCGCCTGCTCGGCCGGGCGCTGGGCCGGCCGCTCGTCGGCGGCACGCTCGTCGGACCGGGCCGGAGCCTGCTCCGCCGGGGCCTTCTCGGGGGCCTTCTCGGCCGGTACCGTCGCCAGGCCCTCGATGGGCAGCGTGTTGTCGGTGCGCACGTTCGGCCGGCGGGGCGACTTGCCCTGCCGCTCGCGGATGGCGGCGATCAGGTCGCCCTTGCGCATCCCCTTGGTGTCCGCGACGCCCAGCTCGTTGGCCAGTTCGCGCAGATCGGCGATGACCATGCCGGAAAGTCCCCCAGTCCTCCGCTTGGGTGCCGCGGTGCCGTTGGCCTCGTCGGGCTCACTCGCGGTGGCGCTCTGGGTATCCAGATCGCCGCTCAAAAGATCGGTGTTGCTCACACATGTCCTTCCTGACCGATCCACGCCTCCAGGTGGATCAGCGGACTACCGCCCGCGTCTGATCGCGGAGTGGCTTTTGCCGTCTCCCCGGTGGGCTTCTCCAGCCGAGATCACAGGTCACAGCGGCGGAGTCGCCACACGGGAGGTTGCCGTCACCGTATCGGCTCAACGAAGATGTGATCCGAGGTCAGTACCCCCGGGACTCACACCGGGTGCGGAATACGCACAGAAGGCCTGATGAGCGACGATGGCGTTGCCGCTTATCGTGGCCGACCGGGTGCTGATGCCCCGCTAGGGACACGGTGATCGAACGCCCCCGAGAGTAGACCGACGGGCGAGGAGGTGCAACAACCACCCCCGGTGTGCCGCGAATCCGCCGCATCCACGCTACCGGCCCGTGACCTGGACTCCTGCCAGATCCACCGGCAGTTCGATGACGTCGAAGTGTGCAACGCCGGCGGAGGCGGGAAGTATTCCGTCCGTGGTCAGGGCGAGCACCGACGGTCCGGCGCCGGAGATCGCCGCGGCGATTCCGGCCGAGCGCAGTTCGCTCACCAGACGGGCGCTCAGGGGGTAGGCGGGCGCACGATAGTGCTGGTGGAGCCGGTCTTCGGTGGCCGGCAGCAGCAGGGCCGGGTCGGCGGTCAACGCGTGCACGGCCAGCGCCGCGCGCCCCGCGGTGAACGCCGCGTCGGCGTGGGAGACGCGCGCGGGCAGCAGGCCCCTGGCCTCCTCGGTCGACGAACGCACCATCGGCACGGCCAGCACCGGCCGGAGGTCCGGATGGGGTTCGAGCCGCCGTGCGTGAAACCGGCCACTTTCCCGCCAGGCGATCACCAAGCCCCCGAAAAGGCTGGCCGCCGCGTTGTCGGCATGGCCCTCGAACTCCGCGGCGAGGTGCAGGGCGTCCGCGTCCATCTCCCGGCCGGCCAGGGCGTATCCGGCGGCGACGCCGGCCACCACGGCGGCCGCCGACGACCCCAGCCCGCGAGCGTGCGGAATCGCGTTGGCGCACCGCAACCGCAGGCCGGGCGGCGACACACCGACGTGCTCGCTCGTCCGTCTGATCGCACGGACCACCAGGTGGGACTCGTCCAGCGGCACATCCGCGACACCGCCCGCCCCGGCGTCGACGACCTCGACCTTCAGCCCGGACGAGGTCGCCTCGACCTCCACCACGTCGTACAGCCCGAGCGCCAGGCCCAGCGCGTCGAACCCCGGACCGAGGTTCGCCGTCGACGCCGGAACCCTGATGGTGAAGCAGGTCAAGACAGCTCCAGGGCGGCCGCCACGGCCCGCGAGTCGACCGCCAGCGGTTCCACCTCGATGTTGCCTTCCAGGGCTGTGGCCGGGTCTTTCAGGCCGTGCCCGGTCACGGTGCACACGACCGTCGAACCGCGGGGAAGCCGGCCGTCGGCGGCGGTCAGCAGCATCCCGGCGACTCCGGTCGCCGACGCGGGTTCGACGAAGACGCCCTCGGTACGGGCCAGCAGGCGGTAGGCATCGAGAATCTGCTCGTCGGTGACGGCGTCGAACAGGCCACCGGAGAGGTCACGCGCCTTGACCGCGCCGTCCCACGACGCCGGGCTGCCGATCCGGATCGCGGTGGCGATGGTCTCGGGCTCGGCCACCGGCTCGCCCCGCACCAGCGGAGCCGCGCCGGCGGCCTGAAAACCGAACATGCGCGGGGTCGAGGGCACCACGCCGTCCGCCGCGTACTCGGCGTACCCGGCCCAGTACGCGGTGATGTTGCCCGCGTTGCCGACCGGCAGGCAGTGCACGTCCGGCGCGCGGCCGAGCACGTCACAGATCTCCAGCGCGGCCGTCTTCTGGCCCGCGATCCGCACCGGGTTCACCGAGTTGACCAGAGTGACCGGGTAGTCGATCGCGGTCTTGCGAGCCAGTTCCAGGCAGTCGTCGAAGTTGCCGTCGATCTGCAGGATCCGCGCGCCGTGCAGGATCGCCTGGGCCAGTTTGCCCATCGCGATCTTGCCCTGGGGAATGAGCACCGCGCAGGTCAGCCCGGCGCGCGCGGCGTAGGCGGCGGCCGAAGCCGAGGTGTTCCCGGTCGACGCGCAGATCACCGCCCGCAGGCCGCTGGCCAGCGCGTGCGTGATCGCGACCGTCATCCCGCGGTCCTTGAACGAACCCGTGGGGTTGGCGCCTTCGACCTTGAGGTAGACCGTGCACCCGGTCAGTTCGGACAGATGCGGGGCGGGAATCAGCGGGGTGTTGCCCTCGCCGAGAGTGATGACCCGGGCGCCGGGCGGAACGGGAACCCGGCCGGCATAGGCCTCGATGATCCCGGGCCAACCAGGCTTACCGGTCATGCTTCCTCCGCCAGTTTGCGCGCCCCCGCGATCGTGTCGACAGGGCGCTCTTTCCCATCACACGTCGCGTCGAGTGCATCGGCGCCCTGCCGCCCCGATGAGGGGGTCTGGGGGCTTGCCCCCAGCGGGGGTGTGGGGGCCGTTCCCCCACAAAGCAGCGGCAAAAAAAGGCGCGCTCTCTTGTTTCCTTGACAGCCGCGGATCGACATCAGGCGTATCACTGGTCTTCGCCTTCCACCCTCATGACGCTGACGACTTCGTGCACTACGTCCATTTTGCCGATTTCCTCCACTGTGGCCTCCAGGGCCGCGTCCGGAGCCAGGTGCGTGACGATGACCAGGCTCGCGGTGGAGGTGCGGTCGCGCTGGCGGACCGCCGCGATGCTCACGTCGTGCGCCGCGAACACGTGCGCGACCTGCGCGAGCACGCCCGGCCGGTCCGCCACGTCGAGGCTGACGTGGTAGCGGGTCGGGGTCTGCCCCATCGGCCGCACCGGGAGCGCCGCGTGCGCGGATTCGCGGGGCCCTCGGCCACCGAGGACCCGGTTGCGCGCCACCGCGACGAGGTCACCGAGCACCGCGCTCGCGGTCGGCGCGCCACCGGCGCCCTGGCCGTAGAACATCAGCTCGCCCGCCGCGTCCGCTTCCACGAAGACCGCGTTGAACGCGCCGCCCACGCTCGCGAGCGGATGGCCACGCGGGATCATCACCGGATGCACCCGCGCCGAGACCGACTCGGTGCCGTCGTCGGCCGTCACGCGCTCGCAGATCGCGAGCAGCTTTACCGTGCGGCCCAACGCTTTCGCGGCGGCGATGTCGAAAGAGGACACTTCGCCGATGCCTTCGCGATGCACGTCCGAGGCGGTGACCCGGCTGTGGAACGCCAGCGATGCCAGGATCGCCGCCTTGGCCGCCGCGTCGTAACCGTCCACATCGGCCGTCGGGTCGGCCTCGGCGTAACCGAGCCTGCTCGCCTCTTCCAGTGTTTCCGCGTACCCGGCACCCGTGGAGTCCATTGCGGACAGAATGAAGTTGGTGGTGCCGTTGACGATTCCCATCACCTTGGTGATCCGGTCACCGGCGAGCGACTCCCGCAGCGGGCGCAGCAACGGGATGGCGCCGGCCACGGCGGCCTCGAAGTACAGGTCGGCACCGGCCGAGTCGGCGGCCTCGGACAGCTCCGCGGAGTATTCCGAAAGGAGCGCCTTGTTCGCCGTCACCACGGATTTTCCCTTGCGCAGCGCGGCAAGCAGCCAACCGCGGACCGGCTCGATGCCGCCGATCAGCTCGACCACGACGTCCACATCGGACTCGACGAGCCCCGCCGCGTCGGAGGTGAGCAGATGTTGCGGGAGTTCCGGGTGCTTGCCGGGACGGCGGACCGCGATCCCGGCCAGCTCGACCGGCGCCCCGGCACGCGCGGCGAGCTCGTCGGCCTGCTCGGTCAGCAGCCGCGCCACCTCGCTGCCGACCGTGCCGCAGCCGAGCAGCGCAACCTTGACCGCCTTGCCCTCAGTCACAGCGCCTCCTTCTTCGCGATCTTGCGCGCGACCGCGATCGTGTCGACAGGGCGCTGATGAAGAGGGCAAGTTACGTGCCGTTCGAGGGCGCCCCGCCGCCCCGATAGCGGGGCTTCGCCGGCGCGCGCTCTGTGGTTGATCGGACGGCCGCGAGTAGACACTGGCATTACAGCGCCTCCAGGTGCAGCAGGTCTTCCACCGTCTCCCGGCGCAGCAGCAGCCGCGCCTGGCCACCGGCCACCGCGACGACGGCCGGACGGGGCTGCCGGTTGTAGTTGCTGGCCATCGAATAGCAGTAGGCCCCGGTGGCCGCCACGGCGAGCAGGTCGCCCGGCGCGAGGGTGCCGGGAAGCCAGCAGTCGCGGACCACGATGTCACCCGACTCGCAGTGCTTGCCCACCACGCGCGACAGCGCCGCGCCCACGCTCGCTCCCCCGTCGTCGCTCGACCGCGACACCAGGCGGCAGTCATACACCGCGTCGTAGAGCGCGGTGCGGATGTTGTCGCTCATGCCTCCGTCGACGCTGACATAACGGCGCTCGTGGCCGTGGCCGAGAGCGACGTTCTTGATGGTGCCCACCTCGTACAGGGTCACCGTGCCCGGCCCGGCGATCGCCCGGCCCGGTTCGACCGCGATGCGCGGCACCGGGAGACCCTCGTGCTCGCATTCCTTGGCGACCATCGTGCGCAACTGCTCGGCCAGGTAAGCCGGCGGTGGCGGATCGTCGTCGGCGGTGTAGGCGATCCCGAGGCCGCCCCCGAGGTCCACGGTGGTCAGCGAAGCGAGCGCCTCTTCGCCGTGTTCCTTGCGCAGTTCGGAAAGCAGGCCGATCACGCGCCGGGCCGCGACCTCGAACCCGTCGGCGTCGAAGATCTGCGAGCCGATGTGGCTGTGCAGGCCGACCAGTTCCAGCGACGAAGCGTTGAGCACCCTTCGCACCGCCTCGGCGGCGTCGCCCGCGGCGAGCGAGAAACCGAACTTCTGGTCTTCGTGCGCGGTCGCGATGAACTCGTGGGTGTGCGCCTCGACGCCGACCGTCACGCGCACCAGGACCTGCTGCACCACGTCGAGGCGGGCCGCCACGTCGGCGAGGCGGGCGATCTCGAAGAACGAGTCGACCACGATCACGCCGATCCCGGCCTCGACGGCCAGCTCCAGTTCGGCACTCGACTTGTTGTTGCCGTGGAAGGCGATCCGCTTCGGCGGGAAACCCGCCCGGAGCGCGACCGCGAGCTCACCGGTGCTGCAGATGTCCAGGCTCAGGCCCTCTTCGGCCACCCAGCGCGCGACTTCGGTGCACAGGAACGCCTTTCCGGCGTAGTGCACCAGTGACGGGTCGCCGAACGCCCGCGCGTGCTCGGCGCAGCGCGTCTTGAAGTCGTCCTCGTCGATCACGAACAGCGGCGTGCCGTAGGTCTCGGCGAGCTCGCGAACGTCCACACCGGCCAGACGGACGACCCCGTCATCGCCCCGGGAAGCGTTGCGGGGCCACACTTCCGGGTGCAGCCGGTCGAGTTCGTCCGCTGTGGACGGTGGGAATCCGGAGGTGTCCGCGTGCGGATGTACCTCGGCGTGCAGGGGTCCAGCGGGATGCGCCATCGCCGATCACATCCGTTCCGGCGCCGAGACACCGAGCAGAGCGAGGCCGTTGGCCAGCACCTGCCGGGTCGCCTCGCACAACGCGAGGCGGGCGAAGGTGAGCGGGGTCGCCTCCTCGTCTCCCTGCGGGAGCACGCGGGCCACGGGGTAGAACTTGTGGTAGGCGCTGGCCAGGTTCTCCAGGTAGCGGGCCAGGCGATGCGGCTCGCGCAGTTCGGCCGCGGTGCGCAGCACTTTCGGGAACTCCCCGATCGTGCGAATCAGATCACCTTCACGCGGATGGGTGAGAAGCCCCAGGTCGGCGCCGGCGTCCAGCTTGAGCCCGAGGTCTGCCGCGTTCCGTTGCAACGATGCCAGCCGGGCATGCGCGTACTGGACGTAGTAGACCGGATTGTCGTTGCTGTGCTTGCGAAGCAGGTCCAGGTCGACATCCAGGCTGGAGTCGACCGAATAGCGCGACAGCTCGTACCGCGCGGCGTCCACGCCGACCGCCTCGACCAGATCCTCGATGGTGATCACGGTGCCGGACCGCTTGCTCATCCGCACCGGCTTGCCGTCGCTGACCAGGTTGACCATCTGCCCGATCAGTACCTCGACCACGGCGGGGTCGTGCCCCAGCGCGGCCGCGGCGGCCTTGAGCCGGGCGATGTAGCCGTGGTGGTCGGCGCCGAGCATGTAGATGCACAGGTCGAAGCCGCGGCCGATCTTGTCCTGGAGGTAGGCGATGTCACCGGCGATGTAGGCGGGCCGCCCGTCGCTCTTGATGACCACGCGGTCCTTGTCGTCGCCGAACTCGGTGGAGCGCAGCCACCAGGCGCCCTCCGCGTGGTAGAGGCGGCCGGAGGTCTTCAGCTCCTCGACCGCACGCTCGACCGCGCCGCTGTCGTGCAACGAGCCCTCGTGGAAGTAGACGTCGAATTCGGTGCCGAAGTCCCGCAGGCTTCCCTTGATGTCGTCGAACATCAGGGAGATGCCGATGGACCGGAAGGTCTCGTTCCGCTCGTCTTCCGGGAGCGACAGCGTGCTCGGCTCGCGGCGGATGACCTCGGCGGCGATGTCGCGGATGTAGGCGCCGGCGTAGCCGTCCTCGGGCGCGGGCTCACCCTTGGCCGCCGCGATGAGGGATCGGACGAAACGGTCGATCTGGGCGCCCGCGTCGTTGAAGTAGTACTCACGGGTGACTTCGGCGCCCTGCGCGGCGAGGATGCGGCCGAGCGCGTCGCCGACCGCGGCCCAGCGGGTGCCACCGAGGTGGACCGGGCCGGTCGGGTTCGCGGAGACGAATTCGAGGTTGATTTTGCGCCCGGCGTAGATGTCGCCACGACCGTAGGCATCGCCCGCGGCGAGCACCTCCCGGATCTGCTCGCCCTGCGCGTCGGCGGCGAGCCGGAAGTTCAGGAAGCCGGGGCCGGCGACCTCCGCCGCCGCCACGCCGTCGGATTTGGCCACCTCGTCCGCGAGGGCCTGCGCGAACTCACGCGTCGCCAGGCCGGCCTTCTTGGCCACTTGCAGGGCGAGATTGGTGGCGTAATCACCGTGTTCGGGGTTGCGGGGTCGCTCGATCGTGACCTTTTCGGGCAGGACGGCATGGTCGAGCCCGCGTGCGGAAAGTACCTGCACAGCGGACGAACGAACGAGGTCGGCGAGCACGGCGGGAGTCACCAGGCGAGTGTATGTGGCCGTGCGCGAGCCGCTGACACGGACCGGACAGCCTGTCCTTAGAATCGCGGGTATGGCCAGCGGCACGAAGAAGAAGCCCACCCCGAAGAAGGTCGCCAAGGCGACCCGCGGTTCGGTGGTCACCAAGCGTGGCGTGCCCTGGGGCACGATCATCGCCGTGGTCGGCGTAATAGCGCTGGCCGCCGTCGTCGTCACCTATTACCTCGTCCAGTCCGCGCCGAAACGCGCGCTGGCCGAATGGGTGCCCTCGGCGAGCAACCCCGACCCGTCGACCAAGCTCAGCGGGATCGTGACCAAGACCTACACGGGCTCGGTGCACGTGCTGCCGACCGAACGGGTCGCCTACGACCAGTCGCCGCCCTTCGGCGGTCCGCACGACGGTTACTGGGCCGCGTGCACCGGCATCGTGTACCCGACCGCGGTGCGCACCGAGAACATGGTGCACTCGCTGGAACACGGCGCGGTGTGGATCGCCTACAACCCGGACAAGGTGACCGGCGACGCGCTGAACAAGCTCAAGGCCAAGGTCACCGGCAAGCCGTACTCGATGATGTCGCCCTATCCCGGGCTCGACCGGCCGATCTCGCTGCAGTCGTGGGGCCACCAGCTCAAGGTGGACAGCGCCGACGACCCGAAGATCGACGAGTTCATCACCGCGCTTCGCCAGAACCCGAACACCCACCCCGAGGTCGGCGCCTCGTGCGACGCGCTCGGGCCTGGCGCGTTCGACCCGAGCAACCCGCCGCCGTTCGATCCGACGCCGCCCGGCAAGGACGCGAAGCCGATGGACTACAAGGGTTCCGGCGGAACCCAGCAGGACATGGGCAAGCCCTCGACGGCGCCTACCTCATGACGCGCACCGAGGCCCCGGAGGAGGTTCCCGAGATCCGGTCGCCCTCGTCGCGGGTGATCGTCATCGGCGCCTCGGTCGTCGTGGTGCTGCTGCTGGGCGCGGTGCTCGGGATGTTCCTCACCCAGCGCGCGCTCAGCGGCGGCGAGCAGGCCACCCCCACCGCGGGCTCGGTCGACGTCGGGTTCGCGCAGGACATGTCGACGCACCACACCCAGGCCGTCACGATGGCCAACTGGGAGCGTGATCACACGGCCGATCCCGAACTCCGGCAACTCGCGTTCGACATCCAGAGCACCCAGCTGGAGCAGATCGGCCGGATGAAGGGCTGGCTGATGCTGTGGAACCAGCCGGAGCAGGCGGTCGGCGCGAACATGGCGTGGATGCAGCAGCCCGCCGGCCACGACGGCATGGCCATGGGCGGCACCCAGGCCGCCGGAAACGGCGCCCTGATGCCCGGCATGGCGACGAACGACGAGCTGACGAAGCTGCGCACGTTGTCCGGCAAGGACCTCGACGTCTACTTCCTGCAGCTGATGCTGCGCCACCACCAGGGCGGCGCGGGAATGGCGCAGTACGCGCACGACCATGCCTCGGTGACCGCGGTCCGGACGCTGGCGCAGAGCATGCTGGTCTCCCAGGGCGCCGAGATGGACCTGATGCGGCAGATGCTCACGGCCAGGGGCGCCCAGCCGCTGCCCTCCTGATCGGACGGCCGACGTTCGGCGTCGCGTCGGCCGTTTACCCCTCTTGACATATAGAGATATGCGCGTATGCGCAGCCGGACCGAGCTCACTTCCCCGAAAGGGTGGGGCTCCCGCAGGGCGCCTGAAACCGATGCGCTAGGCTACTACCCGTCGCACAGCGATAAAGCCCTCGTAGCTCAGGGGATAGAGCACTGCCCTCCGGAGGCAGGTGTCGCAGGTTCGAATCCTGCCGAGGGCACCCCCATCCGAACCTGAAAACCGGCCCTGACCAGCGCGAACGTCAGTCAGGGCGGCATCCCTACCTTTCCGGCTTTCTCCGGTCACGCCCGGCAATACCCGGCCAGTTCTGCCCAATGTCTGCCCAGGCTCACCGCTCGGTGCCGTGACCAAGGGCCGCTTGGACGCGTCGGCGCGCCACGGCGTCCTGTCCGTAGAGGCACGCCGCGTAGACCTCCATCAGCACGGACAGGGAGTGCCCGGCCCACTCGGCAACGGTCGCCGGGTCCACTCCCCCGGCCAGCCAGGTGCTTACGCGGCATGCCGGAGATCGTACGGCCGGCGGGCGAGCGGCGTTGCTTGCGCTTCCTTGGTGAGCGCGAGCTCCCGCGCGGCCCGCCACACCCGGGTATAGGTGATCATCGGGACTTCTCCGCCTCTTTCCCCGCAGAAGAGGCGGCCATCCGGCCCGTATCCATAAGCCCCGGTGTGGTGCCACAGCAGCGCAGTCAACTCGGGTGGAATCGGAACCGGGCGGCCCTCCCCTACCGACCGAGATTTCAACTGACGCTTGTCCCGGGGCTTCCCGCTGCCGGTCCAGCGCTTCCCAGCGTGAGGTTCGGCCTCGTCGAGGTGGAATTCCCCCCATCCGTACTCGTACTCTCCCTTCGCGCCGTTCCATTCCGGTTCGGGGATCGACAGGTTCCGCTTGTTGAGCGCGGTCACCTCCTCCGGCCGGAGTGCGGAGGAGTACATCGCACCGAAGAACGCTTCGAGCCTTGGGCCGCTTCGCTGGACTTCGCGGACGGCGAGCATCAGCGTCCTGTCTTGAACGTAAAGTGGCACCGGGGCGCGTAATATTCACGCCTATCCTGGCGACTTGGGTAGAGCAGACGTGGCAGATCGCTGACAGGGGGAGTGACGCGTGACGGGCAAAGGGCCTGCTCTCCGTGAGATCATCAAGAGACGGCAGCAGGCCAACTTCGTGGGCAGGCGAGAACGGCTGACCGAATACGGCGCGAACCTGCGGCTTCCTCTAACAGACGCCCATCGCGTCGTCATTTTCAACGTTCACGGGGTCGCCGGCGTCGGCAAGACGTTTCTCACCCAACGGTTCCAGCAGGTCGCTGAAGAAAACGCGGTCGCCTGTGCCTACGCGGATGAGAACTGCTTCGATGTCGTGGAAACACTGACCACTCTGGCCGCCGACTTCATTCGACAAGGCCTTACTTTCCGTCGCTTTTCGCAGAAATCGGAGACCTACCGACAACGCCGACACGAGGTCGAGTCGGACCCCAAGGCGCCAGCGGGCGCGTTCCTGACCAAGACAGCGGTGGGCATCGGGCTGAGTGCAGCCAAAGGCGTGCCGGTCCTTGGCGCGTTCGCTGACGTTGTCGATGCCAAAGCCGCCGCCGAACAGGTCGACCGTTTCCGCATCTATCTGAGCGAGAAGTTCCGTCGTTCGGACGACCTCCAATTGATGCTATCCCCCGCTGAAGTGCTCAGCCGGGCGTTCGTCAACGATCTGACCCGACTGGCCGACACGCACCAGGTGGCGTTGTTCCTCGACACCTTCGAACGCACTTCTCCCTTCCTCGAAACCTGGCTCCTCGACCTCCTGGCCGACCGGTATGGCGAGGTACCGGCCAACCTCGTGCTCACGGTCAGCGGGCAACGACCGCTGGACTCCAACCGGTGGTCGCCCTATCGCAGCGTCATCGCGGACGTCCCGCTGGCCCCATTCACCGAAACCGAAGCCCGCGAACTTCTCACCGCGCGAGGCGTGCACGACGAACGGGTTATCAACGTCATCCTCACACTCTCCGGATGCCTGCCCGTCTGGCTGGCCACCCTCGCCGATCATCAGCCCAGCGACACGAGCAGCGTCGTGGACCCTAGCGACAGCGCCGTAGAACGATTCCTCAAATGGGAACCCAACGAAGAACACCGCGAAATCGCGCTCGCTGGCGCCTTGGCGAGAAAGCTCAATGAAGACATCCTGGCCGCGGCCTCTGGCAAAACCGACAACGTCCCCGACCAGTTCCGCTGGCTCCGCCAGTTGCCCTTCGTGACTGAAACCTCCGGTTCCTGGCGATACCACGACGTCGCCCGGGCACCCATGCTCCGGATCACCCGCAGCCTGTCAATCCAGAAGTGGCGCACCCGGCACCGCCAACTCGCCGAATATCACCGCAATGAACGAGAAGCACTGCGCATACCACAAGACGACGGTTGGACGGACACGACGTGGCAAGATCATCGCCTCGAACAGGCCTACCACGAACTGTGTGCCGAACCGACAGTGGCCCTTACCCGAGCTCTGACGGATGCGGTGAACGCCACCAAAGCCAGCATGACCATGGCCCGACGATGGGCCGCCATGCTCGTAGCGGCTGGTCAGGACTCCGGCGCGCAGAACGTTCTGACGTGGGGCGAGCGCCTGACCGAAGCCCTGCTAACCACCGACGATGAGGAGATCGCGTTCCTTACGACGCTGCTCAACGGTGACCTATTGGCCGATGACGCACGCGCAGAAGCCTTCCGACTACGCGGTAGAGACCACCGTAACGCTGACCGTTACGAGGCGGCACTGGCGGACTTCAACAACGCATTAGGTCTGAACTCCGAGTTGGAAAACACACTAGCTGGCCGAGGCGAGACCTACCGGCTGATGGGCCGCTACGAGGAAGCCCTCACCGACTTCACCCGCGCCATCGAACTCGACCCCGAAGATGACTGGGCCATCGGTAGCCGAGGAGAAACCTTCCAGGCCATGGGCCGCTACGAGGAAGCCCTTACCGACTTCACCCGCGCCATCGAACTCGACCCCGGCTACGCCTGGGCCATCGGTAACCGGGGACAAACCTTCCAGGCCATCGGCCGCTACGAGGAAGCCCTCACCGACTTCACCCGCGCCATCGAACTCAACCCCGGCTACGCCTGGGCCACCGGCAACCGAGGCGTGGTGTACCGGCTGATGGGCCGCTACGACGAAGCCCTTACCGACTTCACCCGCGTTAGCGAACTCAACCCCGACAGCGCCTGGGCCACCGGCAACCGAGGCGAGACCTACCGGCTGATGGGCCGCTACGAGGAAGCCCTCACCGACCTCACCCGCGCCATCGAACTCGACCCCGAAGATCACTGGGCCATCGGTAGCCGAGGAGAAACCTTCCAGGCCATGGGCCGCTACGAGGAAGCCCTCACCGACCTCACCCGCGCCATCGAACTCAGCCCCGACAGCGCCTGGGCCATCGGTAGCCGAGGAAGAACCTCCGAGGCCATGGGCCGCTACGACGAAGCCCTCACCGACCTCACCCGCGCCATCGAACTCAACCCCGAAGTAGCCCGAGTCACCGCCAATCGGGGCGTGGTGTACCGGCTGATGGGCCGCTACGACGAAGCCCTCACCGACTTCACCCGCGCCATGGAACTCAACCCCGAAGACGACTGGGCCACCGGCAACCGAGGAGAAACCTTCCAGGCCATGGGCCGCTACGAGGAAGCCCTCACCGACCTCACCCGCGCCATCGAACTCGACCCCGAAGACAGTTGGTGGGTTTACCTTTTCGGCATAACCCGGATTAAGCAAGGCTATCCGGCCGACGGAGCAGAATATGTGCAGAAGGCAATAAATTTGGCCGAGCACCTCCTTGAATCAGCCCCTCTGCTCCACCGAGCCAACCTAATCGTCTACTACGCGACCGTTGACCACTGGGACAAAGCGACACGCGAACTTGTAGTTCTGTTGAGGGAAGCACAAACATGGTTTCGATTCCATGAATTTTTAGCAGATTTGGGTCAACTATACAAATTACCCGGACTGGACCGCGGTTCGCTCGATAATTTAATATATTTAGCCAAGGGCTCGAATTGAGCATTGAGAACTTTTTTATACACAAACCTGGAGATGTCAGCGCCCTCACAGGCACACGTCCGCGCAAGTGCGCTGCAGAACGACATTTGAGCGTCGCACCCCCGATATACCCCGAAATCCGGTCCGCCACTGTGTATGACCCGGTCATCGCGCGTTTCAGACACCCATTCAAAACCCGTCCAGTGTGAGTTCAGATCTCACCAGAGGCACCCTGGTTGGCGGATGCCTTCGGTCCCCACCCCATATGGCCGAATACGGGCGTCAGCGTGCAATGCACGTGCGAGGTCAGCCGCCGTGTCCGAGCGCGGCCTGGACGCACTGACGGGCCACAACGTCCTGCCCGTAGCTCCGGACCACGACGAAAATCTTCACCTCCTCCGCACTCCACGGGACCCGTTCAAACAAGCGGGCGTGAAAATCGGTTTCGGCACCGACCTGCTCGGCGCGCACCACGACCTGGTTCAGCCGGCCTGACCGGCTTGCCGGATTCTCATGGCTGGAAGTAGCCGGAGATCGTATCGAGGATTCGATATCGAGCATCCGGGTGAGAGAAGCCGTAGTGCCCGAACGAAAAGTAGTGAAAGCGCGCGTCCGGATTGCGGTCCGCGAGCACGAGCGCGAAAGGAGCTTGGGAATCGTACGCGCCGCAGAAGATATCCAACGCTACGGGAATCGAGTAGTAGTCGAATCCCCAATCAGCGGCCGCCCATTTCATCTCGGCCATCATGGCAGGCGTGCCGGCGCGCTCCGCCATCACCCGCCAATGGAACTCACCGACATCCTGCTCGATCCCAGGAGGTGGTCCGGCCAGATCCAGCGGGTTGAATCCGTCGTTGTGGTGACGAGGTGCGGATTTCAGCTTGCGTATTCTGGGTACCGAGTTCTTTTCCAGCCTGGTGATGACCCATGGCAAGTATTTGATCAGGCGGTATCCCGCTGCCGCTGAACGGGAGCACACGCGCCTTGCCAGCGGGTCGAACCATGGAACCGTCGGATTGATGGGCACGGCGCCGAGAACGCGAGCCGACATGGAGGCGGCCACCGCCAACGTGATCAAGCCGCCGTTGGACTCGCCGAAGCAGGCGAACTGTTCGATTCTCAGGCTGTCGAGCAACTCGCTCAGATCATCCGAGTACGCCGCGACGGTGCGACCGGAGCAGAGCGTCGAGCCGCCGGCACCTGGCCGGTTCGGTGCGATCAGGCGGAGGTTTCTTCGGACGGCCTCCCGGTGGAAGAGGCCGGCCTCCAGGCTGGTGCTGCCACCACCGTGAAAGTACAGAACGGGTCTTCCGTCCGGCAGGCCAAATTCCTGCCAGGTCACCTTCCTGGCATCCGTCAGCGTCATTGACCGAGTCGGAGGATCGATCAACGGATCATTTTTCGGTGATTCGGATGCGGTCACGAGTCGTTCGTCTCCGGATCTTCGATGTGCGGCGTTCGAAAGAGAGCGCAGCCGCCCGCGAAGGTCCTAGGTGGGGCATGACCTGCTCCTTGTTCCGTGCGCACCCGTCGCGCCGTGCGTGTAAATCCAGAGGTGGCACCTTCGACTATTGTTGAAACGCACCGGATCGGCACGACTTCCTGAGTGTGAACACGGGCGCGCTACGTGTGTCGAGGTTCGGAAGGGTAAGTCCCTCCCCGCGTCGCGAGGGCAGACTCCCCCGGACGGTCAGTGGGAGCGTGGGAGGACTGACCTGGGCGCGACACGGGGTATCGACACAGTGATGGATTCCAGACCGTGAAACCCGACGTAGGCGTTCCACGTCGGCGTCGGATCCGCGCATACCTCGACGTCCGGCACCCTGGTCAGCAGGGTACGCAGGGCCACAGCGGTCTGGGTTCGCACCACTCCCGTGCCGATGCAGCGGTGCACGCCGTGGCCGAACGAAATGTGCTTGGGCCGCCTGCGGATATCGAGAACGTCCGGGTCGGTGAACTGCTTCGGGTCGCGGTTGGCCGAACCGATGAAGGGCAGCACCGGCTGTCCCTTCTCGAAATCACGTCCACGGAAGGTGAACGACTCCGCGGCCAGCCGTCCGATGTACTGCACCGGTGGATCGAAGCGCAGGAACTCCTCGACCGCCGCGGGCCACAGGCGCGGGTTGCCCATCAGCAGCCGTCGCTGTTCCGGGAAGCGATGCAGCGCCATCATCGCGTTGCCGATCAGATGCCGTGACGGCTCCACGCCCGCGAACATCATCATCACGCACTGCGCGCATGCCTCGGCTTCGGTGAAGCCGAACCCGTCGTGCCGCCGCGCCAGCAGTTCCCCGAGGAGGCTGCGATGGGGAACTCTGGCCATGTCGGCGGCGAGCTCCCGCAGGTACGCCATCAGCGCCTTGCCGCCGGCCCAGCCGCGCCGGACATCCTCGACCGTGAGCGCGCTGGCGCCGAACAGGTAGACGAGATCGTCGGACCAGCGATCCAATTGTTCGTGGTCGTCCTCGGGTGCACCGAGGAGCCTCGTGAGCACCATCGCCGGCATCGGCCGCGCGAAATCGGCCACCAGGTCGACCTTGTCGCGCCCATCCCACCCGTCGATGAGGTGGTCGACCACGTCTTGAACGACCCCGGCGATCCGCGTCGGGGAAAGGACCCGGAACACCTCGTCCAGCAAAGCGCGCCGCGCGGTGTGTTCGTCGCCCACGGAGAACCCTGTCCACATGCGCAAGAAGGTGACGAACTCGTCGAACTCGCCACGCTGCTCCTCGGGCAGCGCCATGATGGGCAGGGTGGCGCGGTTGTTGGTCAACCGCTCGTCACGCGCCAGTGCCGCGGCGTCCTCGTAGGAGAACAGAAGCCAGGAGCCGCCGTACATCCGCGAATTGTGGATCGGATCGCGTTCCCGGATTTCCGCGTAGACCGGGTAGGGATCGACGACGAGATCCGTATTGCTGAAACTGAATGCGCTCGGATCGAAAGCCATGACACTCCCTCATACGAGCCGTTCTCGATTACGGTGCACCGATGTGCGCCTCGTCGTGACCCCCGCACAACGCAAAGTAGCGGGAAGGACGTCGCGTGTCGCCGGTAAAGCCGGCCCTTTGACGAAGACTTGATCTTCGTCGAACACTGGGCTTCGGGAGGCGCTACGGTCACCGCCTCCCGGACGGCGACCGCGACGGCCAAGGCAACGAGGAGCGATAACGTGGGAAAAGCCTTGAATCTCTGGCGGCGCGACCTGGGAGAGGTGCCGGAATCGGTCTGGCTGCGGACGGACCTGGAGGTGCTGATCCTGGCGGACAACGGGTTGACGAAGCTCTCGCCCAAGATCGGACTGTTACGCCGCCTGCGCACGCTGGACCTGGGGCACAACGCCCTCGGCGCGGTGCCCGGCGAAGTGGGTGGGTTGCCGGCACTCACGAACTTCCTCTACCTGCACGACAACCGCTTGACCGGACTCCCCGAATCGCTCGGACGACTGACGGGGCTGCGCTACCTCAACGTCAGCGAAAACCGCCTCACCGACCTCCCGGAGACCATCGGCGATATGTGCGGTCTCGTCGAACTGCGAGTCCAGCACAACGAGCTGACCAGGCTCCCCGACTCGATCGGTCGCCTGTCCCAACTACGAGAGCTCTGGCTCCGCGGAAACGCCCTTCAATGTCTCCCGGCTTCCGTCGCCGGGCTGACGCAACTGCGTCACCTCGATCTTCGAGAGAACGCGCTGACCGAGATCCCCGAGTCCTTGGCTGAGCTCCCGCGCCTGCGCCATCTCGATCTCCGGTCCAACCACATCAAGAAGTTGCCCGGCTGGATTGTCCGAATGCCCTCGCTCGAGAAGCTGGACCTGCGCTGGAACGACATCGAGCCGGCCCCGCGGCTCCTCGACGGCCTCGGCCGACAGGGGTGCGTCGTCCTCAATGGGTAGACTCGACCTGTGATTTGTCCGAAATGTCAGAATGTCATGCGCACGGTGAGCAAGAACAACGTGCATATCGAGCAGTGCGACGGATGTCGGGGCATCTTCCTGGACCGAGGTGAGCTGGAGCAGCTCGTCGGTGCGGAGAGCGCGTACTACGGTTCGGCGCCACCGCCTTACCGCGGCGACTCACCGCGCCCGTACCACGGCGATCACCGGCCACACGGTGGAAGTCACTACTACCCGGACTCGCCCAGGCCGCACTACACCGACTCACCGAAGCCCTACCGCGGGAAACGCAAGCGTGGCTTCCTCGAGGAGTTGTTCGACTGACGCCACCGGGCTGGGTGATTACGACGCCATCATTGGATCCGCGGATCTGCCCGGCCTGCCGGGAAATCGCCGACAGGCCGCTGGTCCGGCAGGGTGACCGGAGGTGCGACGGCTGTGGCCACCGGTGGCCCTTCCGCAGGCTGCCGCTGTTCGCACTGACCGGTCCGAGCGGCGCCGGCAAGTCCACCGTCGGCGCCGCCCTGGTCGATCGGCTGCACGGACGTGCGGTCGTGCTGGAACAGGACGTCCTGTGGACCGCCGGACTACGCGACGACGTCGATGGGCACCCGGCGTTCCGCGGCACCTGGTTGCGGATGGCGGCGATGATCCACCAGAACGGCCGCCCCGTGGTGTTGTGCGGCACGGTGGTACCCCCGGAGTTCGATCCCCTGCCCGAACGCGCGCTCTTTTCCACGATTCACTACCTGGCGCTCGTCGCGGACGGGGACGTACTCGCCCGGCGCTTGCGTGCCCGTCCCGCCTGGCGCCAGTGGGACGAGCCCCGGATCGCGGAAATGCTGGAATTCAACGCCTGGCTCCGGAAGAACGCGCCTTCGCTCGGAGTCGATCTCTTCGACACCACGCATACCTCGTTGGAGGCCACCACCGAGCACGTCATGTCCTGGCTCCGGAAACGCCTGGACCGGCCGGAGAGTTCACCGGCCGAAGATCATTCACCGCCGAAGCGGTGAGCGATCGCTTCGGGGGCGAGCCAGGTCCCGTTGATTTCGCACTCGGGCAGTGCCTCCGTGAGCCTC
This sequence comes from Amycolatopsis pigmentata, assembly GCF_042684065.1. NCBI lineage: Bacteria > Bacillati > Actinomycetota > Actinomycetes > Pseudonocardiales > Pseudonocardiaceae > Amycolatopsis > Amycolatopsis pigmentata. The sequence continues at coordinate 235,105 of NZ_JBHUKR010000021.1, read as the reverse complement.
CGGTAGGTCTCTTCGCCGATCGGCCCGTCGTCCTCCAGCCGGAGGCGCCGAAGTGTCCTTACCTCCGCGAGGTGGTCGATCACGTCGTCGCCCAACGGTATTCCGTACAACGCGAGGCTGCGCAAGTCGGGCAGCGCGGTCAGGCTTTCGACCGTACGCCCGGTGATACGGGGGGTTTCGAGGGTGAGCGAGCCGAGTCGGCGCAACCCGCCCAGCGCCCGCATCGATTCGTCGGTGACGTCGGGGACGCAGACGGTCAGGCCGGTCAGGTCCACGAGCTCGCGCAGCAACCCGGCGACGCCTTCGTCGGTGGCACCGTGCGCGCACAGATCGAGCGAGGTGAGGGGCAGGGCCCGCAGCGGTGCGATACCGGCATCGCCGAGCCCTTCGGAGTTGTACATGTCCAGGGAGGTCAGTTCGGGCAACGCCGGAAAGGTCCGCATACCGTCGTCGTTCAGCGCGGGACAGTTCAACATCAGCTTCCGCAACCTGTGCCGCGGGCCGAATGCGGTGAAACCGCTGCCCGTGACGAGTTCGCCGGCGAGTTGCAGCACCCGCAGCCCGGTGAGATGGGCGATCGGCGCGAGCTCTTCGTCGGTCACCGGCCCTATCACCGCCAGGTGGTCCAGTCCATCGGACGGCAAGGCGGTCAGGAAGGAAAGGTCGATGCCTTTCGTGTCGCTTCGCACGTTCAAACCGACATGAGTGCCGGCGGGCACCCGCACTGTTCCCGTGGCGGGGATGCCGCGAGCACCAGGAGTAAACCGCAGTACACCGACGGGCTCCTCTGGGAAGACGAGCACGCGGGCTACTTCAGTGGCGCGGTCCTGAGCGGTTGTCGCGTTGTCCGCGACGGCAACGCGTTTCGTCTCGGGCAACGGGCTTCCGTGGCGTACTTCGACCAGCAGTTTCAGGTGCTCGCGCAGATCATCGCGGGACCGCAGGCCGAACAGACGGCCCACGATCTGCCCGTTGTTGATCATGACGAGTCCCGGGAAGCCGTCCACGCCGTAGGACGAGGCCGTCGCGTCGTCGTCCGTGGCGTCCACTCGGACGATCCGGAGGTCGCCGTCGAATTCCGCGGCCAATCCGGTGAGCACGGGATCCAGTTTCTTGCAGGGCGCGCACCAGTCGGCGACGAAGTCGACGAGGATCGGCCGGGCGCTTCTCGCCAGTGAGTGCAGTTCCGCCGCGTCAATGGTTTCCAGTTCGTTCATCTCGTCACTCCGTCACGGTTTGCGGTAGGTCTCCGGCTGGGGTGGTCGCTGCGTTCGACCGCGGTACGGCTGGTGCCCAGATAGGAAGCGACGACGCGGGGGTCGCGGCGGACCGACTCGGGCGTCCCGGCGCACAGGACGTGTCCGCAGTCCATGGCGATCAGGCGGTCGGAAACCGAGGTGACGAGCGGAATGTCGTGCTCGATCAGCACGATCGTCGTCGCGAAGTCCCGCTTGATCGTGCCCAGCAAGGTGCCGAGCGCCTCGGTTTCCCGTTGCGCGATACCGGACGACGGCTCGTCGAGCAGCAACAGCCTTGGCCGCAGGGAAATCAGGCAGGCGAGTTCGACCAGCCGCCGGGTGCCGGTGGACAGTTCGCGGATCTGGCTGGCCCGGTAGGGGGCCAGGCCGAAGTAGGCCGCGATCTCTTCGGCGACCGCCCGGCGGTGGCGTGCGGTGGTGTCCACCCCCAGCACCGACAGCACCGTGTTGGTGCGCCGCTGCTGTTCCAGCGCCAGCGCGAGTACGTCCACCACACTCATCGTCGGGAACAGCGCGGAGTCCTGGAACGACCGCACCAGCCCGAGTTCGACCCGTTGCCGTGGGGACAGGCCGGTGATGTCCTTGCCCAGATAGGTGATCCGGCCCACGGAGGGACGGACGAACCCGCCCAGCATTTCGAAGGTGGTCGTCTTACCGGCTCCGTTGGGGCCGATCAAACCGACCGTTTCGCCCTCGGCCACGGTGAAATCGACGCCGGCCACCGCGTGGATACCGTCGTAGGTCTTGGTCAGTCCCTCGACTCGCAGCAGTTCCCGGCCGGGGCGGCGTTCTACGGCGGTTTTCGGCACCAGCGCGGGAATTCCGGCGGACTGCCGGTGGTGACGGCCGGTGCTCAGCGGTTGCGTTTCGGCCGTGGGCGCGGAATGGTTCGCACCCCGCAGATCCGCGACACCGATCCGCCGTCCACACAGCCTGGCCACCGCCACCACGGCGTATTCGCGGACCGGTTCCAGCAGGTGAGCGATACCCCCGGGCGTGATCAGCAGCACCGCGAGCACGCCCGTGTAGGAGGCCACCTGCGCCATCGCGCCTTGGGCGACCAGGACCGGCAGTCCGAGAACCCAGACGGCCCCGATGATCGCACCGGCCATGACCGACATTCCCCCGATCGCGATGGCCAGCACGACTCCGACGCTCAGCGCCGGGGAAAACACGTCGGCGGCCAGCACGTCGTGCCCTCCGGCGAAGACCAGGCCGCCGAGACCGGCGAGGAGCCCCGCGATGGCGAAGGCCTGCACCCGCGCCTGGGTGGCGGGCAGCCCGAACGACCTGGCCGCGGGCTCGTTGTCCCTGGTGGCGACGAGAATCCTGCCGAAGCCACCGCGCCAGACGTTCCAGCTCAGGAAGACGGCAACGGCGAAAGCCACCAGCGCCACCCAGAAATAGTCGGTACCCGGCTGCAGCGGCTCGCCGCCGACGATCAGCCGTGGCACTTCGATACCGGCTTTGCCGAGCAGCCAGGGCGCGGTGAGGATGACCGCGGGCAAGAGCAGGGCGAAGGACAGACTCGTCACGGTCAGCGTCAGCCCACGAGCCCGCAAGGACGGTAGCGCCAGCAGGACAGAGGCCAGGCCGGACACCACCAGGGCCGCGAGGACGCCGAGCAGCGGTGCCCCGGTTTGCCGGATCACCACCATCGACGCGACGCCGCCGAGTCCGGCGATCGCGTAGTGGCCGAAGGTCAGTTCACCCGCCAGCCCGGTGACGAAACCGACCCCCAGTGCCACGATCGCGCCCGCCAGCACATAGGTCATCGACAGGGCGGTCTGCTCGTCCTGGAGCGCGATGAGGGTGGTGAGGACCACGAACGCGACCAACAACGCCTTGGCGCCATGCCGGACCGGCCAAAGCCCGCGAATCCCTTCGGGCAGCGGTCGCCAGCTCACCACGGTGGCCCAACTGCCCGACGCACCACGCAGGCTTTCGATACCGCGCTGAGCCAGCATCGCGACCACCAGCACGACGAAGATCACCACGTCGGTGGCGTGGGAACCCGGCTGATTCCACAACACGACCTGTTCGAGCACACCGAGCAGGATTCCGGCCGCCATCGCGCGGCCGAGGCTCCGCATCCGGGCGACCACGGCACCGGACAGTGCCCGTAGCAGCAGGGCGGGCCCGAAGGTGTCCGCACCACCCGAAGACGCGGCCGAGCCCAGGAACACCGTGGTCACGGTCGCGATCAGGCCGGCGATTCCCCAGGCCAGCGCCGACATCCGCATCGGGGAGATCCCGGCGAGGCGGGCGGCCACCGGGTTGCCTGCCGCCGCTCTGATCGCCAGCCCGTACCTGCCCCGCGCGAGGAACCAGGTAAGAAGGCCGACCAGGACCGGCGTGAAGATCATCAAAGCCACGTAGTCCGGGGTGATCAGCAGCGGTCCGAGCGAGAACTCCGGCAGGCCCGGCGGAGTGAGCAATGCTCTACCTTCCGGGGTCGTGACAGCGGAATCCACGCCGCTCGTCGCGGAGGTCAGCAGGCTGCCCACGCACAGGGTCGCGATGACGACGACGGCCCGTGGCGCGTCCGCGAGCCGCTTGACCACGGTGAGGTCGACGAACGCGCCGACCACGGCGCCGGCCAGCGCGACCAGGACGAAAGCCACCCAGAAGGGCAGACGCGCGATCACGACCAGCAACGGCAGCAGCGCGGCCGCGAAGGCGCCGATCTGCGTCAGGGCGAAGTTGATCACTCGCGCGGTCCGGAAGATCAGCACCAGGCCGACCGACAGCAGCCCGTAGTTGGCTCCGATCACGGCACCCAGCAGGAGCACATACCCCGGCGCGGACCAGCCCGCGAGCAGTGTCGCGGCCCAGCCGAGCCCGGCAATTCCCGCGAGCAGCGCGATCCCGCGCAGCCAGGCAGGTCCGATTCTCGAACTCATCGTGCCCCCTCCTTGGCCACTTCGCTGAGAAACACCGCGCGCAGCAGGGTTTCGTCCCTGCGCAGTTCGTCGCTGGGGCCGTCGAAGCGGATCCGCCCGCGTTCCATGAAGTACGCGTGCCGGGCCAGGCTGAGCGCGACGTTGACCGACTGTTCCACCAGCACCACCGCGGTGCCGGCACGGTTGATCCGGCGGACCATGTCCAGCAACTGGCCGACGACGATCGGCGCCAGGCCCAGGGACAGTTCGTCGATCAACAACACCTTCGGCCTGAGCATCAAGGCCTTGCTCAGCGCCAGCATCTGCTGTTCGCCGCCCGACAACGTGCCCGCATGCTGGTTCCGGCGTTCGGCCAGGCGCGGGAACGCGTCGAAGGCGATGTCGATCGCCGAGTCGAGGCGGCGGCGGTCCCGGCCGAGCGAATAGCCGTAGCAGCGCAGGTTGTCGACCACGCTGAGCTCCTTGAACACCGCGTGCCCGCCGGGTATCTGCGAGATCCCCATCGCGGCACGCCGTTCGGCGTCGAGGAACGTGATGTCCTGGCCGTCCAACCGGATGCTGCCGGACTGGGGAATGCCAAGCCCGCTGATCGCGCGCAGAAGCGTCGACTTGCCCGCGCCGTTGACGCCGAGCAACGCGACCATCTCGCCGTGGTCGACGGAGAAGTCGACACCGAACAGCACCTGGACTGGACCATAGGCGAAGTCGACGCTTCGACAGTTGATCACCGGCAGGCGGCGGCCCGAGCCGCGCAGTTCGGCGAGGGCGGTGGCTTCCACGACCTCGTCGATGGTCCGGTCGATGTCCCCGGCCACGAAACGGCCCGCGCGCATGGTCACCCCGGCCGCGATCACCGAAGGAACCGAGACGATCACCACGGCGGTCGGCAGGCTGATCGTTTCCGTCAGCCCGCCGAGCAGGATCGTGCCGGCGGTGGTACCGCCCAGGCTGAACAGCGCGGCGACGGCACCGACGTGCGGACGCAGCGGGGCGGGCACGATGGACATCGTTCCGACGGTCTGCGCGGGACCGGACAGCCCGGTCAGCGCCGCGCCGGCCGCGGCCAGCACGACGAGGACCGTGACGTTGGGCGCGAAGACCTGCGCCGCGGAGAGCACGAGGCCGACGATGGTCAGTCCGGCGGAAATGGTGAACATGTGCCGGGGACTGCGCTGGAAGATCCGGTCTCCCAGTTTGCTCAGTGTCAGCAGGGAAACCAGCCCGACGACACCGGTGGCGAGCTGGAGCAACGAGCGGGCACCGGCGTCGAGGTTGAACCGGTCGGTGTAGTAGAAGGCGAGGTAGGTGCCGACCGGCGAAGCGATCGCGGAAATCAGGCCCGCCCACAGGAACAGCCGCATGGACCGGATCGCCATGATCCGCCGCAGCGCCTCCAGAATGCTCAGGTGGGTCGCCGCGACCGCGGGAGCGCCCGGCCTCCCGTCGGAGGTCCGAACGCGCTGCTGGATGCGGGCGGTGTCCCAGCGTCCGTATCCGGGATCGCGCAACCCCAGTGCCACCAGGAAGAACACCGCGGTCAGCGCCGCGGTCACCAGGAAGACACCGCGCCAGTTCAGATGCGCGACCTCGGTGAGCACGAAGACCAGTCCGGGTGCGCCGAGTCCGGCGACCATTCCCCCGGCCCGCAAGGCCGACACCACGCGCACCCTGGTGCGTGGCGGATAGCTGTCGATCAGCAGCGCGTCCCCTACCGTGCCGTTGGCCGCCGTCGTCGCCTCGTCCAACAGCAGCATCGCACCGACCGCGCCGACCGTGGCGGTCAACGCCGTGCCGGCGGTCAGCACGCTCCACACGCCCGCGCTGATCAGGGTGACCATCGCGCGCCGGGCCCGGTTCTGCACCAGGCGCGCCACACCCAGCGGCACGACCAGCGCGATGACCTGGCTGAACACCGTCAGCACGCTGAAAAACCTCGGCCCGATGCCGAAAGCCCGGCCGATATCCGGTTGCAGCACGCCGAAGGCCTCACCGTGCAGCAGTCCGCTGATTTCGAGCGCGAACAGGGCGACGCCGGGATACCACTTGGCGTTCTCGGCGCGAAGCACCGCCCGCAGTCCCCGGCGGTCGACGTCACCGCCGATGCCCGCGATTTCCCGGCCTGCCGGGCGCATCCGGGCGACCATGTCCTCGAGGGACTTGCCGAACGTCTCGGCGGGGGGTTGCCGATGGGGTGTCATCGCGTTCACCGCCCCTGGACGGTGAAACTCGTGTACCAATTGCTGTCTCCGATCCTTTGCCCCCTGGCGTCGACGAGCACGATCGTCACCGCGTGCGTGGCGGAGCCCGCGCCGCCGACCCCCTTGCCGGAGGAAACGGCGTCGACGGTCACCGACGTGGTGTCCGTGACCAGGACGCCGAGGTTTCGCAGCGTGCTCATGTCGGGGCAGGTGGGGTTCTTCGCGCACGACGAGCCGGCGGGAAGCAACGACTGGAAGCTCTCGCCCGGCGCCATCGGCTCCTTGTCGACGAAGACGGCGAAATAGCCCTGATCCGGAAGTACCGGCCGGTTCGTGTTGTCCGTTCCGATACGGGGATCCGCCGTCGTGAAGTCCTTGGCCGTCCACTTGACGGTGAAAGGCACCCGCACGGTGCTGTTCGGTGCCGGGGTCTCGAGGTGCACGCGGTCGTCCTGGGTGAGCCGCAGGTGCGCCGGGCTCGTGCAACCCGAGACGGTTGCGCAGATCGGCATCAGGGCGGCGAAGAGGGCGCCCGCGATGCGGTTGCGTGTCCGGTGTGGAGTCACGGGCCAGACTGTACCGAAGATTGGTATGAACACTCAATCAGCCTGGTTATACCAATTCCGGAAGTTGATATGTTCAGACCTCGTCTTTGTTGCTACGGTGATCGGCGGGGAGGCAGAGACCGGAGGTGCTTACATGAAGAACAGACTCGCGTTCACCCTGACGGCCGCGGTCACGGCGGCTGTCGCGATGCTGGGCTCGGCCTGCAGCGCCACGACAGGCGGATCGAGTAACGGGAGCGGCGCTTCCAACGTGGATGCCGTCAGCCCCGGGGTCACCGGCGACATGATCAACGTGACAAGGCGAGGCTTCGACGGAGACGTCAACTCGCCCATCGGGCGGATGTTCACCGCCGTCCTGAACTACTACAACCAGCAGGGCGGCGTCGCGGGTCACAAGCTGAACCCGGTGCCGATGCCCTCGGGGAACGAAACCGACCCCAAGGCGTCCCAGGCCGAAGTGTCCCAGAAGGACTGCCTCGCGATCAGCCAGGCGAACCCGAAGATCTACGCCGTGCTCGGTGACGCGTTCATCCCCGGCTTCGATTCCTGCTTGAGCTCGCACGGCATCGCGGTGGTGCTCAGCGGGAACTTGATCGTCCCCGACGACCTGACCAGCCAGGCGCCGTACGCCGCCGGCTTGGGGATCACCCCGCGCAAGGCCGCCGAGGCGATGACCGCCGTACTCGGCTCGACCGGCTACCTCACCGGGGCCGGCAACGTCGCGGTCGTCGACGTGCCCGAGGTGGAGGCGTACCAGCCCGCGGTACGCAACACCCTCATCCCGGCGCTGCGGAAGGCGGGCGCCGGAAAGGTCACCGAGTATTCCCTCCCGGGAGCGGGCACCGATCCGGCGGCGGACAAAGCGGCGGCGGCGAACCTGGTGCTCCGCATGAATGCCGAGCACGTCGACCGGGTCGTCCTCTTCGGTGAGGCCCCCGGTCTCGCCGCGGTGACCAAGCAGATGATCAGCCAGAAGTTCACGCCGCGGATCGCCGCGATGGGCGGAATGATCAGCGAGGGACCCAAGAGCACCGGTCTCGGTGACGCTCCCGCCGATGTCCTGCAGCAGTTCGTCGGTGTCGGCTGGTCCGCCGACACGGCGACACCGGACCAGCTGACGAAGCTGACCACGGACAATACCGCCGCCCGTAAGTGCGCCCAGATCCTTACCGACGCCCATCTCTCGGATGAGAACGACCTGTTGCGGGGGCTGTCGATGTGCGACAGCCTCAACCTGTTCATCGCAGCGCTGGCCCACGCGGACCCGCAGCACCTCAACGCGAAGTCCTTCGCCGACGGCGTCGGCAAAGTGGGCGACTTCGACGCCACCACCACGTTCAAGGCGAAGTTCAGCGACACCGAGCACGCCGGCGTCAACGCCTACAAGCGGGTGGAGTACCAGTCCGCGTGCAAATGCTTCGTGTCCACCGGTGACCCGGTGGCGATCAACGGCTGACGTTGAGCCAGGCTGACCAAGAGGAGGAGAGATGACGTCGGTACCGAAGCTGACCGAAGCCGACTTCGCGACGGCTTTGCGGGCGAGCGAGGAAACCGGGACGCCACTGCTGGTCGACTTCATGGCGGACTGGTGCGCCCCGTGCCGGGAGCTGGCACCCGAACTGGCCGAATTCGCCGGAGACCATCTCGACGACCTCACTGTGGTCAGCGTCGACGTCGACCAGGCGGAGGACGTGGCGGCACGCTACGCGGTCGCCGGCATTCCCGCGTTGCTGCTGTTCGCCCATGGCCGGCTCGTCCTGCGCACCTCGCTGCCCCGTACCCGGCAGGCCCTGCACGACAGCATCGACCCGGTCGCGGCGCTCGCCGAGCGGGCGCCCGCTGTCGCCCCGGTACCGTCGGCGGAACCCACGCCCGCGCGGGTTCTGAAGTACCCCACCGAGGAGGTGACGGGGCTGAAGCTGATGTTGCGGCCTCCCGCCGGCGGGGACAAGCAACTGATCGAGACGCTCGACGAGCCGCTTCACCTCCCGCCGGGCTGGCAGGTCACCGTGGTGCTGGGCAAGACCGAGGACGGCGGGGCCGCCGGTCCCGAAGCGCTGGCGGGCTTCGCGGACGACGACATCGACCGGCTCAGGGTGGTGAGCGGGAAGTTCACCCCGGACGATTTTCGCCTGCTGACCCGTTTCCGCGGCCTGAGCTGCCTCGAGATCCGTTCGAAAGAAGCCGGCGACACCGCCGGGATGGCCGGGAAACTCGCCGGCCTGCCTGCCCTGCGGGAGTTCTCCATCATCCGCTTCGAGTCGCCGGTCACGACCGAGGAGATGGACCGGGTGTGGCGGATCCGCCCGGATCTGATAATGAACGGCGAGTGGGTGGCGCCGGAGCTTCGGCCGGCGCTTCCCGACAGAAAGGCGAGTTGAGATGAGAACCCTTGTGTCAGCCCGCGGCTGTCGAGGTGACCACAGAGCGCGCCCGTTCTTTCCGGTGCTTTGTGGGGGGCATGGCCCCCCACGCCCCCCGCTGGGGGCAAGCCCCCAGACCCCCTCATCGGGGCGGCAGGGCGCCCGACCGCCCTGCGTGACGAGCGCTGGTGAGGAGCGCCCTGTCGACACGATCGCGGGAGCGCGCAAGCTCGCGGAGGAACTGAGATGACTACGTTGCCGCTGCCGACGGAGGTCCCGGACTCCTCCGGCTCGGCCGCCAAGGAGTCGTTGAGCGACAAGGCGATCAAGGAGATCCGGCGCTGGATCATCCACCACCGGCTGACCTCCACGACACCGTTCAGCGAGGGCGGTCTCGCCGAAGCGCTCTCGATCAGCAAGGCACCCGTGCGTGAGGCGCTCGCGCTGCTGCGCAGGCAGGGCTGGGTCACCGTCCTGCCTCGCTCGGGGTATGTCGCGGTGCCCACCACGATCGAGGACGCACGGAACCTGTTCACCGTCCGGGTGGCGTTGGAGGGCGAGGCGGCCGCGCTGGCCGCGCGGCGAGCGAGCCGCTGGCCGGAGGAAACCGATGCGCTGCTCGCCTATCCGCGAGCCGGTCAGGACGCCGTCGGGGGCACCGAGCGGATGACCGACCACTATCGTTTCCACCGCCGGATCGCCCTGCTGGGCGGCAACCAGGAACTGGACCGGATCCTGTCCGAGGTCCTGCTGAAACTCCAGCGGTATCAGACCCTGCCGATGGTCGAGGGCAGTGCGCAGGAGGCGGACCTCGACCACGGTGAACTCGCGGAGGCGATCCAGGCGGGCGACGCGGACCGGGCGCGAGCGGTGGCGGTCGAGCACGTGACGGAAGGGCGCGACCTGTTGATTTCGCTTCTGCTGGACAGCGATCTGGTCACCCGCACCGACCTCGCGGCCCCGCTCCGCGACGCCACCGGGGAAAGCCGGGCAAGTTGACCCGGAACCCCGACCGAGTCCCCGGCTCGGACGCCGAAACCCAGCGGGCCCGCCCGCTGTTACGTGTGGTCGGCCCGGACGACGACGTGCGCTCCCTGCCGCCGATGCTGCGGCCCCGAAGGCATCGCAGGCCGGGAGCCGGACCGCTCGACCACTTCTGCCGTTCGGACGTCGACTGCGCCGAGGACGAAATCTGCTTCGGCGGCGAATGCGTCTGAGCCCGGTTCTCGTCGTCCCTTTCCGGATTTGATCACTTGATTCCGGCGACCTTCGTCGTCTTCTTCACCCTGCCCGAAAGATGTCCACACCATGTACCAATCCGACCAAAAGTAGGCGGAGACGGTCCACAACCGAACCGCTCGAAGAGACCCGTTTCCGCCGTGGCTGTGGTCGGGTTGGTAACGATCGACACAGTACACAACCTGTTCACAAGGTGAGGTAGTCATGTCCGAATCCCCGCCACTGACCCGACTGACGCTCGACAACGGCCTGCGGGTGGTCGTCGCGGAGAATCGCCGGGTTCCGGCCGTCGCGGTGAATCTGTGGTATTTCGTCGGCTCCCGCAATGAAACCGCGGGACGCACCGGTCTGGCGCATCTGTTCGAGCACCTGATGTTCCAGGGTTCGAAGAATGTGCCGAACGGTGAGCATTTCACCCTGATCACCAGCCTCGGCGGGACGTTGAACGCCACCACGAGTTTCGATCGCACCAACTACTTCGAGACGGTGCCCGCCCACGCGCTGGAACTCGCGCTGTGGCTGGAAGCCGACCGGATGGCGACCCTGCCGCACGGCCTGACCCAGGAGAATCTCGACAACCAGCGGGACGTCGTCGCCAACGAACGGCGCGAGCGCATGGACAACGTGCCCTACGGCACGGCCCTGGAGAATCTGGTCGGCCTGCTGTTCGACGAGGGTCATCCCTACCACCACATGCCGATCGGCTCGATGGCGGATCTGCGCGCGGCCTCGCTGTCCGACATCCACGACTTCTTCGGCAAGCACTACACACCGGCCAACGCGGTGCTTTCGGTGGTCGGCGATGTGGACGCGGCCACCGCGGCCGACCTCTGCGCGAGGTACTTCGGCGATATCCCCGGCGCGCCCCCGCCCGCGCGTCCCGCGCACGTCGCCGCCATGATCGACGCGCCCAGGCACCTCGACCTCGTCGAACCGGTGCCCGCGCCGGCGATCTACCTGGGCTTCGTCCTGCCCGAGGACGGCACGGCGGAACTGGACGCGGCGACGGTCGCCGTCACCGCGCTCGGCCGTGGCCTCGGTGCCCGGCTGCACCGGCGGCTTGTCCGCACCGAGCGGCAGGCGCAGAGCGCGTCGTTCAACGTGATCCCACTGGTCGGCGGCGCCTCGCTCGCCGTCTTCGCCGCCTTGGCCGTGCCCGGCGCCTCGCTCGCCGACATCGAAGCGGGGTTCCGGGCGGAACTGGAACTGTTCGCCAAGTCCGCCGAGGCCGCGCACGACGTGGCGCGCGCCAAGGCCCTGCTCGAACGAGACAGGCTGGCCGAACTGTCCACATTGGAGGGTGTCGCGGACGAACTGTCCGGCAACACCTGTCTTTTCGACGCCCCCGAGCGCGCCTACACGACCGTTTCCCGGCTGGGCGCGGTGACCGTTCAAGACGCCCGGAACGCGGTGGCGAAGTACCTGCTCACACCGGGTTATGCCGCAGTCCGCTACCAGACCGAAGGGGCAAGCCGATGACTCTCGCCCGACCACGCCTTCCGGAGACCACCACGACCGGGTGGTCTTTCCCCGGCACCGTCACCGACCGGCTGCCGGGTGGGCTTTCCGTGCTCACCTGTGCGCTGCCCGGCCAGGAACTCGTCGCGGCCGAACTCGTGATCGACCTGCCGCTGGCCGCCGAACCCGCGCATTTCGAAGGAGTGGCGGGCGTCGCCACCTTCGCCACGGTGGAAGCCACCGAAGGGCCCGGTGGCGGCACGTTGACCGAGCACCTCGAACAACTCGGCGCCGCGGTGAACGCCAATGTCCGGCACGAAGGTCTCGTGATCGGCCTCAGCGTGCCCCGCCGCAATCTCGGACCCGCGCTCGAAGCGCTGTTTGGTGCGGTGTACTCGGCCACTCCGGACGACGCGCAGGTCGAACGTCTCGCCGCCGAGAACGTCAACACCATCGCCCAGAACCGGGCCGACCCGGCCCAGCGCGCCGCCACCGAGTTCGTCGCCGCCTGCGTCGAGGGCGGCCGCTGGTCCCGGCCGACCACGGGTGTTCTCGAAACCGCCAGGAACATCGACCCGGAGGCGGTGGCCACGTTCCTGCGACAGCTGCGGACCGCCCCGGCGACGCTCGTGGTGGCGGGTGACATCGGCGGGATGGACGTGCCCGCGATCACCGGGGTGAACGCGCCACGGGATCTGACCGACCGGGCCGCCGACAGCGGTGCGCGGCCGCGCCAGGGTGCGCACGCGCTCGTCGTCGACCGGCCGGGTGCGGTGCAGACCTGTCTGGCCATCGGATCACTCGGAGTGAACGAAAGCGACCCGCGCTGGGCCGATCTCAACGTCGCCGGATGCGTCCTCGGCGGTGCGCTCTGGTCGCGGCTGAGCGCGCGGCTGCGGGAGGAAATGGGCTATACCTACGGCATCACGGCGCGCTTCCAGCCCTGGCGTCACCATGGCTTGTTCGCCATCTCGACGTCCGTCGACAGCGAGTCCACCGAACCGGCCGTGGCCGACATCCGGACCATCGTGGCCGGTGTCGTCGAAGAGGGTTTGACCAAGGAGGAACACCGGCGGGCGGTCGATCTGTTGCTCGGCGGCATGCCACTGCGCTACCAGACCGCGGACGCGGTGGCGGTCCGGCTGGCCGACAACCTCCTGCGCGGCCTGCCCGCCGACCATGTCGACCACTACCAGCGTGGGCTCGGCCTCGTCACCGCCCAAAGCGCGAGCGAGGCCTTCGCCACGGTGGTGACGCCCGAAGCCCTCACGCTGGTCGCGGTCGGCGACGCCGGGAAGATCACCGAACCCTTGCTCCGTCAGGGTTTCGAGAGCGTCGAGGTCGTCAGCGCGTGATCACTCCTCCCGCCGCTCCCGCGCCCATCGCGCATTCCGCCGACGGTCAGGTCACGGCTCGGCTGCACGTCGCCGGGCTCGCGATCGACATCGAGATCCGGGTACAGCCGGGCTACCACGTGTTCGCGCCCGGTGCCACCGAAGGACTTCCGGTCGAGGTCACGATCGCCGACTCCGACGCCGAACTGTCCGGCCTCGAATATCCGGAGTCGTCGAGTGGACGGCTTTCCGGGGTCTTCCACATCACCGCACAGCTCTCCCGCCCGGCTTCGAGTGCCGCGATAGCGGTACGAGTCCAGCCGTGCAACGGACTGCAGTGCCTGCGTCCCTCGACGCTCCGGTTCCACTGGCAGGGCGGGTAACCCGGTAGCCGTTGTCCTCCGTCTGGCAGGCGCATGGCGCGAATCAGGCGTTCCGTCGGCGGAGGGCACCGGTACTCCGGTACTGGGCGAGGTGTTCCTCGCACAGGTAGAGCGTCAGACCCTCGGGCGTGTCGAATCGAGACAGGCCACCCCAGCTTTCGTCAGGGTCCAGCTTCGTCAGCATCGCTTTCAGGGCCCGGAAGTCGGCGTCGGTGGCGGCGTGTGCTTCGGGTCCGGCATCCCGGGACGGCTCGCCCGGCATTTCCTGATCGCGGCCGATTTCCGCGGGCAGCTGGGACACCAGCTCCTTCATCAGGTCGCAGTCCGCCTTGAGTTGCTGGCCGAGCACGTCCACGGTGATGCCGAGAACCGGCCCCGCCAGGGGAGCCGCGTGCTTGAGCACCCAGATGAGGCGCTCGAGGTGCGGGCCGAGCTTGCGGAACCACTCCTTGGGCTGGGTCACCGGATAGACACCTCGCGAGCCGGGCAACCGGTGCCACGCGCCGGGTTCCTCGCAGTAGAGGTGGATTTCGTAGGCGGAGCCGGTGAGACGCCTCCGGTCCGCCGGCACGATCGCGAACACGCTGGGGCAGCGCGCCTCCTGTTGTTGCTGGGCGAGTCGTTGCAGGCGCAGGAACATGCGTTGCGAGAAGTCCGCTTGCTCGTCCAGGCGATCGCCGAACTGCTCCAGCGTCTTCGTGAACTGGTCGATGCTCAGGCGGGTGGCATCCCGCTCCGACGGTGCGAGACCGAGCAGCAACTCCGGGACCGACTGCATTTCCCCGGACCGGTGGCACTCGATCTCGTATCGGGGTGGTGTGCGGGTGAGCCGCGCGCGAAGGTTGTCGTAGTCGAACAACTCCGGGCAGTCCTCCTCACAGCGGCAAGGTACGCGCCGGTTGATGTGCAGGCCGGGAAAGCGCTCCAGGGTGAGGTTCAGACCATCGTCCAGAACCATGAAGAAGCCGACCGGCGACGGCCCGCGGACGGCGAGTTCGACGAGGTTCTGTTGCCGGTCCGCGCTGACCAGGGCCAGGTGCCTCCCGTCGCCGTGACCGAGCAGCGCGCCGGTTCGCCAGTGGATGTTCTTGCTGAACCGGTGCGAGCGGGCGATGAACCAGGTCGGAATGCCGGGCGGCATCGTGTTCAACTGGTAGATCACCTTGATCTCGCGGCAGTCCGGCCGCCGCAGGGCCTCCCATTCGGAGCGGTAGTCAGGGGGATCCCACTGCAGTCGTTCCACGACCAGGCTGAGATCTCCCGATCTGGGCGCCTCGATGCGGTAGGACAGGTCGTATTTGTCCATCATGCCCAGCAGATGGTCGCGAATACCTCGATCGAGATCGAGCCACAGCGACGCCAGGTGTTCCCGGGTGAGCAGCCCGCGTTTCTGGGCGACCTCGTTGCTGTCGAGCACCCGGCTGATGTAGTCGTTCACCCAGGCCGGGCGCAGCACGACGATCTCGTTGAGTTCGGGATCGTCGGAGTAGTAGAGGATGTCACCGAGTTCGTGCAGTGCGCGGGAGATGAACCTTTGGTGCCGGGGGTTCGTCACGCCGGCGCCGGTCATGATGTCCCACATCCGTGCGGGTGTGATGTGGTCGTCCGGGGTGGCACGCAGCGCCTCCGCGGCCGACAGCCAGGTGGTGGGCCATTCGGACCCCATGAGCGGCAACCGCGCCGCCTGGCCGGCGACAAGATCGCGCAGCGCGTCGATGCCCTCACGCGAGGCATTGTCGACTTCGACGCTCGCCACGATCTTCGGGTACTTGGCCCGCAACTCGGCCAGCGGCAGGTCCACCGGCCGGTCGTGGATGTGGGTCGCCACGAGCACGATCGGCGATTCGGGAGCGCGCGCGGTGATGATGTCCAGCCAATAGTGCAGCTTGCCCTGCTCCCAGCCGAGCCGCGAGTTCCACAGCAGCACGAACAGTGACCGGTTGGTCAGGAAGAACTGATGCGTGGCGTGGTAGATCTGCTGGCCACCGAAATCCCAGGTGCTCATGCGCATGCGCACGTCCGCCTCGCCGGGGTGGGCAAGCTCCACGTCACGGATCATCAGGCCATGCGTCGACGGCTCGTCCGGGTCGTGCGGGTCCTCCGCAAGCGCTTTCACCAGCGAAGTCTTCCCGGCGCCTCCCTCACCGACCACGAGGAGCTTGGACACCCACTGCGCGGTGCTACCCCGGACACGCTCCCGAATGAACTCCAATACCGAATCCGATCCACCGGCGGTGATTTCCGGCGGAGGACTGACCAACGGGTTGCCGGACACCGAAAGATCGGCGAGGTGGGGCAATTCCACGAGCGAGTCCGGCAGCGTACGCAGTTGGTTGTCGGCCAGCAGCAACGTGCGGAGGCTCCGAAGCTCGGTGATGCGCTCGGGCAGCGAGGTGACCACATTCCCCGCCAGATCGAGGGTCCGCAGCAGGCGCAGGTCACAGATGCCCTCCGGCAGAGTGCCGAGTTCGTTGTTGAACACGTAAAGGCGGGTGAGACTGCTCATCCGCTCGATCCCGCTCGGCAGTTCACGCAGCCGATTGGTCCCCAGTTGCAACGTTTCGAGATTCGACAGCGCGGTGATGCTCTCCGGTAACTCGGCCAACGAGCTGCCGAACACCGACAGCGTTTTCAGGCCGGACAGTCGGCCGAGGTCTTCCGGTAATTCGGTCAGGTTGTTCCGGTGCAGATACAGGTACTTGAGGTGAACCAGGCCGGTCAACCAGACCGGAAGCACGGTGAGGTCGTTTCCCTGGACATTCAGGGTTCGCAACGTGGGCAATCGACCGATGCACGCGGGAAGCTCGGCGAGCTCGCATTCGCTGAGCTCGAGAACGGTCAACCGGGCCAGTTGCCCGAAATCGAACTTCGACGACGTCAGTGCGTTCTTCGAAAGGGCGAGGTGGGTGAGGTTCGAAAGCTCCGCCAGCCAGTCGGGGACCTCGGTGATCCCGGTTTCTTCGCAGTCGAGGTAGGTGAGTTTGACAAGACCGCGCAGGCACTCCGGAACCCGTGACAGCCGGTTGCCGTCGAGGCGAAGCTGACTCAGCGACGACAGGCGGCCGATCCACTCCGGAAGTTCGGTGAACTCGTTGTTGTGCAGGTACAGAAAGGTCAGCGTGCCCGACTCGGCGAGCGACTCGGGCAACTCGCCGACTTTGTTGGCACCAATGTTCAGCTCGACCAGACGGGCGAGCCTGCCGAGCCAGTCCGGCAGTTCGGTCAACTTGTTGCCGTGGAATCCCAGGACGTTCAGTTTCCCCAGTTCCTGGAGCCATCCCGGCAGTTCGCCGAGTTGATTGCCGTCGACATGCAGACTGACCAGGTGCCGCAGGTCGCGTATCCACTCCGGCAACTCCCCGAGCTGGCAACCACTGATACTCAGCACCGACAACGACGTCAGTTCACCCAGGAAGTCCGGTACCCCGGAAAACTGATTGCCACCTATCCACAACTCGACCAGCCCGGAAAGACCCCGCAGCCAGGACGGCAGGACCTCGATCCGGTTTTCGTGCAAGGTCAGGATTTCCAGGTCGGTCAGCCGGGTCAGCTGGGGAGGGACCTCGGTGAAGCGGTTGGCTCGCAACCACAACGCCCGTAGTGTGGTCAGGTCGCCGAACCAGTCCGGTAACGCGGTGAGGCTGTTGTGGTCGAGCCGCAGTACCCGAAGCGATGTGAGGTTTGCCAGCCATCCGGGCACCTCGGCCAGTTCACAACCACCGAGCCCCAGCATCCTCAGGCCGGTCAGGTCACCGAGGCACGCCGGCAAGTCATCGAACGGGTTGTCGTCGAGGTCGAGTCGAGTGAGATCGACGAGATCGCCGATCCAGTCCGGTAACGCGGTCAACTTGTTCTGGTTGAGTCTGAGTGTCTTGAGGTTGGTCAGGCCGTGGAACTCATGCGGTAACTCCAGGATTCCGTTGTCGTGCGTTTGCAAGGTCGCGAGACCGGTGAGTTCTCCGAGCCAGGTGGGCAACTCGGTCAGCCCGCAGTCGCCGATGCCGAGGGAAGTGAGGGCGGTGAGCTCGCCGAGCCAGCCCGGCAGACCGCGCAAGAAGTTGTGGTCGAGGAACAAGTGCCTGAGATTGGTCAACCGCCTCAGCGATTCCGGCACCTCGGTGAGGTGGTTTTCGTTGACCCACAGGGTTTCCAGTCCGGTCAACTCGCCCAGCCACTCCGGCAACTCGGTCAACTGGTTCGCCTGCAGATGAAGGAGGTTGAGCTTGGTGAGGTTCCGCAACCACTCCGGTACCGTTTTCAGCCCACACCTGCCGATACCGAGGTAGGTGAGCTCCGACAGCGTTCCTACCCGGTCAGGCAGGCAGACCAGTGGATTGCCGTCGAGATCCAGCATCGTCAACGTCGGCGGCAGGTCAGGCAGGGCGGTGATGTGATTGTCGTCGACGTAGAGCTCGGTGAGGTTCGTCATTTCGCGCAGCCAGTGAGGCAGTACGGTAATGCTGTTGCCGCTCAACCACAGACGGGCCAGGGCGGTAAGTCCGGATATCCACTCGGGCACCGTGGTCAAAGCCAGGTCTTCGATATCCAGGAGGGTCAGGGTGGTGATCTCGCCGAGCCACTCGGGAAGATCGTCCAGTCGATTGGCACCGACGGCGAGCGAGCTGAGCGGGAGCCGCCCGAGCCATGCCGGCAGTTCGGTCAACCGGTTGCCCTCGAGCTGCACCTCGGTGAGAGCGGTCAGCCCGGCGAGCCATTCGGGCAGTTCGGTGAGGCGATTCGCATCCAGATCCAGTCTGGTCAACCTGGTCAGGCCGGCCAGCCATTCCGGCACGGTGCCCAGCCCGCAGTCGCCGATCG
This sequence comes from Amycolatopsis pigmentata, assembly GCF_042684065.1. Lineage (NCBI taxonomy): Bacteria > Bacillati > Actinomycetota > Actinomycetes > Pseudonocardiales > Pseudonocardiaceae > Amycolatopsis > Amycolatopsis pigmentata. The sequence goes on along the minus strand of NZ_JBHUKR010000021.1, from coordinate 216,584 downwards.
TGAGCACCGTCAATTCGGTCATCGTGCCGAGCCAGTCCGGCAGTGCGGCGAAGCGGTTTTCGTCGAGGCGTAGATCGGTGAGGCCGAGGTCGGCGATCCAGCGAGGGAGTTCGGTCAGGCGATTGGCCGCGACGTCCAACTTCTTCAGACCGCTCAGGCCTGCCAGCCAATCCGGCAGTGCACGTAACCGATTCGCACCCACACTCAGTTTCGCCAGGGGAAGATCGACCAGCCAAGCCGGCAGTTCTCGCAAATAGTTGTCGTCCAGGCTGAGCTCGGTGAGGCCGGCCAGTTCCGCCACCCGCGGTGGCACCGCGGTGAGGTGCAGATCGCGGAGATCGAGACTGGTTGCACCGGCCGCGAGTGCGGCGTCGATGCGGCGGTTCGCTTCGTCAACTCCCACTGCCATGGGGTCAGTCAAGCATCCCGCGACCCCGGCTCGCGGCGATTCGGCGTAATTGACCGGGCTCGACCTGTTCGACGCCCGCGTCCGCGTCGAGCGTGTGACGACCGGCCAACGCGGGTTCACCGAGCAGGTCGCCGCCCGGACGGGCGGGAGCGTCCCGATTCCGAGCGCGTGGGGTGAGCGCGCCGGGGAATCGTGTGGGAAGATAATGCGCAGCGTGCGCGCGGCCGCGTAAAGAGACAATCAGTTTTGCATTTCCGCCTTGTTACCGGAAAGACCGCGCCCACGCCGGTAGCCGTGCACCAGTGACCGGTTGACCGCGAAGAAGCGGCATTCCTCGCGTTGCGGAAAGGTTTCGCCTGCCTGTCCCGGGGTGCCGGGGACGTTCCACGATCGCGCGGAGGCCGTTGATCCTGTCGCGCGGGGTCGGCTAACTTGCCGAACCACTTGATCCGAACGGACGACGATGTCCGCGTTTTCCCTTCTGTCACCCCGAACTCCCCACCCCGGACACGGAGGCTTCCTTGGCAGCCCAGCGCGATCGCCGCGAGCTCGTCATCGGACTGAGCCCGCTCGGCCGTCCCGGCGCACGGGTCGTGGCCGCGGTGTGCCGGGCCGGTGGCCTCGGCGTGCTCGACCTCGGCGCCGGGGATGTCCGCGTCCGCGAGGCGCTCGCGCTCACCGAGCAGTGGTCACGGGGGCCATACGGGGTGCGAGTGCCGCAGGGTTGCCGGCTCGAACCGGCCGACCTTCCCGCCGGGGTCGATACCGTCCTGCTCGGCCGGAACTCGCCCTGGAGACCATCCGATCCGGACGGTTACCGGGTGCTCGCCGAAGTCACCAGTAGCGAGGAAGCCACGAGGGCCGCCGAAGAGGGCGCACACGGGTTGGTCGCGCGCGGGAACGAGGCCGGTGGGCGCGTCGGCGAACTGAGCTCGTTCGTGCTGCTGCAACAACTGCTGCCCATCGGCCTTCCCGTGTGGGTCTGCGGCGGCATCGGACCGCGTACCGCCGTGGCCTCCGTGCTGGGCGGCGCGGCGGGCGTCGTACTGGACACGCAGCTCGCGCTGTTGGCAGAAGCCGAACTACCCGACGAGATCATCGACGCGATCAGCGGTTCGGACGGTTCCGACACCACGGTCGTCGACGGCGAACGGGTGCTGTCCCGGCATCGGAACGTACCTGCCGGCCAGGATGCCTTTCTCGCCAAGCGTTTTGCCGACCGATACGGTGACGTCGGACAGGCCGTGCGTGCGGTCCGGAGCGCGATCGTGTCCGCGCCGGACGGCGCTACCGTGTTGCGGCCGGGTTCGGTGCTGTGTCAAGCCATCGGCACCGAGCTTCCCATCGCGCAAGGTCCGATGACGCGGGTCAGCGATCAACCTGGGTTCGCCGCGGCGGTCGCCGGACATGGTGGGCTGCCCTTCGTAGCGCTGGCGCTGGCGAACGAAACCATGACCCGGTCGCTGCTGGAAGAGACCCGGCGCGCGATACCGGATCGTCCCTGGGGCGTCGGCATTCTCGGGTTCGCACCGGAGGACGTGCGTTCCGCCCAGCTTGCCGTCATCCGGGAGGTCAAACCGTCCAGCGTGATCATCGCCGGTGGCCGGCCGTCACAGGCGGCGTCGCTTGAAGCCGAGGGCATCCAAGCGTTCTTGCACGTGCCTTCCCCCGGGCTCCTGCGCCAGTTCCTCGACGCGGGCGCACGGAAGTTCGTGTTCGAGGGCGCGGAGTGTGGTGGGCATGTCGGTCCGCGCGCGAGCTTTCCCCTGTGGGAGGCGCAGATAGGGATCCTCGAAGACTACCTGGCCGAGCATCCCGGGCACGCGGCTGAAATCCAGGTCTTCTTCGCGGGCGGTGTCCACGACACGCGCTCGGCGGCGATGGTCGCCGCCGCGGCCGCCCCGCTGGCCGCGAGTGGGGCCGGAATCGGCGTGCTCATGGGTAGCGCGTACCTGTTCACCGAGGAGGCCGTCGCGCACCAAGCCGTGCTTCCGGCGTTCCAGCGACAGGTGCTGGCCGCCGAGCGCACCGCTTTGCTCGAATCCGCGCCAGGACACGCCACCCGTTGCGTGGTCAGCCCGTTCACCGAACGGTTCCAGGCACTCCGCGAAGATCTGCGTGCCCGCGGCCTGCCGGACCGCGAGGTGTGGGAGGAGCTGGAGCGGATCAACGTCGGGCGGCTGCGCATCGCCAGCAAAGGCGTGCGACGTGAGGACACCGACCTGGTCGCGGTCGGCGAGCCGGAGCAGATCGCCGACGGCCTGTTCATGGCCGGTCAGGTCGCGGTGCTTCGGTCCGAAGTCACCACCATCCGCGAACTGCACGACTCGGTGATGGGCTCCGCCCTCTATCTGGCCGAGCGAGCCCACGCGTCGCGCGCACGATTCGCTCCGGTACCGGTCACCGAACCCGAGGCCCCACCGCCGCTGGACGTCGCGATCGTCGGCATGGCCTGCGTGTTCCCGCAGGCCCCGGACCTCGCGTCGTTCTGGGCCAACGTGGTGCGAGGTGTGGACGCCGTCACCGAAGTACCCGAAGGCCGCTGGGATCCGGACATCTACTACGCCGAAGGCGGCACCGGTGAGCACACGCCGTCCAAATGGGGCGGCTTCCTCCCGGAGATCCCGTTCGATCCGTTGCGGTACGGCATCCCACCGTCTTCGCTGGCGGCCATCGAACCGGTACAACTGCTGGCGCTCGCCGTCGCGGAGAAAGCGCTTTCGGACGCCGGTTACGGCGACGGCGGGTTCGACCGCGAGCGCACCAGTGTCGTCTTCGGTGCGGAAGCAGGCAGCGACCTCTCGAACGCCACGGTGTTGCGCACGGTCCTTCCCTCCTACCTGGGCCGGATTCCCGACCCACTCGACGAACAACTGCCCAAGCTGTCGGAGGACTCCTTTCCCGGCATGCTGGCCAACGTCATCGCGGGCCGGATCGCCAACCGGCTCGACCTCGGCGGCGCGAACTACACCGTGGACGCCGCGTGCGCCTCCTCGCTCGCGGCGATCGACGTGGCGTGCAAGGAACTCGTCGGCGGCACCAGTGACATGGTGCTCGCGGGCGGCGCGGACCTGCACAACGGCATCAACGACTACCTCATGTTCTCCTCGGTGCAAGCGCTTTCCCCCACGGGCCGGTGCCGGACCTTCGACGGCTCCGCCGACGGAATAGCCCTCGGCGAAGGGGTCGCCTGTGTCGTGCTGAAGCGACTCGCCGACGCCGAACGCGACGGTGACCGGGTCTACGCCGTCATCAAGGGCGTGGGCAGCGCCAGCGACGGCAAGTCACTGGGACTGACCGCACCACGGCCGGAAGGGCAACGGCGTGCCTTGCGGCGCGCGTACCGCAACGCCCGTGTGTCACCCGCCGAAGTCGGCCTGGTCGAGGCGCACGGGACCGGCACCGTGGTCGGTGACCGGACCGAACTGACCACGCTGTCGACCGTGTTCACCGAGGCGGGCGCGGCCCCGGGCGGCTGCGCGATCGGTTCGGTGAAGTCCCAGATCGGACACACCAAATGCGCCGCCGGACTGGCCGGACTGATCAAGACGGCGATGGCCCTGCACACCGCGGTCCTGCCGCCGACGCTGCACGTCTCCGCTCCGAACCCGGGCTGGCACGGTGAAAGCAGCCCCTTCGTGTTCTTCGGCGGGGCCCGCCCGTGGGCGGCTCCTCCCGAGGAGCGCATCGCCGGGGTCAGCGCGTTCGGCTTCGGCGGCACCAACTTCCACGCGGTGCTCAAGGCGCACGAGCACGCGCCCGAGCCGCGGCACGGTCTGGACGAATGGCCGGTCGAACTGTTCACCTTCTCCGGGCCCCGGGACCTGGAGTGGTTGCTGGACCTGGCGAACACGGGTGCCTGGCGCCTGCGTGACCTCGCCAGGACTGCGGCCAGGCGGGTCGAGCGCCGTGCCGGACCGGTGACGATCGGCGTTGTCGCGGCGAGCGTCGAGGAGTTGACGGACCTCCTCCGCCGGGCCGCCGCCGGTGAGCACGACCCGGCTCGCGGGTTGTTCCAGGCGCCGGAGGTGACGGGCAAGCTGGCCGTGTTGTTTCCCGGCCAGGGCAGTCAACGGCCGGGGATGCTGGCCGACCTGTTCGTCGCCTTCCCGGAGACACGGCATTTCCTGCGGTTGGGGCGAAAATGGGCGTCCACGTTGTTCCCGCCCGCCGCTTTCGACGCCGCGTCCGAGCAGGCGCAGGAGTCCAGGCTTCGCGACACCCGCGCAGCGCAACCCTCGCTCGGCGTGGCCGGGCTCGCGGTGCATCAGTTGCTGACCCGGCTCGCCGTCAAGGCGGACATGTTCGCCGGACACAGCTACGGTGAGCTGGTCGCGCTCTGCGCGGCAGGATCCTTCGACGCGGCTACCTTGATCGCGCTGTCGGAAGCACGCGCGGACGCGATCCTCTCCGCGGCAGGTGACGACCCCGGCACCATGGCGGCCGTCGCCGCGACCGCCGTCGAGGTCGGCGAAGTGCTGCGCGTCGCGGGCGTCGAGGACCAGGTCGTGGTGGCCAACCACAACGCTCCGCGCCAGTCCGTGATCTCGGGCCCGACCGCGCTCGTGGACCGCGCTCTGGAAGCGTTGCGTTCGGCCGGGCTGTCGGCGAAGAAGATCGCGGTCGCCTGCGCCTTTCACAGTCCGCTGCTCGCGGGCGCCGGGGAGAAGTTCGGCCGGACGCTGGCGGCACAGGCCATCCGCCCACCAGAGTCCATTGTGTACTCAAACCGTACGGCGACCGGTTATCCCGAAGACGCCGACGGCGTGCGCGCGGAACTTGCCGCGCAGATCGGCTCGCCGGTCGGCTTCGTGGCACAGATCGAGGCGATGTACGAGTCCGGTGCGCGGGTGTTCCTGGAGGCAGGCCCCTCGGCCGTGCTCAGCCGTCTGGTGGATGCCATTCTCGACGACCGTCCACATGTGACGGTCGCGTGCGAAGGCAAGGCAGGAAAGGGACTTCGCGGTTTCCTGGCCGCGGTCGCCCAACTCGCCGTGGCCGGTGTCCCGTTGCGCACCGGGTGGCTGTTCAACGGCCGTGATGCCCGTGACGTCGCCGGCGAACGGCCCCCACGTGCCGCCGGATGGACGATCGACGGCCAGACCGTTCGTACCTCCGACGGCGGTTACCTCGGGGGCGGCCTCGCCCCCGCACGAGTGGTTCGGGAGATGACCATGACCGGGTACTCGGGCGATTCCGCCGGCGCCGGCAGGGAAGCGCTCGTCAGCGAGTTTCTGAGGACCAGCCGGGAGACCGTGGCGGCGCAGCGCGACGTGATGCTGAGCTTCCTCGGCACACCACCGGCGATCCGGCCGGCCCAGGTCGTCGAGGTGCGGGAGCCGGTACGGCGGCTGCCCGAACCCGCGCCGCCGGAGACGACCAAGACGCCCGAGACGACAGAAGACGTGCTGACGACGGTGCTGGCGGTGATCGGTGCCCGGACCGGCTATCCGGTGGACATGATCGAGCCGGACCTGGATCTGGAAGCCGATCTGAGCGTCGACTCGATCAAGCGTACGGAGATCGCGGGCGAATTGCTGATGCGCTTCCCGGTGGGTGGAGCGGACATCGACCAGCTCGCGAAGCTCCGCACGACGAGTGCGATCGCGTCCTGGCTCGAATCCCACAACGGGGGTTCGGAACCGGCGGTCTCCCCGCGCCCGGCCGAAGCCCCAGCCGGGTTGCCCCCCAAGCGATTTGTCGTCGAAACGGTCCCGATCGAGGACGGGCAGCACGACACGCGGGCCCTCTCCGGACGCGCCATCAAGATCGTCGGTGACGGAGAACTCGCGGTGGAACTCGCGGGGCGACTGGCCACGCATGGCGCGCGGATCGTCCACGGTGACGGGTTCGACGGATTGATCCACCTTGGTGTGATGGAACCGGGTCCCGACGGTGAAAACGACGAACTGCCCGGTCTGGTACCGCAGATCCAGCAAGCCTTGGCCCGTGGCCCACGCTGGTTGATCATGGCCGCACCGCCCCGGGACGGACTGTCCAAAGTCACCGGTCTGCGCGGGTTCTTCCGCTCGGTCGCCCGCGAGTATCCGGATACCGGCGCACGCCTGGTCGAGGTCGATCCCGGCCGCCCGGCGACGGAGGTGGCACGGCTGCTGATCGAGGAACTGCTGAGGACCGATTCGATGCCGGTCGTGGTCCTCGGGAACGGTGTCCGGCACGAGCCACGGATGACCCCGGCACCACTGGGCTCGCTGGGCAGCACTGGAGCGGGCCCGGCCGGTGACGGCGCCGCCGAAGCCGCCGCGCTCGGCCTCGACCGCGACTCCGTGGTGCTGCTGGTCGGCGGAGCCCGCGGAATCACCGCCCGGTTCGCCGAAACCTTGGCCATGGCCGGCGGCTGCCGGATCGAGTTGATCGGCCGCACTCCGTTGCCCGCCGGTGAGGAGGCTCCGGACACCGCAGCGGCAGCCGACCTGCCCGGACTGCGCTCGGCGCTGGCGAAGTCCGCCCGTCTGACGCCGGCCGACCTTGACCGGCAGGCGAACCGGATCCTCGCCGGGCGCGAGGTGACGGCCACCCTGACGGAACTCCGGAAGCACGCCGCGTCGGTCCGCTACCACACGACCGACGTGCGGGATCCGGACGCGTTCAGCCGTGTGGTCAAGGAGATCTACGCCGAGCACGGCAGACTGGACGGCATCGTGTACGCCGCGGGCGTCATCGAGGACCGGTTGCTCGCCGAAAAGGACCCGGAGTCCTTCCGCCGAGTCTTCCAGACCAAAGTAGACGGTGCGCGCACGCTCTTGTCGGCGCTGGAAGACGCGCCCGAACCGCCCCGGTTCACGGTGCTGTTCGGCAGCATCGCCGCGGTGCTGGGGAACCGCGGGCAAACCGACTACGCGGCGGCGAATGATTCGCTGGAGCAGATCGGCGCCGTCTGGGCCGCGAACACCGGCAGCCGTGCACTGACCGTCCATTGGGGACCGTGGGCACCGGCGGCCCGGCACGGCGGCATGGTTTCGCCGGAACTCGCCACGAGTTACGCCGGCCGTGGGATCGACCTGATCGATCCCGAGGAGGGCACGTTCTGCCTGCTTCGCGAGCTGGCGTGGGGAGACCCAGGGCTCCGCTCCGTCGTGTACACGGCGTCAAGCTGGTGAACGCCCCGATCGCGATCGTGGGCATGTCCGTGCTCCTGCCCGGAGCGGGCGACCTGGACACCTACTGGCGCAACCTGGTCGATGGCGTGGACGCGATCACCGACCTGCCCGCCGCTCGCTGGAACGCGACGTTTCCCGGCGAGGTGTCCTGCCGCCGCGGCGGATTCGTCGACGAGTTCACCGGCTTCGACCCGGCCCGCTTCGGGATCATGCCCGCGTCGGTCGACGGCACCGAACCGGACCAGCTGATCGCCTTGCGGGTCGCCGCCGAGGCGGTCGCCGACGCGGGCGGCGAAGCGGTGTTGGGCGACCGCGCCCGCGCCGGGGTGATCCTCGGCCGGGGCGGCTACCTCACCCCCGGTATCGCGCGGCTCGACCAGCGGATCCGGACGGCGCATCAGCTGACCCGGACGCTCGGCGAATTGGTACCCGGTCTCGACGACGCCCAACTGACCGCGGTCCGTGCCGCATTCACGGAAAGGCTCGGCCCGAGCCGTCCCGAGTCCGCCATCGGCCTGGTGCCCAATCTCGCGGCCTCCCGCATCGCCAACCGGCTGGACCTGCACGGTCCCGCGTACACAGTGGACGCCGCGTGCGCGTCGTCGCTCGTCGCGGTGGACCAGGCGGTCGGCGAACTGCTGTCCGGCCGGTGTGACGTGATGCTGGCCGGCGGCGTGCACCACTGCCACGACGTCACCTTCTGGAGCGTGTTCAGCCGGCTCGGCGCGCTTTCCGCGAGCGAACAGATCCGTCCATTCGACCGACGTGCGGACGGCATCCTGGTCGGTGAGGGCACGGGCGTGGTCGTGCTCAAGCGCCTCGCCGACGCCGAGCGCGACGGCGACCGCGTCTACGCGGTGCTGCGGGGTTCGGGCGTGTCCAGCGACGGACGCGGCGGCAGCCTGGTCAACCCCGCGCCGGAAGGCCAGGTTCTCGCGGTGCGGCGCGCCTGGGCGGCCGCCGGGCTCGACCCGGCCGAACCCGGCTCGGTCGGTCTGCTGGAAGCACACGGAACCGCGACCGTGGCGGGTGACCGGGCCGAACTGGAAACACTTCGCGATGTCTTCGGCGCTTCGGAAGACAACGGCGAGCGCGCGATCATCGGCAGCGTGAAGTCCATGATCGGGCACACGATGCCGGCGGCGGGCATAGCCGCGCTGGTCAAGGCCGCGCTTTCGGTCTATCACGGGGTCCTGCCGCCGACCTTGCACTGCGAGGACCCGCACCCGGCGCTGGCCGGAACACGCTTTCAGCCCATCGCCACCGCGCGCCCCTGGGAGGATCGGGTGCGCCGCGCCGGGGTCAACGCGTTCGGGTTCGGTGGGATCAACGCCCACGTCGTGCTGGAGCAGGCACCCGGATCCGCGCCCGTGTCGTTCTCGGTGCGCGAACCCGAACGGGTGCTGCGCCTCGCCGCGGAAAGCCGGGAGCAGCTTCTCGCCGCTCTCGACGCGCCGGAAGCCACCGCGTCCACCGGAAGGTACCGCCTCGGCATCGTCGCACCCACCACCAAAAAGCTCGCCACGGCAAGGAGAATCGTGGCAAAGGGCACGCCGTGGCGAGGGCGTCAGGACATCTGGTTCACCCCTCGGCCGCTGTTGGCGGGCCGGGCCGGGACAGCGTTCGTGTTTCCGGGCCTGGAAGCCGAGTTCGCGCCCCGGGTCGAGGACGTGGCCGACCATTTCCGTCTGCCCGTACCGGATTCCGCGGCCGGAGACCTGGGCCGCCACGGCACCGCGGTCATCGGCGTCGGCCGACTGCTCGACGCCGCGTTGCGGAGACTCTCGATCGTGCCGGACGCCGTCGCCGGGCACAGCGTCGGCGAATGGACCGCGCTGATCGCGGCGGGTGTGCATGCCGGGCCGGACGTGGACCGGCTTCTGCGGCGTTTCGATCCCGAGTCACTCCAGGTGCCCGGCGTCGAATTCGCCGTGCTCGGCTGCGGCGCCGAACGGGTTCGCGACGCCATCGCGAATCTCCCGGACCTGGTTGTCTCTCACGAGAACTCGGTGAACCAGACGATCGTGTGCGGACCGGCCGAGCCGGTACGAGCGCTCGTCGCGGACTTCCGCGCCCAGTCGGTGATCTGCCGCCTGCTGCCGTTCCGCTCCGGCTTCCACACACCGATGCTGGAGCCCTATCTCGGCCCGTTCGTGGCCGCGGCGAACACGCTGCACGTCCATCCGCCGTCGGTTCCGGTCTGGTCGGCCACCACGGCGGCCGAGTTCCCTCGCGACGAGGAATCGGTCCGCGCGCTTTACGTCCGGCATCTGATCCAGCCGGTCCGGTTCCGCGAACTGGCCGAAAACATGTACGCGTCGGGCATTCGTGTCTTCGTCCAAATAGGACCGGGACAGCTCGGCTCGCTCATCGACGATACGCTCGCGCGGGCGGAGCATCTGACGATCGCCGCCAACTCGCCGCATCACACCGGCCTCGGCCAACTCCGGCGGGTGGCCACCGCGTTATGGGTCGAAGGCGCCTCGCCGGACTTCACCGCCCTTTCCCGGGAAAGCACCGGTGCACGGCTCGACCTCTCCTCCGGTCTGGTGTCGCTCGGCTCCGCCGCCGAGGGACTCCTGCCCACCGGTCGCTCACCGTCCAGACTGGACAAATTGGCCGATCGATACCCGGAATTCGGCCGGTTACTTCAGGAGACGACGGATGCCGCGACGGCCGTCCTGGAAGCCCTGGAACCTCCCACTGCCACATCGACACTGAGAGTGGCCACGGACACCATGCCGTATCTGCTCGACCACTGCTTCGCGAGGCAGCGCGAAGGCTGGCCGGACGAGACCGATCGGCGCCCGGTCGTCCCCGCGACCACCATCGTCCGCCACATGATGGACGCCGCCGAGAAGGCCGCACCGGGCCTGCGCGCCGTCGAAATGACCGGCGTGCGGCTGAACCGCTGGCTGGTCGCCGCGCCCGCCGTCGACGTCGAAATCACGGTCACTCCGGTGGCCGAGGGACGGGTCGATGTCCGGGTCGGCGAGTACGCCGAAGCGAGCGTCCTGCTGGCGGAGCGCTATCCGGCCGCCGCTTCCCCGGCCTGGGCCCGGCCATCCGCCGAGCGTGCGCCGAAGCTGACCGCTGAACGCTTCTACACCGAGCGGTGGATGTTCCATGGTGCTCGATACCAAGGGATCACCGAACTGACCGCGGTCGGTGACGCCCATGTTCGCGGCGTGCTCACCTCGCCGACCGCGCCGGGCGGACTGCTGGACAACGTCGGCCAGTTGTTCGGGCACTGGATCGTCGAGACCCAGACCATGCGGCGGGTGGTGTTCCCGGTCGCCATCGAACGGTTGACCTTCCACGGTGCCGAACCACCGCCTGGCACCCGTCTGGACTGTGACATCCGCATACGGTCCATTTCGGACACCGCCTACGAGTTCGACGCGCGGCTCACCATGGACGACCGGCTCTGGGCGGAAATCACCGGGTGGCGGGATCACCGCTTCGACAGCCATCCCGACACCGATCTCGCCTACCGCTTCCCGGAACGGAACACCCTCGCGAAACGCCGGTCCGAGGACGAATTCGTGGTCTTCGAACGATGGCCAGGCCTCGCGTCCCGGGATCTGTACCTGCGCAAATATCTGAATGCCATCGAGCGTGCCGAATACGAACGGCTTCCGGCACCGGCCCGGCGACACTGGCTGCTCGGCCGGATCGCGATCAAGGACGCGGTGCGGACCCGGCTATGGGACCAGGGCGCCGGAGCCGTCTTTCCGGCCGAGGTGCTCGTGCGTGACGGCGAAAACGGCCGTCCTGAGGTGTCCGGCTGTCACGGCTTCCGCCTGCCTGACTTCGATGTCGCGGTGGCTCATCGCCGCGAGGTCGCGATCGCGGTCGCACGCCCGGCTTCGGCCAAGCGGCCGTGGGTCCGGATCGAGGAGACCGCCGACCGGGATTGCGACCTGAGCAACCCTTCCGGCCTGCCGGAACGGCATTACCTGGTGACACGCGGAACGGAGAAGAGATGACCGACGAAACGACCGCCGTCGCGGACGAGGCGGTGCTCGACGTCATTCTCGACGTCGTAGGCGGCATGGTGCGGGAAATACTCGGCGAGTACGACATCGACGACGTCGAGATCACCATGGACACCACCTTCCACGAGGATCTGGAACTGGAAAGCATCGATCTCGTCGTGCTCGCCGGACGGCTGCAGGAGCATTACGGCGAACCGGTCAACCTCGCGGAATTCCTGGCGGACAAGGAACTGGAGGAGGTCATCGCGCTGACCGTCGGTGAACTGGTCCGCTTCGTGGCGAGCCGGACATGAGCACGATCGCCGCCAACGGCATTCGCACGCATTACCAGCGGATACCGGCGAAGGACGCGGGGCCGGAGCCGCCCGTGGTGGTGTTCGTCCACGGTCTCGCCATCGACAGCCTCGCCAGCTTCTACCTGACGCTCGCGCCGCCGGTGGCGGCGGCCGGGTTCGACGCGATCGCTTACGACCTTCGCGGCCACGGGCACTCGGACAAACCCGGTCACGGATACCGGATCGGCGACTTCGTCGCCGATCTCCACGGCCTGCTGGACGCTCTCGGCGTGCACCGGCCGGTGCACCTGGTCGGGAACAGCTTCGGTGGGACAGTCGCGTTCGCCTACGTGGCCGAGCATCCGGACCGGGTCGCCAGTGTCGTGTCGATCGAGGCCGAGCCACCGACCGAGCCGTGGGCGGCAAGGATGCGCGCGATGATGGCCGAGGCCGTCGAGAAACTGGCCGAAGAAGGCGCGTTTTCCCGGATCGCCGAGGCTTTCGGCACCCACCACGCGAGGCTGGCCGCCGCTGGACTCAAACGGCTCACGGCGGCCACCATGATCGACGACCTGCCGGCGGGCCCGCTGCTCGACCGGCCCGGGCTCGACGCGATCCGCTGTCCCGTTTTGTCCATTGTGGGCAGTGAAGGGTTCCAGCGGGACGATCTCGGCGCGCTCGAACGAGCCTTGCCGAACTGCCGTACCGAGGTGCTCGCGGGCCGACATCATTCCGTTCTGGTGGAATCACATCGCACGGTTCGTGACCTGTTGTTGGGCTGGGTGAGTGAGCACACGCCGGCCGGAGCGGGGGCACGGTGAGCCGGTTCCTGTTCGTGATGCCGCCGTTCGCCGGGCACGTCAATCCCGCGATCGGGGTCGCCGCGGAACTCGCCTCGCGGGGCCACGATGTCGCCTGGGCAGGCGCGCCCAAGGTGCTGAGACCGCTGATCGGTCCGCGATCACGCGTCTTTCCCTGTGCGGCGCCACCGCCTGAGACGATGGTGCGCCCCGAAGGCAGCCACGGCTACGCGGCTCTCAAATTCTTGTGGGAGCAGGTGCTCATACCGCTGGCCGTCGCGATGGAACCCGGTGTGCGGGTCGCGGTGGACGAGTTCGCGCCCGACGTTCTGATCGTCGACCAGCAGGCCATCGCGGGGGCACTGGTGGCCAACCGGCTCGGTCTGACCTGGGTCACCTCGGCGAGCACCTCGGCCGAACTGACCGATCCGGCCGCCGCCGTGCCCAAAGTCGGTGAGTGGCTGCGCGAACTGATGCGCGAGACGCAGGAGCGGTTCGCGGATCCCCGGGCCGGTGAGGATCTGCGGTTCTCCCGTGATCTCGTACTGGCGTTCACCACGGAGCGACTGACCGGCGAGGTCACGGCTGATCACGTCGAGTTCATCGGGCCGTCCATCCGGGATCGTGCCGATGTCGGTTTTCCTTGGCACGAACTGGATCGCGATCGAAAGCTCGTCCTGATCACCCTGGGAACGGTGAACACCGGGGCGCGTTTCCTCACCGAATGCGCGACCGCTGTCGCCGCCAGGTCCGAGCGGCTCCAAGCCGTCGTCGCCGACCCCACAGGAGCGCTGGCCGGAACCTCCGCGGAGGTGATCGTACGGCGCCGCATTCCCCAGTTGGCGCTGGTGGAAAGAGCCGCCGCCGTCATCTGCCATGGCGGGCACAACACCGTCTGCGAGGCTCTCTACCACGGCGTTCCCCTCGTCGTGGCGCCGATTCGCGACGACCAGCCGGTCATCGCGGACCAGGTCGTCAGGGCAGAAGCAGGCGTGCGCGTTCGCTTCGCCCGTGCCACCTCGGCACAGATCGGTCCAGCCCTCGACGCCGTCCTCTCGGAACCCGCCTTTCGCGCGGGCGCCGATGCCATCCGCCGGTCCTTTCGCGAGACCGGCGGAGCCGCCGCGGCGGCCGCGAGTCTGGTCAAGCTTGCCCACGCAGGTCTTCCGGGACAGTCGTCTGCGGTCAGCCGGACGGCGTGAGCGGTTCGAGCAGGGCGACCATCTCGTCACGCCCGTGGTACCGCGCCGCACCGAGCGCGGTGGCGTGGAAGCGGGGCTCGGCGACCCGGAGATCCGGGTCCTTGGTAAGGAGGAATTCGACCACCTCGCGCCGGCCGTGGGCGGCCGCCCAGATCAGCGCGTACTCGACGACCAATTCGGCCGTCAGTCGCGGGCCACAGGCACCGATCCGCTCGACGAGACCCGCCTGCACGCCGGCGTCCGCCGGGACGGCAGAGGACACGAGCAGACACAGCGTCGTCGTGCCGCTCCCGCCTCCGTAGCTGTCGCAGAGGGCATCCACTCGCGCTCTCCGCCCGGCCAACAGCCGCAACACTTCTCCCGCGTCGCCCGGCGACCGAAGCTGGCGCTCGACCTCGATGCCGTTGTCCGCCACGTGATGGAGCGACGTCTGCCGATGCGGGAACGGTGAGCGCATCGTGATCAGCCCGGGCTCCCTGTCCAGCAGCCGACGGAGGGCGTCGAGGTTTCCGGCGTGGACCGCGTCCGCGGCGGCCTCAAACCCACTGTCCACTTTGTCCTGTCCATGGGCCATCGCGTCCGCCCAGTCGGCGTACCAATGGTCCCTGGCGATGGCCTGGCGCGCCTCGGCGAGATCGAGGCGAGTACCCCGCGCCATGCCCGCGAAGCGCAGAATCTCGGCCACCACCGGGTCCTCGGCGGCGTCACGTAGCAACTCGGCTTGGCGCGTCAGCCACTCGGCGACCGGGATGTGGGGCCCAGCCATCGCCGGCGTCAAGAAACCATCCATGCCGGCACTATCCCATTTGTCCCCTGTGCGTCGATCGGACACGACTTTCGTATCGACTTAGTGGTTTGTTCACCGTTCCGCCCTAGGCCGGACCAGGGCGCCGTCGTCATCCTTTCGTGGATGGAGCCACACGATCGGGCTCCACTTCCGGGAGGAGCGTGTTCATTGCGTAAGCTTGCGGTCACATGCGGTGCGATCATCCTCACCCTGGCCGGTGCCACCACGGCCCAGGCCACCCCATTGTCACCCTCAGTCACAGCGACCTGCACCATCGTCGACGGCACCGCGGACTCCTCCTGCACTCCGGGCGCCACGAATCCGGATGTCACGCAGAGCACCATCGATTCCACCATTTGCGTTTCCGGCTGGACCGCCACCGTGCGTCCGCCGTCCAGTTACACCACCGGTTTGAAAGACCAGCAGAAACCCGAGTACGGCGAGGCCGATATCCCCGATTCGGAACTCGAAGAAGACCACCTGATCCCGCTCGAACTCGGCGGCGCGCCCCGCGACCCGAACAATCTGTGGCCCGAACCCCGCGAATCGGCGGGAACCGCGGGCAGCGGTCAGGCCGCGGAGAACAAGGACACCGAAGAAAACGCACTCAAGAAAGAGGTCTGCAACGGTCAGCTGACCCTCGCCGCCGCACGCCGGCAAATCCTCGCCGACTGGACCCACTGAGTGCACCAACCGTGGACGTGGGTCGCGCCGTTCGATTCCCCGGAATCAGGCACCGCGGCCCGCGTCGCGGGAAACATTCTCGGTCAGGCGCCGCAGCAAGGACCTGATCTGGGCCAGCTCGTCCTCGTTCAGCCCCATCGCGCCCGCCATGACCGCGGGCACGGCGTGCGCCCGCTCGTGGAGCCGCAGCCCCTTCTCGGTCGGGATGACCTGCACGGTGCGTTCGTCGTCCACCCGGCGTTCCCGGCGCACCAGCCCCGCCACTTCGAGGCGTTTGATGAGCGGGGTAAGAGTGCCGTAGTCGAGTTGCAGCGCGGCGCCCACCTCTTTGACCGGGACCGCGCCGTGTTCCCACAGGACGAGCATGACGAGGTACTGCGGGTAAGTGAGGCCCAACTCGTCCAGCACCGGCCGGTAGCGGCTGATGACCGCCCGGGAGGCGGCATAGAGAGCGAAACACAGCTGGTCGTCCAACTTCAGGGAAAGCTGGGGCGGCGTACCGGAAGCGCCACCACCCATCAGAACTCCTCTTACCATGGGAACGACTGCTGCTCACCGCAGGTTACGTTAACGTGGGCAGCATTTCAACGTAGGCACTTAACTCGTCCACGATCTAAACTGACCCGATGAACGTTTCGTCCTTGGGCGGGACCGCTCCTGGTGAACGACGGTCCGTCCGCTCGTGGCGATGCGGGCAGGGCATCCTTTACCAGGAGCCGCATCGCGAGCGATGGCGACTGTGTGAGGATGCTGCGTGACACCCCTGACACCGGAAGGCCACGCATGAGGACGTTGACCGCGCTGCTGGGCCGATTCGACGAGGACAGGGCCGCCCGCTTCCGCGGTCTGGTACTCGGCCAGCTGGTGCGCGCCGCCCGCGGCCCTCACGATCCGGGCCTGGTGCATCTGTTCCTGATGCCTCCGAAACCCGGGCAGACCAAGTTTTCGATCTACGAAACCAATCAGCCGCTGAATCTCGAGGTGCCCGTCCCCGAAGCCATCCGGCAGGCGTTGCACACCCTGCACCAGTTCGAATGCGATCCCCGGATCGTCCCGGGCGCCGACCAGGCCTGGCGCGCGGTCGACGCCCAGCAGACCGCGTTCTATCTGGGCACCGGGGCACGCTTCGCCTATTCCGGCCCGAATCCGGCGGCCACCACCATCGCGCGACTGGTCGACCACACCGCGTTCTACTTTTCCCTCGACGAATGGCAACGGCCGGTGGTCCTGCAGGTCTCGGCCGCGACGATTCTCAACGACGAGCCGTTTCCGGTCACCCGAGAGGTGCGCGCCACCCGCGAACCGCCGTTCGTTCTGGTCGACACCATCGTCGGCTTCTTGAGATGACCCTCACGCGAGCAGTTCCGTCAGACGTTCCGCATTGACCTGCGCGTAATTGCGGTAACAGTTGTTCATCAGCACCTGCGTCCGCTCGGCCTCACCCGCCAGCCCGAGCAGGCGTGGCGCCCATTCGCGCAGTTCCTCCTCGGAGTACCGGTAACCGAACTTCTCCTCGATGTTCTTGCTGGTCCATTTCTTCGAATGACCATGGAAGCGCACCACGGCGAGATCGGCGGTGGCGGCCAGCAATGGTGGCACGGACGAAGCATACCCCTGAGGCATGTCGACGCAGACCAGCGGAATCCGGCTTCCCGAAAGAAACTCCAGGGTCTCCTCACGGTTCTTCTCACTCAGCCACGACCGGTGGCGGAACTCCACACAGGCCTGGTATCGCGGCGTGAGCCGTTCCACACAGGACAGAATATAATTCTTGTTGGGCCGGGAAATGGTGAACCACGGCGGGAACTGCAACAGGATCGTGCCGAGCTTTCCGGTCGTGCGCAACGGCTCGATGGCGCCGAGGAACCGCTCCCACACCTCGCCGGCCACCTCGTCCGGCACGTCACGGAGATACACCGTGTCCTTGCCGAGCTTCTCCGGATCCGGCCGCAGGTCCTTGGGCAGTGCCGCGATCCGGGTGGGGTGCTGGGTGAACAACCGGAACGCCTTGATGTTGAAGAGGAAACCCTCCGGCGTACGCTCCGCCCACAGCGTCGCCGTACGCTCGGCCGGCAGCCCGTAGTAACTGGAATCCACCTCGACGATCCGGAACTGCTCGGCGTAGTAGCGCAGGCGCTTTTCGGGCGTGTCCGCCTCCTCCGGATACCAGCCCGACGCGATCAGCGTCTTGTCGGTCCATCCGGCCGTGCCCACTCGGATCTCTCCCATCACCTCCAGGATAAGGAGTCCGGCGCGATCACGCCGCCCGAAGCGGCGGCGTGCCGGGTTACCAGGCAGGGATGGCTTGGTCTTCGAGGTAGTCGTTTAGTTCGAAGAAACACATCAACTTGTCACGCATGGCGGACAGGTCCGTGTCGTTCGTGGCACATGCGACGCACAGCACTCGCTCACTGATCGGTGAGTTGTCGGTCAACTGCGCCACGGCGTGGCCCGTAGCCCGGGCAATGGCGACCACCTCCGGCATCTTCACAGGCTGGAGACCCGCGATGATGCGCGACAGTGTGGACTGCGGCACTCCACTGGCCTCAGCCAAAGCGCGTTGGCTCAGCGACCTGGATTCCCTGGCGCGTTCGATGCGTGCACCGAGGTCGGTTGCTGACACGCCTTCTCCTCAAGCTGCCTGATTCATTGGGTTCTAGCCTGATTCAGTGTAGGACTGAGCATCCGCACACGCCTGAGGAGCCCGCGGACAAAACGAAGACTCGTTACCATCTCGGGTCCAACCGCGGCAGATCGCTGCGCCTGTTTTCCGTCCAGCCGACGTTGGTGGGCCGCTGACCGGTCAGGATGTATTCCTCGACCGCCGCATGAAGCCGGCCGAGTGAGAAGACCGATCGACGCGGGAACAGCGAATCTCCGCCGGTGTCGTAACGGATGACCGGAGGTGAGGGAAACGGGTCGTGGTTGACGCCGAAGAACAACCGGGAACCGCCCTCGTGTTCGACGTGGAAGACCAGCGCACCGTGACCATATTCGGTGACGGCAGTCAGCCCCTGCGGTGGGAACTCGGCGACGCCGATGTTCATCCACACGTTGCCGCCGGTCAGTTCGTCGCGCGTGTACTCCATCGTCGACCGGCACGGACGGTCCCACGAGTAGATGGCACATTCCTGGCGCCCGTCGCCGGTCAATTCCGTCTTGATCTCCTCGATCAGGGACCGGCGCTGCTCGTCCGTATAGGCGAACGCCCAGCCGACGTCCTCGCGAGTGCCGAGAGGAACCGACTCAGGGAGCGGACGACCGGCGAAGATCACGGTGGTGACTGGACCGGTGGCGGGAGTCATCACGAGCCCCTTCCCTTGATCGCGAGCACCTGACGGGCGTTCTTCGTCCAGATGTACAGTGTCGCACCTTCCGGCAGGATCACGGCAACAGCGTCGCGGCAGCCCATCGGTCCACTCTGCCCGCAAACGTAAGTGTTGTTGATGACCAGCACACCGAAAGCAGCCTCGTCCTCTCGCATCTTCACAGCGACCTTGACTTCGGCGTGGGTCGCGGGATCCGGGTCAATGTCGCTGTACCCCGCATCGGTGAGGATCGACGCGGCCTGTTCGGAAAGGTCGTCGTGCCCGCTGCTCAACGCGGTATAGCTTTCAGGGCTGGTCTCGAAAAACAGGCTGGTCGTGACCTTCCCATTGCGTAATTCGCTACGTTGTCGCTGTTGCGCCGCCCAACTCGGGTCAATGGCGGCACGCTTGAGCTTTTCACAGTCACCAGAGTCGCCGAACGCGAGGGAGCCTGCCGCTGTCGGCGCGTCGCACGCGCTGCTACTGAACAGGCCAAGGTCGACGCCGCAAGAGCGCATCAAAACGACGAGGAGGACCACGACGATCGTCCAACCGGTGACCTTGCCGACGCAACCGCCGCCGCTGTTTGGCACCCGCCGCCTCCCCCTTACCGGATGCTCGATATCGTGGTCGACAACTGGCCGTCCAGGGTCGAATCGGGCGACTGTTCACCCGGACGGGTTCGCGCCGGATGCCCGGCTGCCAACGAGGCGATGGCCGAGTCGGCCGGAGATCAACCTCAACAGGATCCCCCGATTCAGTGACGATAGAAGCGTCAACAAACCGAAACAGCCCACTAGAATGGCTTTCAGGCCAACAAAAAAGACGGCCCCCGGCGGTGCGGCAACACCAACCGGAGGCCTTGATCGACTGCAAAGGAGTCGACCCGATGCAAGAGTGTATGCCCTTCTGGCAAACCACCCCCTGCCCGCCCTGGTGCACCATCGGCCACAGAGACGCGGACTTCCCCGAGGACCGCCTCCACCGCCCCGAGATCAAGCTCGCGACCGTCAAACTGACAACAAGCAACCCCATCCGCTGCCGACGCGCGGACGGCGAGTGGTATTTCGAATCCCCCGAAATCAACATCGACCTCGAACAGCACGTGCGGGAAACGACACCGCGCATCCTGCTCAGCGAGGTCAACTCCCCTGGCTACAGCCTCACTCCCACCGAGGCCGTCGAGATCGGCCGCGCCCTCATCGCCGCGGGGAAACTCGCCGACGAAACCGCCTGATCGAGTCACTGAGCGCCGTAGCGCTGCCTTGTGCCCGAGGTAGCGCTACGGCGCGATCAGGACTTTGTGTTCGGGACAAGGTAGTGCGGGCCGACGAAACCGACGTGCACCCTGCCCGTTTTGCCGCCGGTGTCATCGTGGAAGTACACGCGAGGCGCGAGATCGCCACCACCTTCGCTGATCTTCAGGTGCGCCGTCATCAGGATGACTCCGCTCGGGTCCACCTCCGTACTGACCGCGAACTCGCGCCGTTTGCGCAGCTTCCCATTGTTCAGGACCGGCTCGGATTCCGTCATCGCCAACTTCTTGGTCGACGGGGACCATACCAGAGCGCCACCATTCTCACACCACGTCCAGAAGTTGCCATTGAACCCCGACCGCCTGGCCTTCGCATACTCGGCCAGCGCACGCAGACCACGCCATGTCGTATTACCCCAGGCGAATGCCTTTGCTGCGGCGTCGATGCCATCGAGTTCCTGGGGCGCGGATTCTGGGACAGAAAGATAGTCCCCCAAATTCTCTTGTGCCACGATAACCGCGTCCGAGACGCAGTTCACATCCTCCGAAGCAAGGTTTGACCCCATCGATCCTTCCGGTGCCGACCAGAAAAGTTCCGCTTGGCCTTGCTCGGACATCTTTCGCTGGAGCCAGTCCAGTTTCGCCTGAAGACGGTCCACCTGATGCTGAAGACGATCCGCGTAATCGAGAGTTCTGGCGAAATCCTGTTCAACCTGGTTCCGCTCCGCGTATTCCAGTTCCAGCCGTTCACTCCACTCTTCTTTGAGCCGTACCACCTCGGAAGACGCGATCGTGACATCCGGCCGGTCGAAGACGCGGAACACCTTCGGAACATGCCGGCCGACCTCATTGCCTTTGATCGGCTGCACCCCGGTGAACACCGGCGTGCCCAGGAGATGCTTACCCGGCAACGCGAGGAGATCATCGACAACCCGTGGACGTCCCACGGCCGGCCGGTGCGTGAAGCTCGTCGTTTCCATGCTGTTTTCCACCCACGTATGAACGGACTCTCCGGTCGCTACTACGCGGATTTCCGTCTTCCACACAGCGTCGTTCGGCTCCTTGGGTGCGGAGTCCACCGAGACGAATTCGAACCCGTAGTGGTCGTCCTCATCGAGTGTGCGCACCGTGATGTCACGGTGGCCTGCTATCGTGGCCCCGTCTGGCAAGTCCAGCGCACCCGGGCGGTCGTGCGCCCAGTCCGATACGCAGCTTCGAGCCAAGTGTACGGCCCCTCGACGGTCCGATTCGATCGAGTCCGACCAGATTCCACGATAAAAGGTGCTCATCCCCACCATCCCTGCTACGAATCGAACAGCCTGCGCAACCCGGCGCGGTCAGGCGCGAGGTGATTCAAACCTGGCTTCCGCTCCATCCGACGGTCGTCGACGAGCGTGCCGGCCGTTACAAGATCCGCGCATGAGACGGTTTCTCAGAATGAAGGCGGTTCGTCAGGGCCGGGGTGGTCGGTTCGGGGGTGGGCGTCGTCAGTGTCATGACCATCGGACGCGACATTGTCCGACGCTGGATCGCCGGTCATCCCAGGATCCACTATGGACGAGTCTTCATCAGGTTCGGGCGTGCGGGGGTCATGGAGTGGTGGTGAATCGCCGGTGTACTGGTCACCGGTGGGAGTCGTCACCGTCAGGCGGCCGGAGGCTCTGTCGAGATGAAAGCTCCAGCCCGGTTGTCGCTTCAACCTATGGTGGCGACGGCAGAGTGCGATGAGATTTTCGTCCGCGGTCTCACCCTGATCGGCGACCCACTCTTCCCCGTGGTCGATATCGCAGACCTGCGCCGGTCGGTGGCAGCCGGGGAATCTACATTCGCGATCCCGGACGTGGATCAGCCGTGCGAGATCCTTGGGCGGCCGATAAGCGTTGCGGCCTACCGAAACCAGTTGTCCCGTTTCCGGATCGGTGAGCAACCGCCGTACCGTGCTGTTGTCCCCGTAGGCGATCCTGCGCGCCAACCATGCGGGAATCACGCCGTGGCCCGCCATTTCCGCGGGCTGGTCGTCGAGACCGAGCCACGTCATGACGTCGACGTAGACGTAGACTTCCGCACGCGGACCGACATAAACCCCGCGATTGTCGGTGAGCAACAGCTCCGCATAGACATCGGCCCTGTGCTGGTCGAGCGTCTTCGTCTTATCCCTTCGCCTGAGGCGGCGGGCCTCGCGATCGATTCGCGTATAGGCCGCTGTCCCGACCTCGGCCGGGAGGTCCCCGCACAGCCTGACCATCCCGTCGTCGGATGGGATGAGTTCGACCTTGCGCTGAGCGCGACGCGCGTAACAGCGTTCGGCATGTGCCTCCGGGTCGATCCTGGCCATGGCAAGGTTCGTGGATCTGCGCAGCCCGGCCGGATCTTTTCCGTTCAGGCGCGTCGCCATCACGGCATCGACCTGGCGGGCCTGTTCGTCGGTGAGGATCACGGTCGGTTCATGGATTTTCATCGCCTTGAAACCGTCGATGTCTCCGCGCCGCATGGCTTCCAGCGTCCGGGGCAGCCGGATGGCCAGCGCCATGGCGAGGTCCACCTGGTTTTCCGCTGCCTGCTTGCCCATCGCCAGCGCGAGGGCGAGTTCCTGCGGCACCGTCGCCGGCTCCTCGGCGGTGCGGGTGAAGCGGGCAAGCACCTCGAAATGCCGGGCCTGCAACCGGTTCATCAGCTTCTGCACGTCCTTCATCTCGCGCAGCATCGCCTCCCGGGTCACCAGTATGCCGGGGAAGTCCGGCAGGTCCGGAAAGCGGGAGACGGTGGGCAGATCGGGGACGGTCATGACTCCATGTTATCGAACATGTGAGCACGGTTGCGTAGGTAAAGGACACGTTCACTGGAAAGTGTGAAATGGCGAGCCTGGCCGGCCGAGCCCCGACCGGCCAGGTTCGCGCGACAGAAGTCAAGGTAGACAACGGATCTCGCCCCCGGGATGCGCGGGATCCAGTCCTCACCTGTCCGACTACGAAAGCAGCTTTTCCACGCGCGTCAGGGTTTCCCGCAGGCTGGGCGATGTGGTCGTCTCATGTGCCTCCGTGAGGCTGAGCCAGCGCAGTTCGGCGTCCGGCTTCTCCGGGCGGGCCGTGTCGGGGCGCGATGTGGCCAGCACGAATCGGAGGTCGGCGTGCTCGTGGGCGGGCTCGTCGCCTTTGGCGCGCACCGGCACGATCGCCACGTGGACGAGTTCGGGGTCCGGCCATGGAGTCAGGTCGGTCAGTCCGGTCTCCTCGCGCCCTTCGCGGAGCGCGATGTCCACCGGATCGGTCTCGCCCGGGTCGCCGTGGCCACCGACGTGCAGCCAGGCACGCTGCCGTTGGTGCCAGCGCAACAGCACCCGCTCCGACTCGCGGTGGACGATCAACGCCGAAGCGGTGACGTGCAGCGGGGTCGCGCGGTGCCAGGGATTGTCCGCGGTGTCCACGAGTTGACGGATCCGGGCCACGTCGGCGGCTTCGTCGGTGCTCTGGGGAACGTATCGAGCCAGCAAAGCGGCGGCGGTCACCATACTGGCGACCCTACTGGGATTTACCGGGCCACACCGGGAACTACCGTTGACCCTTCGATGCCCTGCGAAGGATCAGCTCAGGCCCAGGGTGGGGATGAGCGTGCGGGCGGTTTCGCCTCCCGCCTCGATCGCGAGGTCGAGGGCGGCGGGAACGTCGAGTTCGTCGGAGAGCAGGTCGCGCAGGCGGTCGGTCGCCGAGGCGGTGCCCGGGCGCCCGGCGGCTCGGTGCAGGCTTTCGAGGCGGGCGGCCGCGGCGTCCAGCAGATCCGGGTGGTAGTCCCAGCTCTGGTGCCACGGACGGTCCAGGATCAACAGCCGCACGACCGAGGCCGGCCAGTCGCCGAGCACGTCCGACAGCAGGACGAGATTGCCGGCGGACTTGGCCATTTTGGCACCGCCGACGGTGACGGTGCCGGCGTGGAACCACGCCCGCGCGTAGGGCGTGACGCCGCTGAACTGCTCGGCCATCGCGGCGTGGTAGGCGTGGTGGGGGAAGCGGAGGTCCGCGCCTCCGGCATGCAGGTCCACGGCGGGCCCGAACACCGACAACGCCATCGCGACGCATTCGGCATGCCAGCCGGGCCTGCCTTGCCCCCAGGGCGACGGCCACGCCGGGTAACCCGGTTCCGCGGCCTGCCACACCGCGGTGTCGAACGGGTCGTCCTTGGCCTCGTCGTCGGGGCGGCCGCCGTACTCGGCGGCCAGTTCCAGGGCCTCGGTTTCGTCGAGGCCCGACCGATCGAGCACGGACCGGCCACGGAAGTAGACGCTCCCGCCACGCTCGTAGGCGGCGCCCACGGCGATCAGCGCCTCCGCCAAGCGCACCACTGCCGGGATGTAACGGTGCACCCACGGTTCGTACTCGGGAGTGCGGACGTTCAGTGCCGACATGTCACCCTCGAACACGAACTGCTGGAACGCGGCGAAATCGTCGTACCGGGTGCCCGCGCGCAGTGCCGCCGCGCTGAGCACGTCGTCGACGTCGGTGACGTTCCGGCACACGATCGGTTCGACACCGAGAAGCCGCCGCATCACGCGGGTCAGCGTGTCGACCCAGACGAACGTCGACGCGTGACCGAGGTGTGTGACGTCGTAGGGCGTGATACCGCACGTGTAGACGCGGGCACGGTCCAGCAGCGCGATCCGCCGTCCCGCCAGCACCAGTCCGCTCATGTGCCCCACCGCCCTTGTGTTCGGTCTCCAGGGAGATCGTCCTGGCCCGGGCCCGGCGGGTCAACCGGAGCGCTCGAACTCCAGCAGTTGCCGTTTGCGGTCCAGGCCTCCCCCGTAGCCGGTGAGATCGCCGGCCGAGCCGATCACCCGGTGACACGGCACGATGATGCCGACCGGGTTCTTGCCGTTGGCCAGGCCGACCGCTCTCGCCGCGGTCGGGCGCCCGATCCGCTCGGCGAGTTCCCGGTAGGAAACCGTTTCCCCGTAAGGAATCCGGCGTAGCTCCTGCCATACCGTCCGCTGGAACGGGGTGCCGTTGAACGCGAGGTCGAGGTCGAACTCCCTTCGCCGGCCGGCGAAGTACCCGGCGAGCTGACCGGCAGCCTCGGCGAACGGCGCGTCGTCACGATCGCCGAACATCGACTCGGCGGGCCGGTAACGCTGTTGGTCCATGTAGAGCCCGGTGAGGACGCCGTCGTCCCCCGCGACCAGCGTCAGCGGACCGACTGGACTGTCCACAATGGTGTGTCGCATACCTGCCTCCCTTCCGGTGTCACCCACCAGCTTTACCGGCGCGACGGCCTCGCGCTGGCGGAAAACCGCCATCACCGTGAGATGTACACCGGCAGCTCGACACGGACCAGGCAGCCACGTCCGTCCGGTGGTTCGGGCATCGCGACCGTCCCACCGTGCGCGGTGACCGTACTCGCGACGATCGACAGGCCGAGCCCCGAACCGGGCATACCGCGCGCCTCCGGCGAACGCCAGAACCGATCGAAGGCGTGGGCTCGATTCTCGGCCGCCACGCCCGGCCCTTCGTCCTGAACGGTCAGGCGGCCCGCTTCGCTTCGCACCGTGATGGTGGACCCGGCGGGCGAGAATTTGACCGCGTTGTCGAGCAGGTTGAGCACGACCCGTTCGAGTGCCGTCGCGTCACCGATGACGTGCCAAGGGCTCACGCGGACATCGAAGTGATGCCCGCCCGCCCGGCTGCTCGCCCGCTGGACCGCCGCGTCCACCACGTCCGTCACGTCGACCACGTCCCGGCTCAGCTCGCGTTCGTCGCGGGCCAGCACCACCAACTCCTGCACCAACTCGCTGAATTCGACGGTCTGGGACCGCAGGCTCGTCATGATCTTGGCGCGCACGTCCGCCGCGAGCGGGCGGCCGTGTTCTTCGCTGCGGGCGAGCAGTTCCACGTTGGTACGGAGACTGGTCAACGGGGTGCGCAGTTCGTGGGCCGCGTCGGCGACCAGATCACGCTGGCGGCGCCGTGAATCGGACAGGGCCGCCGTCATCGCGCTGAACGCCCGGGCGAGCCGTCCGGTCTCGTCGCGGCCGGTCACGTCGACCGGGGTCTCCAGATCCTCGGTCCTGGCAATGCGTTCGACGGTCTCGGTGAGCCGCTCCACCGGCACCAGCGCGGCGCGCGCGAGCACCAGGGCGATGGTCCCCGCGAGCGCCACGCTGACCAGGGCGGCCACCATCAACGCGTCCCGGAGGTGGGACAGCGAGCGCTCGATGTCGGCGAGTGAACGGCTGATCAGCACGACCTGCCCCGCCCCGAGCGGATAAGCCAGGACGCGCACCGGCGCGCCGGAAACGGTGATGCCGTCACGCAACGTGGGTCCGGTCACCGTGCCGTCTCCCGGCGCGACGACGACCCGATCCTGGGACGGTGGCGCACAAACCGTGCCGTCGGATTTCAGCAGTTCCAGGCCTTCGACGAACCGTTGCAGGGCAGGGGCATTCGGATTGGTGCACAACGCCTCGAAGCGAGGCAGTGTCCTCGCGTTGACGGAAGTCGGCGGAGGCATGCGCTCGAGCAGCGTCTGGTCGAGTTCACTGCGCAGGTTGTGCTCGGTGACCAGCCACGCGACCCCGCTGACGACGAGGATCGCGGTCGCCACGATCAGGCCGGTGACCAGCGCGATCCGCCTCCTGAGCAGCAGCCTGCGTTCGGGGCGTTTCAGCAGGGCGGGCCACCGGCGCGGCGTCATGACATCTTCAGTACGTAACCGACACCGCGCACGGTGTGCACCAAACGCGGTTCGCCGCCGGCTTCGGTCTTGCGGCGCAAATACCCGACGTAGACGTCGAGGTTGTTCGTGTTCGGCTCACGGCCCCACACCTCCTGGTGCAGGTGCTTACGGGTGAGGACCTGACGGGGCGCGGACATCAGGAGCGAAAGGAGATCGAATTCGATGCGGGTCAGCGAGATCGAGCGCCCGCCACGGAAGACCTCACGGGTGGCGGGGTCGAGTTCGAGATCTTCGAACCGGAGCACATCGCGCTCGGGCTGCTCGGACCGCTTCCGCCGGGCCGGGCGCAGCAGCGCGCGCACGCGGGCCAGCAACTCCTCCAGCGCGAACGGCTTGACGAGGTAGTCGTCCGCTCCCGCGTCCAGACCGGTGACGCGGTCACCGAGCGCGTCACGTGCGGTGAGCATGAGCACCGGAAGCCGGCTGCCGGACGCGCGCAGCCGGCGGCACGTCTCCAGCCCGTCCACGCCGGGCATCATCACGTCCACGATCATCAGATCCGGCTTTTCGGCTTCGACGCTGTGCAACGCCTGCTCACCGTCGGGCGCGGTGGCCACGGAATAGCCCTCGAACTCCAGGCTCAGCGCGAGACTGTCCCGAACGTCCGAATCGTCGTCAACCACCAGCAATCGCATGGGGCCATTGTGGCTCCACGCCTTTTCCAGGCATTTTTCCGGGGCCTTTTCCCGGACGGACCTGACACCCGGCCGCACGTTCTCGTTCATTCTTTCTTGATCCGGAACGTGAACTCCAGCCGCCGCCACTCGCCGTCGACCACCCGGCCGGCGGGGGCCGGGCCGTTCCCGGGGACGAAGTCGGCGATCAGGTCGTCCTTGACGCCGAAGACGGCGTCGCCCTGGCCGCCGGAGGTGTCCAGGTAGGGCCCGCCGCGCACGAACAGCTGGGTGATCAGCCGGTGGTAACCCTGCTTTCCGAACAGGAAGTGCAGATGCGGGGCCCGCCACTGGTGCCGCCCGGTCGCGGAGAGCATCGCTCCGACCGGCCCGTCGTCGGGAATCGGATACGCGCTGGGCATGATCGTCCAGAACCTCACCCGGCCCTCGTCGTCGCTGTGGAACCGCGCCCGCAGCACGGGTCCGTCGAGATCCGGTAACTGCACGTCGTAGAAACCGTCCTCATTGGACTGCCACACGTCGGTGAAGACGTCCGGCACCGGGTTTCCTTCGGTGTCGGTGATCCGCACGTCGACCCACAGTGGAGTGCCGGGCAGCCCGTTCGCGATGTCGCTCCCGTGTTCGGCGGGCGGCGGCCCCTGGACGTAGAACGGCCCGAGGACGGCCGACGGCGTGGTGCCCGGCGTACGCGCGTTGGCCAGCATGTCGACCGCGCTGGAGACCCCGAGCACATCCGAGGCCAGCACGAACTCCTGGCGCGTCTCGGTGGTGATGTGCCCGGCACGGGTGAGGAAGCCGATGGCGGCCTGCCATTCTTCCTGCGTCACGTCGTTGGCGATCACGTACTCGTGCAGATGCCGCACCAGATCGGTGAGCAGGGCCTTGAGCCTGGGGTCCGGCGTGCGGCCGAAGCTCGCCACGACCTGTCCGGTCAACCGGTCCAGGGCCGCGCGAACCTCGGGCTCGACCGGTCCAGGCTCTGACTCCGCCATGAGGTGCCCCCTGCTGTCGTGAGGTCACCTCATTCTAGGTGGGCAACCTGACACAGCACCCGGGCTTCGTCCCGGTCTTCGATGTCGGCGCTGCCCACCGGCAGGCGAGGCCGCTCGCGGCGATGGTTGCGCTCCAGGCCGTAAACGACGGCCACCAGCAGGATCAGGAAGAGAATCAGAGAGACCATGGCTGAAGTTTGCGCCCAGATGACTTCCTGCCACAGTGGCAGATCCGACCGACTGCGTTAAGATACTGCCATGTTGACGACCGTGGCGACGGTGTTGATCGACGGGCTCGCCCCGTTCGAGTTCGGGGTGGTCTGCGAGGTCTTCGGCATCGACCGCACCGAGGACGGCGTGCCGCCCATCGAGTTCCGGGTGTGCGGGGAGAAGCCAGGCGAGCCGTTGCGATCGTCGGTAGGCGTGACGATGACCCCGGACCACGGTCTCGAAGGACTCGACGGCGCGGATCTGGTGGCCCTGCCCGCGGCCAGCATCCGCGACGACTACCCGCCCGCGATCCTGGACGCGGTCCGATCCGCCCACGCGCGCGGCGCGACGCTGCTCAGCGTGTGCAGCGGCGCTTTCCTCCTGGGCGCGACCGGGCTCCTCGACGGCCGCCGCTGCACCACCCACTGGCGTCACATCGACGAGTTCCGCAAACGTTTTCCCCTGGCACAGGTCGATCCGGACGTCCTCTTCGTCGACGGGGGCGACCTGATCACCAGCGCGGGCACGGCCGCCGGCATCGACGCCTGCCTGCACCTGGTCCGTCGCGAACTGGGCTCGGGGCCCGCCAACGCCATCGCCCGCCGCATGGTGGTGCCGCCCCAGCGCGAGGGCGGGCAGCAGCAGTACATCGAACTGCCGATCCCCGAATGCACCGCGGACAGCCTGCAGCCGGTGCTCAACTGGATGCTCGATCATCTCGCCGAGGACCACACGGTCGCCGCGCTGGCACGGCGCGCGGCGATGTCCGAACGCACCTTCGCGCGCCGGTTCGTCGCCGAAACCGGCACCACGCCGCATCGCTGGCTGTCGACCCAGCGCGTGCTGCACGCCCGCACGCTCCTGGAGGACACCGCGCTCGGCATCGAGGAAATCGCGCGCCGGTGCGGTTTCGGCAACGCGGCGCTCCTACGGCACCACTTTCACAAGATCGTCGGCGTGGCCCCCGCGGACTACCGGAAGACCTTCGCGGCCTGACGTGTGTTCAAAAGCCCGTGTTTCGCATGAGGTGAGTAGAGTGCGCGCGGGTGCCGGAGGCTTCGGATTTTCGGAGGCGGGCCGCCTACCTGCCTCAAGGAGGCCGACCGCGAGAGCCACGGCCCGTCTACGCGAATCCGATCGCGCGCCTTGGAAACACTGCTTGAAATGTCCTCTACGTTGGACCTGTGGGTTACGACGTGAAGCGGATACGTGCATGCTTTCCAGCGCTCGCCGAAGGCGCGGCGCATTTCGATTCGCCCGGCGGCTCGCAGGTTCCCGCCGTGGTCGGCGAGGCGGTGGCCGCGGCGCTGACCGGCGCGATCGCCAACCGGGGCACCGTCACCGCGGCCGAACGCCGGGCGGAGGAGATCGTCGGACAGGCGCGCGCGGCGGTCGCCGACCTGCTGGGCGCGCGGCCCGGCGGGGTCGTCTTCGGCCGCAGCATGACGCAGCTGACCTACGACTTTTCCCGTGCCCTGGCCAAGAACTGGGCGCCCGGCGACGAAATCGTGGTCACCCGCCTCGATCACGACGCCAACATCCGGCCGTGGGTGCAGGCCGCGCAAGCGCGCGGGGTGACCGTGCGGTGGGCCGATTTCGACCCCGGCACGGGCGAACTCCCGCCCGAAGCCGTGACCACGCTGCTGTCCGGGCGGACCCGGCTGGTCGCGGTCACCGCGGCGGGCAACCTGCTCGGCACCCGGCCCGACGTTCCCGAGATCACCGCGAGCGCCAGGGCGGCGGGCGCTCTGTCCTATGTAGACGGTGTGCACCTCACACCGCACAGCCCGATCGACATCGACGCGCTCGGTGCGGACTTCTTCGCCTGTTCTCCGTACAAGTTCCTCGGTCCACACCTCGGCGTCGTGGCGGCGAGCCCGGAAACGCTGGAAACCCTGCACCCCGACAAGCTGTTGCCGTCCACCGACGCGGTGCCCGAACGGTTCGAACTCGGCACGCTGCCCTACGAACTCCTCGCCGGAACGACCGCGGCGATCGACTTCCTGGCCGGACTGATGCCCGGCACGGGCACCCGCCGCGATCGTGTCGTCACGTCGATGCGGGCCGTCGAGGAGTACGAAGACGGTCTGCTCCACCGCCTCGACGACGGCCTCGCCGAGATCCCCGGTGTGATCCGCTACGGCTCCCCCAGCCGCCGTCGCACACCGACCGTGCTCTTCTCGGTGCGGGACATCCCGCCACCGAAGGTCTACGAAGGGCTCGCCGAGCGGGGTGTCAACGCGCCGGCGGGAAGCTTCTACGCGCTGGAATGCTCGCGGCACCTCGGCTTGGGCGATACCGGCGCGGTCCGGGCCGGTATCGCGCCCTACACCGACAGCGACGACGTCGACCGGCTCCTGGCGGCGCTGGGCGTTCTCACCGGGCGACCTGGACAATCATTCATCAAATGATTTAACGTTTCCGGTACGCGAGTTCTCAAGGGAGAGGGGCAAGCGTGACGGGCGAACTTCGCAGCAGGGCATGGTTCGGCGCGACCGGCCGCGCCGGGATGATCTACCGGTCGTGGATGCGCAACCAGGGTTTCGGTGCCGGGGTCTTCGACGGGCGGCCGGTGATCGGCATCGCCACCAGCGCCTCGGAACTCGCCCCGTGCAACGCTCACCTCCACCGGGTCGCGGAAGCGGTGAAGCGCGGCGTGTGGCAGGCGGGCGGATTCCCGCTGGAGTTCCCCACGATGGCCACCGGCGAGACGCTGATGCGCCCCACCGCGATGCTCTACCGCAACCTCATGGCGATGGAGGTCGAAGAGCTGATCCGCGCCAACCCGCTCGACGGCGTGGTGCTGCTTTCCGGCTGTGACAAGACCACCCCCGCGATGCTGATGGCCGCGGCCAGCGTGGACGTCCCGGCGATCATGGTGACCGGCGGTCCGATGCTCAACGGCAAGTACCGCGGCACCGATGTCGGCTCCGGCACGCACGTGTGGAAGTTCGAAGAGGACCTCAAGGCCGGGCGCATGACGCAGGAAGAGTGCTTCTTCGCCGAAGGCTGCATGGCGCGCTCGAACGGGCACTGCATGACCATGGGCACCGCCTCCACGATGGCGTGCATGGCCGAGGCGCTGGGCATGCAGCTGCCCGGTTCGGCCGCGTGGCCCGCCGTCGACGCGCGACGGTTCGAGATCGCGCAGGAGGCCGGGCTTCGCGTGGTGGACATGGTGCGCGAAGAGCTGCGGCCGTCCCGGATCCTGACGCGCGAGGCGTTCGAGAACGCGATCCGGGTCAACGCCGCGATCGGCGGTTCCACCAACGCGATCATCCATCTGCTCGCGATCGCCGGACGGCTTGGGGTCAAGCTGGAACTCGACGACTTCGACGCGCTCGCCCGCGTGGTGCCCACGCTGGTCGACCTGATGCCCAGCGGCCGGTTCCTGATGGAGGATTTCTGTTACGCGGGCGGCCTTCCCGTGGTGATGAAGCGACTGGTGGACGCGGGTCTCCTGCACGCCGGAAGCGTCACGGTCACCGGGAACGACGTGGAGGCCAACGTGGCCGGCGCCGAATGCTTCAACGACGAAGTGATCACCAAGATCGAGTCACCGTTCCAGCCGGCCGGCACCGGCACGGCCGTGCTGCGCGGCAATCTCTGCCCCGGCGGCGCGGTGATCAAACAGTCCGCCGCGTCCGAGCACCTGCTCACCCATCGCGGCCGCGCGCTCGTCTTCGACTCGGCCGAGGAGTACCACGCCGTGTGTGACGATCCGGATCTCGATGTCGACGAGAACACCGTGCTGGTCATCCGGGGTGCCGGCCCGAAGGGGTATCCGGGCATGCCCGAGGTGTCGAACGTGCCGCTGCCCCAGAAGATGATCCAGGCCGGCGTGACGGACATGGTGCGGGTGTGCGACGGCCGGATGAGCGGCACCGGCTACGGCACCGTGGTCTTGCACGTGACCCCGGAATCGGCGCTGGGCGGTCCGCTCGCGCTGGTGCGCACCGGCGATGAGATCACCCTCGATGTCCCGTCCCGCGAACTGACCCTCGAAGTCGACGACGCCGAGCTCGACCGCCGCCGCGCGGAATGGGTCGCCCCCGAACCCGCGCACACCAGCGGCTACGCGTGGCTCTACACCCAGCATGTGCTGCAAGCCGACCAGGGCGCCGACTTCGACTTCCTGCTGGGCAGCCGAGGCCACGCCGTGCCGCGGGACTCGCACTAGAGCTCCCGTCGCCCACCACCACCCTCAACGGGCACGCTCCGCGCGACTGCCGGTGCGGGCCTCTCCACTCTGGACGGCCTCTGACCAGCGGCGTAATGTCTCCCCGACAATTCAAGACCTGGGCAAGGCGGTCCACGAGATCACGCGCGTCCTCTACGGGGTACCGCGTAGTTTCATCACCGCCGATATCCCGGTCGGGACCACGAAATACCCAGATGCCTTCCGCCGCGCCTTCGACGGCCGGAATGTCATCGTGGCCAACGCGTGGACTTGGCGGCTCCGAACTCGGGCCCCCTCAATACGAGGCCCCAGGTGGCATGCCGAAGCAGAGGCGAACCTGGGGCTTACATCTGCACTCTACCACGGGTCAGGCTGCCGTGGTACCTCGATCCTTGGGGGCGAAGATGACTCTGACCGACGATGCCGGCGACTGGATAGGTGACGCCATTTCCGAGGCGAGGTTCGCACCATACCTCGCCGAGTGTGGCGACGACCGAGCCACCGCGTGGCGTCTGTACGTGTGGAACATCGCCATCTCGATGGCGTTTTACCCGCTTCTGCACTTCCCCGAGATCACTCTGCGCAACGCACTGCACCGGGAACTGGGGTCCGGTTCGGACGCGCCGACTGGTGGGCGCTCGCACCACTGAGCGACTTTCCCCGCCCTACCATGGTGTCGGGCCAGGAACTGTTCGACGCAGACGAGATCGCACGCTGGCTCGGCCGACGCAAGATCGCCAGTAACAATCTGAAGCCTGGCGAGACACCAGGC
Source organism: Amycolatopsis pigmentata (assembly GCF_042684065.1). NCBI lineage: Bacteria > Bacillati > Actinomycetota > Actinomycetes > Pseudonocardiales > Pseudonocardiaceae > Amycolatopsis > Amycolatopsis pigmentata. Next base: position 183,233 of record NZ_JBHUKR010000021.1, on the reverse strand, counting down.
ACCGTCTACAGTGACAGATTCATCCGCAACAGGGGCGTACTTACTCCCGGCACCCAGGCTGAGCCGCGTATCCAGACGACAGCCCGCCCTGATCGGACGAGCGAACTGTGGCGGAGCGTGGATCTACTGCGGGGAGACTTCGACTTCATGACCGCCGTCGATTTCCTCATGGCCATGCTTTACCTCCGCAGTACCGACCAAGAACTTTGGCGGGAGATCGCGCAACAGGAATCCGGGCACGTCGTGGGTCAGATGCTTCGTCGTGTACGACTTCCGGATAACGACGTTCCCTTGTTCCCCAACGACACCTCTGCTCTTTCCAGTAAACAGATGCTGGAGACGATCAAGCTTCTCGAGGGCATGGACCTTGAAGAGGAGGAGTTGGCCGCAGCGTTCGACACACTGCTGGAAAGGGCCCACCGCGACCTCGGCAAGCACGGGGGACACTTCACGCCTCGTTCGCTGGTGCGCTGCATGATGGACATCATCGACCCGCAGAGCGCCGACGGCGTCCATGACCCGTCGTGCGGGTCCGGTGAATTCCTCACCGCAGCGGCACAACACGGCGTGAAGTCGCTAGGTGGTCAGGCGATGAATACTGCCTCGCTCCGGATGACGCTGCTCAACCTGGCGGTGCACGGCGGTAAGGCCGACCTTCGCATCGGGGGTCCGGAGATTACACGTGGAGCTTTCGGCGGCGAACGATTCGATGTCATTCTGTCCAACCCACCCTTCAGTATCAAACTTCCGAACAACGTCGAAGAGGATGCGTGGCCGTTCGGCACACCACCCCAGCGCATCGGCGATTTCGCGTGGCTTCAACTCGCGGTGCACAAGTTGAAGCCAGGCGGTCGCGCCGGAGTTCTCATGCCGAGCGGAACATTGTTCCGCTCTGGCCGTGAGGCGGAAATCCGGAGCAGCATGGTTGAGGCTGGAGTTGTCGAAGGAATCGTCGCTCTCCCCGCCGGACTTTTCGCCAGTACCGGTATCCCGGTGTCGCTCTGGGTCCTCCGAACACCGAAGCACGGAAAGGCTGACCCGTCAGAGGTTCTCTTCATCGATGCCACCCGTATGGGTGCGAGTACCAGGAACAGCCAACGCATACTACGCCGTGACGAGGCAGTGAGGATTGTTCACGAATACCGCAATTGGCGCGAATTCGGCAGCAGCGAAGAATTCGGCCAGTCACTCGGGTTCGCGCGACCGGTACCAATCGAGGAAATACGTCGGAACGACTACAACCTTCAGCCCCAACGTTACGTAGGCGAAGAGGCCGACCTCCAGGGCTCGCGAACGGACACACCCTCGGCCAAGTCCGGATCGGTACAACGGACGCTGGATAAGTTGGCCGAGCGGGCGAAGAGAACTCGCGCCGAAATCGACGCTCATCTCGCGATACTGCACCGGTCGGCTCCCCGTGAATGGCGGACAGTTTCTCTCGGCGAGATCTGCGACATTCAGGCAGGGCCGGGCACGGTGAATCGCGAGCGTGGGACGACGGTCCCGGGTTGGACCCCGCTCGTACTTCCGCGCAACATCAAGCGTGGCCACCTCAGCCATGAAGAGCTGGACACGGTCAAACCCGAAACATTTGAGAAGCTCTCGAATTATCTGCTTCGCTCGGGCGATATCGTGTGCGCACGATCAGGCACGCTGGGACGGCACGGACTAGTGCGTGAGCCGGAAGACGGGTGGGCTTTGGGACCGAGTTGCATGCGCATACGTCCTACCAGGGCCGAAGTCGTTCCCGAGTACCTCGTGCACTACCTGAACAGCGCCGAGGTCAACGAGTGGATCATGGCTCAGTCGCGAGGTTCCACGGCTATCCCCCACATCAGCGCGGTCACGCTGCGGATGCTGGTCATAGCGCTGCCTTCGGTCGCGACGCAGCGGGAAATAGCCGCCACGATGGATTCGATCGACCTTCACATCGAGCAACACCAGCGAGCGATTTCGGCCACCCAATCGCTCCGCGACCTCGTCTTCCCCTCGCTTTCGCAACCGTGATCCGAGCGGAGACTCCCCCTAAAGCAAGCCCCGCGAGGCCAGGTTTCCCATCAGGGCGCGGATTCCGAACGTCCATTGTGGAGCCTTCTCGGCGTGGGTGACGACGTTGGTCAGCGCGCCGAGCCGGGGGGAGGCGATGCGGACACGGTCGCCGAGTTTGTGCGTGAACCCTTCGCCCGGCACGTCACGATCGGCCGTCGGGGCGAACAGGGTGCCGGTGAACAGCACGAAACCGTCGGGGTACTGGTGATTCGGCCCCACCGTCTGCGCGACCAGATCCAGGACGTCCCGGCTGATCTCGCGCAGGGAACTCGTGCCTTCGAGCACGAAACCGTCCGTCCCGGTGACCGTGAGTTCGATGTCCAGACCACGCACGTCGTCGATCCCGAAAGCGTCGTCGAACAAGCGGAGGAACGGGCCGATCGCGCAGGAGGCGTTGTTGTCCTTGGCCTTGCTCAGCAGCAGCGCGCTCCTGCCTTCGACATCGCGCAGGTTCACGTCGTTGCCAAGGGTCGCACCGACCGCACGGCCGTCCGAGGTCACCGCCAGCACCAGTTCGGGCTCCGGGTTGTTCCACCGTGAATACGCGGGCACCCCGATCTCGGCCCCGGTGCCGACCGCCGAGAGGACCGGCGCCTTGGTGAACACCTCGGCGTCCGGGCCGATCCCGACCTCCAGGTACTGCGACCACAGCCCCTCGGCCACGAGAAGTTCCTTGACCCGCACCGATTCCGGCGACCCGGGACGCAGACCACCGATCATTCCGCCGACGGCGTCCTCGATGCGGTTCCGGATGTCCGCGGCGAGTTTCGGGTCCCCCTTCGCGCGCTCCTCGATGACCCGCTCGACCATGCTGCGCACGAACGTGACCCCGCACGCCTTGATGACCTGCAGGTCGCACGGCGCCAGCGGCGTCAACCGCCCGCTCAGCACGTCCGCGAGCGGCCACTCGCGTCCACCCGCGCCTTTGACGATGTCGAGCAGATCCTCGCGCTCCAGCAGACCGGACATCGTCGGCTCGGCGGAGGTCAGATCGACCACCTTCTCCCCGCGCACGGCCACCACACAGGGCCCGCTCTCGGGATCGAAGACCCGTCCGACCAACGTCGCTTCCCCCGCGTCGACCGGCAGCACATCAGGCAGCGCGTTCATGCTCGTCCCCCCGTGAAGTCACCGTGGCCAGCTTGGCAACCGCGTGTCGCGGCAAGATTCATGCGTTCCGCAATCGCGTGAACGGTTCCAACCCGGACAGTTCGACCGCCCGGCGCACCGGCGAACCGGACGGGACGACCAGTTCCAACGTCGTCTGCAACGTCCGCAACCGTCCGGCCAGAGTGAACAGGATGCGCAGCCCGGCGCTGTCCAAATAGGTGACATCGCTCAGGTCCACCCGCACCGCGTTGACGTGATTGTCGATCGCGGCATTGATCTCGTTCTGCACCGCGGCGGCGTTGGCCAGGTCGATCTCCCCGCTGAGCCGGATGTCCACCGCCTCACCCTGAGTGTGGAACTCCACGTTCGGCGTGGTCATTGTTCCCGCTCGTGATTCAGGTTCCGCCGGATCACGACCTCGGTCCCCTCCTCCGTCCGGTCGACCCGGACCTCGTCACAACACTGCCGCATGAGCATGATGCCGCGCCCGCGATTGGTTCCGCGTGGGGAACGCCAGCCACCCTTGTCCCGCACGGTGGCCACGACGTCCGGGCCGACGCGCTCGAGATGAAGGGCCACGTCGCCGCCGGCCGCGCCGTAGGCGTGCTCGACTACATTCGTACACGCTTCTCCGGTGGCGAGCAGCACATCGGCGAGAGCGTCCTGGTCGGCGCCGACCGCGGTGAGCCACCGCCTGATCGCCGCGCGGATGTCCTTGAGCACCTCCGGCACGGCCGGAGTCACCACGTCCAGCGGGCCGACCTCGGCGGCGTCCTGCCGACGGACCACCAGCAACGCGATGTCGTCTTCGGGCACCTCGTCGCCCACCAGCTCGGCCATCACGTTCGCCGCGACCACGTTGGCCGGGCCGGTGCGCACCACTTCCCGCAGCCGCCCGAGACCGCTGTCGAGCGAACTCCTCCGCCGCTCGACCAGCCCGTCGGTGTAGAAGCACACCAGGGAGCCGGGGCCCATCTCCACGGCCGTGGTGTGCCGGACGACACCCCGCAGCGCCCCGATCGGCGTGTCGACCGGAAGGTCCGGCATCACCGCCGGCCGGTCGGGGAAGGCCAGCACCGGTGCGAGATGCCCGGCCGAGGACAGGTGGATCCGCTCGAAACCGGGTTCGAGCATGCCGTAGAGGACGGTGGCCATGATGCCCGGCTCGAAATGCTGCGCCATCCGGTCGAGGCGGGTCAGTACCTCGGCGGGATCGCTCGCATCCAGCGCGTAGGCGCGCAACGCGCTGCGCAGCCGCCCCATCACCACCGCTGCGGGCAGGTCGTGCCCGACCACGTCCCCGATCACCACGCCGAGCCACCCCGACGGGAGCGTGAACACGTCGTACCAGTCACCGGCGACGTTCGCGCGGCCACCCGGCACATACCGCGCGCCCATGTCGAGGAACGGCACGGACGGCAGACGCGTCGGCAACAGGCTGCGCTGCAACTCTCCCGCCGCGGCGCGAAGCGCGTGCGAACGCTGGACCTGCACGGTCAGCGCTATCCGGCCGCCGGCGAGCTGGAGCAGTTCGATGTCCTCGTCGGTGAACTTGTGCGGCCGGAAGGTGCCCACGTGCAACACCCCGAGCACGTCGCCGCCGACGATCAGCGGCACGCCCAGCAACGTCTGGATGCCCTTTTCCCACAACAGCTGGTTGACCACGGTGGTTTCGTCGATCCGCTCCAGCACCACCGGCTTCCCGGTGGCCGCGATCGAACCGGCGAAGCCCCGGCCGAGAGGCACCCGCACGCCCTGCCGGACCTCGGGTTCGATGCCCAGCGCGGCGGTCGCGACAAGCTCACGCGCGTCGGGTTGGAGAAGCAGGATCACGGCCGTATCGACGCGCAACACCCGCCGCACGCCTTCCAGCACCTCGTCGAGCATGTCCTGGCCTTCGAGATGAGCGATGGCGTCATCGCTCGCGAACCCGATCAGCTTCAGCCTGTCTTCCGCGCTCACCTCCCTGACCATGCCACGAGATTAGCGACCCGCGCGTCGCCCGGCACTCCGTCGTGCTCTTTCCCGAAAGAGTCATCCGCGTTCGATCACATGCCCGACCACATCCGGCCCCGGGTGCGCGGAACCGGATCCGTCGCGCCGCTGGTTCGGTTTCGGCAGTTCGACCGGATCGCCGTTCTTCGCCGCACCCGCCGGGCGCGAGCCGATCCAGCCCACCGTGATTCGCGTCTCACCCTTGAGGAAGCGGTGCGCCCGCACCCCGCCCGTCGCGCGGCCCTTGGCCGGGTACTCGGAGAACGGTGTCACCTTGACGGTCGCGCCGGTCGCGGTGACCACCATCGGCTCACCGTGTTCGGGATCGTCCGTGCGCACCGCGCCGAAGAACACCACCTCGGCGTCGTCGACGAGCTTGATCCCGGCCATGCCGGTGCTCTTGATGCCCTGCGGGCGCACCAGCGACACCGAAATCCGGAGCAGCGACCCGTCCGAGGCGATGAACGCCAGGGTCTCCCGGCCGTCGGTCAGCCAGGCCGCGCCGACCACCTCGTCGCCGTCCTTGAGCCCGATCACGTCGAACTCGTCCGCCCGGACCGGCCACTCCGGCATGACCACCTTGACCACGCCGTTCCGCGTGCCCAGCGCCAGCCCGTGCGCCTCGGCCGCCTGCTCGCCGAGCGGCGCGATACCCACGACTCGCTCGCCCTTCTCCAGCGGCACCAGCTCGCGGGCGGCCATCCCGCCCCGCAGGGACACCGTGCCCGCCTGTTCCGGCAACACCGGCAACGGCAGTACGTCGGTCTTGAACGCGCGGCCGCGGCTGGTGACCAGCAGAACCTGGCCGCGCGCGGTGGAATGCACGACGGCGGCGACCGTGTCGTGCTTGGCACGGCCGTTGCGGCGGCGGCCCTCGGGCGCCTCCTCCGACTCCGCGGCCGTCCTCGCCACCAGACCGGTGGCCGACAGGATGACCTGGCACGGGTCGTCGGCGACCTCCCGCGGCCCGGCCGGCTGTGAAGCGGCCAGCACCTCCTTGAGATCGCCGTCGATCAGCGAGGTGCGCCGCTCGGCGCGGAACTCCTTGGCGATCTTGGCGAGTTCGCTGGAGACGAGACGCTTGAGGACGGACTCGTCGTCGAGGATCTTGCTCAGCTCGGCGATCTCCTCGCGCAGCTGGTCCTGCTCCTGTTCCAGTTCGAGCTTGTCGTACTTGGTCAGCCTGCGCAGCGGAGTGTCCAAAATGTACGTCGCCTGGATCTCCGAGAGCTTGAACCGCTTCATCAGGCCGTCCTTGGCCTCCTGCGCGTTCTCGCTGTTCCGGATCAGGCGGATCACCTTGTCGATGTCCAGCAGCGCGATGAGCAGACCCTCGACCAGGTGCAACCGCTCTTCGCGCTTGCGCCGCCGGTAGCGGGTGCGGCGGGTGACCACCTCGTAGCGGTGGCCAAGGAACACTTCCAGCAACTGCTTGAGCCCGAGCGTGCGCGGCTGCCCGTCCACCAGCACCAGGTTGTTGATGCCGAAGGACTGCTCGAGCGGCGTCAGCCGGTACAAGTCGGCCAAGAGCGGCTGCGGGTTCACGCCCACCTTGCACTCGATCACCAGCCGGGTGCCGTTCTCCCGGTCGGTGAGGTCCTTGACGTCGGCGATCCCGGTGAGGCGCTTGGACTTGTTCACCTCGTCGGTGATCTTCTCGATCACCTTTTCCGGCCCCACCCCGTAGGGCAGTTCGGTGACCGTGATGCCCTGCCTGCCCCGGCTCCCCTCCAGCGGCCCGATCTCGACCTTCGCCCGCATCCGGACCACACCACGCCCGGTCTCGTAGGCCTTGCGCACCTCGTCGAGGCCGAGCAGCATGCCGCCGGTGGGCAGGTCCGGGCCGGGCACGAACTCCATCAGCTTGTCCAGCGTGGCGTTCGGATGGTTGATCAGCCAGCGGGCCGCGCCGATGACCTCGCCCATGTTGTGCGGGATCATGTTGGTCGCCATCCCGACCGCGATCCCGGACGTGCCGTTGACCAGAAGATTGGGATAGGCCGCGGGCAGCACCGACGGCTCCTGCAACGAACCGTCGTAGTTCGGCCGGAAATCGACCGTCTCCTCACCGAGTTCGCCGACGAGCAGCATCGCCTCGGGCGACATTCTCGCTTCGGTGTTGTGGTTGACGAAGCCACCGGCGAGGAAGGAGTGGTCATCGGAGTCGACTCGGACCGAGTAGACCTCCGCAGGCGTGTCGGCCGCGACTTCGGTGACCTCTTCGAAGCGGTAACCGGAGTCCATGACCGGCAGGATCGTGGCCAGGACCTCGGTGTCCTTGATGCGGTCGATGATCCGGAGCCGCTCGGTCTCCCAGCGTTCGACACGGTCGAAGTTGTGCTGGACCAGCCACTTGCGGCCGCTGCCACGCCGGTCGAAGTCGAGCGCACCGCGAACGTAGTCGGCGACGAACGGAACCTTGTCCTGGCTGAGCCTGTGTGGCCGCAGCACCTCCCGACGCAGTAGTTGCGCCAGCTTCGCCTGTTTCGTCTTCAGGAATCCGACACGATCGGCGAAGGCCCGGACATTTCGCAGGCCCGAGATGACGAGGCGATGCTCGACGGAACCGCTGGCGCGCGTGTCACGGCAATGCCTCGCGATGACCCCGAACTCGGCGAGCATCTCCTGAACTTCAGCGGTCAGGCGTTCGCTGTAGCTCGTGTAGTGGATCGCGAACCCGTCAGCCGCGACCCGGGCGCAGCCGTCGCCTTCGAAGAGCGCCATCAGGAACGCCCGCTTCACGCCCCACCCAGAGTTCCAGACGAACTCGGGCACGAACTTGTCCCTCGCATGGTGGCCGATTAGCTCCCCGAGGGGGCTGGCGCGGAACGCCGACATACGGCCTTCACCCACGATACGGAGGTCATAAAGAGGCTTTCGGTTGGGCTTGCCGGGCCGTTCGTAGACGTGACGACCGCCGCCAATCGTCCGGTCGTAAGCGTCCAGCACCTCACCGAAGAAGTGCTCGTCCGTATTGCTGAAGCCAGCTCTGTGATCGCTAGCGAAGCCTTCCGAAACCCAGGCTCCGGCGAGCACGCCGAGCATGTATTCGCGTGCCGTGGGCACGACCTGCATCCAGGCGTTGCGGGCGACGCACACGACGGTTCCCGGCTGGACCTCGTCGAGCCGCCTCCACTGGAACAGCGGCACGCCCGCCGGTGCCTCCAGGCAGAGAACGAGGTGGTTCTCACTGCCTCGGAGCGAGAAGCCGGTTTTGGTGGTCATCCGGATCGTCGGATGGACGCCGGAGTTGAACACCTTCGTGACTCGGACCGCCTTGCCGTCCTTGTCGAGGACTTCGAAGTCGGCGTCGGCCTCGCTGTCCGCCGGGAGGTTCACCACGTCCGCGATGCGAGGGCTCGACCCGTCGGCCAGCCGGATCCTGGTGTCACCTACTACGCAGTATCTGCTCGCTGCCGGGCCATCGTCGGGGCTACCAAAATTTCCATGTCCGTCGATGAGCGGGGCGTTCATGGAGAAGTCCTGCGCCAGGCGGACCATCGCGTCGTAGATCGCGGTGTCGCCGTGCGGGTGGTAACGGCCCATCACGTCACCGACCACACGGGAGGACTTCACGTAGGCGTGGGTGGGGCGGTAGCCGTTCTCGTTCATGGAGAACAGGATCCGGCGGTGCACCGGCTTCAGGCCGTCACGGGCGTCGGGCAGGGCCCGCGAATGAATCACCGAGTAGGCGTATTCGAGGTAGGAATCCTCGATCTCGGTCTTCACCGGGTTTTCGAAGACCTGAGCACCCGCGCTGTCGAAGGCGCTCGGATCGACCCGGGTGGTCGGGGTCTTACGGCGTGCCATGGGTCTGTCTCTCCTAGAGGTCGAACTAGATGTCGATCGCGGCCTGGTCGACCCGCGCGGCGGATTCGACCAGCCAGTTGCGGCGCGGCTCGACCTTCTCCCCCATGAGCAGTTCGAGGGCCGCCTCGGCGGCGTCCACGTCGTCCAGCGTGATCCGCCGGACCGAGCGCGTGGCCGGGTTCATCGTGGTGTGCCAGAGTTCGTCGGCGTCCATCTCGCCGAGGCCCTTGAACCGGGGCACCGGCTTGATCACCTGCTTGCCCGCCGTCTCCAGTTCGGACAGCTTCGCCTCCATCTCCCGCTGGGTGAAGGTGAAGTGCGTCTCCGGGTTGCGGCCCTTGGTCACGAGCTTGTGCAACGGCGGCATCGCCGCGTACAGCCTGCCGTCTTCGATCACGGGGCGCATGTACTTGGCGAACAACGTGATCAGCAGGGTGCGGATGTGCGAACCGTCGACGTCCGCGTCGGCCATGATGATCACCCGGCCGTAGCGCATCGTCGACAGGTCGAAGGTGCGGCCGCTGCCCGCCCCGAGCACCTGCACGATCGAGGCGATCTCGGCGTTCTTGAGCGTGTCGCCGAGGCTGGCCTTCTGCACGTTGAGCACCTTGCCGCGCAACGGAAGCAGCGCCTGGTACTCCGAGACCCGCGCCATCCGCGCCGAACCGAGCGCGCTGTCACCCTCCACAAGGAACAGTTCGCTGCGGGAGACGCCGGTGGTGCGGCAGTCGACCAGCTTCGCCGGCATCGCGGCGCCTTCCAGCGCCGTCTTGCGCCGGGCGGCGTCCTTCTGCTGCTTCTGCGCGATCCGGACGCGGCCGGCGTCCACGATCTTCTGCAGCACGATCTTGGCTTCGGACTTGGTCTTCCGGTCCTCGATCCAGGCCTTGAGGCTCTTCTCGATGACCCCCTGGATCACCCGCGTGATCCCCGCCGTGGACAGTTCGTCCTTGGTCTGCGAGGTGAACTGCGGTTCCGGCAGGCGCACGTGGATGACCGCCGTCATCCCCTCCAGCACGTCGTCGAGGACCGGCAGGTCCTCCTTGGGCTTGAGCAGGCCCCTGGTCTTGGAGATGGCGTCCTGCAGGGCCCGCACGGCGCCCCGCTCGAAGCCCCTGCGGTGCGTGCCGCCGTGCAGGTTGCGGATGGTGTTGGTGAAGCACTCGACCGTGCGCTCGTAACCGGTCCCCCAGCGCAGCGCCACCTCGATCTCCGCGTGACGCTCCACATTGGACCGCATGACGCCGTTGGCGTCGGCCGCGTTCTCCTTGTAGGTGCCCTCGCCGGTGATCATCAGCGTGCCGCAGACCGGCTTGTCGGACGACGGGGTGAGGAAGTCGACCATGTCGCGCAGGCCGTGCGGGTAGTGGAAGGTCTCCTCACCGATCGTGTCCTCGCTCGCGCTGCGCAACACGTACGTCACGCCCGGCACGAGGAACGCGGTGTTACGCAGCTTGGCGCGCACCGTCTCGATGTCGAGCTTCGCGCCGGTCTCGAAGTAGCGGGAGTCGTACCAGTACCGGATCGAGGTGCCCGTCCGCTCGCCGCGCTTCATCCTTCCGGTGACGCGGAGACCGGGCTGTGCCACGAACTTCGCCTTCGGGCCCGGACCGTCGAAGATGCCCGGCGCGCCGTGCTTGAAGGACATCTCGTGCACCTTGCCGCGCTGCTTGACGATCACGTCGAACCGGTGCGACAGCGCGTTCACCGCCGAGGCGCCCACGCCGTGCAGCCCGCCGGAGGTCTTGTAACCGTTGCCGCCGAACTTGCCGCCCGCGTGCAACCTGGTCAGCACGAGTTCGACGCCGGAAAGGCCGGATTTGGCGTGGATGTCGGTGGGGATGCCGCGGCCGTCGTCGTCGACCTGGACGCTGCCGTCGGCGTGCAGGGTGACCACGACCCGGCCGGCGTGACCGGCGACACCCTCGTCCGTGGCGTTGTCCACGATCTCGGAGAACAGGTGCGTGATGCCACGGCTGTCGGTCGACCCGATATACATCCCGGGCCGTTTGCGCACCGCTTCGAGTCCCTCGAGATGGGTGAGGTCGTCGGCCCCGTACAAGGGCTCAGCAGAGGCAGTCACAGAGGTGTTCTCCTGGTCGCGAAGCTCGAAGTGGTGCTGCAGGGGCGCCCCACGGTAGGACAGGGTATCGGACCACCCCGACAACTCCGTGATATCACGCCACGGCGAGTATCACCGCAGGCAGCGGTCCGGTTCCGGCGGTGATCGACGGTGCTCCGACGGATACGGACAGTCCGGACATACCCGGAGCGTGGTCCGGGTACGGCTAGAGTCTTCCCTTGTGAGACGCCTGCCCGATGCCCCGCTTCCGCCGCGTGACGGGTTGAGTCCCGCGCGGATGAGGATGCCGGCCGAGGGTTCCTGGGCCACCATCCGCGACCACCTCGTCGAGCGTATCCCGAAACTTCCAACGGAACGGCTCGACGAGATGCTCGCCGAGGGGCGCATCGTCGGCCAGGACGGGCCGATCCGGCCGGACACGCCGTTTCGCGGCGGCGAGTTCATCTGGTTCCACCGCGATCTGCCGGACGAGGTCGCGGTGCCGTTCGAGATCGGGGTCGTCCACGCCGACGACCGTCTTGTCGTGGTGGACAAGCCACACTTCCTGGCGACCATCCCGCGAGGCAGGCACGTCCGGGAGACCGCGCTGGTGCGCCTGCGCCGCGATCTGGGCCTGCCCGAACTCAGTCCCGCGCACCGGCTCGACCGGGTCACCGCCGGGTTGCTCATGTTCGTGGTCAGGCGCGAGCACCGCGGCGCCTATCAGACCCTTTTCCGCGATCGCAAGGTGCGCAAGACCTACCAGGCCGTGGCCCGGCACGATCCCGGCCTCGCGCTGCCTGCCGTCGTGCGCAGCCGGATCGTCAAGGAGCGCGGAACCGTGACCGCCCAGGAGGTTCCGGGCGAGCCGAACGCCGAGACACGGATCGAGTTGATCGAGCACGGCCACGGGCTCGGCCGCTACCGTCTGATTCCGGAGACCGGGCGGACACACCAGCTCCGGGTGCACATGAGCCGCCTCGGCGTGCCCATCCTCGGCGACCGCTTCTACCCTGCCGTGGTCGAGTCCACATTGGACGATTTCACCCGTCCGCTGCAACTGCTCGCCCAGACGCTGGAATTCACCGATCCGCTCACCGGCACACCCCGGCGTTTCGAAAGCCGCCTCACCCTCCGGAGTTGTGACGAACACACTCTTTCGGAATTTTCTTTTTTGTGATATGATGGGAAAATCAGGGGGTAGCTTCGCTGCGTGAATCGCGAACCGAGTGCCACTCGAGAACCCAGTAAGACCGCGCTCACCGCGGCCGCCGCGCGGGCCGCACATCTTCTCGTCGACGCCGAGCCGTACCTTTTCGCGGATCCGCTCGCGGCCCCCTTGCTGGGGGACAAGGCCGGAGAACTCCTCGGCTATCACCTCCGCAGCGGTGCTCATCCGCTGCTGTCGGCGGCGCGCGTGCAGGTCACCACCCGCAGCAGATATGCCGAGGAAAGACTGGCCGAAGCCGTGGCTCGCGGTGTCGGGCAGTACGTGATCCTCGGCGCGGGCCTGGACACCTTCGCCTACCGCACCGACCTTCCGGTCAGGGTCTTCGAGGTCGACCACCCGGCAGGCCAGGAGTGGAAGCGGCAGGCCCTTCAACACTCCGGAACAGCCCTACCGGAAAGTGTTTCGTTCGTGGGTGTGGATTTCAGTGTCGCTGTCACCGAAGACGACCCGCAGGCCCTGGTGAAACAGCTCGCGGAACACGGGTTCGACCCGGAGCGGCCGTCGTTTTTCAGCTGGCTGGGCGTCACCATGTATCTCACCCGTGAATCCGTGGCGGCCACGCTCGCGCATTTGCCTCCGGGCGCGGAAATCGTGGCGACCTATATCCTCCCCCCGGAAATGCGGGACGAGGGCGGGAGCGCCTACGCGGACGCCATCGCTCCGATCGCGGCCCAGAGCGGCGAGCCGTGGCTCAGCTACTTCGCCCCGGACGAGATGTCGGAACTCCTCACCGTGGCCGGTTTCGGGCACATCACGCACGCCTCCGAACGTGATTCGGTGGACCCGGCGCTGTGGGATCGCACCGACACCCTTGTCCCGGAACGACTTTCCCAGCTCGTTCACGCCCGTTCGTGACGGAGCACTGAGGGTTAGAGCTCCTGGCAGGTGAGGACGACCTGCTTGGCGGGCCGGTTGCCGTGCACGGTAGCCACCAGGCCGAAGCTCGTCGAGCCGTGTCCCTTGACCACCGCGTTGTAGTTCGCGTTGGTGACGGTGACGGAGGAACCGCGCTGGCGCAAGGTGCCGTCCCACAGGTTGTTGATCTGGTGGCCGTCGGGCAGCGACCAGCTCACCGACCAGCCGTTGAGGTTGGCCGGAGCGTCGTTGCGCACGGTCACCTCCACCTGGTACCCGCCCTGCCAGGAGTTGATCACCCGGTACTGCGCCTGGCACCCCGCACCCTGCACCGCGTCGGGGTCGGTGGACTCCGTTTCCGTGGCGGAGGTCGAGGTCTGTGCCGTGCTCTCCGGCGGCGGGGCCTGCTGGGCCCCGGCGGCACTCCCGGGATGCTGCTGGGTGCCGCCGCTCATCGCGTTGGCGAGGATGGTCCCGCAGAGGGCGAGCACGCCGATCATGGCGGCCACCGCCAAGCGGCGGCCCATCCTCGGCCGCCGGAACGACACCAGGCGGGTCCCCTGGCGCGGGACGGCCAGTGACGGAACCGGGCGGCCCTCGGCGACCGCGGACAGCGCGGCGTGCGCGGCGAGCATCGTGGGCCGCTCGCCCGGGTCACGCTCCAGCAGGCGCATCAGGACGTCCGCGAGCGGCCCGTGGTGCAGCGGGGGAACGATCTCCTCGCGCGCGACCCGTTGCAGCAACGCGATCGGGTTTTCGTCGGTTCCGTACGGCGGGCCGCCTTCGAGCGCGAAGTACAGCGTGGCGCCCAGCGAGAACACGTCGGAGGGGAAGTCGGCCAGCTCTCCGTTCGCGACCTCGGGAGCGAGGTAGGCCGGCGTGCCGACGATGAAGCCGCTGCCGGTCACGGTGCCTTCGCCGACCGCGCGGGAGATGCCGAAATCGGCGAGCTTCGCCGTGCCGTCGGAGGTGATCAGGACGTTGGCGGGGGTGACGTCACGATGGACGATGCCTTCCTGGTGGGCCATCGCCAGGGCGGAAGCCATCTGCGCGCCCACCCGCGCCACCTGGTCGGGCCGCAGCGGTCCGTGGCGGGTGAGAAGTTCGGTCAGGCTCTCCGCTTCCAGGAACTCCATGACCAGGCATGGTTTTCCCTGGTGCGCCACGATGTCGTGCACCATGATCGCGTGCGGATGCCGGACTCTGGCCGCGACGCGAGCCTCTCGCATCGCCCGGAGGACGGCCTCCTCCGCGTCGGCCTCGTCGGCGCCCGCGTCGATCAGGAGCTGCTTGACCGCCACCACCCGGTCCAGCCGCTCGTCGTGTGCCCGCCACACCACCCCCATCGAGCCCCGGCCGACCCGGGACACCAGGCGGTAGCGGCCGGCGATCAGCTCACCTTCGTCCGTCACGGCGCATCCTCCGGTGCTGATGACCACGGTCGACACCATTTTCCGGTAACACGTCCGCCCCGGCCAGCCGGTTCACGGAGGTGGAAACGAAGGAAGGAGCGTTTACTACGGATGAACCGTAGTAAACGCTCCTTCCTTCAATACCTAAGGCACTACCTACGACCTACGCGGCGGCGGTGGTGAGGGCCCGGGTGGTGAGCACCCGGGCGAGGTGACGGCGGTACTCCGCGCTGGCGTGCGGTTCGCTGACCGGCGAGGTGTCCTCGGCGGCGAGCGCGCCCGCGTCGGCCGGGGACGCGCCGGAGGCGAGCGCCTCCTCGGTGGCCCGGGCACGGACCGGGGTCGCGCCCATGTTGACCAGGGCGACCTTGCCGCCGACCACGGCGGCCCCGACGATGGCCCAGTCGATCGCGCGCCGGGTGAACTTTTCGAAGCCCCAGCCGAGGCCGGTCTGGCTCGGCACCCGGATCTCGGTGAGCAACTCGTCGGGTTCCAGCGGGGTGGTGAACGGTCCGAGGAAGAACTCGCCGGCCGGGATGCGCCGCTCGCCCGACGGTCCGGTCACGACCATGACCCCGTCGGAGGCCAGCACCGCGGCGGGCAGGTCCGCGGCGGCGTCGGCGTGCGCGAGCGAGCCGCCGATCGTGCCGCGGTGCCGGATCTGCAGGTCGCCCACGGTGCCGGCGACGTGCGCCAGCAGCGGCGCGTGCTCGGCCAGCACCGGGTCGCTGTTGAGGTCGGCGTGCCGGGTGAGCGCGCCGATCGCGACCTCGCCGCCGTCGACGCGGACGTACCGCAGCTCCTTGATCGGCGCGAGGTCGACCAGCACCTCGGGCGCCGCGAGCCGCAGTTTCATCAGGGGAAGCAGCGACTGCCCGCCGGCCAGGAGCTTGGCTTCGTCGCCGTGCTCGGTGAGCAGACTGAGCGCTTCGTCCACAGTGGACGCACGCCGGTAGCTGAACTGAGCTGGGATCACCGGTCGACCTCCTGCCCGGACGCCTCGATGACGGCGTTGACGATGTTGTGATAACCGGTGCAGCGGCACAGGTTTCCTTCGAGCCCGTGGCGGACTTCGTCCCGGGTGGGCTTGGGGTTGTGCTTCAGCAGCGAGGCCGACGCCATGATCATCCCCGGCGTGCAGAACCCGCACTGGAGGCCGTGCTGCTCGCGGAACGCCTTCTGGAGCGGGTGCAGTTCGCCGTCCGGCCCGGCCATGCCCTCCACCGTGGTGACCTTGTGCCCGTCGGCCTGGGCGGCCAGCACCGTGCACGACTTCACCGACTCGCCGTCCAGCAGCACGGTGCACGCGCCGCACGAGGTGGTGTCGCAGCCGATGTTGGTGCCGGTCAGCCCCGCGTTCTCCCGGACGAAGTGCACCAGGAGCGTGCGGTCTTCGACATCCTCGGAGACCGACTGCCCGTTGATCTCGATCGTGACCTTCACTTCTTGACTCCCTCCAGGACCTGCCACACCCGGTACGGGGTGGTCGGCATGTCCAAATGCTTCACGCCGAGATGCGCCAGCGCGTCCACCACCGCATTGTGCACCGCCGGCGTGGAACCGATCGTGGCGGCCTCGCCGATCCCCTTGACTCCCAACGGGTTCCGCGTGGTGGGAGTGGCCATGTCCACCAGTTCGAAATCGGGCAGCTCGACCGCGGTGATGAACGCGTAGTCGGCCAGCGTCGACGTGGTCGGGTTGCCGTCCGCGTCGTAGTTCATTTCCTCGAGCAGCGCCTGCGCGGAGCCCTGGCCGAGCCCGCCGTGCCGCTGTCCCCGGAACGCCAGCGGGTTGAGCACCGGGCCGGCGTCGTCGGCCGCGATGATCCGTTTCAGCTCGACCTTGCCGGTGTCGGTGTCGACCTCGACCACCGCGAGGTGGGCACCGAACGGGAAGGTCGGCGTGCCCTCGCCGAACCAGACGTCCGCCGACAGCGCGCCTTCCTCGGCGCGGGCGGCGAGCTGCGTCCACGTCACCACCTGGCTCGACGGCGCGCCCCGCACCTGCCAGTTGCCGTTGTCGGCGTTGAGTTCGACGTCGTCGGGCGCGGCCTCGAGCATCTCGGCCGCGATCTCCTTGGCCGCCTCGATCACCTGTTCCGCCGCGCGCCGCACCGCGGACCCACCGAGCTGCAGCGAGCGCGAGCCGAAGGTGCCGATCGCCTTGGGGACCTCGTCGGTGTCCCCGTGCCGGATGGTGATCTTGTCCATCGGGATGCCGAGCTGGTCGGACAGCAGCATGGTGAGCGTGGTGTCCAGGCCCTGCCCGTGCGGCGAACTGCCGGTGTAGGCGGTGACGGTGCCGTCCGGGTTGATGTCGACCCGGCCGCTCTCGCCGCCGCCGTCACCACCGGTGATCTCGACGTAGGAAGCGAGGCCGAGACCGAGCGCGATCGGGTCGCCTGCCTCGCGGCGGCGCTTCTGCTCCGCGCGCAGTTCCTGGTATCCCCCGGCTTCGAGGACCTTGTCCAGCGCCTGGGCGTACTCGCCGCTGTCGTAGTTGGCACCGGTCGGCGACTGGTACGGGAACTCGTCGGGCCGGATGAAGTTGACCTTGCGGACCTCCGCGGGGTCCATGCCGATCTCCGCGGCGAAGAGGTCCATCGCGCGCTCGATCGCGGCCGTCGCCTCGGGCCGCCCGGCACCCCGGTAGGCCGCGATCGGCGTGGCGTTGGTGGCCACCGCGCGGCTGGACGCCTCGACCTTCGGGAAGTGATAGACACCGGTGCCCATCAGCGTGGTCAGCGTCGGCAGGAACAGCGCGCGAGGATAGGCGCCCGCGTCCTGGATCACCTCCAGGCGGAACACCTCCACGGTGCCGTCCCGCCTGCCACCGATGGTGACGGTGTTCTGCTGCGCCCGTCCGTGCGTCATCGAGACGAGGTTCTCGCTGCGCGTCTCCACCCAGCGGACCGGGCGACCCGACCGCTTCGACGCCCAGGCCAGCACGACCATCTCGAAGTCCGCGCCGATCTTCGCACCGAAGCCGCCGCCCACGTCCGGGGTGATGACCCGGACCTGTTCCTCGCCGACGCCGAGGCCCCCGGCGAGGATGCCGCGCCCGATCTGCGCGTTCTGGGTGGACAGCCAGGCGGTCAGCCGCCCGTCCTCACCCCACGCGCACGCCGCCGCGCGCACCTCCATCGGAGCGGGCGCGACCCGCTGGTTCAGCACGGTCTGGGTGACCACGACCTCGCAGTCGGAGAAGGACGAGTCGTCGAACGGCCCACCGTTGGTGGCGAGCACGTTCGAGCCGTGCTCCGGGAAGAGCACCGTTTCGTCGGCCAGCGCGGCGTCGATGCTCGCGACCGCGTCGAGCGGGTCGTAGTCGATGTCGACCAGTTCGGCGGCGTCCGCGAGTTGGTAACGCTCTTCGGTGAGGACCAGCGCGACCGGCTCGCCGACATAACGCACCACGCCGTCGGCCAGCCACGGCTGCGCGACCGGCCCGCCCGCCGGCTGGGGCGGCGCGAGGTCGAGGTCGGCGATCGTGTAGACGGCGACCACACCGGGCGCTTCGAGCGCCGCCGAGGTGTCGATGGAGGTGACGCGCGCGTGCGCGATCGGGCTGCGGACGAACATGGCGTGCACCGCGCCGGTGAGCGCGGGCTCGCGCAGGTCCTCGACGTAGGTGCCACCCTGCGTGATCAGCTTCTGGTCCTCGATCCGGACCACCCTGGTGCCGACGATACTCATGTGGCCTCCTGTGTTTCACGGGACACTCGCGCCCGGCGCGCGACCGGGTCACCGCCATTCTGGGTCACGCGGCCTCCTGGCTGGCGTGTACGCACCAAAGATCGTGCCCTTTCTAAGTGACTGCCGACCGTGATGGGTAGCACTCTTCCGTTCACCGGAACGACTTACCCTGCCACACCTGTCCAGCCCAACGAAGCCGGTCGCATTCGGTAACGACACGCGTAACGATACGGTGCTCCTTCGCGACGAGCAGGCAAGCCGACGGTGTTGCCGAAGCCAGGAGTCGGCCGCATCTCGCCATGACCGACCGGGCGGGGCATGATGTTCCCATGACTCCACCCGACGCACTTCCGCCCGGCGACCCCTCGGCGCCCGTGATGACGGTGCGCCTGGAACAGCGCGACAGCGGTGTCGTCGTACTCCATGTCGCGGGCGAAATCGACCTTGTCACCGCACCGGACCTCGAAGAAGCCATCGAGCGGGCGCTGAAGGAACGGCCGAAGATCCTGGTCGTCGATCTGAGCGCGGTGGACTTCCTCGCCTCGGCCGGGATGTCGGTGCTCGTGGCCGCGCACAATCAGGCGGGAACCGCGACGGACATGCGTTTCGTCGCCACCGGGAGCGCCACCTTCCGGCCGATGGAGCTGACCGGCCTGTCGCAGGCCCTGGACATCTACCAGTCCCTGAGCGAGGCGCTCCCGGGCGTCTGAGCGAGCCCCGTGTCGTGACGCCCGGTGACCACCGGGCGTCCGACATCTCCAGATCGTCCACAATGGACACTTGTTTTCGGCGCCGAGAACGAGCATCGCTCAGGTCCGGCCCGCGGTGGGTCCGCGCGCGAGTAGGGTCGGGTGGTTCGTGCACGCGAGAACCCTTGCGAGGTCGTCATGCCCATCGCTTCGCCCAGCCAGATTCCGGTCGGGGTGGATCCGCGCAGACCGAGTATCGCCCGGATCTATGACGGCTTTCTGGGCGGGAAGGACCACTACGAAGTCGATCGCGCGGTGATGCGGAAGATTTCGACGGCCGTCCCCGAAGCGGTCGACATCGCCAGGGGCAACCGCGGTTTCCTCAACCGGGCGTGCCGGTTCCTGGCCGCCCAGACTTCGATCACCCAGTACCTCGACTGCGGGTCCGGCCTGCCGACCGCCGAAAACACGCATCAGATCGTGCAACGGACCGAGCCCACCACGAGCGTGGTCTACGTCGACAACGACCCGGTCGTCCTCGCGCACGGGCGCGCGCTGCTGGAAGAGAACGACCACACGCACATGGTCGAGGCCGACATCTTCACGCCCTCGGCCGTGCTGGAGAACGACACCGTGCGGCGGCACATCGACTTCACCGAGCCTCTGGTGCTCCTGCACGTCGGCACGCTGCACCATCTGGAAGGCGACCACGGGCCCGAGATCATGCGCGCCTACATCGACGCCCTGCCCTCCGGCTCGCACGTGGTGTTCTCCCACTTCTTCGACCCGGAGATCCCGGAGCTGACCGAGGTCGCGAAGCGGATCGAGCAGATCATGGTGCAGGGCCCGCTCGGTGCGGGCCGGTTCCGGACCCGCGCCGAGATCGAGGAGATGCTCGCCGGTCTCGAACTCACCAAGCCGAACGCGCTGTCCCCGCCCGGAATCGCGGTCTGTGACGAGTGGTGGCCCGACGGGCCGCGCGTGCGGCCGTTGTCCAAGGCCGCCCGGTGCATCGCGGGAGCCGTCGGCCGCAAGCCCTGACAGGCTGCCTTCAAACCGCAGGCTGCCTGGTCAGGTGAGTACCGAACGCGCCATCCGAAGGCGCGTTTAAGGACAAACACCGACGCTAAGGGTCCTTGGTCCCTCGTTTTCGGTGCGGGGCAACTTGGAAGATCACTGGCATGCCGGTCTTCACCCCGTCCTCGTCGCGCGCGACCGCGACGACGCGGCCGATCACCGCCTCCTCGGCCGCCGCGATGCCGGTGGACGACGTCCTCGCCGCGCTCGGGACCGCACCCGACGGGCTCACCGCCGAGGCGGCGGAGCAACGGCTCCGGGAGACCGGGCCGAACGCGGTGCGCTCGCACCGGGCCCGCGCGTTCCCTGTGCTCCTGCGCCAGTTGCGGTCGCCGTTGCTGATCCTGCTGGCCGTGACCGCCGTGGCGTCGTTCTTCGTCGGCGAGCGCACCGACGCCTTCATCATCGGGGTGATCCTCAGCGCCTCGATCGGGCTGGGTTTCTTCAACGAATACCGCGCCGAACGCGCGGCGGAAGCGTTGCACGAGCAGATCCGGCACCGGGCCGTGGTCGTCCGGTCGGGTCGCGCGGCGCCGGTCGACGTGGTCGAACTGGTCCCCGGTGACGTCGTCGAACTGCAACTCGGCGAGGTGGTCCCGGCCGACGTGCGGCTGACGTCGGTGATCGCTCTCGAATGTGACGAGTCGGTGCTGACCGGGGAATCCGTGCCCGCCGAGAAATCTCTCGCCCTCGCGCCACCCGATTCGGCGCTCGGCGACCTCGGAGACTGCGCGCTCATGGGAACCGTGGTCAGTTCCGGCGCCGGCCGGGGCGTGGTGGTGGCCACCGGCGGCGCCACCGAGTTCGGCAGGATCGCGCTCGGCCTCGGGGCGCGTCATCCCGAAACCGAGTTCCAGCACGGTCTTCGCCGGTTTTCCCTGTTACTGGTACAAGTCGCCGCGGTGCTCACGGCCGCGATCTTCGCGGTCAACCTGGCGCTGCACCGCCCGGTCGTGGACGCCCTGCTGTTCTCGCTGGCGATCGCGGTCGGCATCTCACCCCAGTTGCTGCCGGCCGTGGTGTCCACCAGCCTCGCCGCGGGCTCACGCCTGCTGGCCCGGTGCAAGGTACTGGTCAAGCGGTTGGTGTGCATCGAAGACCTCGGCGACATCGAGGTCCTGTTCACCGACAAGACGGGCACGCTGACCGAAGGCCGGATCGAGTACATGCGATCCGTCGGCCCCGACGGGAAAGCCTCGGACGAGGCGCTGCTTTTCGGACTGGTCTGCACCGACGCCGCGGTCGAAGATCATCACGTCGTCGCGGGGAATCCGCTGGACACCGCGTTGTGGGAAGCCCCTGCGCCGCAACGCGAAACCGCGACCCGCTACACGCGGCTCGCCGTGTTGCCCTTCGACCACCACCGCCGCCTGGTCTCCGTGCTGGCGGAGGCGGACGGACACCGGATCGTCATCACCAAGGGCGCCCCCGAAACGGTACTCACCCGCTGCGAAGCCGTCCCGGATGCCGCGAAGGTCGCGCTCGAAGCGGAATTCGCGGCCGGGCACCGGATCGTCGCCGTCGCGGTCCGCGACGCGCCGGACGCGGAGTCCCTCACCAGCGACGACGAACGGGACCTGCGCCTGTGCGGCTTTTTGGTCTTCCTCGATCCGCCGAAGGCGACCGCCCGCACGGCACTGCGGCGACTGGACGAACTCGGCGTCACCGTCAAGGTGATCACCGGGGACAACGCGACCGTCGCGACCCGGGTGTGCGCGGATCTCGGTCTCCCGCCGGGCGAAGTGCTCACCGGTGCCGACCTCGACCGGCTCGACGACGACGAACTGGCCGAGCGCACCGCCGTCACCACGGTGTTCGCCCGGGTCGGTCCCGAGCAGAAGGCCCGGATCGTGCGCGCCCAGCGCCGCACCGGGGTCGATGTGGCGTTCCTCGGCGACGGCGTCAACGACGCGCTCGCCCTGCACGCCGCGGACGTGGGCGTTTCGGTGGACTCCGCGACCGACGTGGCCAAGGACGCGGCGGACGTGGTGCTGCTGGAGAAGGACCTTCAGGTGCTCGCGGACGGCGTGGTCGCGGGGCGGCGGATCTTCGCCAACACCATCAAGTACGTGCTCATGGGCACGTCGAGCAACTTCGGCAACATGTTCAGCGCGGCCGGGGCGTCCGCGTTTTTGAGCTTCCTGCCGATGCTTCCGTCCCAGATCCTCCTCAACAACCTGCTCTACGACTCCAGCCAGCTCGCGATTCCCACCGACAGCGTGGATTCCGAACTCCTGGCCCGGCCCTCACGCTGGGACATCGGCCTGATCCGGCGGTTCATGCTGGTCTTCGGCCCGATCAGCTCCCTGTTCGACTTCGCACTCTTCGGCATCATGCTCTGGGGCTTCCACGCCGACGCGGCGCTGTTCCGCTCGGGCTGGTTCGTCGAGTCGCTGGCCACCCAGACGCTGGTCATCTTCGCCATCCGGACCCGGCGTAGCCCGTTCTTCCGCAGCCGCCCCAGCGTGCCGTTGCTCAGCGCCGCGCTCGGCGTGGTGCTCATCGGCGCGGTGCTTCCGGCGACGCCGTTCGCGGGGCCGCTCGGCTTCACCCCGCTGCCCCTCGCGTTCTTCCTGGCGCTGGGGCTGATGGTGATCGCCTACCTGGTGCTGATCGAGATCACCAAACGCTGGTTCTTCCGCACCCCGCGAGCCGTGTCGCCGCACCGTGTCCGCCGCCCCGGCCACCGGATGCACCGCCGCGCCGCCCGCTTCAGTTTCGCGAAACGTGATCGAGGATGAAGCGGCCCGCCCGGTCCAGCGCCGCGTCCGCTTCGTCGAGGAAGCCCGCGGCGGACTGGAACACGTGGGGCACGTCCGCGGTGACGTCGAGGACCACGTCCACGCCCGCCGCGGCCGCGCGGGTCGCGAGCCGGGTCGAGTCGTCGAGCAGGACCTCGTTCGAACCCACCTGCAGCAGCAGCGGTGGCAGTCCGCCGAGATCGGCGGAAACCGCCGGGCTCAGGAACGGGTGCCATGGGTCCTCACCGGCCACATAGTGCGCCAGCAACTGCCCCAGCGACTCACTCGTGAACATCGGGTCGATCCCGGCCTTGGTTTTCATGCTCTCGCCGCTGCGGGTCGCGTCCAGCGCCGGTGAGAAGGCGACCGCTCCGGCCGGGAGCGGCAGTCCGGCATCCCGCGCGGCGAGCATGGTCGTGACGGTGAGGCCGCCACCGGCCGAGTCTCCGGCCAGGACGATCCGCTCGGCGGGCACGCCCTGGTCGAGCAGGTCGCGGTAGGCGGCGAGGCAGTCTTCGATCGCGGCCGGGAACGGGTGCTCCGGAGCCAGCCGGTAGTCCAGCGAGACGGCCCGGACGCCGGTGCGGTGGACCAAACCGGCGGTGAGTGCCTGGGCCGTGTCCGGCGAGCCGACCACCCAGGCGCCGCCGTGGAAGTAGAGAATCCTCCCCTCGGTCCCCACTTCCTCCGGCTCGACCGCCAACGCCGGCCGGCCACCGAGAACGGCCGGGGCGAACGCGACGCCGGGTGGGACCGGGCGCCCGGCCGTCATCGTCTCGAAGGCCTCGCGCAATTCCCCGGGCGCACGGCTCGTGTCGAACGTGACCGATCGAAGCCGGGCGTCGAGAGCCGCGCGCTGTTCCTCACTCATGCTGTCCTCCGGATCGCGGGAAGGGGATCATGTCGCACAACAGGCGACGCGGGAAGTATATTCCCAGGAATGTACTTCCCATGAAGATGGAGGTGGTGGCATGCCCGGGCTCGCGCAGGTGTTCTCCGATCTCATCCGGTATGAGACGAGGCTCTACAACGCGGTCGGCGACGTGTTGCGGGCCGAACACGGGGTGAGCATGGGCCAGTACGAACTCCTGCGCATCATCGGCGGCCGTGACGACTGCCGGGTCGCCGACATCGCCCAGGAGATGGCGATCACCGTGGGCGCGACCAGCAAGGCGGTGGACCGGCTCGAAGCCGCCGGCTGGGTGAGCCGCCGCCCGAACCCGGAGAACCGCCGCTCGTCGCTGCTCGGCCTGACTCCGGAGGGCCGCCGCCGTCTGAACACCGCCACCAAGACCTTCGAACGGGAGTTGCGCGTCTGGCTCGGCGACCCGCTGACCGCCCGGTCGCTCGAGGTGTTCGCCGCCACCCTCGCCCGGCTGCGCCGGACGGTCGAAGACGCTCGCGCCGGTATGCCGACGGGATGAGGAGACTGTTAGCGTCTGCGGCCATGGCTCGTACCCGCCTGTACCGCAACGGCGTGCTGGAGAAGGAAAACTTCCCACCCGCGGACGTATCGGACTTTCTGCCCGACCCGACCGCGACGGTGTGGCTGGACATGTGCTTCCCGACGGAGGAAGATCTGGCCACCATCAGCGAGGAACTCGGTCTGCACAAGCTCGCCGTCGAAGACGCGGTGCACGAGCACCAGCGGCCGAAGGTGGACCGCTACGACACTCACTGGTTCCTGACGGCCTACGGTGTCCGGCTCGATCCGGACACCGGAACGCTGGCCAAGTCCGAGGTGGCCGCGTTCATCACCGAACGCGCGCTGGTCACCGTGCGCAAGGACGAGCACTTCGACATCGACGCCGTGGTGGAGCGCTGGGACTCGGCCGCGGAGCTGGCCAAGGGTGGCGTGGGTTTCCTCCTGCACGGCCTGCTTGATTACATTGTGGACGGTCATTTCGAGGCCGTGCAGGCGCTCGACGAGGAAATCGAGACGCTGGAGGATCTCGTCTTCGCCGAGAACGTGGACCACCGTGAACTGCAACGGCGTTCCCTGCGGTTGCGCAAGAGCCTGGTCACCCTGCGGCGGGTCGTACTGCCCATGCGGGAGGTGGTCAATTCGCTGATGCGGCGCGACCACCAGATCACCACCGACGAACTCGTCCCCTACTTTCAGGATGTCTACGACCACGTGCTCCGTGCTTCGGAATGGACCGAATCACTGCGGGACATGATCACCACCCTGCGCGAGACCCAGTTGAACCTGCAGGGCAACCGGCTCAACATGATCATGAAGAAGGTCACCAGCTGGGCCGCGATCATCGCGGTGCCCACCGCGGTCACCGGCTTCTACGGGCAGAACGTCCCCTACCCCGGGTTCAACCAGAGCTGGGGATTCTGGCTGTCGGTGATCATCATGATCATATTGTCGGCGGGACTGTACGTCCTGTTCAGGCGCCGAGACTGGCTCTAACGCAGGCCATGATGTCCTCGGCCAGGCCGGGCCCCACCGCGATGGTCGCCGACGAGTCGGCGGTGTGGTCCGTACCATCCCGGTCGAGCACGGCGCCACCGGCCTCGCGGACCAGGAGCACGCCCGCCATCGTGTCCCACGGCAGGTTCGCCAGGATGATCGTCGCGTCGAGTTTTCCTTCCGCGACCCACGCCAGGTCGATCGCCGCGCTGCCGATCATCCTGATCCGCTGGGCGCGCGCGCCCAGCCTGTCCAGCAGGGCGAGGCGGACACGGTTTTTCTCCCGCGCGCCTTCCCCCACGGCGAAGTCGCCGATCGAGATCATCGCTCCGGCCAGATCACGCACGCGGGAACCGTGAAGACGAACGTCACCGGCGTAGGCCCCGTGCCCCTCCACCGCGCTGTAGGTGACATCCAGGAACGGCAGGTCGATCGCCGCGAGCACGCTGCGCCGTCCGGACACCAGACCGAGCGACACCGCACACAAAGGAATTCCGCGGGCGAAGTTCGCCGTGCCGTCCACCGGATCGAGTGCCCACCACAACGCGCTGTCCCGGGATTCGTCGGTACCCGTGCGGCCCTGTTCCTCGCCCAGGATTCCGGTCTGCGGCGTCTCTCGCGCGAGGAACTCGCGTACCGCGTCTTCGACCGCGAAGTCCACATCGGTGACCATGTCACGTTCGCCCTTGGCGGTGACGGAAAACGTCGCGCGCGAACAGACGATCCGGTGCGCGATCGCCACGGCTTCCCTGGCGATCGGCAGCAGCGGCCGGAAATCCTCCATGCTGTCGTCCCGCACGCCAAGTCCTCCGAACTCAGGTGTCCGCGCCGCGCACGAAACCTTCGAGCTGTGGCAGGTCGTGCCCGAGCCGGTCGCGTTTCGCGGTGAGGTAACTGATGTTGTCCGGGCTCGGCGGCACCAGCAACGGAACCCGGGCGGCGACGGCGATGCCGTGCGACTGAAGAGCACTGATCTTGTCCGGGTTGTTCGACATCAACCGGACCGACCGCACGCCCAGATAGGACAGCACCCTGGCCGCCGGCCCGTAGTCGCGCACGTCGACCGGGAAACCCAGGCTGGTCGCGGAATCCACGGTGTCCAGACCCTGCTCGTCCTGGAGGATGTGCGTGCGCACCTTGGCAACCAGGCCGATCCCGCGGCCTTCGTGGCCCCTCAGGTAAACCAGGATCCCGGCGCCTTCGGCGACTATCGCGTCCAGCGCCGCGTCGAGCTGGTCACCGCATTCGCACCGGGTCGCGCCGAAGATGTCGCCCGTCGCGCATTCGGAGTGGACCCGGACCAGCACGTCGTCCCGTGGTCGCCCACCGTAGACCAGGGCGAGGTGCTCATGCCCGTCCGCCGGGTCCCGGAAGGCGACACACCGGAATGTGCCACGCCGGGTGACCAGGTTGGACTCCGCGATCTCTTGCTGGTGCATGAGGTCCCCTTGTCTATTCCCTCAGTGTCTATTGGTGAACGCGCCCAGCCGATCTCGTGGCCAGGGCCACACCGCACTGCGTTCCACGGTATACAAGTAAATGTCGTCACGCGCGGGAAGGCGACCTCGAAGACGCCCGGAAGACGGAGGCGCCATGGATCTGCTGCCGCCGGACACCACCCTCGATGTCCGCGATCAGGACACGGCCGTGGCGTTGCTGCCGGTCGGCAGTTTCGAGCAGCACGGCGACTTCCTGCCCCTGGTCACGGACACCGTCATCGCGTGCACCATCGCCAGGGAGATCGCCGCCGCCTACCCGGTACGGCTGCTGCCCCCGGTGACGATTTCGTGTTCGCACGAGCACGCCGCGTGGCCGGGCACGGTGAGTATTTCCGCGAAGACGCTGTACTCGGTGGTGCACGACATAGCCGCATCGCTGCGACTGTCCGGTGTCGGTCACCTCGTGCTGGTCAACGGCCACGGTGGCAACTACGTGCTGGCCAACGTGGTCCAGGAGACGGTGCAGGACGCACCCGGCACGATGGCGCTCTTCCCGTCCCTGGCGGACATGGACGAGGCCAGGATCGCCGCCGGCATCAGCACTTCGCTGGACACCGACATGCACGCGGGCGAACTGGAAACCTCGGTGCTCCTGCACGCCCATCCGGAGCTGGTCAAGCCGGGCTACGACTCGGCCGACACGGTCGCTGACGATCGCCGTGACCTCCTCACCCTCGGCATGGCCGCCTACACCGATTCCGGTGTCATCGGACGGCCGTCGCTGGCCTCCGCCCAGAAAGGGAAGGCGCTGCTGGCCGGCCTGGTAAGGGCCTTCGCGCGGTACCCGGCGATGTTCGGCAGTTCCAGCGGGAGCGCCGGGCGTGGTGACGGCACGACTCCCTGAGCGCGCCGCTGGTGGAACAGCATCGCGGCTCCGGGCAGGCTCGCCACGAGCGTCAGCACCCCGTACACCACAGCGACCGTGACCCCCTGGACAGCGCCGAGTCCCACCGCGCCGAAGGCCAGTGCCAGGAACCCTTCCCGTGGTCCCCACCCGCCGATGTTGACGGGCAGGCCCATCACGACCAGTGCCAGCACCACGATCGGAACGATCTCCGAGACCGGCGCCGAGACCCCCGCGACACGCGCCGCGACGAGGAACATCGCGACGTGCCCCACCACGGTCGCGGCGGAGGAGAAGACCACCGAGGGCAACGTCTCGCGCGAAAGCAGGCCTCGACGGCCGTCCTCCAGCGCAGTGGCGACGACGCGGCGTCCGAGCGCCTTCCCCCGGCGTGTCCGCGCGGCGAACGCGATCACGACAGCCAAAACGACCACCACGCCACCGAGAACCATGGCCGCGCCCCGGATCGGCACCACCGCGGCGACCAGGCTGGGGCGGCTCAGCAACACCCCGACGCCGACGGCCAGCAGCACGACCTGTCCGGCGAACCGTTCGAGAACGACGGCCCGGACACCACGGCCGACGTCCCCGGACTGTTGCCCATGGCTGACGGCGCGGTGGACATCGCCGAGCACGCCGGCCGGGAGCACCGCGTTGAGCAGCAGGGCGCGGTAGTAGTCGGACACGGCCGTGCCCAGGCTCAGCGGGAGACCGAGGTTCCGGGCCACCAGACACCATCGCCACGCGCTGAACACCGTGGTGAGCAAGCCGATCCCGACGGCGACGGGGATCGACCAGGGACTGATCATGCGCAGCCCGGACACGAAAGCGCCGGTGCCGAGCCGCCACACCAGCACGGCCAGGATCGCCGCCGCGGCGAGGGGCCGCAGCCAGGGCAGCGCCCGTCGCAGGACGACCCGCCGCATCATGACGGAACCCCGAGCGCGAGCAGATCGGTGTGGTGCACCACGACGTGCGGCGTACCCGCACCCCGTTCCCCCAGCCGCCGGCTCAGGTAGGCATCGGCTTCGCCGCCGAGTTCCGGGCGTTGTTCGCACGCCGCCCCGACCCAGCCCTTCAGCCATTCCGCGGTGAGTTCGCTCTCCTGTGGACCGAGGCGCCACGGACTCGGCCGGGTCAGCACCCGCATCCCGTGCCGCGCAAAGGCTTCGGTGGCGGCCTCGACCGCGTCCGGCCCGAGTTTGCCCGCACGCCGCTGGTGATCGTTGAACGCTTCGCGGAAGTCCGCGTCGAGCGGTTCCGGCTCGGCGAATTCCACTTGTCCGGTAACGGAAAGCGTGAGCAGCGCCGGGCATCCGGCCGCCGCGCACGCCGCGGCGAGGCCGTCCACCTGCCCGGCGGTGAGCACGTCCAGCAGCGCGGAGGCCGTCACCAGGGAGGTGCCGGCGAAGTCCTCGGCGCTCAGCCCGGCGAGGTCGCCCTCGCGGGTTTCGAAGGTGACGCGGCCACCGTCGGCCGCCGCGCCGGTCACGCTCGCCCTCGCGAGCAATTCGGTGTCATGGTCGTGCAGCACCCAGTGCTGCGGACCGCGCAGTCGTCCGGCGAGCCATCGCCCCATTGATCCCGTGCCACAACCCATGTCACGGAAGACCAGGCGGTTCTGGTTCAACAGAATTTTCCGCAAAGGGGCAAGAAGCTCTTCGGATCTTGCCGCCGCGTCGACTCTTTCCCGCAGCGAAAGCCACTCGGGGGCGAAGCCCGACGTACTCACATGACCGTCATTTTCAGCACCTGAGCCAGGTGCCGCGAGGTCTCGTCCCACGTCGTCAGCATGCCACGGCGCAGGTGAGCCGACCGCTTGAGACGTCTCCGCGACTCCTCGTCGCCGAACCAGCTCCGGAGAGCGACGGCGAGCGCGGTGGCGTCGTCAGGGGGCACGAGGAGACCCGGCACCGAACCGTCGGGCGCCCGGCCGAGCGCTTCCGGCACGCCCGGTGTCCGCGTGGCCAGCACGGGGATTCCACGGGCGAGCGCCTCGGTCACGACCATTCCGAAGGTCTCGGCGCGGGATGGCAGCACCACGAGGTCGGCGGCCGCGTAGGTGGCGGCGAGCGCTTCACCCGTCCGTGGCCCGGTGAAGGTCACGCGGCCGGAGATCCCGTGCCGCTCGGTCGCCTCGCGCAGGCGCCGCAGATAACCGGGATCCCGCACGGGCCCGGTGAACTCGCATGTCCACTGAGGACCGGCCATCGTGGCCAGCGCCTCGACGAGCAGATCCTGTCCCTTGCGGACGGTCACGGACGCGACACACAGCAGCCGCGAAACCCCGTCCGTGCCGGGCGCGAGCGGTGCCGGATCGGTACCGGGGATGACCACGTGGACGCGCTCGGCGCTCAGGCCGTGATGCCGGATCACCCGGCCCGCCACCGCCGGCCCGGTCACCACGACCGCGCTCGCGGCGCCCAGGGTCCGCCGTTCTCTCGCGTCGAGGTCGGCCGCCTCGTCCGGTTCCAGTCCGGTCTCCTCGGCGAGCGGGAGATGCAGGAGGACCACGAGGTGCAGCCGTCGGGCGTGCGGGGTCACGACCTCGGGCACCCCGCACGCCACGAGTCCGTCGATGAGCACGACCTCGCCGTCCGGAACTCCGGCGAGAGCACGGGAAAGCTCAGAGCGGGCGCCGGCGTCCGGGCGCGGCCAGCTCCCGGCGACCTTGATCTCGCGTGGTGCCTTGCCCGCCGCCGCCAGCGCCTGGCACATCCGGCGGTCGTAGACATTGCCGCCGCTGGGCGCACCGGGGTCGTCGACGTCAGCCGACAGAACGAAGATCACGTTCGTAGCTCGCCCAGGCGACGTGCGATTCGTGGAGGGTGACGGTGATCCCGGTCAGGCCGCGCGCGCCTTCGCCCAGATCGCCCGCCGCCACCCGGTCCGCCAGCCGGTCGGCGATGACCTTCGCCAGGAATTCGGTGGAGGTGTTGATCCCGGCGAAGGCGGATTCGTCGTCCAGGTTGCGGTAGTTGAGATCGGCGAGCACCGAGCCGAGTTCGGTGGTGGCCCGCCCGATGTCGACCACGATGTTGTCCTCGTCGAGGTCGGGACGGCGGAAGGTCGCGTCCACCACGAAGGTCGCCCCGTGCAGCCGCTGGGCGGGCCCGAAGACCTCACCGCGAAAGCTGTGGGCGACCATCAGGTGATCGCGGACGGTGACGCTGAACACGGTCCCTCCTCAGGATAGTGCGTGTTTCAAAAGCCCATGGTCCCGCATGAGGTGGGGAGGGCGCGCGGTCGCCGAAGGCTTCGGATTTTCGGAGGCGGGCCGCATGCCTGCGAAAGGCAGGTTCTTCGAGAGCCACGGCCCGTCTACGCAAATCCGATCGCGCGCCTTGGAGACACAGACTGCTAGGGATAGGTGATCCGGTGGCACATCGCGGCGATCTCCCCCGACGCGAGCCGGGGCATCACGGACGGCAGTTCCTCGAACGGGCTTTCCCCGGTGATCAGGGCGTCGAAGGCGGGGTCGGCGAGGAGATCGAGGGCCAGGGCGATCCGGTCGGCGAACGTACGGCGCCCGCGCCGGGCCGGTGAGACCGAACCGACCTGGCTGCTGCGCA
Source organism: Amycolatopsis pigmentata (assembly GCF_042684065.1). Lineage (NCBI taxonomy): Bacteria > Bacillati > Actinomycetota > Actinomycetes > Pseudonocardiales > Pseudonocardiaceae > Amycolatopsis > Amycolatopsis pigmentata. Next base: position 152,173 of record NZ_JBHUKR010000021.1, on the reverse strand, counting down.
CGGCCAGCCGCCGTGGATGGAAGAACTCGCCCAGGGGCACGCTCACCCGCCGGTCGCCGTACCAGCTCAGCTCGATGACCTCGCCTTCCGGCGCCAGCAGTTCCAGCGACCGGGTGAGGCCGGCTTCGGTCGCGCTGGCATGGATCACCAGATCGCACTCGCCCTCGGCCTCCTCCGGCGAGGCGAAGCCCGCCCCCAGTGCCTCGGCGACCGCCGCGCGCGAAGGGTCCACGTCCACCAGCTGTACCCGCACGCCGGGCATCCGGGCGAGCAGCCGGGTCACACAGCAGCCGACCATGCCCCCACCGACGACGGCGACCCGGTCGCCGATCAGGGGCGCGGCGTCCCACAGGGCGTTCACCGCGGTCTCCACGGTCCCGGCCAGCACCGCCCGCCCGGGTGGGACGGCATCGGGCAGGACCGTCACCGCGGATTCCGGGACGACGTAGTGGGTCTGGTGCGGATAGAGGCAGAAGACGGAGCGCCCGCGCAGCTCGGACGGCCCCTGTTCGACCACCCCGACGTTGAGGTAGCCGTACTTCACCGGCCACGGGAAGTCGCCGTCCTGGAACGGGGCACGCATGATGGGGTACTGGCTTTCCGGTACGCCACCGTTGAAGACCAGGGTTTCGGTGCCGCGGCTGACGGCCGAAAAGCGGGTGCGGACGAGCACTTCGCCGGGGCCGGGCTCCGTCACCTCGACGGCACGGATCTCACCCGCCAGGCGCGATGTGAACCAAAACGCCCGTGCCGAACGTGTCATGGGTCAACCTCTCCACGCGGGAAGGGTAGTGGCTTGCAGACGATCACGGTAACCGCTGATCACGAACGGGACGTCACGGTGGCGGCTCAGCTCCTGCTGCTGGGCATGCTCGGCCCGGGCGCGCCGGGCTGGATCGCCGGCGTCGCCTACATCGTGGCCCTCTGGCTCGTCCTGAGCATCGCGCTGCACCGCGCGGAGATCCGTTCCTTCCGGCCGGCGGATCACGTGACCCTGGCCAGGGCCGTGCTGACCGGCGGTGTGGTGGCCCTGGTGGCCGACCGGGCCACGAGTGGCGCGGCCTTCGTCGCGCTGGTCTCGGTGGCGCTGGCGCTGGATTCGGTCGACGGCCTGGTCGCCCGCCGTACCGGGACGGCTTCTCCCTTCGGCGCGCGGTTCGACATGGAGGTCGACGCCTTCCTCATCCTGGTCCTCAGCGTGCAGGTGGCGATGTCACTGGGGATGGCGCTCGGCTGGTGGACGTTGACCATCGGCCTGATGCGCTACGCGTTCGTCGCCGCGGCCCGGCCGATGCCGTGGCTGCGCGCGCCGCTGCCGCCGAGCATGGCCCGCAAGACCGTCGCCGCGGCGCAGGGAATCCTGCTCGGTGTGGCCGGTTTCGGCCCGGTTCCCCACCTTGTCGCGATCACGCTGGCCGCGCTCGCGCTCGCGTCCTTGTGCTGGTCCTTCGGCCGTGACATCCGCTGGCTCTGGCTGCGGCGGCCGTCGTCCGCGATCGTCCCATTAGGACAGTCGCGCGGCGGCCATGACGATTTCGGCGGTACTGTCAGGTCCGCGGCATAAGCGGGATCTGCTTGGGGTATCGAGGCTCACCGCTCGCTTGGGTCACGGCTCCTGCTCCGCATTTTCACGAGGAGGGAGATCTGGACCCGAAATTTCGCCGTACATCATCTCGACGGCCCGGTCGGAGCTGACCAGATCTCGGCGCCAAGCTTCGATCACGGCATGGGCATAGGACGGAGGAACGGTCACCGTTTCGAGATCCATGCGAGGAGCCCAGCCAATGGCATCCATGCTCCGCACGAGTCGGAACGCGCTGGCGCAGTTGCCGCGCGGTCACGTCATCGACCAGCTTGGCTTGTGCCGCTTGCCGAACCGCAAGCGACCAAGACGTCCGGAACTCTGCCGCGCGCTTGATCAGCCAATGAGTACTCGTCGCCGAGCACCATGTGCCCGAGTTCATGTGCGCCCGTAGCCCGGCGTCGACCCGGCGCAGCGCCGCGACTCACCACCGCCACAGCCATGTCTCCCTGGACCAATGACGCACCGTCACCTGGGATGTCGGTAACCAGCATCAACTGCCCTGCCCGCTCACAGACGGTCACGCTAGGGTGAGGCTGCGGCGCCTCGCTTTACCCGGTCGTGACAACTCGCGACACCTTGTCCGCCGCTCGCGTCTTGTTGGCGCAACGGTTCCGGACAAGGGAGAGACATGCGCAAAAAACGGCACCTGTACGCGGCGATGGGCTGTCTCGCGGCCGCCGCTGTCGTACTGCCCGTGGTGACCGCCCAAGCCGACGACCCGCAGCGAGTGCCCCTGGGAGGCATGGAAACCCGCAGCGGCGACGTGGTTCGTAAGGGCACGGACAACGGACCGACCGACCCGGCCTCACCGGTGACCGCCCAGGTCTTCCTCGCCGGCGACACAAAAGGCCTGGCCGACTACGCCCGCGCGGTCTCCGACCCGGCCAATCCGAGCTACGGCCACTACCTCACGCCCGAGGATACCCGCGGCCGCTTCGGACCCACCCAGCGACGGATCGACGCCGTCAGCGAATGGCTGCGCGGCACCGGCCTGTCGATCGACAGCGCCACACCGCGCGCCGTCGTCGTGCACGGCACCGCCGCGCAAGCGGCCAGCGCCTTCGGCACCCACTTCGAGAACTACACCTACTACTCCACCCCGTACCGCGCGACGACCAGCCCGATCACCGTGCCCGCCGCCGTGGCACCCGACATTCTCACCGTCACGGGGCTGACCATGCCGACCGGCCCGCGCCGCAAGCCCGGGCCGCCACCACAGCCCACACCCGGCACCCCGTCCGCGAACACGACCAACGACACCGGCAAGCGCGCGGCGAAGAACCTCGCGGCACAGGCCGGTAAGCCGCGCAATCCCTGCCCTGCCTACTACGGCGACACCCCGGCCACCGATCTTCCGCCCGCCTACGGGCATCCCGTCCAATGGGCGCCCTGCGGCTACACGCCCCAACAAATGCGCGACGCCTACGGAGTCACGGGCACCGGACTCACGGGCAAGGGCGTGACCATCGGCATCATCGGTATCTCCAACGAGATCAACATCCTGCCCGACGCGAACCGTTTCTCCACCGAGCACGGGGAGCCCGCCTTCGCACCGGGCCAGTTCACCGCGTATGTCCCAGCCGACGCGCGGCCCGAACCGGTCAGCGGAGAGGAGGCCATGGACGTCCAGGGCGCGCACGCGATGGCCCCGGACGCGAACATCGCCTTCGTGGTCGGTTCGAGGGCGTCCCTGGGGGACGACGTGCTGGACGCGGTGGTCCAGATCGTGGACCGGCATCTGGCGGATGTCGTGTCGGGTTCCATCATCACCGGCTACACGCCCGGAGCGGCACCCGAAGCGATCGCCGCGTACGAGCGCGTGTTCCAGGAGGCGGCCGTCGAAGGCATCGCCCTGAATTTCGCCAGCGGCGATTCGGGCGGCGGTCTGATCGACGGCGTACCCACTGTCGAATACCCGGGCTCCAGCCCCTGGGTGACGTCGGTGGGCGGGACCAGCCTGGCCATCGGCGAACAGAACAGCTATCTGTGGGAGATCGGCTGGGCGAACGACAAGTCGGAGCTGTCCGCGGACGGCACCCGGTGGGACCCCGAACCGCCCGGCGACCAGTCGAAGGCATCCGGTGGCGGCACCAGCACGGTGTTTCCCCAGCCGTTCTACCAAAACGGTGTCGTACCGGCGTCCTTCGCCGGCACCCCGCCGATGCGCACCGTCCCCGATGTCTCCGCCTCCGCCGACCCCGAGCTCAACCTCTTCATCGGCGTGACTCAAGCGGACCGGAACGGCAACCTGGCCTACACCGTGGAGAACGGCGGCGGAACCAGCCTGGCCTCTCCGTTGTTCACCGGCATCGAAGCACTTCTGGTGCAGGAACACGGTCCGATCGGATTCGCCAACCCGGCGCTCTACGCCCGGCACGGCGGGGAAAACTACCACCGCATCCTCGGCAATCCGGTGGGCACGAAGGACACCGTCGCCTACGCGACGATGTTCCACGATCAGATCGAACTCGTCACCCCCGGGCAGTTCGCGGACAGCAACCTGAAATTCGCGCCCGGTTACAACACCACGACCGGCCTCGGTTCACCGACCCGGCAGCTGATCGACTCGTTCCGCCCGAAGAGATAGTTGCTTAACGCAATCACGATTCGACCCCCAGCGGGGAGACCGTTTCCGCGATGGCGGTGAAGCGCGCGAAGGCGGTCACCAGCGCGGCGCGGTCGGCCGTGTCCAGCCGGCCCAGGATCGCCGAGAGCACCGCTCGGCGATCCTGGTCCACCCGCTCGACGATCTGCCTGCCCTTGGCTGTCGGCGCCAGCAGCGTTTCCCGCTTGTTCAGCGGATTCTGCGCACGCTGCACCAGGCCTTGAGCCGTGAGCTTGTCACAGGCACGGGTGACCGACGAGGGGTTGAGGCCGAGCGCCTGGGCCACCCGGCTCATCGTGACCGGGGTGCGATCGGCGATCACTCGCAGCGCGCGGAACTGCGTCATGGTGAGTTGCCCGATGATCTTCTCCACCGTGGAATCGGCTATGTCGACCATCGCGCGGAGCGCTGCCAGCGCGATGCCCGCCTCGCTTTCCGCCGTGCACGTTTGCGTCACGCAACTATGATAGGGCATAGCGAGCGTGAGGAGGGAGAAATCGTGGCCACACACGCCCTGCCCGATCCGGTGATCCGGCCCGGGACTCCGGTGGACGTGGACGTCCCCGGCCTGGCCGCCGCGCTGCGGGCACGAGTCGACGGCGAAATCCGCTTCGACGACGGCACCCGTGCCGCCTATTCCACCGACGGGTCCAACTTCCGCCAGGTACCGATCGGCGTCGTGGTGCCGCGCAGCCCGGAGGCCGCCGTCGAGGCGATCGCCGTGGCGCGAGAGTACGGCGCGCCCGTGCTTTCGCGCGGCGGCGGCACGAGCCTGGCCGGCCAGTGCACGAACACCGCGGTGGTGCTGGACTGGTCGAAGTACTGCGGCAAGCTGGAATCCGTGGACGCCGACGAGGCGACCTGCGTGGTGCAGCCCGGCATCGTGCTCGACGACCTCAACCGGCAACTCGCCGACACCGGCCTCCGCTTCGGCCCCGAGCCCGCCACCCACATGAACTGCACCCTCGGCGGCATGATCGGCAACAACTCGTGCGGGGCCACGGCACAGCGCACCGGCAAGGTCGTCGACAACATCGCGGCGCTGGAGGTGCTGTGCTACGACGGCACGCGCTTCTGGTGCGGCCGGGATGCCGAGGGGGGCACAGCCCCCCACACCCCCCACCGGGGGCAAGCCCCCAGACCCCCTGCCGACGACGAAGCCTACGCCGAGATCGAGCGTCACGGCAACCGGCGGGCCGCCATCTACCGCCAGTTGCGGCACCTGCGCGACACCTACGCCGAACGGATCCGGGAGACCTACCCCGACATTCCCCGGCGCGTCTCCGGCTACAACCTCGACTCGCTCCTGCCCGAACACGGCTTCGACGTGGCCGGGCTGCTGGTCGGTAGTGAGTCCACTTTGGTCACCGTGCTGAGAGCGAAGCTGAAGCTGGTGCCGGTGTTGAAGGAACGGACCCTCGTCGTGCTGGGCTACCCCAGCGTCGACAAGGCCGCGGAGGCGGTCCCCGCGATCCTGCCGCACGAGCCGGTCGCACTGGAAGGCCTGGATTCGAAGCTGCTCCGGGACGAACGGATCAAACACCTGAACCCGTCCGCGATCAGCAAGCTTCCCGAGGGCCGGTCGTTCCTGATGGTCCAGTTCGGCGGGGAGGACATCGAGGCGGTGGACAAACAGGCCCAGCGGATGCTCGACGACCTGCACGACAGCCCGCATCAGGCCGATGTCGCGTTCCTCGACGAGCCCGCCCTCGAGACCGAACTCTGGCAGGTTCGCGAAGCCGGACTCGGTGCCACAGCGCATATTCCGGGCAAGCCGGACACCTTCGAAGGGTGGGAGGATTCGGCGGTCGCCCCGGATCGCCTCGGCGAGTACCTGCGCCGCCTCAACGCGCTGTACGAGGAGTTCGGGTACCTCAGCGACACCGGCCCCAGTCTTTACGGGCATTTCGGGCAGGGCTGCGTGCACACCCGAATCCCGTTCGACCTCTACACCGCGAGCGGGGTGGCGACCTACCGCCGGTTCCTCGAACGCGCCGCGGACCTCGTCGTCGAGTTCGGCGGTTCGCTCTCCGGTGAGCACGGGGACGGGCAGACCCGCGGCGAGCTCCTGCCGAAGATGTTCGGCGAGGACATCGTCCACGCCTTCGGGCAGCTCAAGGCGATCTTCGACCCCCAGGACCGGATGAACCCCGGCAAGGTGGTCGCCCCGCACCCGCTCGACGACAACCTGCGGCTCGGCGGCGACTGGTCACCCGCCACGCCGCAGAACCTGTTCTTCCGCTATCCGCACGACGGAGGGTCGTTCGCCCAGGCGGCCAACCGCTGTGTCGGAGTCGGCCGCTGCCGCCAGCAGACCACCCCGTCGGGTCAGGTGATGTGCCCGTCCTACCAGGTCACCCGCGAAGAGGAACATTCCACGCGTGGCCGGGCACGGCTGCTGTTCGAAATGCTGGACGGGCACTCCGACGGTCCGCTCACCGACGGCTGGCGGTCGACGGCGGTGCACGACGCGCTCGATCTGTGCCTGGCGTGCAAGGGTTGCAAGACCGACTGTCCGGCCAATGTGGACATGGCGACCTACAAGGCGGAGTTCCTCGCCCAGCATTACCGGCGGCGGCCGTGGCGACGGCCGAGGGCCCATTTCTCGATGGGCTGGCTGCCGGCCGTCGCGCAACTGGTGGGCCGCCTTCGGCTCAGCCGCCTGGTCAACGCGGTGACGCACACTCCCCCGCTCTCGCGCCTCGCGGTAGCCGCGGCGGGCGTGGAGGATCGCGAAATCCCGCTGTTCGCCGGGGAACCGCTGCAGCGGTGGTTCGCGCGGCGCGGTCCGCGCGGGGACGGCGCCCGCGGCACCGTCCTGCTGTGGCCGGACACGTTCACCAACCACTTCCATCCGCACGTCGGACAGGCCGCGGTGGAACTCGTCGAGTCCGCGGGCTGGCGCGTCGAGATGCCCACCGCGCCGTTGTGCTGTGGCCTGACCTGGATTTCCACCGGGCAGCTCGGCGTGGCGAAGAAGATCCTCACCCGCACCGTCCGCGCGCTGGCCCCGCACCTGCACGACGGCGGTCTCGTGCTGGCCCTGGAGCCGAGTTGCACCGCGGTCTTCCGCGCGGACGCGCCCGAACTGTTCCCCGAGGACCACGACGTGCGACGGCTGCGCGATCAGACGGTGACCCTGGCCGAACTGCTGACCGACCACTCCCCCGGCTACCGGCCTCCGACGGTCGACGGGGCGAAAGCACTGGCGCAGGTGCACTGTCACCAGCACGCCGTCCTCGGCTGGGACGCCGACAAGCGCCTGCTGGAGCAGGCAGGCGTCGACGTGGAACGCCTGGACTCCGGCTGCTGCGGGCTGGCCGGGAACTTCGGCTTCGAGCCCGGTCACCTGCCGGTCAGCGAAGCCTGCGCGGAACGGGTTTTGTTGCCGAAAGTTCGGGAAGCCGATCCGGACACCACCGTGCTGGCGGACGGGTTCAGCTGCCGGACCCAGATCCATCAGCTCGACAGCGGTGGCCGGGAAGCCGTTCACCTGGCCGAACTCCTCGCGAGGCCGGCCCGCGAGGAGGGCAGGCGATGAGTTCACTGTCCTTTGCGGACACACCTGATCAGGAGCCGCCGTGCGTGCGTTGACCGTGGTCCCGGGAAAGGCCGATTCCCTCCGGGTGTGCGACATCCCCGAGCCCGAGCCAGGGCCGGACGAGTTGCTCGTGCGGGCGCTCGCGCTGGGCGTGTGCGGGACCGACAAGGAGATCGCCGCCGGCGACTACGGTGACGCGCCGCCCGGCGCGGACCGCCTGGTGCTCGGGCACGAGTCGCTCGGGCGGGTGGAGCGAGCCCCGGCCGGAAGCGAATTCTCCTCCGGCGATCTCGTGGTCGGTGTGGTGCGCAGGCCCGATCCGGTGCCCTGTGGAGCGTGCGCGGCGGGCGAGTTCGACATGTGCCGCAACGGCCGTTACACCGAGCGCGGAATCCGGCGGCTCGACGGCTACGGCAGCGAACTCTGGACCGTGGACAGCCACTACGCGGCGGGCGTCGACGCGAGGCTCGAACCGGTGGGGATGCTGCTGGAACCCACCAGCGTCGTAGCCAAGGCGTGGGAACAGATCGAGCGGATCGGCGAACGTGCCTGGTTCCGGCCGGAGCGCGTCCTGGTGACCGGCGCGGGGCCGATCGGACTGCTCGCCGCGTTGCTGGGTGTCCAGCGCGGGCTCGACGTCCACGTCCTCGATCGCGTGACCGGTGGCCCCAAACCGGGCCTGGTTTCCGATCTCGGCGCGACCTACCACACCGACGACGCGGCCACCGTGGCGGAGCGGATCCAGCCCGACGTGGTCGTCGAGGCGACCGGGGTGGGCGCCCTGGTGTTCGACGTCATGCGGCATGCCTCGGCGTGCGGAATTGTCTGCCTCACCGGCGTCTCCTCCACCGGGCGCAGGCTGTCGGTCGACGCCGGTGCGGTCAACCGGGAACTGGTCCTGGAAAACAACGTCGTGTTCGGTTCGGTGAACGCGAACCGGCGCCATTACCGGCAGGCCGCCGAGTCGCTGACGAAGTCCGATGTGGACTGGCTGGAACGGCTGATCACGCGGCGGGTGCCGGCCGATCGTGCCGCCGACGCGTTCACCGCTGAAGAAGACGACGTCAAGGTCGTCGTCACCTTCGACTGAGGGGAGTCGTCTCATGACCATGCTGATCGAGGACTACGCGCTGGTCGGCGACCTGCACACCGCGGCACTGGTATCCCGGGAAGGGTCGATCGACTGGCTGTGCGTGCCCCGGTTCGACTCCCCGGCCTGCTTCGCCGCGCTCGTCGACACCGATCCCAGTGACGGCCCGGCCGGAAACTGGCTGCTCGCGCCCGCCGCGGGTGGTCCCGCCACCCGCCGTTACTACCGCGGCAACAGCCTGGTCATCTGTCACGAGTGGGACACCCCGGACGGTACGGTCCGGGTGCTGGACTTCATGCCGCCCGGCACCGGCTCGCGACCGAGGACCCCGGATCTGGTCCGGATCGTCGAGGGGGTCTCCGGACGGGTGCCGATGCGGTCGCTCATGCGCCTGAGGTTCGACTACGGCTCGATCGTTCCGTGGGTAAGCCACAAGGAAGGCCAGTTCGTCGCGACCGCGGGGCCGGACGCGGTGTGGCTTCGTACCCCGGTGCGGCTGCACGGGCGCGACTGGGCGACCCACGGCGAGTTCACCGTCGCCGCCGGGGAGCGGGTGCCGTTCGTGTTCAGCCACCGTGCCTCGCACCTGCCCGCGCCGGAGACCATCGACGCGGAGACGGCCTTGGCGCAAACGGAACGGTTCTGGTCGGACTGGATTTCCCGCTGCCGGTACAACGGGAGATGGCCGGAGGCGGTGCGCCGCGCCCTGATCACCCTCAAGGCCCTGACCTACGCGCCCACCGGCGGCATCCTCGCCGCGGCGACGACCTCACTGCCCGAACGGCTCGGTGGCTCGCGCAACTGGGATTATCGCTTCTGCTGGCTCCGCGACGCGACCTTCACGCTCCAGGCCCTGATCGGCACCGGGTACACCGAGGAGGCGCGGGCCTGGCGGGAGTGGCTGGTCCGCGCGGTGGCCGGGGACCCGGCGCGGCTCCAGGTCCTCTACGGACTCGACGGCAGGCGACGGCTCCCGGAGTCCACTGTGGACTGGCTGTCCGGCTACCGGAAATCCGCCCCGGTCCGGGTGGGCAACGCCGCGGCAGGCCAGCTGCAGCTCGACGTGTGGGGCGAAGCGCTCGACGGCCTGCACCTCGTCCGCGAGGCGGGACTGAAGGTCGAGAACTCCGCGTGGGACATGCAGCGAGCCATGCTGGACCATCTCGAAGGCCACTGGGACGAACCCGACAACGGGCTGTGGGAAATGCGCGGGCCGCGACGGCAGTTCGTGCATTCCAAGGTCATGACGTGGGTGGGCGTCGACCGCGCCATCCGCACCGTGGAAAGGCACGACCTCGGCGGGCCCGTCGATCGCTGGCGGGCGCTGCGCGAGCGCATCCACGACGACGTCTGCGCACACGGCTACGACTCCGACCGGAACACCTTCACCCAGTTCTACGGATCGAAGGGACTCGACGCGGCTTTGCTGCTCATCCCGCGCGTGGGATTCCTGCCGTGGAACGATTCGCGCGTGCGCGGCACCATCGACGCGGTCCGCGAGCAACTCTGCCGTGACGGTCTCCTGATCCGCTACGACCCGGACGCCGACGGGGGTGGCGTGGACGGGGTGGACGGTAGCGAAAACTGCTTCCTCGCGTGCAGCTTCTGGCTCGCCGACGCGCTCCACGGGTCCGGGCGGACCGCGGAAGCCGAGAAGTTGTTCGAGCGCCTCCTCGGTGTGCGCAACGATGTCGGATTGCTCAGCGAAGAATACGACCCCGTGCGCGGAACACAGGTCGGCAACACACCGCAGGCCTTCAGCATGGTCGGTCTCGTCAACACGGCTCGCCACCTCGCGGGCAGTCACACCACCACCAACGCCACCCGGGGCGAGCAACGCTTCACCGACTGACCGTCCATCTCGGGAAGCGCTTTCCGAACGCGGGTCCGCCGGCCCGGCGAAAGCGCTCTTGAACAATCATTAAGTCACGTCGGCGCCGCGACGGCGCATGTCCTAACCGGAGCGCCAGTGGGTGACGCGGAGTGGCCGCGCGAAGCTCCATTGAGGGTAGTGGCGGGCTAGTTGGCAACTCGTATTCCGCATCGGGCACGAGGTCTGTACATTCTGTGTCCAATGTCGCACGTTCACCCTGACGCAACCCCCGTTCGGCGGACACGCCCTCGGCGTCTTGACTGTCTCCTGCCTTCCCTTCCTGTGCCCCAGTCAGGCCCAGCCGGTGCTTGTTCGCAGCGACCAACCGCATCCGAGGTTTCGATTTGATGTCAACACACACGATCCCGGCTCAGCACGACTACCGCGGGCGGTTGCGTCCGCCCGTGGTGATTGTCGTGGTGGGCTTGGTAACCGCGGCACTCGCCACGCTCGCGGCGGTCCTGGCGCCCGACGGCGCGCACGCCGTGGCCGGCTGGTACGCCGGGATAGCCGCCGTGCTGGCGACCGCGGCGGCCGCGGGCGGGTTGTTCACCCTGACGAGCACGCGCGAACTCGCGGTAGCCACCGACGAGCTCACCGAGTGCCGGGAACGGGTGGTTCAGCAGCAGAACCAGATTCAAACGCTGACCCAGCGAAGCCGCGACCTGGAAACGGAGCAGCAGGAGAAGTACGGCGACCAGCAGGAGGCCGTCCGCATGGCGGTGGTCGCGCTGGGCCGCACGGTGCAGGCTTCCGCGCACCGCATCCAGGAGGAAGCCACGCGGATGATCGAGCGGCACGCGGCCGACCCCGACGTGCTGGAAAGCGGCATGCGGGTGGACCACGCCGCGGCCCAGCAGGCCCGGCACGCGCAGAGCCTGGCCGTGCTGTGCGGCGAATGGCCCGGCCAGCAGTGGCAGGAATCGTTGCCGCTCGCGGACGTCGTGAACGCCGCGGCCGCGCGCATCATCGCCTTCAAGCGGGTGAGCGTGTCCGGTGACCCGGACACCGCGGTCGTGGCCAGGGCCGCCGAACCCCTGATCCACCTGGTCGCCGAGCTGCTGGCCAACGCCGCGCAGTCCTCGCCGCCGACCACGCAGGTACTGGTCGCCATCCGCCCGGTGCAGCGTGGCGTCGTGGTGGAAATCGACGACGGTGGTGTCGGTCTCGACGAACGCCGTCTGGAGCAGGCCAGGGAAATCGCGTCCGGGCGCCGCGTGGTCGGTCTGGCCGACCTCGGCCAGACGCCGCAAACGGGCCTCGCCGTCGTCGGCGAGTACGCGCGCCGCCACGGCTTCCGGGTCGACCTCGGCGAATCCGTGTACGGCGGGCTGCGGGCGATCGTCCTGGTGCCCGCCGAACTGACCGAAATAGTGGAACCGCCTGAGCGCCTCGCGGGACGGGCTCAGGCCGTGGACCGGCAGGAGCCAGTGCGAGAGAAAAGGGACGGGGAAACGGACTTCGGGTTCGAACGCCCGGCGAACCCGCAAGACGACACGCCGCTGCCGCAGCGGCGGTCGCCCCGGAGGCAGGAAAAGCCGGTCGCGGTGCGCACCGAAGACCGGCCGCGCGAGCAGGGAACGACGCAGACGCCGGCCGAGGCGGCGAAATGGATGGGTGCCCTGCTCGAGGTCCGGCCTGAGGACAAGCCGGGCGACGGGCACGCGGTCAGCGACGACGAGCGGGAGGAAGCATGACCACGGAGGCCGGCGACAACGGCTGGATGCTGGAGAAGATCACCAATGTGCGTGGCGTCCGCCATTCCGTGGTGCTGACCTCCGACGGTTTCGTCACGGTTCGTTGTCACCGCACGGAAACCGAGGTCGCCGAACGGCTGGCGGCCGCGTGCGCGGGCCTGGCCTCGCTGGGGAAGGGCATCGGCGGCGAGTTCGGTGACGGCACCATCCCGCGCCAGGTGATGATCGAGTTCGGCGGCGGATTCCTGTTCGTGCGCGGCGCCGGTGACGGCTCCTATCTGGCGGTGGTCACCGAAGCGGTGATCGACCCGGCGCTGGTGGCCCAGCAGATGCAGGCCCAGGTTCTCGCGATCGGCGAGCACACGCTCAGCGCCAAGATCCGCCGGCAGTGACCATGAGCGATCCGGGCGACGACGAATACCACGACTGGCCGGTACGGCCGTACATGATGACCGGGGGCCGCGCGCATCCCTCGCGGAACACGATCCGCCCGGAGACGCTCGTGATCGCCAACCCGGACCGGCCCCTGACCGTGTCGGCGACCAGGCAGCAGCGGGCGCTGGTCGGCGTGTGCCGGGGGCTGCTGTCGCTGGCGGAAGCGGCGGCACACCTCGGACTCCCGGTCAGCCTGGTGGCCGTGATGGTGTCGGATCTGGCCGACACCGGACATTTGCTGGTGCGCTCGGCGACTCCCCGCGCGTCCGCCGACCGCGCCCTACTGCGAAAGGTGCTCGATGGCCTCCGGAAACTCTGAGGTCCCCGCCGGCGGTTACGTGGCGTCGACCGTGAAGCAGTCCGTGAAGATCCTCGTCGTCGGGCATTTCGGCGTCGGCAAGACCACGTTGATCGGTTCGGTCAGCGAGATCATGCCGTTGCGCACCGAAGAACTGATGACGGCCTCCAGCGTCGGCGTCGATTCCCTGGCCGGTCTGGACCACAAGCGCACGACCACGGTCGCGCTCGACTTCGGGCGCATCACCATCAGTCCGGAGATCGTGCTCTACCTCTTCGGCACGCCTGGGCAGCGCCGGTTCTGGAACCTCTGGGAAGGCCTCGCGGAAGGCGCGGTCGGCGCGCTGGTCATCGTCGACACCCGGCGCCTGGAGGACTGTTTCGAGGTACTCGACCAACTCGAACTGCGCGGCGGGACACCGTTCGCGGTGGTGGTCAACCAGTTTCCGGACTCCCCCCACTACGACGCGGCCAAACTGCGTCAGGCACTGGATCTGCTGCCTGACACCCCGATCGTCTTCTGTGACGCGCGGGTCCGGCAGTCCTCGATCGATGCGCTGGTGACGCTCGTCGAATACGCGCTCACCACCACGGGCCAGAAGGAAACCGTATGACCACCTCCCACGCTCGCCCGCTGGATGAACTGACCGATCTGGTCCCGCTGTCGGAGATCACCGGCAGTGCGGACCCGAAAGCCGCCTTCGCCCGCCTTCGCGACCGGTGGGGCCAGGTCGCACCCGTCGAACTGGAGCCCGGCGTCCCCGCCTGGCTGGTCATGGGCTACCGCGAGATCGTCCAGGTCTCGCGCAACGACCGGGTGTTCTCCCGGAACTCGGCCAACTGGCGGCTGGCCGAGGTGCTGCAGAACCCGGACTCCACGGTGGCCGCGTTGATGACACCGTGGGAACACGCCTACTACGCCGACGGAGAAAGACATCGCCGCCTTCGCGCGCCGGTCGACGATGGGGTGGCCGGCCTCAACGACCACGAGGTGAGCCGGGCGACGCAGGCCATCTGCCGCGAACTGATCGCGAAATTCGAGGACCGCTGCGAAGCCGACCTGGTCACCGAATACGCCGTGCACGTCCCGATGCTGGCCGTGGCCAACTGGTTCGGCATGGGGATCGACGAGGGAGCGCAGGTAGCGCAGGCGATCATCCAGGTGTTCAGCGCCGACAAGGACTCACAGGAAGCGCCCGAAACCCTCGTCAGGCTCCTCACCGCCCACATGAACGCCCACCGGGAGACACCCGGTGACGACATGACGACCGTGTTCCTGCGCCACCCCAGCCTCGAAAACGACTCCGAGATCATGTGGGCGATGATCCTCATGCTGGCGGGCGGTTATGAGGCGATGATCTCGTGGATCGCCCAGACCCTGCGGGTGATGCTGACCGACACCCGGTTCAGCGGGCGGCTCCGCGGTGGCCGTCTCGGCCTGGACGACGCACTGGACGAGGTGCTCTGGCGCAATCCGCCGTGGACCAACATGCCGGGTGGATACGCGCTCTCCGACACCGAGGTCGCCGGGCAGCTGATCCGGAAAGGCGACGCGGTGATCCTCTCCTTCGCCGCCGCCAACCTCGATCCGAGCGTCCACAGCGACGACCCCTGGCTGGAAATCGGCAACCGCGCCCACATTTCCTACGGCACCGGTCCGCACGTCTGCCCCGCCCACCAGCCCAGCCGCATCATCGCCCGGATCGCCGTGGAAACCGTGCTGACCCGGCTCCACGATCTCAGGCTGGCCGTTCCGGCCGGGGAAATCACCACGATGCCGTCGATCTGGACCATGTGTCCCGCCAGTCTCCCCGTGCGGTTCACCGGATTCTCCTGACGGTTCGGCGAAAAACGATTCCAGGGGGTTCAGATTCCAGGGGGTTCATCTGTCCAAACCTCGAAGGAGAGCAAAGTGCGTCCGCTTTATCGCGACCGTTCCCTGGGTGAAATGACCGATCTCGTCCCTCTGACGGAATTGAACGTAAGCGCGGACCCGCATGCCGCCTACACCCGGCTCCGCGAACAGTGGGGTCACGTCGCGCCGGTCGAACTCGAACCCGGCGTCCCCGCCTGGCTGGTCCTGGGATACCACGAACTCGTCCAGGTCTCCCGCAACGATCGCGCCTTCTCCAAGAACCCGCACAACTGGGGGTTGGTCGAGGTGCTGCAGAACCCGGAATCCACCCTGGCCGGGGTGATGGCCCCGCGCGAACACGCCTACCACGCCGACGGGGACAAACACCGTCGCCTGCGCGCTCCTCTCGACGACGGACTGGAAAGTCTCGGAGAACACAGGATAAGCCGGGCCACCCGGGCCATTTGCCACGAGCTCATCGCGAAGTTCGCGGACCGGGGAGAGGCCGACCTGCTCGCGGAATACGCCTTGCACGTCCCGATGCTGGCCGTGGCCGACTGGTTCGGCATCGGCATGGACGACGGACAGCGGCTCATGCCGGCCATTCTCCAGGCGTTCAGTGCGGGCCCGGAATCCCCGGCGGCATTCGACTTCATCATCACGTTCCTCACCGAGCACATGAACTCCCGCCGGGAGAATCCCACCGACGATCTGACGACCGCGTTCCTGCGCCATCCCAACCACCACGACGACGGGGAGGTCATGATCGCCATCCTCCTCGCGCTGGTCGCCGGTTACCACGCCAGCGTCACGTGGATCGCCCAGGTCCTGCGGGTGATGCTGAGCGATTCCCGGTTCGGCAACCGGGTGCGTGGCGGTCGTCTCGGCCTGGACGACGCGCTGGACGAGGTGCTCTGGCTCATTCCCCCGTTCGCCAACACACCCGGCTTCTTCGCCCTCACCGACATCGAGATCGGCGGCAGGCTCATCCGGAAGGGCGACGCGGTGGTGCTGTCCCACGTCGCCGCCAACATCGACCCCCGCGTCCACAGCGACGATCCCTGGCTGGCGATCGGCAATCGCGCCCACCTCTCCTGGGGCACCGGCCCCCATTCGTGCCCGGCCGGCCCGCAAAGCCGCATCATCACCCGAGTCGCCGTCGACACCGTGCTGACCCGGCTCCACGATCTGCGACTGGCCGTTCCGGCGGATGAGCTGATCGCGATGCCGTCACTGTGGGCCATGTGCCCCGCCGGCCTCCCGGTGCGCTTCACCGGTTTCTCCTGAGGGTGCGGCGAAACACTGATTCAGGGTTCCTTGCCCAACCTCGAAGGAGAACAACGTGGTTCCGCCTTCCCGTTCGCTGGAAGATTTCACCGATCTCGTCTCGCTGGCGGAGGTGAACCAGCGCGATGACCCGCAGACCTACGCGCGGCTTCGTGGGCGGTGGGGTGAGGTCGCGCCCGTCGAACTCGTCCCGGGTATTCCCGTCTGGTTGGTCATGGGCTACCAGGAAATCATTCAGGTCAGCCGCGACGAACGCCTGTTCTCCCGGGACAGCCGCCACTGGCGGTATCTCGGGAAACTGCAGGGCTCGGGTTCCCCGCTGGCCCTGATGATGACGCCGCAGGAGCACTCGCATTTCGCCGACGGGGAAAAACACCGCCGGTTGCGCGCGCCCTTGGACGACGGTCTGGAGGGTCTCGACGAACACCGCACGAGCCGGGCGACACAGGCCATCTGCCTCGGCCTGATCGCGAAGTTCGCGGACCGGCGCGAAGCCGACCTCGTGACCGAATACGCGGCACTGGTGCCGATGCTGGCCGTCGCCAGCTGGTTCGGCATCGGCACCGACGACGCCGGGCGACTGATGGAGGCCATGGCCTCGCTGTTCGTCCCCGGGCAGGATCCGCGCCCCGGTATGGAGATCATGCAACAGATCCTCAGCGGGCTCATCCTCGCCCACCAGGAAGACCCGGTCGACGATCTCACGACGGCGCTCTTGCGCCATCCGAACTACCACGACGCCTCGGAAGTCACCCAGGCGATCGTCCAGTTGCTCGCCGCGGGGCAGGAAGCGACCGTCGCGTGGATCGCCCAGACCCTGCGGCTGATCCTGGCCGATTCCCACCTGGGCGGCCGGTTGCGCGGCGGCAGGCTCGGGGTGGAAGAGGCGCTGGACGAAGTGCTCTGGCGGCGTCCCCCGGCGGCGAACATCGCCAACCGGTACGCGCTCGCCGACTGTGAGATCGCCGGCACGCGCATCCGCAAGGGCGACGCGCTGGCCGTGTCCTACGCGGCCGCCAACACCGACCCTCGCGTCCACGGCGACGACCCCTGGCTGGAGATCGGCAACCGCGCGCACCTGGCCTGGGGCGCCGGTCCCCACGTCTGCCCGGCCCAGCGGCCGAGCCGCACCATTGTCCGCATCGCCGTCGAAACCGTGCTGACCCGCCTGCACGATCTGAGACTGGCCGTCCCCGCCGAGGAAATCAGCACAGCGCCCTCGATCTCGACGGTGTGCCCCGCCGGCCTGCCCGTCCGATTCACCGGATTCTCCTGACGATGCGGTGAAACACCGATTCCGGGGCTTTCACCCCGACCTAGAAGGAGAACAACGTGGTTCCGCCTTGTCCTGACGCTTCGCTGGAGGAGCTCACCGATCTCACTCCGCTGTCGGAGGTGAACCTGAGCCCGGACCCCCATGCCGCCTACGCTCGCCTTCGTGAGCAGTGGGGCGAGGTGGCACCGATCGAACTGGAGCCCGGCGTCCCCGCCTGGCTCATCCTCGGATACCACGAAGCCATCCAGGTCTCTCGCAATGACCGCGCCTTCTCCAAGAACCCGGACAACTGGCGGCTGGCGGCGATGGTGCGGAACACCGACTCCACCCTGGCCGGGATGATGACCCCCCTCGACCACGCCTACCACGCCGACGGCGAGCGCCACCGTCGCCTGCGCGCTCCCCTCGATGACGGACTGGGAGGTCTCGACCAGCACAAGACGAGCCGCGCCACCCGGGGCATCTGCCGCGACCTCATCGCGAAATTCGAGCACCGGGGAGAGGCCGACCTGGTCGCCGAATACGCCGTGCTCGTGCCCATGCTGGCCGTGTCCGGCTGGTTCGGCATCGGCACCGACGAGGGGCACTGGCTGATGCGACAGTTCATGCAGGGATTCAGTCCCGGCAAGGAAACCCGGGAGGGGCCCGATGCCATGTTCAAGCTCCTCACCGACCACCTGACCTCCCGCCGGGAGAACCCCACCGACGATCTGACGACCGCGTTCGTGCGTCACCCCAACCACCACAACGACGTGGAGGTCATGTTCGCCATGCTCCTCGCGCTGGTGGCCGGTTACCAGGCGACCATCAGCTGGATCGCCCAGACCCTGCGGGTGATGCTGACCGATTCGCGGTTCAGCGGCCGGGTGCGCGGCGGACGTCTCGGCCTGGACGACGCGCTGGACGAGGTGCTCTGGCGCACCCCACCGTTCGCCAACTCGACCGGTTTCTTCGCGCTGACCGACATCGAAGTCGGCGGCAGGCTCATCCGGAAAGGCGACGCGGTGGCGCTGTCCCAGGTCGCCGCCAACATGGACCCCCGCGTCCACAGCGACGATCCCTGGCTGGCGATCGGCAATCGCGCCCACCTCTCCTACGGTTCCGGGCCCCATTCCTGCCCGGCAAGCCAGCCGAGCCGCATTGTCACCCGGGTCGCCGTCGAGACCGTGCTGACCCGGCTCCACGATCTGAGACTGACCATTCCGGCCGGGGAAATCACCACGATGCCGTCGGCCTGGACCATGTGCCCCGCCGGCCTCCCGGTCCGCTTCACCGGGTTCTCCTGAGGTGGTCTGAACATCACCGGTCTCTCGCCGAAGGAGATCACCACGGCTCCCGACGCGCTGCTCTGGCGCAGCCCGCCGTGGACGAACATGCCTGGTGGGTACGCCGTCGCCGACACCGAGACAGCCGGGCAACCCATCCGGAAAGGCGACGCTATGATCCTTTCGTATGCCGCCGCCAACATCGATCCCCGGGTCCACAGCGACGATCCCTGGCTGGAAACGGGAAATCGTGCGCACCTGTCGTAGGGCACCGGAATCCATGTCTGCCCGGCACACCGGCCCAGCCGTCTCATCGCCCGCATCGCCGTCGACACGGTGCTGACCAATCCGGACGATCCGAAACCGACCATTCCCGCCGAGGAGATCACCACCATGCCGTCGATCTGGACCAGATGCCCCGCCAGCCTCCCCGTCCGCTTGACCGGATTCGCCTGAGCGGGGCGAAAAGCGCGGTTCCCGCGTTTATCTTCTTTGGTTCCGAAGGAAAATCATCGTGACACCCCTTTCTCGCGACCGTGCCCTGGAAGACTTCACCGGCCTCGTCCTCCTGCCGGAGGTGAACCAGAGCCCCGATCCCCAGGCCGTCTACGACCGGCTCCGCAAACAGTGGGGTGAGATCGCCCCGGTCCAACTCGAACCGGGCATCCCCGCCTGGCTGGTCATGGGCTACCGCGAAATCATCCAGGTCGCCCGCAACGACCGCCTGTTCTCCAGAAGCGCGGCCAACTGGCGCTACTTCGACACCTTGCAGAACCCCGAATCCACGCTCGCCGCGCTCATGACTCCGCGGGATCACGCGTACTACGCCAACGGAGACGAACATCGTCGCCTGCGGGCTCCGCTCGACGACGGACTCGACGCCCTCGACGAACACAGGATCAGCCGGGAAACCCAGGCCATCTGCCGCGAATTGATCGCCACGTTCGCCGACCACGGCGAAGCCGACCTGGTCGCCGAATACGCGGTGCTCGTTCCCATGCTTTCCGTGGCGCGGTGGTTCGGTATCGGAACCGACGAAGGATACCGGCTGACCGAGGCGGTCCTGTGGGCGTTCAGCGCCGGCCCGCAGTCGCAGAAGGGGGTCGAGATCATCATCGAGATCCTCACCAACCTCATGCAGTCCCACAAGGACGATCCCGCCGACGACATGACGACTTCGTTTCTCCGTCATGACGACCTCCGCAACGACATCGAGGTCGCGTTCTCGATCATTCTGGTGATCATGGCGGGCTACCAGGCGACCATCGCGTGGATCGCGCAGACCCTGCGGCTGATCCTGACCGACCCCCGGTTCGGCAGCCGGCTTCGCGGCGGGCGTCTCGGCCTGGACGACGCACTGGACGAGGTGCTGTGGCGCCAGTCGCCGGCGGCGAACATGGTCGGCGGGTACGCGCTCGCCGACACCGAGATCGCCGGACAACGGATCCGGAAAGGCGACGCGGTGTTCCTCTGTTACGCCGCCGCCAACACCGATCCGCGCGTGCACAGCGACGATCCCTGGCTGGCGATCGGCAACCGTGCGCATCTGTCCTTCGGCACCGGGCCGCACGTCTGCCCGGCCCAACGGCCGAGCCGGATCATCGCGCGCATCGGGGTCGAAACCGTGCTGACCCGGCTGCACGACCTCAAGCTGGCCGTCCCGGCCGACGAGATCACCAATCTCCACTCGCTCTGGGCGGTGTCCCCGGAGAGCCTGCCCGTCCGCTTCAGCGGGTCCGCCTGAGCGAAAGAGTCACACCAGCGTCCGTTTCATCCGGCTCTTCTGGGTGGCGTGCCCGGTCTGCCTGATCACGAGGGACTTCCGGCCCTATGGCCACGCCCGGCGCGCTCGCGAGCATGACCGGTGAGGCAAGGGGTAGCCCTTGGGTGCACCGAGCGGAACGGAGGACGGCGTGTCGCTGGATACGGGGTCGGACAGCAGGCGGCAGAACGACGAGATCAGGCGCATCGACGCGTACTGGCGGGCGGCTAACTACCTGTCGGTGGGCCAGATCTACCTGCTGGACAACCCGTTGCTGCGGGAGCCGTTGCGACGCGAGCACATCAAGCCGCGGCTGCTGGGCCACTGGGGCACCACGCCGGGCCTGAACTTCGTCTACGCCCACCTCAACCGGGTGATCCGGGGGCGGGACCTCGACGCGATGTACGTGATCGGGCCCGGCCACGGCGGGCCGGCGATGCTGGCGAACACCTGGCTGGAAGGCAGTTACTCGGAGGCCTACCCGGAGGTGCCGCGCGACGAGCAGGGGATGCGCACGCTGTTCCGGCAGTTCTCGTTCCCGGGCGGAGTGCCGAGCCACGTCGCGCCCGAGGTGCCCGGGTCGATCCACGAGGGCGGCGAACTCGGCTATTCGCTGGCCCACGCCTACGGCGCCGCCTTCGACAACCCGGACCTGCTGGTGGCCTGCGTGGTCGGCGACGGCGAGGCCGAAACCGGGCCGCTGGCGACCAGCTGGCACGCCAACAAGTTCCTCGACCCCGTGCACGACGGCGCGGTGCTGCCGATCCTGCACCTGAACGGGTACAAGATCGCCAACCCGGCCGTGCTCGCCCGCATTCCCCAGGAAGAGCTGGACTCGCTGCTGCGCGGTTATGGCTACCGGCCGCGCTATGTCACCGGTTCCGACCCCGCCACCATGCACCGTGCGATGGCCGAAGCGCTGGACGCCACGATCACCGACATCCGGCGGATCCAGGACGAGGCACGTTCCGGCGGCCGGACCGAGCGTCCGTCGTGGCCGATGCTCGTGCTGCGCACCCCGAAAGGCTGGACCGGTCCCTCCATTGTGGACGGTGTACCGGTGGAGGGAACGTGGCGGGCCCATCAGGTGCCGCTGGCCGCCGTGCGGGAGAACCCGGAGCATCTGGCGATGCTCGAGGAGTGGTTGCGGTCCTACCGCCCGCGTGAGTTGTTCGACGACGACGGCCGCCCGGTCCCCGAGCTGACCGCCACGGCCCCGCACGGAGACCGGAGGATGGGTGCCAACCCCCACGCGAACGGCGGCCTGCTGCTGCGTCCGCTGCGCCTGCCGGACTTCACCGCCTTCGCCGTGGACGTGGCCAAACCCGGCGGCTCGGTCTCCGAGCCCACGCGCGCGCTCGGCCGCTACCTGAGCGAAGTGATACGCGCCAACGCCGACGCACGCAACTTCCGCCTCTTCGGTCCCGACGAGACCGCCTCCAACCGCCTCGATGCCGTCTACGAGACGACCGGAAAGCAGTGGGAAGGTGAGATCCTCGACGTCGACGAACATCTGGTCCGCGACGGGCGCGTGGTCGAGGTGCTTTCCGAACACCTGTGTCAGGGCTGGCTGGAGGGCTATCTGCTGACCGGCAGGCACGGCCTGTTCTCCTGCTACGAGGCGTTCATCCACGTCGTCGACTCGATGTTCAACCAGCACGCCAAGTGGCTCAAGACCAGCAAACGGCTGCCGTGGCGGCGGCCCGTCGCGTCACTGAACTACCTGCTCACCTCGCACGTGTGGCGGCAGGACCACAACGGTTTCTCCCATCAGGACCCCGGCTTCATCGACCACGTGATGAACAAGAAGGCCGAGGTCATCCGGGTCTATCTGCCGCCGGACACCAACACCCTGCTTTCGGTCGCCGACCACTGCCTGCGCAGCCGCGACTACGTCAACGTGATCGTGGCTGGGAAGAACGAATCGCCGGACTGGCTGCCGATGCCGCAGGCGGTGCTGCACGCGGCCCGCGGGGCCGGGATCTGGGAGTGGGCGGGCACCGAAGACGGTGGCCAGCCGGACGTGGTGCTCGCGTGCGCCGGGGACTCGCCGACGCTGGAGGTGATGGCCGCGACCGCGATCCTGCGTCAGGAACTGCCCGAGCTGCGCACGCGGGTGGTCAACGTGGTGGACCTGATGCGCCTGCAACCGGCCGGCGAGCACCCGCACGGCATGTCCGACCGCGAGTTCGACGCGCTGTTCACCACCGACCGTCCGGTGATCTTCGCCTACCACGGTTACCCGTGGCTGATCCACCGGCTGACCTACCGCCGCACCAACCACGACAACATCCATGTGCGCGGCTACAAGGAGGAGGGCACCACCACCACGCCCTTCGACATGCGGGTGCTCAACGATGTCGACCGCTTCCAGCTGGTCGTCGACGTGCTCGACCGGGTGCCGGAGCTGGGTGTGCGCACCGCGTTGCTGCGGCAGCGGATGCTCGACCAGCGCACCCGTCACCGTGCGTACGTCCGCACCTACGGTGAGGATCTGCCGGAGGTCCGCGACTGGGCCTGGCCCTACTGAGTCGGTTGGAGGCACGGGGTCATGTACGTACTGGTGGTCAACGCCGGGTCGTCCAGCCTGAAGGTCCGACTGCTCGACGACAAGGACGAGACAGTGGCGTCGCTGGACCTGGACGACTGGGCGGGCGCCGAAGACACCACACGACTGGCGCGGTTCGCGCGTGACCTTCCGCGCGTGGACGCGGTGGGACACCGGATCGTCCACGGTGGAACGATCTTCGGAAAGCCGGTCGTCCTCGACGACGAGATCCGCTGGCGGATCGCGGACCTGACCGAACTCGCGCCACTGCACCAGCCGCGCGGGGTCGCCGGAATCGACGCCGTGGCGGAGGTCCTGTCCGGCATCCCGGCCGTGGCGTGCTTCGACACCGCTTTCCACGCCGGGATGCCGCGCGCCGCGGCGACGTACGCTCTGCCCCGCGAGTGGAACGAGCGATGGGGTCTGCGCCGCTTCGGTTTCCACGGTTTGTCCCACGCCTATGCCTCCCGCCGCGCCGCCGAACTCCTGGATCGTCCGGTCGGCGCGCTGCGCACCGTCACCTGCCATCTCGGCGCGGGCGCCTCGCTCGCGGCGGTCTCCGGTGGCTGTTCGGTCGACACCACCATGGGATTCACGCCGTTGGCCGGGCTCGTCATGGCGACCAGGACCGGCAGCGTCGACCCGGGCCTGGTGCTGTGGCTGCAACAGCACGCGGGCGTGGACACGGACCGGCTGTCGCACACGCTGGAATTCGAATCCGGTCTCGCCGGCCTGAGCGGCGGCAGCGGCGACATGCGCGACCTCATCCGCCAAGCCGCGCAAGGACAGCCCGACGCGCGGCTCGCCTTCGACGTCTACATCCACCGGCTGCGCCGGGAAATCGCCGCGATGACGGCGTCACTGGGCGGCCTCGACGCACTCGTGTTCACCGGCGGTGTCGGTGAACACAGCCCCGAAGTCCGCGCCGCCGCCACGGCCGGCCTGGACTACCTCGGCGTCACCATCGACGACTCCCTCAACCACGGTGCCGCCGGAGACTGCGTCATCAGCACACCCGATGCCAAGGTGAGCACCCTCGTGGTCACTGCCCGCGAGGACCTCGAAATCGCCCGCCACACCCGTGAAACCGTTTGATCCCGCGCTCCGGGGCGGTGACGACGTGACAGGCGCTCACCTGCGAAAATAGTGACGCGCTGAGGTGGCCGAATGACCGTCGCGGTGCGACATTGGAGGCATGCCCGGTTACCAGAGCGCAGGGCATGGGAACGCGCCGTCCCTGCGGGGCACTTTGTCTCAGCTACGGTTGCGTGAGCTGTTGCGCGAAGTACAAGATCGTATAGAACAGATGGTCGACACCCGCGACCAGATGGACGGCCTGCTGGAAGCGATGCTCGCGGTGGCCAGCGGCCTCGAGCTGGACACCACCCTCCGCAGGATCGTGCACGCGGCGATCGACCTGGTGGACTGCCGTTACGGGGCGCTCGGCGTGCTCAACGCCGACGGCAAGGGCCTGTCCGAATTCGTCTACGAAGGCATCGACGAGCGGACCCGGCGGGCGATCGGGGACCTGCCGGAGGGACACGGGCTGCTCGGGTTGCTCATCCAGCAGCCGAAGCCGATGCGCTTGGAAGACCGGTCACAGCACCTGGCCTCTTCCGGCTTTCCCTCGCATCACCCGCCCATGAATACCTTCCTCGGCGTACCGGTGCTGGTGCGCGAGAAGGTGTTCGGCAACCTGTATCTCACCGAGAAGGCGGGTGGCCAGCCCTTCACCGAGGAAGATGAGGTGGTGGTGCAGGCGCTGGCCGCCGCGGCCGGGATCGCGGTGGAGAACGCACGACTGTACGAGGAAGCCCGGCTACGCCAGCACTGGCAGGAAGCCACGAGCGAAATCCGGGCCGAACTGCTGGCCGCGGCCGATCCCGCCGAAGTGCTGCACCTGGTCGCGAACCGGGCGCTGGCGCTGACCGGGGCCGACTGTTCGTTCCTCGCCGAGCCGTGCGATCCCGAACTGACACCGGCCGAGGTCGAGACACTGATCGTCACCGCCGCGGCCGGATTGGAAACGGATTCGCTCACCGGGCGGCGGATACCGGTCGACAGCACCACGTGCGGGGTCGCCTTCCGTGACGCCACCCCGCTGAGCCCGGCCGAAAGCGGCGACGCGCTGTGCCCGGGTTTCGGCAGGCCCTTCGGGCCCGCGATGGTGCTGCCGCTGCGTGTCTCCGGGGACACCGTCTCCGGGGTACTGGTCACCGCGCGCCGGCATGGGGCCGACCCGTTCGACGCCGGTCAGCTACCCCTCGCCGCGTCGTTCGCCGACCAGGCCGCGCTGGCCCTGCAACTGGCGGCCGACCAACGGCGCCTGCACGAACTGGACGTGCTGGCCGACCGCGATCGCATCGCACGCGATCTGCACGACCACGTCATCCAGCGCCTGTTCACGCTGGGCCTGTCCCTCCAGAGCACCTCGATGCGCACCCGGGGAGCCGACACGCGCCGCCGGATCAGCGGCGCGGTCGAGGACGTGCAGAGCATCATCGGCGAGATCCGCAGTGCCATCTTCGATCTGCACGGCGGCCTCGAAGGCACCACGAAGCTCCGCCGTCGCCTCAACGACGTCATCTCGGAAATGACCTCGTCCGGTGACGTGCGCACCACGATCCGGATGTCCGGCCCGCTCGGCGTGGTGTCGCCGGAACTGGCCGACCACGCCGAAGCGGTGATCCGGGAAGGCGTGAGCAACGTGCTCCGGCATGCCGGAGCCACCGCCGTGACCATCACCGTCTCGGTCGAGGACGACCTGGCCATCGACATCACCGACAACGGCAGGGGCATTCCGGACAGCGTCGCCACCAGTGGTCTGCACAACCTGCGTGAGCGCGCCCAGCAGGCCGGCGGGACCCTGGTCGTGGAAGCACTCGACGGCGGCGGCACCCGCCTGTTCTGGCGCGCGCCCCTGCCGTGAGGAAGATCAGTCGCGAGGCAGCAGCGGGCCGAGCGGCCCCAGGTCGATGTTGAGGTCTTCCCGGGTCAGCCCGAAATGGTCGACCAGTTCGTCCATGCGTTCTTCCAGCCGCATCAGGGTGATTCCGACGGCTTCGATCTGGTCGTCGGTGAGGTCGCCACGATCGACCCTTCGCAGGGCCTGTTTTTCCATGAGCTGACGCAACAACTCCACCACCGTCAGCACCAGGCTGACGAGGCTGCGTTCCGTCGACTCCGGGTCGGCGTTGATGCGCTTGCGTGGTTCGGTCATGGTTCCGGTCATGTCTCCGAAGACGGTTGCAGGACGCTGATCGAGGACAACAGGGCGCGCAACGAAATGCGGACCAGGTCGACATCGGCGATCGACAGGACCAGGTCGCCGCTGATCACCACCCCACCCGCCAGCACCCGGTCGAGCAGGTCGACCAGGGAAACGTTCCGGTTCGCCATCGACGCCGGAACCGGCTCGTGCGCTTCGACTCCCGACAGGGTCATGGGGTCTCTGCTTTCTCCGCGAGCTTGCGCGCCCCCGCGATCGTGTCGACAGGGCGCCGTTTGGCAGCGCACATCAGGTAAACCAGCCTGGCGCCCTGCCGCCCCGATAGCGGCAAGAAATGGCGCGCTCGGTGGTTACCTCGGCTGCCGCGACTTGAATTGGTCATGGGGTCTCCTCGAGCGCCGCGAAGGAATACGGCGGCCACGGCCCGGTGAGCTGGAGCCGGATCGCGTCGAGTTCGTCGTCCAGCGCGGCGACCGCCCGGGTGAATTCGCGCGCCGCCGCCTCGTCGACGAGATAGGCGGCGTTGAGGATCATCGGGTTCGTATCGCCCGAGAGCTGACGGCTTTGCGGCGGGTGCAGGCGGTTGGCGGCGGCCAGCCGGGCGAGGACCGCGTGAGCGCGTTCGGCCTGCTCCACGGCGACCCGCTCACCCTGTTCCCGAGCGGTCATCTGCTCGCGGCGGCGCCGCAGGTAGGCCGCGCCGGCTCCCGGCTTGGCCTGGCCGGATCCCTTGGCGGCGAGTTCCGGTTCGCCTCCGTGCGACGGCTCCACCAGTGCCTTGACACCCCATTCGGTCCGTCCGGTGACCCGGTCGAGCGCCCGGGCGAAATCCCGCTCACGCGCTTCGAGCGTGGCCCGGACCCGTTCGTCGTCGAGATAGACGGTGGCCAGCCGCAACGGTACCGCCGCGCTCCGCCGCGCGACCTTGTCCACCACGGCGTCGTGGGCCCGCGCCACCCGGCTCAGCCAGTCGAGGTCCTCCAGGTTGCGGTGCAATGCCTCTTCCCCGAAGGAATCCAGCGGGACGGTGCCCAGCACGGCGATCAGGCCCGCACTCTCGACCGTCCGCAACGGCTCGCCCGCGACACCGGCCGAGGATTCGAGTGAGCGACGGTCCACCTCACGGGTCACGGCATAAAGCCAGCATCCTGTCGTGGTAGTCGTCCCGGTACTTGTCTCAGGCATCGTCGCCGCCTTCGATCGCCTGCGATGAAGTCCCCTCCAGTTCGGCGACGCGCTCCCGCAGTTCCTTGTTTTCGAGCTCCAGTTTCCTGCTGTCGCCGCTCAGCCAGGGATCGTGCTCCCACCAGTTGATGCCGACCTCCCTGGCCGTCTCCAGTGACGCGATCACCAGGCGCAGCTTGATGGTGAGCAGTTCGATGTCGAGCAGGTTGACCTGGATGTCACCGGCGATGACGAGTCCCTTGTCCAGCACCCGCTCCAGGATGTCGCCAAGGTTGGAGGCCTGGTGGTTACCGCCCCCGGTGAGGCCACCCGCTTGCGTGCTCGGTTGGATACTGGTCATTCAGGATCCGCTCCCGTCCACCCGGCCGCGGGGGTAACGCTTGGTACGACGGTAGGCGAGCAGGTTCCCGTCGAAGTCCATCTCCGCCTCGAAGAGCGCGAGCATGTCCGAAGTGGACGGAATGCGCCGTTCCTCCAGCACCTCGACCTCGACCAGCCAGCCCTCTTCGACCGGTTGGACCGACGTGACACCGACGACCTCCTTGCCGGTCAGCTCGCCGACCTGGTCGCGAGCCTGCCCGGCGACCGTGGCCGCGGGCAGCTCTTCGCTGTCGTTCGGGGGCTCGCGCTCGGGCCTACTTCGCGATTTCGCCGTCGCCATCGGCCATCATCCTTCCTCCTTCTCCGTGGGGCGGCCGGTCATGCGCCCGAGCACGCGCCGTTGCGCTTCGGCTTCTTCCTCCTCGGAAATCTCGCCGGCTTCGGCCGCCCGTTCGATCTCTTCCAGCTCACGCCGCGCCGCGGCGGGGCTGTGCATTTCGTCCTCCACCTGTCGCTGGATCGTCTCGCCCAGCCAGATGACCATGCGCACCGGTGCGAACGGCAGGCCGAGAATCGCGCCCAACACGGCCGGCCACCTACCCTGATTCCTTGGTGACGACGAAGTCGTAGGGCGCGAGCGGGCCGAGCAGCCGCAGGTTCACCCTGCCTTCCCAGTCCTTCGCCAGTTCGTCGACGGCCTCTTCCAGATCGCCCTGCTTCGCCGTCTCACCGAGACACGCGATGTACAAGGCATCCTCTTCGTGGGTCGGCTCCCGCACGCTGATGAGCAGGCCGAGCCGATCCAGCAATTCGGCCGCCCGCCGCGTGTCCGCGTCCCGCTTGGCGGCGATCGCGTTGTTGATCTGCTCGCCGAGTGCGATGCGTTCGTTGCGGGTGGCGTCCTCGGACTTTCCCCGGATCGCTTCGCGCAACTGGGCGAGCTGCTCGTTCTCGGAGAGGATCTCGTTCAGGATGGCACGTTCTTCGTACCGTCCTCTGAGGACGTATTGAGCCTTGCCCTCCAGCGTCTCCAGCGCCTCCGCGAACTCGTCGTGGTGCTCGGCCAGTAGTTCGTCGACCACGGCGTCCTCGTCGGTCAGCACCGCGCCGAACCGGATCGGCAACACCGGGGCGACGGTCGCCGTGCCGTCCAGGATCGCCGCGTGCGCGGTGAGATCCTCCGGCGTGCCAAGGGATTCGTCCGTCCTCACCGGACTGACCAGTGCACCGATATCGCCGTGCTTGATGATCTTCACCTCGGCGTCGCCGACCCCACGGGCTTCGGACTCGGCCTCCACATCGGCCGGTACCACCCCGTAGACGTAGACCGCGGTGGCCGACTTCTGTTCGGTCGTCTCAGTCATCGTCCCCTCCGCTGCGCTGTTTTTCCCCGACCTCACTGAGAAAGTCCTTCACCTTGTCGCCGGCCGCTTCCAGCACACCCGAGGTCTTGGACCGCGCGCCACCGCGTTGCACGTCTTCGAGCAGATCCGGCAAGCCCTTCTGCTTGGTGTCGGAGATTTCGAGCCGGTTGACCGCCTGGGCGAACCGCAGATAGGTGTCCACGCTGGCGATCACCACGCGGGCGTCGATGGTCAGCAGTTCGATTCCGACCAGTGACACCCTCACGTAGGCGTCGATCACCAGGCCCTTGTCGAGAATGGTGTCGATCGCGTCGGCCAGACCGGTCGGGCCACTCCCGCCTCCACCGGCGACACCTCCTCCGCCGCTCGGTTGGATCGCTGTGGTCATCGGCTCCCTCCTCGCGCTCTTCCGGACCCCGCGCGGGCCGTCCGGCGGCGCGGCGTCTCGGATTCCTCTTCGGGCTCTTCCTCTTCTTCGGGTTCTTCTTCGAGCTCTTCCTCGCCTTGGTCGAGCTCGTCCTCGTCCTCTTCGGGCTCCTCGTTCTCGCTGCCCTGGTCCTCTTCGAAGCGGCCCTCGTCCTCGGACTCGCCGGGCCCTTCGGGCTGTTCGCCTTCTTCCTCGCCCTGGTCGACGACCTTCCCGTCGCGGATTTCGCCGCGCCAGCCTTCGATGTCGTCCTGGTGCAGCACCGCGTGCGTCATCGCGTGCCGCGCGAAGTGCTTCAGTTCCAGTCGCGCACGCCGTCCCTGAGCGCGCCAGATGTTCCCGGTGCGCTCGAACATGCCCTGCGGGTGGTATTCGAGGACCAGGACGATGCGCGTGAGATCCGGGGTCAGTTCGTGGAAGGTGACCGCGCCGTCGACGTGTCCCTTGGCGCCCTTGGACCGCCACACGATCCGCTCGTCCGGCACCTGCTCCAGGATGGTCGCCTCCCAGGTACGGTGCGACCAGAAGACCTGCGCCTTCCACACCAGCTTCTCGTCTCTTTCCTGCTCGACGTTCTCCACCTTCTTCATGAAGCTGGGGAAGTCGGTGAAGCGGGTCCAGAGGTCGTAGGCGAGGTCGACCGGCACACCGACATCGATCGACTCGATGATGTTGGTGACCTTCAGCTTGTCCTTGCCCTTGCGACTCTTGCCTCCGGGCAGCAGGTCCTGCGCGCTGTCCTTCACCTTGTCCACCACGCCTGACAAGCCGCCCTTGACGGCGCCGAGCATCGCCTTCCGCTTGATTCCCGGCGCACCGCCGGTCAAGGCGCTGACCAGTCCTCCGGAGCCGCCCGAGTCCGCGAAGTCGGTGAGCCGCCCGGTCGCCGAACCGATCTTGTCCGTGAGCGACTCCACCGCCCGCGTGGTGATCGTTCCGGCCAGGTTCCGGAGTGAGTCCCCGAGTTGGCCGGTGGGGAGCGCGCCCTTCACCGACTTCGCCGCCGACCCGGCCTTTCCGGCGGTGTCACCGACGGTGTCCTTGAGCTGCTTTCCAGCCTGTTTCGTGACCACGTTCACCTCCCGGTCCGGCGCACCGGGGTCCGAGTCGAACTGGTGCGTGTGCGGCTGCTACGACGCGGGGAGTCTTCCCCGCCGTCGGCGGAGCGGGCTCTCTTGGTCGCTCTCTTCGCGGGCTGTCTGCGATCGCGGCCACGAGCCGGCGTTTCCTGATGTCCATCGTGCGCGGACCGCGAGCTCTCGCCCGACTCGGTCTCCGCGGTGTCTCCCGGGTTCTCTTCCGTGCCTTCTTCCGTGCCTTCTTCCGAGTCTTCCTGCCGGCCGCGCGCCTTCCCGAGGCCTTTTGTGACGCCTGAGGACCGGTCCTGCAACCGCTCGTTGAGCGAGTCGATACGACTGCTCGCCGCGGTGACCGCGGCGGCCTTGGCCGCGTTCATCAACTCGTCGCGCGCTACTTCGGTGAGCTTGCCCAGTTCCTGGCTCGACGCGAGCTGTTTCAGCCCGCGTTGCACCAGCTGCCGCGGCGAACCGACGGTGCCGGTGGCGCCCGCCGCGGCGATCATCAACGCAAGTCGCATCTTGCGGGTACGCCCCAGTAGGTAACCCGCCCCGACACCCAGAGCGATCCGTCCTCCAGTTTTCATGCTTTCCTCCTGACACGAGCGCATCCCCGGCGACCTCCGGGACTCGTTTCCCTCTGATACCCCGGTCACGAATGCGTGAAACGTCGAAGGGGACCGAAACAATGATTTCTTCCGACGATGAGGCCAATCATGATCAATTAGTCGTCACACTGAACACAATGGACAGACAGGAACGCGAAAGCGTTGCCCTACAAGGGAAATAACGGAAATGTCAGCACGTCGACACGGTCGGTCACCGCGGCTGCCCGGCCACCCACGCGGCGATCTGTTTACGCGAGGTGAAACCGAGTTTGGCCAGGATATGATCCAGATGGCTTTCCGCGGTTCGTTGGGAAATAACCAGCCGGGCGGCTATGTCCTTGTTGGACAACCCTTCCGCCACCAGATCGGCGACCTCACGCTCACGCTTGGTGAGTGAGGTCTTCGTTTGCTTTTTCGGCGCGGTGCGCTTCGTGCCCAGCGCGTAGTCGACCAGCGCGTCCAGTTCGAGCGCCCTGCCCTCCTTGATCGCGACTTCGAACGCACCACGGCCGAGCGCCGCCTCGGCACGCTCCGACTCGGTGTGGCTCCACTTGACCATCGGCGCCGATCCGACGAGTTTGCCCCCGATCGAGGACCACAGCCTGCCCGCGGCGCCGAAGAGCACACCGGCCCGATGGACTTCCCCCTCGGCACCGGCGACCCAGGCCAGCAGCTCGACGCAGCAGGTGATCCCGAACTTGTCGCGCAGGTTCGCCTTGTCCCGCAGCGACCGCCGCAGGTGCACGGCGGCCTTCGCCGGCTCACCGGCCACCCACCACATGAGCCCGACGTTCCATTCCGCCCAGGACAGCGCCCAGCGCTCGCCGAGCTGCGCACAGATCGACCGGCATTCCTCCAGCAGGGTCAGCGCGCCGTCGATGTCACCCGCGAGGTCGGCGGCCTGCACCCGCAGCGCGAAGGTGAGCAGGCCAGGGCCGGTCCACCGGCCCCGGGCGCGGTGCTTGGCCAGGGCTTCGTCGAGCGTTCGCGCACCGGCTTCGAACTCGCCCGCGTTCATTTGCCGGACTCCGCGAGACTGGATGGCGAAGGCCAGCACCTCCTCGTCGTGAAGTGCCTCCGCGATCTCTCCGCTTTCGTCGACCAGTGCCACGCCGCGCTCGTGGTCGCCCTCCAGGTGCGCGATCCAGCCGGACAGCCACAGTGCCCACGCCCGCTCGTGGCTGCGCTCACGGTTCAGCGCGAGTCCACGGTCGAGCCAGTACCGGCCGTCGCGCAGATAACCGCAGACCGCCCAGCAGTACCAGAGTGCCGTGGCCATGCGCAGCCCGGCCGCGGCCTCACCGGGGGTGTCGAAGCAGTAGGCCATCGCCGACAACAGGTTTTCCCGCTGGGTCAGCAGATTCTTGGCGAGCTTGTCCTGATGCGGCCCCACCGAGGTGACCTCGGCCCATTCGGCCACCCAGAGGTAGTAGTCCCGGTGCTGTCGGCGGATATCCGGCTCGGCCCCGGACTCGGCCAGCCGCTCGGTGCCGTACTCACGGATGGTCTCGAGCATCCGGTAAGCGCGCTTGCCGCTCTCGGCACGAATCAGCAGTGACTTGTCGACCAGCGCGAGCACGGCCGAGCCGACCTGCGACGGGGACAACCCCTGACCCGAACACACCCGCTTCGCCGCTTCCAGGTCGAACACGCCGGTGAACACCGCGGCCCGCGCCCAGACCGTGCGTTCGACAGGGGTACACAGGTCGTAACTCCAGTCGACCGCCGCGCGCAGCGTCTGCTGCCGTTCGGGCGAGCTACGGCCACCTTGGGTGAGCAGCCGGAAGCGGTCTTCGAGGCGCTCCAGGATCTGTTCGGCGGACAACGTCCGCATCCGCACGGCCGCCAGTTCGATCGCCAGCGGCATGCCGTCCAGCCGCTGGCACAGCCGTCCGACCACGTCCTCGTTCTCCGGCGTGACCCGGAAGCCCGGCGTGCCCAAGGCCACCCGCTCTTCGAACAGCACCACCGCTTCGTGACGGCGCGACACATGGTCGTCGGCCGCGGGCAGGGACAGAGGCGGCACCTGCCAGGCCTGTTCGCTGGGGCTACGCAGTGGTTCTCTGCTGGTGGCGAGGATCCGCAGCTCCGGCGACGCCGCGAGCATCGACTCCGCCAGCTTCCCGCTGGCCTCGAGCACGTGCTCGCAGTTGTCGAGCAGGAGCAGCATGTGCTTGTCCTCGAGGAATTCGCCGAGCACGGCCTCCGGATCGCGCCGCGCCCGTTCCCACAGATCGAGCGCCAGGGCCACCTCGGGCGCGACCTGTGACGGCTCCCGCACGTTCGTCAGGTCGACCAGGCAGACACCGTCCGGGAACGACCGCCGTACCTCCGCCGCGACGTGACGGGCGAGGCGCGTCTTGCCCACCCCGCCCGGGCCGACGAGAGTCACCAGCCTCGACTCGGCAAGCGCGTGCTTCAGGTCCGCCGTCTCTTGCCGCCGACCCACGAAACTCGTCATTTCGAGGGGGAGTTGCCTGGTCGCGTAGCGCGATTCCGTCATCATTCACCGCATTCCCTCCCCCTGACAATACGCACCCGGAACCGTGGATGACCTGCGGAAAAGAATTAACCGACACCGCCCCTTGACTGTCCCTTGTGGACCGTTGTTTACCGTCACCGGGCGTGGGGTAATGACATGGCGGTGGTCACCCCAGCCTGGAGGAGCACGCAATGACCGGTGCGCAAGAGGCCCGTGTCCGTCTCGAGGGATTTCAGCCCGCGCAGGTGTTCGCCACGGTGATCGCGGTGCTCTGCGTGATCCTCGGCGCCATCGGCCTGCTGCGCACGGCCAACGGGGATCTCGTCGGCAACCACGAGGTCGTGGCGGGCCTGACCCTCAACCGCGCACGGGCGCTGGTGTATATCGGCTTCGGCGCGCTCGGGCTGGTGGAAGCGACCGTATCGGTCACGGCGCGCGCTTACGGCGTGATGATCTTCGCGGGCTTCGGGCTGCTCTTCGTGTGGGGGCTGATGGTCAACGGCCTCATCCCGGTGAACCCCTTGGCCGAGCGCGGGAACCCGCTCAGCCTCGAACTCCCCGACGACGGGCTGCACCTGGTCATCGCGATCGCCGGGCTGCTCACCGCGGTCCTGCCCGCGCGCAAGGCCTTGTACGTCGGCGCGGTCCGCGTGATGCCCCCACCGGGCTCCGCGACCGAACCCGGCACGCCGCGGCTGTCGCCGTCGACCTGGCCGGTCCTGTCTCCCCTGCTCCGCCGCTTCCGCGCCGGTGCCTGATGCCCGCGCAGGGGCGGCCGTGAGTGGAAGCGCGGCCCCGAGTCGCGCCTTCCACTCACGGCCTTTCCACCCGGCCCCCGGCCAGGTGGAAGTGGGTGACGGCCTCCGGCATGGGGGGAGGTAGAGGCCGCCACCCGGACGGTGACTTTCGTGGGGGGTTTGAAGTCACCGTCGTTCTGGGGGGTGATGAGATGGCTGGGGGGTGGAATGGCTGCCGGCATGGCCGTCGCCGGGGTTCGGCGCGGCGAGCACGGCGGCGCAGTAGGAGTCGATCTTGTCCTTGCCTCCCGCGTAGGCGATCAGCGCGGAGAAGGTGGGGTTGTCCATGGATTTGCCGTGGTCGGCGCCGGCGCTGTAGGCGTGGCAGAGACCGACCGGTGAGGGCGAGGGGATGGCGTCGGAACCGCCCTCACCGGCCGAAGCCGTCGGCTGGGGTGCTGGTGATCCGGCCTCCCCGGAAGGAGCCGTGGCGTCCCCGCCAGGAGCGGTGGTGTCCTCGGGCTGAGGGACGACACTGGTGGGCGCCGGGCGCGGCGGCGCGTCACCGTGACCGGGCAGGCCGCCCGTGGCCGCGACCGCCGCGAGGCCGCCACCCGCCACCAGCACGACCGCCGCGACGGTGGCCGCGACCCTGGTGGTGATCGCACCGATCCATTTCGGGGTTTTCGACGAGCCGCGTGCACCTCCCGGCATCGGGGCGGTGGCGGGACCGGCGGGAACGGAGGCGGTGAACGCCGCCATCGCCGCGCGCTCACCGGCCAGTTCGCCGGTATCGGTGGGAGCGCTCGCCGCCGCGAGTACGCCACGCAAGGCCGGTCCCGCCGCGGTGTGGTCACCGCGCAGGATCCGCCGCGCATCTCGCCGGCTCAGGCGCCGGCCCCGGTTGCCACTCATCTCATCTCTTTCAGCGCCGCGACCGCCCAATCCGTCACACCCCAGCCCTCACCAGCGGATTCGGCGGACGCGCCGGCGTCGGCCAAGCGCGCCGACAAGGTCTTCAACCCCCGGTAGGCCGCCGTGCGCACCGCACCCGCCCGTTTCCCCAGCACCTTTCCCGCCGCGCCCGCGTCCAGACCCACCACCACCCGCAACAACACGGCTTCCGCCTGGTCAGGCGGGAGTGAAGCGATCAATCTGAGCGCCGCCTCGGTGCCCATGCCCTCCAACGCCAGGCCGGCCGTGTCGCCCCTGCCCGCGGCGGCGTCGATCATGCCGATCCCACGGAGGCCGTCCAGGCCGTCGATCCCGTCGAGGTCGGAGACCACCATCGGCCTGCGGCGCATCCGGCGCAGGTGATCGAACGCCCGGTTCCGCGCCACGGTCACCACCCACGCGCGGAAACCCTCGACGTTCCCGTGGAATTTCCCGAAATCCCGCGCCACCCCCGCCCAGGTCTCCCCCACCACGTCCTCCGCGTCCTCGCCCACCAGCGCCCGGACATACCGCAGCAAACCCGGTTGCACCCATCGGAACAACACGCGGAACCCGTCCTGGTCTCCTGCCCGCGCGGCCAGCAGCGCATCCTCGTCCGGTTCGTCCGGAGCACCGCGCACCACACCCAAAACCGTCAC
This sequence comes from Amycolatopsis pigmentata, assembly GCF_042684065.1. Lineage (NCBI taxonomy): Bacteria > Bacillati > Actinomycetota > Actinomycetes > Pseudonocardiales > Pseudonocardiaceae > Amycolatopsis > Amycolatopsis pigmentata. The sequence goes on along the minus strand of NZ_JBHUKR010000021.1, from coordinate 116,036 downwards.
CATCCTCCACGCGCCCGTCCGACGGACCGCGACATCATCAACCACACCGTCGCCCCGGCAAAACCCTTGGCCACAAGCACCACAGCACACCCTTCGGATGGCAACTTTCCCACCGCCACACGGGTTCCACGCCGCGCTCCGGGGCGCGTTCCACCGGCACTTTTCGCGCTTTTCTCGTCGACTTTTTTCCCCACCTTTTCCCGTGCTTTTTTCCGTGCCGTATGCGAACATACGTTCGTGAAGGAGGAAGGACCGATCCTGCACGCCGATCTCGACGCGTTCTACGCCTCGGTGGAGCAACGGGACGAGCCCCGGCTGCGCTCGCGGCCGGTCATCGTCGGGGCCGGCGTCGTGCTCGCCGCGAGCTACGAGGCCAAGGCCTGCGGAGTGCGCACAGCGATGTCCTCGAGCCAGGCGAGGCTGTTGTGCCCGCAGGCGATCGTCGTGCCACCCCGTATGAAGGCCTACGCCGAGGCGAGCAAGGCGGTCTTCGCGGTGTTCGAGGACACCACGCCACTGGTCGAAGGCCTGTCCATCGACGAGGCGTTTCTCGACGTGGGCGGTCTCGGCCGGATCTCCGGCTCACCCGCGCGGATCGCGGCGCGACTGCGGCGCACGGTCGCCGAACGGGTCGGTCTGCCGATCACCGTCGGCGTCGCCAGGACCAAGTTCCTCGCCAAGGTGGCCAGCGGGGTGGCCAAACCCGACGGGTTGCTCGTCGTGCCCCACGACGCCGAACTGGCGTTCCTGCATCCGCTGCCGGTGGAAAAGCTTTGGGGTGTCGGCGAAGTCACCGCCGCGAAGCTGCGCGCCGTGGGGATCACCACGGTCGGTGAAGTCGCGCGGCACGGCGAGGCCTCGCTGATCTCACTGCTCGGTCCCGGCGCGGGCCGCCATCTGAACGCCCTGGCGCAGAACGAAGACCCTCGCCAGGTCCGCGTCGGCCGACGCCGCCGCTCGATCGGCGCACAACGCGCGCTCGGCCGGAAGCCCCGCCCCGCGAGTGAACTCGACGCCATCCTCACCACCCTCGTCGAGCGCGTCACCCGCCGCCTGCGCGCCGCACGGCGGGTCTGCCGCACCGTCACGGTGCGGTTCCGGTTCGCCGACTACACCAGGGCAACGCGGTCACGCACCTTGCCCATGGCCACGGCACACACCGAGAGTGTGCTGGCCACCGCGCGAGGTTTGCTGGCCGGCGCGGCGCCGCTGATCGAGAACGCGGGGCTCACCCTCATCGGTGTCGCACTATCCAATTTGGACGATGTCGGCGCGGTCCAGCTCACGCTGCCCTTCGGTGGCCGTGACTTCGAGGGTCGTGACTTCGAGGGCCGTGGCCTTGAGACCGTTGGCCTGGACGGCGGCGCCGGCGACCTCGACTCGACGCTGGACAGCGTGCGTGACCGCTTCGGCTCGGCCGCGATCACCCGCGCCACGCTGCTCGGTCGCGACGAGGGCCCCACCGTGCCGCTGCTGCCCGACTGATCCCGGGTCCGCGGGTCCCCCCGCGGACCGGCCCCTGTGGTCCGGTCCCGGCGGGAACGCGGCGTGGCCACGTAAACTCGCTGACGTGCGGACGCGACCGACACTCGCCTGGACGGCGACGGGCACACCCTCGCCGCCGACCACGAGCCTCGACGAGGTGGCGCGGGTCCTCGGCGAGCGGCGGGTGGCCGTCCTCAGCGGGGCGGGACTGTCCACGGAATCCGGCATCCCGGACTACCGGGGCCCGTCAGGCAGCCTCCACCGGCACACTCCGATGACCTACCAGGAGTTCACCGCCAGCGCGGACGCGCGCCGCCGGTACTGGGCTCGCAGCCACCTCGGCTGGCCGACGATCTCCCGCGCCCGCCCGAACGACGGCCACCGCGCCGTCACCGCCCTGCGCGCGGGCGGATACCTGTCGGCCGTGATCACGCAGAACGTCGACGGACTACACCAGGCGGCAGGCACCTCCGACGCGGTGGAACTGCACGGAAGCCTGAACCGGGTAGTGTGCCTCGACTGCCGGCGAAGCAGTTCACGGGAAGATCTCGACCTCCGGCTGCGGGCCGCGAACCCCGGTTTCGGCGATTCGGCTTTCGGCGGCTCGGCGAGCGCGGTCACGCGCGTCAATCCGGACGGTGACGTCGAACTCGCCGAAGAAGCCGTGCACGGGTTCCGTCTCGCCGACTGCGGCGCGTGCGGCTCGGACCTGCTCAAGCCGGACGTGGTCTTCTTCGGCGAAAACGTGCCACCATCACGGGTTCAACGGTGCTACCGCCTCGTCGACGAAGCAAAAGCCTTGCTGGTACTCGGTTCCTCGCTCACCGTCATGTCGGGCCTTCGTTTCGCCCGGCATGCCGCGAAGTCCGGTAAACCCGTGCTCATCGTCAACCAGGGCCCGACCCGCGGCGACACCCACGCCGCCGTCCGCGTCGAATTGCCACTCGGGCAAGCCCTGACCGATCTCGCCACCCGCCTCGATTGCGGGTGAACGACGCCTCTCGCGCCTTCGTCCGGCCCGGGTCGGCGAAATGGTCAGGAGGCCGGTGTGGAGGTCCGCGTCGCGGCTTCCTGGTCACCCTCACCGAAAAGGCGGGTGATCTTAAACGGACCGAAAGGACCATTCGTTCGCTGAGGCGGATTCCGGCTGACGTTCGGACAGCCCGGACAGCAGTGCGGCCTCGTTCGCGGCATGGTCGCTGATGGCCGCGTCGACGGTCGCCATGCCGCGCTGCTGCGGGAGATGTTCAACCTCAGCTCCCCCGAGGCGCAGCGGATCGTCGCCCACGCCGAAGCCCTGTGCGGCACGGTCACACCCACCGGCGCCCGCATCGACCCCCGCTTCCCGTGGTGGCCGACGCCCTGGGCGACGGGATGATCGCGCCAGGCCATGTCGAGGCGATCCGCAAGGCCGTCACCAGCCTGCCGGACACCGCCTCCCTCGAAGACCGGATCATGGCGGAAAAGATCCGGTGCGAGGCCACCACCACCAGCGAACCGTCCCACGTCAAGCGGCTCGGGACACCATGCGCACATGAACGCGCCCCATCGAGGGCCCTCACCCATGGGAGTGCGAGGCCGTCCCGGGCAGGCAGCCCGTGCCTGCCCGGGACTCGATGCTGCCCGAAGCCGATCAGCCCTGCACGCCGTCGCTTTACGGCACGCGATTCGCGGGTCGGAGCGTGGTCAGCCGACCACCATCCACGACAGCAAACTGGTGGACTGGAGGAGGACCACCAGGCACATGACCGCCAGGAACACCAAGCTCCACAGGAAGACCCGGCGGAACAGGTCGCCCTCGCGGCCCGAGAGTCCCACCGCGGCGGCGGCGATGGCCAGGTTCTGCGGGCTGATCATCTTTCCGAGCACGCCGCCCGAGGAGTTCGCGGCGGCCATGAGCACCGTGGAAAGGCCGACCTTCTGTGCCGCGACGACCTGAAGGCCACCGAAGAGCGAGTTCGACGAGGTGTCGGAGCCGGTGACCGCCACACCGAGCCAGCCGAGGACCGGCGACAGCAGCGCGAAGATTCCGCCGGCACCGGCCATCCAGGTACCCAGTGTCGTGGTCTGGCCGCTGGCGTTCATCACGTAGGCCAGCGCGAGCACGGCCATCACGGTCACGATCGCCGGCGCGAGTTGGCGATAGGTGGCGAAGTACGCGTGCAGCGCCCGGGCGGGCCGGATGCGGATCACGGGGATGGTCAGCAGCCCCGCGATGACGAGCAGGGTCCCCGCGGCGTCCAGCCAGTCGAACTTGAAGGCCGGGAGGGTGGAGGCCTTGCCGCTGGGCGAGACGATGTTCAGGCCCGGCCAGTGGAAGGTCTTCGTGACGCTGGTCAGTGCGTCCTTGATCGCCGGCACCTGAGCGAGCGCGAACACCGCGATGATGATCAGGTAGGGCGCGTAGGCGCGGAACACCTCGGCTCGGCTGTCGCGAATGGCCGCGTCGGCGCCACCGGCGCCGCCGTCCGAGCCAGTGCCATTGTCCGAGCCAGTGCCGCCGTCCGAACCGCCAGAGCCGCCAGAGCCGGTGGCCGGGCGATCGGTGACCAGCGAGGGCGTTCCGGTGCCGGCCGCGACGGTGGCACCGGCGACGCGGGTCGCGCCGGGCTCCACGAGCGCTTCCTCGGGCCGGGTGGGCTGCCATACCCGCAGGAACAGCACCAACGCTCCCGCGCTGAGCAGCGACGCGACGATGTCGGTGAGCGGCGCGCTGACGTAGTTGGACACCGCGAACTGCGTGACCGCGAAGACCACGCCGCACAGCAGCGCGCCGGGCCAGGTCTGCCGGACGCCGCGGGCGCCGTCGATGATCAGCACGAGCACGAGCGGGACGAACACGCCCAGGATCGGCGTCTGCCTGCCGACCATCGAGGACAGGCTTTGCAGCGGCAGGCCGGTCACCGTGGCGAGGGTGGTGATCGGCACGGCGAGCGCGCCGAACGCCACCGGAGCGGTGTTGGCCACCAGCGAGACCGTGGCGGCCTTCAACGGCTTGAAGCCCAGTGCGATGAGCATGACGCTGCTGATCGCGACCGGCGTGCCGAAACCGGCCAGCGCTTCGAGCAGGGCACCGAAGGAGAACGCGATGATCACGCCCTGGATCCGCTGGTCGTCGCTGACCCGCGCGAAGGACCGCCGCAGCACGTCGAAATGTCCCGTGTAGACGGTCATGGTGTAGATCCAGATCGCGTTGATCACGATCCACAGGATGGGGAAGAAGCCGAACGCGGCGCCCTCCGAGGCGGACAGCAGTGCCGCCCCCACCGGCATCGGGTAGACGAAGATCGCCACCACCACCGACACCGCGAGCGAGATCAGCGCCGCGAGCCACGCGCGCATTCTGACCACGCCGAGCAGAACGAAAAGGACGATCAGCGGGGCCGCCGCGACCAGCGACGACCAGCCGAGCGAGCCCAGCAAGGGAGCGAGAACCTGCTTGTACACCATTCACCTCACCGTTGAGGACCAATCATCGAGAAGAGCTGTTGAATAATAACCGACGGCCCGTCATCGGGCAGTCATCGAAGGAACATTCCCGCCAATCGGGCTGCCTACACTTTCCGTAGCCAATCCGCGGATCGAGGCATCGAGGATTTCGATCGTGTGGGCCAGCCGGATCCCCGGGGAGCGGCCGCTTTCACCGGCGATCCGGCCTACCGAGGAGGCCACCTGCATCAGGCAACCGGGGTTCGCGGTGACCAGCAGTGACGCACCGGTGGCGAGCACGTTGTGTGCCTTGCGGTCGCCGAGGTCGCGGCCCGTGCCGGGTTCGAGGATGTTGTAGATTCCCGCGGAGCCGCAGCAGATCTCGCCTTCCGCTATCTCCCGCACCTCCAACTCCGGAATATCGCGCAGCAACGCGCGTGGCTGGGCACGGATTCCCTGTGCGTGCGCGAGGTGACACGCGTCGTGATAGGCGATCGTGACCGGCAGCGGATGCCGCGGTGCCACGGCGGGATGATCGGCCAGGATTTCCGAAACATCGCGCACGCGCGCCGCGAAATCACGTGCCCGCTCGGCGTACGCGGGGTCATCGGCCAGCAGGTCGCCGTATTCCTTCATCGCCGATCCGCAGCCGGCGGCGTTCACCAACACCCAGTCCACTTCGGACCGGGTGAAGTGATCGATCAACCTTCGCGCGAACGCCTTCGCTTCCTTTTCACGACCGTTGTGGACGCTCAACGCCCCACAGCATCCCTGGTCCGGCGGCGTGACGACCTCGAATCCCTCGGCGCTGAGCACTCGGGCGGTGGCCGAGTTGACGCCGGGGAAGAATTCACGCTGCACACAGCCGAGCAGCATGCCCACGGTGCCTCGCTTCGTGCCCTGTGCCGGCACCCTCGCGGGCACCCGCTCGTAGGCGCCGATGGACGGGGCAAGGGATTCAAGCGCGGCGAGCGCGGGAAAGACGCGTCGTAGCAAGCCGCTGCGGCGCACCAGGCGGCTCAATCCGCTGGCCTGATAGGCGCGCAGAGGCCCGCGCATCGCATGAAGGCGCTTGGGGTAGGGAAAGACGGCGAAGATCGCCCGGCGCAGCAACCGGTCCTTCGGCGAGCGGTCGAACCTGCGCTCCACCTGCGCCCGCGTCGCCTCGATGAGTTTGTCGTAGCGAACCCCGGACGGACAGGCGGTGACACAGGCCATGCAGCCCAGACAGGCGTCGAAATGCCGCACCATCTCCGGTGTCATCGGCTCGCCAGCCAGGCCCATCTCCATCAGGTAGATCCGCCCGCGCGGGGAATCCATTTCCTCGCCCCACAACGTGTAGGTGGGACAGGTGGGCAAGCAAAATCCACAGTGGACACAGTCGGAGACGATGTCCTTCGATGGCGGGTTGTGCTCGTCAAAAGCACCACCGGAGGCCGCACCCAAGGCGTCGAAAGTGTTCTCCGGCACTAGATCCCTCCCACGAATCGTCCGGGTGCGAGCCGGTGCCCGGGATCGAACTGGTCCTTGACCCGCCGCATCAGGTGCAGTCCCCGCACCGGCCCCCACACGTCGACGGCCGCCTTCACCGGAGGGGGCGCGTCGAGGACGACGACATCGCCGCTCCAGGCCGCCGCCTGCTCTCGCAGTTCGGTGACCACCGCGGCGACCCCGGCCGGATCGGCGTCCGGCACTCCCGAAAGAACACCGTGCAGCACGCCGACGCCGGCCGAACCCCGGACCGCCACGCGCAGTCCGTGGCGCCGTGCCGTCTCCGCGAACGCGTCGAGGAGCCGGGGCAGGCCCGCGATCTCATGGGTGAGGCGAAGCGCCACGTCCCCGCCCTCCCACGGCGCACGTCCCCACCAATCAGGCGCGTTTTCGCTCACCCGGGCGCCTTCCCCCAGCAGTTCGAGGACGCGTGCGACTCGGCCGTCGACTCCTTCGGGGATGCCTTCGAGCGCGACGGCGAGCGTCCCGGCGGAGTCGGCGGGCTGGTCGATTTCGAGCGCCGTCGGCACCACCTGCGCGTGAATCAGCCGCCGCACCAGGTCGTAGGTCTCGGCCGGCGTCCGCGCGGGCGCCACCACCCAGCGCGCGAGCGCGGGCAACGGATGCAGGCGGAACACCGCCTCGGTGATCAGGCCGAGGGTGCCCCAGGAACCGGTGAGCAACTTGCCCAGGTCGTAGCCGGCGACGTTCTTCACGACCTTCCCCCCGGCCTTGGCGACCATGCCGTCGGCGCGCACCATCGTGATGCCGATCAGCAGGTCGCGCGGTGCGCCGTGAGAAAGCCGCAGTGGCCCGGAAACCGCCGTGGCGATCACCCCGCCCACCGTGCCCGCGCTCGTCGTGCCGGGTGGCAGCACCGGATCGAGAGCGAGCCGCTGACGTGCCGGGGCCAGGTGTTCTCCGAGCGCGGGCAGCGTCACACCGGCCTCGGCGTGCACCACGAGATCACCGGCGCCATGCTCGATCACGCGGTTCATCCGGTGCGTCCGGACGAGCAGGTCCGCACGCGCGGGCGGCGCGCCCCAGGCGAGTTTCGTGCCGGTTCCGCTCGGCACCACGGCGAGTTCGCGCGCCGCGGCGATCCGCATCACCTCCGCGGCTTCCGCTGTCCCGGCGGGCGCGACGACGAACGTCGGCGCCACACCGTCGATCTCGTCACCGGGACCGGCGAGACGGGCTTCACCGCCGGTGGCGGCCCGCAAGGCGTCGAGCACCGCGGTGTCCCCCGTGACCGTGCTCATCAAAAAAGCCTCTCGACAAACAACCCGGAATGCAACTCGGACCGCAACTCAGAAGACTTCCGCGATTCCGGCTTCCTGCAACGGATGCGCGCCCTTGTGGCGGCCCGGCACCTCGCCGCACAGGCGCGGGGTCGGGAACACCTTGCCCGGGTTCGCCAGCCCCTCCGGGTCGAACGCGCAGCGGACGAGTTGCATGGTGTCGAGATCGGTTTCGGTGAACATGCTCGGCATGTGCTTCGCCTTGTCCGAGCCGACACCGTGTTCGCCGGTGATGGACCCGCCGTATTCGACACACAGGTCCAGGATCGCGCCGGACACCTCCTCGGCACGTTCGGCTTGACCGGGCACGTCGTCGTCGAAAAGCACCAGCGGGTGCAGATTTCCGTCGCCGGCGTGGAAGACGTTGGCCACTCTGACGCCGGTGCGGCGCGACAGTTCCGCGATCCGGTCCAGGACCTCGGACAACGCGGTGCGCGGGATGACGCCGTCCTGCACGATGTAGTCCGGGCTGATCCGGCCGACCGCGGCGAACGCCGACTTGCGGCCCTTCCAGAACAGCGCCCGCTCGGCGTCGTCGGCGGCGATCCGGACTTCGAACGCGCCGTGCTCGCGGCAGTATCGCTCAACCTGTCCGAACTGCTCCTCGACCTCGACCTCCGGGCCGTCCAGTTCGACGATCAGCACCGCGCCCGCGCCCGCCGGGTAGTCGCAGCGCACGGCCGCCTCCGCCGCCTCGATCGCCAGCGCGTCCATCATCTCCATCGCCGCGGGGACCACTCCGGCGCCGATGATCGCCGAGGTGGCCGCGCCGGCGTCGTCGGTGCCGGGGAAGGCGGCGAGCAGGGTGCGCACGCTTTCCGGCAGCCGCACCAGCCGGACCGTCACCTCCGTCGCGATGCCCAGCGTGCCCTCCGACCCCACGAACGCACCGAGCAGGTCGTAGCCGGTGGCGTCGGGCGCCTTGCCGCCCAGCCGGACCGTTTCCCCGTCCGGGCTGACGAACTCGATACCCGTCACGTGGTTGGTGGTGAACCCGTATTTCAGGCAGTGCGCGCCGCCGGAGTTCTCCGCCACGTTGCCGCCGATCGAACAGACCTGCTGGCTCGACGGGTCCGGCGCGTAGTAGTAGCCGTGGGGGGTCGCGGCCCGGGTCAGATCGAGGTTGATGGCGCCGGGCCGCACCACCGCGCGCTGGTTTTCGCGGTCGATCTCCAGGATCTCCCGCAGCCGCGAAGTCACGATCAGGACGCCTTCGGCGTGGGGCAGGGCGCCACCGGAAAGACCGGTGCCCGAGCCCCGGGCCACGAACGGCACTCCCGCCTCGGCGCAGGCCCGTACGGCCGCCACGAGCCCGCCGGCTTCGGAGGGCAGCACCACGAGGGCCGGGATGACCTTGTAGTGCGCCAGACCGTCACATTCGTAGGTGCGCAAACGCTGGTGGTCGTCGATCACCGCGTCGGGGCCCAGCTCGGCGCGCAGGCGCCCGGCCAGCGCCGCGATCACCGCCTTGGGCCGCACCGTGGTCCGCTGCTCCGGTCCCGCGTCCGGGACTTCGTGGGCCCGCATCGCCTTTCCTCGCCATCCGCGGTTGTGAGCTTCTAGGATTCCGAGGTACGAAAATTTCACTCTGCCTAACGGAAACCGTAGAACGCCACCCGGGCGGAGTCAACCGGGAGGACGCCCGGTCCTGACGTGTCTACTGTGGACACGGAGGGCCGCCGGGAACAGCCGAGCGACCGGAGCGTCTCTGGACGACACTGGATACGACAACCACTTCGACGATGAGGACAGGTACCGACAGACTGGGTGACGAGCCCTTGACCGGCAAACCGGGCACGCCCGCGAACGGGCCCGGCGGGGCCGCCATGTCCTTGGGACGCCATCCCCGGGACCTCGTGGTGCTGCTCGTCGCCCTGGGCGTGTTCGTCCTGTGTGCCCTGGTGGCGTTCCACGCCACGCTCAACCCGGTCGAGACGGCCATCTTCGGCCAGCTCGGGCGGATCCCGGAGGTGTCGGCCCCGGTGTGGCGGGTGCTGGACTGGCTCGGCGGCTGGGTCGGCATCGCCCTGGTCGCGGCGCTCGCGCTCTACCTCAAACGGGTCAGGCTCGCGCTCCAGTGCGCGGCCGCCGGGGTGCTGGCGTGGGGGCTCGCGGGGCTCTCCGGCGGCCTCATCGGTCACCGGTCCGTTCCGCCCGCCCTGCTGGTGCCCGGCGTCCGGCTACCCGGTGACGGCGGCTTCGCGTTCCCCGCCGTGGCGGCGGCGGTGGCCGCGGCCATGGTCGCGGTGACGGCGCCCTACCTCAGGACCCGTTACCGGCGCATCGCGTGGGCGGTGGCCGCCCTGGTCGCCGTGTCCAGCGTGTACCTCGGCCGCAGCCTGCCGGTCGACGCCTTCGGGGGCGTGTTCCTCGGCTGGGCCATCGGAGCCGGCTTCCACCTGGCCTTCGGCGCCCCCGGGCGCCGGACCTCCGCGGCGGCGGTCCAGCAGGCCCTCTGCTCGGCCGGGCTGGCCCCGGTGACGGTGGAACCGGTTCGCACCCACCGGCTCGGGCCCCTGGAATTCGCGGTGACCACGGCGGAGGGCACGCAGTTGCGGGTGGAGGTCGTGCGCCGGCTGCACCGTAGGGCCGGCCCGTGGTACCGCATCCGGCGTCTCCTGGCGTCGCTCGATGTCGAGGACGAGCCGCGCCTGTCGAGCACATACCACGAAGCGGAGCACGAGGCGCTGGTCACCCTCCTCGCCGAACGGGGTGGCGTGCCCACCCCGCCCGTGCTGCTCGCCTGCCAGGCACCCGACGGGTCCGCGCTGCTGGTGCGGCACCAGGTCGAAGGCCGAAGGCTCACCGAACTTCGCCGGGACGAGATCACCGATTCCCTGCTCGGGGCCTTGTGGGAGCACGTCGGACGACTCGGGGAAGCCGGGATCGCGCACCACGACCTGCGCGCCAAGAACATCCTGGTCGACGCCCACGGTGCGCCCTGGCTGCTGAACCTGACCCTCGCGAAGGCCGGTGCCGCCGCCAGCCGGACCGCGCAGGACGTCGCCGAAGCGCTCGTCTCGGTCACCTCACTCGTCGGGGTCGAGCGCACCGTGACCACCGCCGCCGCCAAACTCCCGTCGGAGAAGCTCGAAGCCGCGCTGTCCTACCTTCAGCCCCTCGCCCTGCCGCGCCGGATCCGGAAGCAGGTCGCGAACGAGCGCTACACGTTGACCGACCTCCGCGAAACGCTCGCCGAACACATCGGGCGGCCGCTCCCCACCTTCCGGTCGCCGCTGCGTCCCGCCACCGTGATCGGGCTTTTCCTGTCCGGCGCGGCCATCTACACGCTGCTGCCCCAGCTGGCGAACCTGAGTTCGATCCGCGAGTCGCTGACGCGGGCGGAGCCGGTGTGGCTGGGGATCAGCGTCCTGACCGGTCTCGTGGCGATCCTGTTCGCCGGGATCTCGGTCGTCGGTTCGAGCCACGCGCCGCTGCCGTTCTGGCGCACGACCGCCGTGCAGCTCGCGGCGGCGTTCACCGGGCGCACCACGCCGGGTGGCGTCGGCTTCTTCGGCATCAACCTCGCCTTCATGGAACGCCTGTCCATCCGCAGGTCGCAGGCGGTGAGCGTATCCGTGCTCAACGTGGCCGCGACCGGCGTCGTCGGCGGGATCTGGTCGGTCGTGGGGGCGTTCGGGCTCGGCACCGCGGGCATGCTCACCGGCATTTCCATCCCGCACGGACTGCCCGTGCTGGTCGGCGCGGGCGTCGTGGTGGTCGCGGCCGGGGCCGTCCTCGCCTCGCCGTACGGCAGGCGCAAGGTGGTGCGGCCCGCCGTGCGCATCATGCGGAATCTGGCGGCGACGCTGCGGCAGCCCGTGCGCGCCGCCCAACTGTTCGGCGGCGCCGCCGCCTACCTGGCGGTGTCCGGCCTCGGCCTGGTCGCCAGCCTGGCCGCGTTCGACCCCCACGTGCCGGTCTTCGCGGTGCTCACCGTGTTCGTGATCGGCCAGACCTTCGGCCACATCATCCCGTCCCCGGGCGGACTGGGCGCGGTCGAATCGCTCATGGTCGGGGGGCTGGTCGCGCTCGGCATCTCGCCGACGACCTCGGTCGCCGCGGTGCTCACGTCCCGCCTGCTGACCTACTGGTTACCGGTCCTGCCCGGTATCGCGACCTTCCGTTATCTCCAGCACCGCGCGATTATTTGACGTTCCTTTTCCGATCAAGCTTTGGTACTGGGGGTTTCTTCGATATCGCCCTGAGTGAACTCCCACCACGCCAGCGGAAGCCAGTCGCCATCGACGAAACCGTCGACCGCGGCGCCGCGGCCCTGAATGATCACCGATGTTCCGGCCGGATATGTCGTACCGGACAGTCCGGAGACCGGAACGAGCAGGGACGCTCTACGTTTCATCAGTTGTACTCCTCTTGACTACCGTCCAAAGTGCGCGAAGCATGGAAGTTCCGCCACGCACGGCGAAACGTGGCAGTACGCCAAGGCTCCGCGAAAGGTTACGCCGCGGCCACGGATAAAGCGACTGTGTCGTTCGTCGCGCGAGAAAATGATCGTCGATCGGAGGTGCGGGCGTGAAGGCAATAGTCTACAAGGAACCGTTCAAGGTAGCTGTCGAAGAGGTCGAGAACCCCCGGCTGCAACATCCGAACGACGTGATCGTCCGCGTCACCTCCACCGCGATATGCGGCTCCGACCTGCACATGTACGAAGGCCGGACGGCCGCGGAGCCGGGCATCGTGTTCGGGCACGAGAACATGGGAATCGTCGAGGAGGTCGGCGAAGGGGTCACCTCCATCGCGGAGGGCGACCGAGTGGTCATGCCGTTCAATGTCGCTTGTGGATTCTGCAAGAACTGCGTGGCGGGCTATACCGGGTTCTGCCTGACGGTCAACCCGGGGTTCGCCGGCGGCGCCTACGGATACGTCGCCATGGGCCCGTGGCCCGGCGGTCAGGCCGAACGGCTGCGCGTACCCTACGCCGACTTCAACTGCCTGAAGTTGCCGAAGGGCACCGAGCACGAAACGGATTTCATCCTGCTGGCCGACATCTTCCCGACCGGCTACCACGGCTGCGAACTCGCGCAGGTGTCACCGGGCGACAGCGTCGCGGTCTACGGCGGTGGCCCGGTCGGCCTGATGGCCGCCTACTCCGCCCTGCTGCGCGGCGCGTCCCGCGTGTTCGTGGTGGACCGGGTGGCCGAACGGCTGGCCAAGGCGGAGGAGATCGGGGCGATCCCGATCAACTTCACCGAAGGCAGCCCGGTCGAACAGATCAAGGAGCAGACCAACGGCGAGGGCACCGACAAGGGCGTCGACGCGGTCGGCTACCAGGCCCAGGCGGACACCCAGGGCCGTGAGGAACCGGCGATCGTGCTGAACTCCCTCATCGACACGGTGCGGCCGACGGCCATGCTCGGCGTGCCCGGCCTGTACGTGCCCGCCGACCCCGGCGGCCCGGACGAGAGCGCGAAGCAGGGCAAGCTGCTGGTCTCCGTCGGCCGGTTCTTCGAAAAGGGCCTGCGCATGGGCACCGGGCAGTGCAACGTGAAGCGGTACAACAGGCATCTGCGCGACCTCATCATCGCGGGCCGGGCGAAGCCGAGTTTCGTCGTGTCACACGAATTCCCGCTCAACAAGGGCCCGATGGCCTACGAGAAGTTCGACAAGCGCGTCGAGGGTTACACCAAGGTCGTCCTGCACCCCCAGGACTAGCGCGCATACCGAAGTCCGTGTTTTCGCTTGAGGTGAGGAGGGGCGCGCGGGTGCCGAAGGCCTCGGATTTGGGGAGGCGGGCCGCCGACCTGCGGTGGTGAGGGCCGGCTCGAAGCCACGGCCTGGCTACCCAAATCCGATCGCGCGCACTTTGAGACACAGCCTGACACGCGCCTCTACCGGCCCGGGGTGCGCCCGTCGCCGCCGGTGAGCAGGCCCATCGCGACCGCCTTGTTCACCGCGCGGATGCGCGAGCGCACCTCGAGCTTGAGGTAGATATTGGTGAGGTGCCGTTTCACGGTGCCTTCCGAGATATAGAGGTTCGCGGCGATCTGCGCGTTCTGGAAGCCTTTCGCCACGAGTTCGAGCACTTCCAGCTCGCGGGCGGTGAGCGGGCCGTTCACCGGCCCCTGGAGCTGTTTCATGGTCTCCCGGGAGATGGACAGCACGACGTGGTCGCGGTCCTTGCAGATCGACCGGATCGCGGTCAGCAGTTCCTGCCGCGTCACGTCCTTCGAAATGAAGGCGCTCGCCCCCATCGCCATCAGTTCGTTGACCAGTCGCGGATCCTCGTGCATGGTCAGCACCGCGACCTGGGGCGCCGGACGGCAGTTCAGCAACGCCCGCAGGACCTCCCTGACGTCCGGGCCGGGCATTTCCACATCGAGCAGCACCACATCCGGGCCGGTCCGCCGGACGACGGCGATCGCCTCGGCCCCGTCGCCCGCCTGGCCCACCACCTCGAGGTCGGGCTCGCCGTCACACATCTCGGCCACACCGTCGCGGAACAGGCGATGATCGTCGGCGATCACCACCTGGTAGCGGCTCCCCGACATTTCGGCTCCCACCTGACGCTGAGAACGATTCCACTGGTAAAAGCCCCTGCCTCGCAAGAGCCGATTGAGTGACGCGAATGGTGGCGGTGCGCGATCGAGCTCGCCGGAACCGCCTGGGCGACCAGGGTTTCCAGGCGAAAGGTCGGGGCACGATTGGCGTAAAGTCGTATTGACTCCTTCCGTTAATAACACGGCGGCGCACCGAACCCGCCCGAAACTTCTCGAAACTTCGCCGCGCTCCTCCGCTTCGGTTGACACCGCCGATTACCGGCTGCTTGCCTTTTTTCGTGCGTGTGGGTTTTGTTTTCCCGGGTCAGGGGTCGCAATGGAGCGGTATGGCGCGAGACCTGTCGCGTTCGGCCCCGGTGTTCTCCGCGAGCATGGACGAGTGCGCCGAAGCGCTGACCCCCTTCATCGACTGGCCGCTGCTGGAGGTGACCCGTGATCCGGCGGTGACGCTGGAACGCGCGGACGTCGTGCAACCGGCACTTTTCGCGGTCATGGTCTCCCTCGCGCGGTTGTGGATCTCGCACGGTGTGCACCCCACCGCCGTGACAGGGCACTCGCTGGGCGAAGTGGCAGCGGCGGTGGTGGCGGACGCGTTGTCCCTGGAGGACGGGGCGCGCGTGGTGGCGCTGTGGAGCCAGGCACAGCGCCGCCTGGCGGGCCGGGGCAAGATGGTTTCGGTGCGCGCGCCGGCCGATACCGTGCGGGCTTCCCTGGAGCGATGGGGCGATTCGCTGGCCGTCGCAGCACTCAACGGGCCGTCGAGCGTGATCGTTTCCGGAGACGCGGACGCCGCTGAGGAACTCGTCACGACGTTGACGGAACGAGGCATCCATGCCCGCCCCGTCACGATAGAGCTGGCCGCGCACTCGCCCCACATCGACGAAATCCTGCCGCGGTTGCGCGAGGCCTTGGCACCGATCCGCCCCCGTGCGCCGCGTCTGCCGTTCTATTCGGCGCATCTGGGCGCTCGGTTGCCCGGGGACGTGCCGCTGGACGCGGACTACTGGTGTGCCAACCTGCGCCACACCGTGTGGTTCGAGCAGGCGACCCGCGCGATGCTGGCCGACGGGCACCACGTCCTGATCGAGGTCAGCCCGCATCCGGTGCTGACCGCGGCGATCCAGGAAACCGTCGAATCCACCGCGATCCCGGCCACGGTCCACGATTCCCTGCGCCGCGACCGGCCCGACCGGTTCCAGCGTTCGCTGGCCGAGGTGCGGGCGAGCGACCGCCCATCGCTGGTGGCCTTGGTGTGCCGGGAGGTCGCGGCGGCGCTTGGCCACGCGGATCCGTCCGCGGTCAGGGCGACGCGATCGTTCGGGGAACTGGGGTTCGACTCGGTGACCGCGATCGAGGTCCGCAACCGGGTCGCCGCCGCCACCGGCCTGGATCTGCCTGCCACGCTCACCTTCGACCATCCGACTCCGGCCCGGGTGGCGGAATTCCTGCACACGCGGCTTACCGGCGGCGCGAAGGTCACCGGGAACATCGCCAAGGCCGCCACGCCGGTCCCGGCCGCCGATCCGGTGGTGATCGTGGGCATGGGCTGCCGCTTCCCGGGCGGAGCGCGCGGCCCGGCACGACTGTGGGAACTGGTCGCCACCGGGGCCGACGTGGTGTCGCGGTTCCCGGAAAACCGTGGCTGGGACACGGAATCCGCCTACGCACCCCAAGGCGAGCCGGGTCGTTACTACCAGCGCGAAGCCGGATTCGTCGACGACGCCGACAGTTTCGACGCGGGCTTCTTCGGCATTTCCCCCCGTGAAGCCGTGGTGATGGACCCGCAGCAGCGCGTCCTGCTGGAAACCTGTTGGGAGGCCCTCGAAGACGCCGGAATCGACCCCACCTCCGTCGAAGACGGTCGCGTCGGGGTGTTCACCGGCGTCATGACGATGGAGTACGGGCCGCGCCTGGATTCCGGGTCGGACTACGGCGGCTATGTGTTCACCGGCAATACCGGCAGCGTGGCCTCAGGTCGCGTCTCCTACGCCCTCGGCCTCCGCGGACCATCGGTCACAGTGGACACTGCCTGCTCATCGTCGCTGGTGGCGCTCCATCTGGCGACCCGCGCACTTCGGGCGGGTGACTGCGAAATCGCGCTCGCCGGGGGCGTCACGATCCTGCCCACGCTGGGGATGTTCATCGAATTCTCCCGTTACGGCGGCCTCGCGCCGGACGGCCGTTGCAAGGCCTTTTCCAGCGGCGCCGACGGTTTCGGGCTCGCCGAAGGAGCCGGGGTGCTCGTCGTCGAACGTCTTTCGCGCGCACGCCGTCACGGGCACCGCGTCCTCGCCGTCGTGCGGGGTTCCGCGATCAACTCCGACGGCGCGTCCAACGGTCTGACCGCGCCCAACGGGCCCGCGCAGGAGGAGGTCATCCGGCAGGCGCTCGCGGACGCCGGACTGACGCCCGCCGACGTCGACGCCGTCGAGGCCCACGGCACGGGCACCCGCCTCGGCGATCCCATCGAGGCACAGGCCATCCTCGCCACCTACGGCCGTGATCGCCGTCGTCCGCTCCTCCTGGGGTCGATGAAGTCCAACATCGGGCACGCTCAGGCCGCCGCCGGGGTCGCCGGCGTGATCAAAATGGTGCAGTCCATGCGACACGGACTGCTCCCCCGGACGCTGCACGTCGACCGCCCCACCCCGCACGTGGACTGGTCCGGGGGCGAGGTCGAACTCCTCACCCGTCCGGTCCCCTGGCCGGTCACCGGCCACCCCCGGCGGGCGGCGGTCTCCTCGTTCGGTATCAGCGGGACCAACGCGCACGTCATCCTCGAAGACTTCGCGCGGGACGAAGTACCGGACGGCACCGAGCCGCGTGCCGTGCCGTGGGTGGTATCCGCGCCGGACGAGGCGGCACTGCGCAGGCGGGCCGTCCAGTTGAGCGAGTATCTGGCCGAACGGGAGGACCTCGATCCGGCCGACGTGGGATTCACGCTCGCTGCCGGGCGCACCGCGTTCGAGGTCCGCGCGGCCGTCGCGGGTGACACGCGGGAAAAGCTTCTCGACGGCCTGCGCGAAACGACCACGGGTAAGCGCTTTCACACTCCCCCGACGACCGCGCGGCTCGCCGTGCTGTTCGGCGGTCAGGGCACCCAGCGCCAGGGCATGGGACAGGACCTCTGTGCCGCCTTTCCGGCCTATGCGAAGGCTTTCGACGAGGTTTGTGCCGCTTTCGACGGTCATCTCGACCAGCCGTTGCGGAAGGTCGTCTTCGCCGAGGCCGGTCATCAGCTGCTCGACCGCACCGCCTACACCCAGCCCGCCCTGTTCGCGGTCGAGGTCGCGCTTTATCGACTTTTCGAAACCTGGGGTGTCGTCCCGGACTACCTGCTGGGGCATTCACTCGGCGAGCTGACCGCGGCTCATGTCGCCGGTGTGTTTTCGTTGTCCGACGCGTGCACCCTGGTCGCCACTCGTGCCCGGCTCATGCAGTCCGCGCGCGCGGACGGGATGATGGCCTCTCTCGAGGTTCGGGAGGAGGAGCTGGCCGGCCTGATCGACGACCGCGTCTCGATCGCCGCGATCAACGCGCCGGTCTCGGTGGTGGTGTCCGGTGACGCGGGAGCGGTCCTCGATCTCACCGCGTACTGGCGATCGCGGGGCCGTAGGACCAAACGGTTACGGGTGAGCCACGCCTTCCATTCGTCTCATATGGACAGTGCGCTGGAGGAGTTCCGAAAGGTCGCCGACGGCCTTGACTACGCTCCGCCGCGCCTGCCGATCGTGTCCGATGTGACCGGTGAAGTGGCCACCACAGAGCAGCTCACGTCGCCTGCTTACTGGACCGATCACCTCCGCCACGGCGTCCGCTTCGCCGATGGCGTCCGCACTCTCGATGCTCACGGCGTAACGGCCTATCTCGAACTCTCCCCCAGCCCGGCGCTCACGCCGAACGTCTCGGCCACAGTCGACAGTGCGATGGCGATCCCCGCCATGCGGGCCGAGACCGAAGGGCCCGAGACCGTCATGGCGGCGGTGGCAAGCCTCTTCACCGCCGGTTTCACCCCGGACTGGAAGGCGGTGTTGCCCGGAGCCCGGCTCTGTGACCTGCCCACCTACCCGTTCCAACGCAGGCGGTTCTGGCTTGCCCCGCAGCCCCGGGCCGACGTCGGCGGTGCGGGCCTGGAGACGGCCGAGCACCCTCTGCTGGGCGCTGTCGTGGAGCTGCCCGGCGAGGGATTCGTGTTCACGACACGGGTTTCCCAGTCCACGCACCCGTGGCTCGCGGGAACGGTCCTCTCCTCGGGGAGCGCCTTCATCGAACTCGCCCTCCGTGCCGGGCATCGGGCCGGTTGCGCTGAACTGGCCGAACTCGCCCTCGGCCCGCCGTTGGTCCTGCCCGAATCCGGTGGACTCGACCTGCGGGTAAGGGTGAGCGCCTCGGACGACGAAGGACGGCGACAGGTGTCGGTCCACGCGCGACCGGCCGGGACCGGGCTCGACGAACCGTGGACGCGGCATGCCACCGGCGTGCTCACACCGTCGCCGATCAGGGCCGGCACGGCACTGGATGCCTGGCCACCAGCCGAGGCCGAACAGTCCACTGTGGACGACCGGATGGCCGGGCTCGGCGTTCGGTCGCTCTGGCGTACGGATCACGACGTCTACGCCGAGATCAGCCCGGCCGGACAACTCGACCTGCTCGGCTTCGGCCTGCATCCGGTGTTGCTCGACGCGGCTATCGCCCTGGTCACACAGGAACCGAAAAGCGCGGACGAGGTCGTCCTGCCGTCGTCGTTCACCGGTGTCCGCCCGCATGCCACCGGCGCGACAACGATCCGGGTGCGGGTGGCCGAGACCGGGCGCGGCCGGTTCGCCCTGCTCATCGCCGACGGCAGCGGGCAGCCCGTCGCTTCCGTGGCCGAAATGACGACGCGGAAGGTGCCGGTTCGCACGCTGCACTCGGGGCACGCACCACTGTTCCGGCTGGTCTGGGAACCGGTGCCGCTCCCCTTGGATACCGACCTGGACGACACCGAACGCCCCGGCTTCGTCCTGCTCCGTTGCGGCGCCCGCGACCGAGACGGTGACATACCGGGGAAAACTCGCGCGGAGTCGCATCGCGTCCTCTCGGAGGTGCAGCGGTGGCTCGCCGACGAACGGTCCGCCACCACTCGCCTGGTCGTGGTCACCACACACGCCGTCGCGGTCACCGACGACGAGGACGTGGATGTCACCGCGGCCGGGCTGTGGGGACTGATCCGGTCCGCCCAGGCGGAACACCCCGGCCGCCTCGTCCTGGTCGACACGAGCGCCGAGAACGGCACGGTGCCTGCCGCCGCGCTGGCACACGGCGAAAGCCAGTTCGCCCTCCGCCACGGCCGGATGTTCGTGCCGAAGCTCGTCCGGCACCGGGCCGAAGCGCTCGCCCCCACCCGTTTCGCGGCCGACGGGACGGTGCTGGTCACCGGCGCCACCGGCGCGCTCGGGAAGCTGCTGGCCCGGCATCTGGTCGTCACGCGTGGGGTGCGGCACCTGCTGCTGGTCAGCCGGTCCGGACAGAGCGCGCCGGGCGCCGCCGAACTCGCCGCCGAGTTGACCACGCACGGCGCCCGGGTACGGTTCGCCGCCTGCGACGTGGCCGATCGGCAGGCGCTGGAGGCCGTGCTGGCCGGCCTGCCGGACCGTCACCCGCTGATCGCGGTCGTCCACGCGGCAGGCGTCCTCGACGACGGGGTGTTCACGTCGCTGACCCCGGATCGCCTGGACACCGTGCTGGGGCCGAAGGCGCTGGCCGCGTGGCACCTCCACGAACTGACGCGCGGGATGGACCTGAGCGC
The DNA here is from genome assembly GCF_042684065.1 of Amycolatopsis pigmentata. Lineage (NCBI taxonomy): Bacteria > Bacillati > Actinomycetota > Actinomycetes > Pseudonocardiales > Pseudonocardiaceae > Amycolatopsis > Amycolatopsis pigmentata. The sequence goes on along the minus strand of NZ_JBHUKR010000021.1, from coordinate 96,024 downwards.
TTTCGTGGTGTTCTCCTCGGTCGCCGGAGTGCTCGGCCATCCCGGTCAGGCCAACTACGCGGCCGCGAACGCCTTCCTCGACGGCCTCGCGACGCACTTGCGCCGTCACGGCCGCGCCGCGACATCCTTGGCCTGGGGGATGTGGGAACAAGCGGGGATGGCCGGGGACCTCAGCACGACCGACCTCAGCCGGCTGGACGCGACCGGAGTACGCGCGATGCCGCCCGGGGAAGCGCTTTCCCTGTTCGACATCGCGCTGGACACCGGTCTCGGCTGCCTGGTTCCGGCGCGCCTGCGGACCACTCCGGACGACGTCACGCCGTCCCTGCTGCGCCGTCCCGCACCGGCCTTGCCACGTCTGCGGCCTGAGGGCCGGTCCGGCACGCCCGCCGACCGTTTCGCCGCGGAAACGCCGGCAAGACAACGTGAGCTGATGGTCGAACTGGTGCGCGGTGAGGTGGCCGCCGTGCTCGCGCACAACGCACCAGGTGACGTGGAGCCGGAGAAAGCGTTTTCCGATCTGGGCTTCGACTCACTCACCGTGATCGAACTGCGCAACCGGCTGACCCGGACCACCCGTCTGTCCTTACCGGCCACCCTGGTGCTCGACCATCCGACGCCACTGGCGCTCGCCGCTCACCTGCACGACGAAATGGTCCGCCACAAGCGGATCAGCTCGTCCCGCTCCGGCCCAGCGGGACCGGCAGGGTGACCTCGACGCGGGTTCCCTCGGCGGGCGCCGAACGCAGTGCGACCGATCCGCCGAGCAGTTCGGCCCGCTCGAAGATCGAGCGCAGCCCGAGGCTGGCGACGGAGTCCGCGCGGTCGGCGGGAATTCCGCCTCCGTCATCCTCCACCGTGGCCGTCAGCTGGTCCTTGTCCAGCGACAACCGGATCGTGATGGTGTCGGCTCCCGAATGGCCCAGTGCGTTGCTCAGGGCCTCGCGCAGGATCAGGTATAGCTCTTCTCGCGGTGGCTTGTGCCAGTCCTCCATCGCTTCGCCGATGACCGGAACATCTCCGGTGAAGAAGGCGCGAGCACGGGTGGCGAGCCTTTTGCTCACGACGAGGGTCCGTCGCGCTATTTCCCTGGCCTCCATCCACTTCGCCCGCGCGGCCGCCGAATCGCCGCTGTCGAGGTAATGCGTCCCCAGCTCCATCCTGGTCACGGAGGCGGCGATCCCCTGCGCGATGTCGTCGTGCAATTCCCGGCTTATCGCCCGGCCGAATTCGCGCACAATGATATAGTCCATGAAGTCTATACTGTGCCACCGGACGGACTCATGGCGAAAATCTGAACGTTTTCAACCGTGGGCGGGCCTTACGTGAAGGAAAACGACATCCCGGATGAACTCGACCTGGCCTTGCTCAACGCGTTGCAGATCGCCCCGAGAGCGTCCTGGCGGCTGCTCGCCGGGGTGCTCGGCATCAGCCCCATCACCGCGGCCCGCCGATGGGAGCAGCTCAAGGCGGCGGGGCTGGCCTGGGTCACGGTGTGCGGATCGTTGCGGTTGCTGGAGAAGACCTCGCTCGCCGTGGTCGCGATCACCGCCGACGCGGGCAGCATCCAGCACGCGGCGGACACCCTGCTCGCCGACCCCTACACCGTGAACATCGCCCACACCGTGGGAAACTGCGACCTCCTGCTGTTCGTGTGGACACCCGACCTGGCCACCTTCGCGCGCTACGTCGTCGAAAGGCTGAACCGGCTCCCCGGTGTCCGCACCGTCGGAGTGTCGCTCGCGTCCGAGGTGTACTCCGACGGCAGCCGCTGGGGGCTCCAGGCTCTCGATCCCGAGCAGGCCCACAGCCTGCGCAAGGCCGCGCCGTACCAGGAGAAGCCGGCGATTTTCCGGATGGAGGACCGGAAGCTGGTGGTGGCCCTCAGTCACAACGGCCGTGCCTCCTACGAGGAACTCGGCAAACGGGTCGGCACGAGCGCGGCCACCGCCCGGCGCAGGCTGCGCAGGGTGCTGGGCGACGGTGCCTACGTGGTGCGATGCGAGATGTCGCGTGAGATATCGGGATTCCCGGTCGAGGTCACGTTGTGGCTGGCCACACCGCCGGACGCGGCCCACGCCGTGGGCAGGCGCCTGGCGCGGCTTCCCCAGACTCGCTTGTGCGCCACCGTGGTGGACAACAGCAACCTCGTCGTGGTGCTGTGGCTCCGTTCGACCGGTGAGGTCCAGGCGCTGGAGTCCCAGATCGTCCGGCTCGCTCCGGAGGTCCACATCGCTCGTCGCGCGCTGACCCTGCGGCACCTCAAGCTGGTCAACCGCGTGCTCGACGACGGCCGAGCGGGCCGTGTCGTCCCGGCCGACGTCTGGCCGTCCGGGTCCACCTTCACCTGAAAGACATCATGGAAAACCAGCTCAAATAGGCACGCCGGGAATTCATGCCGGGAAATCGAGGAGCGTCCGGTTGTTCCGGTCGAGCACCGAGCGTGGCACGAAACGGAAGTAGTTGTTTCGAAGGGCCACTCGAAATGGTCCCTCCGACTGCTCCATTCTGCTCATCGACCACGAAAGCTCGACCATCCACTTCGTCCTCGCACGGCGTTCGTCCTCATAGGCACGCAAGGCGGCGGAGACATCGGAAGCGTCCGCGAGGTGCCTGGCGAGCACCACCGCGTCTTCCACGGTGACCGCGGCACCCTGGGCGAGGCTGGTGAGCATCGGATGCGCGGCGTCGCCGAGCAACGTGACCGGACCCTGGCCCCATCGCTCAAGGAACGGCCGATCCTGCGCGGGCACGGTCAGCAGGTCTTCCTCCGGCGTGGCTTCGATCAACGCCGTCACCTCGCCCGCCCAGCCGGCGTAGGTGCGGAGCACGTCCGCGTGTGTACCCCGCCAGTTCCTCGCCTGTTCCGGGGCCATGTTCTTGGTGCCCCACCAGTAGACGCGGCCCGCTCCGATGTCGGTGATGCCGAACCGAGCACCGTTTCCCCAGTAGTGCGCCGCGAACCCCGGGGGCACGCGGGGATCGGAGTATCGGGGAGTCGCCAGCCAGCACACGTATCCACCGTCGCGTGGCCGCTCGGGTCCGGCGATCTGACGCCGGATGGCCGAATGGAAACCATCCGCGCCGATCACGAGGTCGCCACGCGCCGTTCGTCCGTCCTCGAAGGACACTCGAACACCATCGCCGTCCGGTTCGAAACCCGTCGCGGCCGCATCGAAGGTGATCGGGCTGTCCCCGATTTCGTCGGCGAGCGCCCGCTGAAGGTCCGCACGGTGGATCGCGAAGCTGGGCGCACCCAGTTCGTCGGTCAGTGGCTTGAACCGCAGTGTCCTGATTCCACGGCCGCTCTTGGTGCGGAAGTGCAGGTCGGTCACGACCGGCGCGTTCTTCTCGAACTTCGGCTCGATACCGAGCGTGGCCAGCGCCAGCACCGCGTTGGACATCAGCGACAACGCGCTGCCGGACGGGCGCAGGTCACTCGCCCGTTCGTAGATCTCGACGTCCAGTCCCACCCGGCGCAGCGTCGCGGCGGCGCTCAGCCCGCCGATGCCCGCGCCCACGATGATCGCCTTCCTGGTCACTTCACTCCCTTCCTGGTCGCCTCACCGTTTGTCGTCACGGCATCGATCGCCGTTGCCACGGCGCGCACATGAGGCTCGTCCATCAGCGTGAGGTGGTCACCGGGCACGCCGACGACATCGATCCGGCCGGTGGTCCATGAGCCCCATCCGTTGTCCCGCGCGCCGTACGCGCTTCGCCCGCCGTGCATCGGTCGCAACGCCTTGGGAAGCCGCTCATCGGCGCGCAACAACGTCAGGTCGAGGTCGGCCGCGGCCGGGCGATACTCACCCAAGGCCGTCCAACTCGCGCGGTAAAGGCGGAAAAGCCGCCGTGCCGAGGACCTCGCGACGGCGGGGGGAAGGATTCCCTGCTCGGCCGCGCGATCGGCGATGAAATCGAGCCGTTCCTCCTCGCCGAGTCCGGTGGGGAGACCCTCGATCGTGGCCGCCCCGCCTCGCTCACTCCACAGCAGTTCCCAGAAGAACCACTCCTGCAGCGCGGCGCTGTCCGGCTCCGGCGCCCGGTCCTCGACGAGACCGATCGAGTCGATCACGATCAGGTTCGCGACCTCGTCACCGGCCAGGCGCAACTGCCGGGCGATTTCGAACGCCACGAAACCGCCGAAGGACCACCCTCCGATCGCGTAGGGGCCTCGCGGGCGGACGCGCCGGATCGCCGCCAGGTAGGCGGCCGCCATTTCCTCCACTGTGGACGCCGGCTCGGTGCCGGGCGTGATGCCCGGCGCCTGCAACGCGTACAGCGGCTGGTCTTCCGGCAGGTGACGGGCCAGCCTGAGGTAACAGACGACGTTTCCGCCCAGCGGATGAACCAGGAACAGCGGTGGCCGTTCACCGTCCGGCCGGATCGGGACGAGCGGGTCGAAGGCCGGGGCGCCCGAGCGTATCCGCCGCGCGAGTTCGGCGACGGTCGGCGCGGTCACGAACGCCGCCAGTGGCAGGTGCACGCCGAAATGCTTCTCGATCATCACGATCAGGCGCATGGCGGTGAGGGAGGTACCGCCGGCCGCGAAGAAGTCGTCGTGCACGGACAGTCCCGATCCTTCCGGGAGACCGAGCAACCCCGACATGATCTCGGCGAGGGTCCGTTCGTGATCGTCCCTCGGCGCCGTGTGACCGATCGCCGGACGGACGGCCAGCGGCGTCGCGCGCAGGGCCGCGTCATCCCGCTTTCCGCTCGGTGTCTTCGGCATGCGCGGCAGCCAGGTGAAATACGACGGCACCAGGTACTCGGGCAGGCTCTCCCGGAGCGTGCGCCGGATCTCGTCCAGATCGGCGGAATCGCGCTCGCCGACGAGAAAAGCGGCCAGAAAGGCGTCCCCGCCATCGCGGCGGCGGGCCACGACGGCGGCCTCGCGGAGGCCGGGATGCTCGCGAGCGAGCGCGAGCAGCGCGAACTCCACCTCCGCGGGCTCCACGCGGAAGCCTCGCACCTTCACCTGGTCGTCCACCCGGCCGAGGTAGACCAGGTCACCGCTGGGCAGTACTCGCGCGAGATCTCCGACACGGTAGAGCCGATCACCCGGCCGCCACGGATGCGGTACGAAGGCCTTGGCGGTGAGCTCAGGCTCGCCACGATAACCATGAGAGAGGCCGACACCGCCGACGTACACCTCCCCCGCGACGCCCTCGGGCACGGGACGCATCCGGGAATCCAGCACGTGTGCTTCGAGGTAGTCGAACGGCGGCCCGATCGGCGGCAGCGCCGGAAAGGCGGCCGGGTCGCCGGTCATGGTGAACGTCGTGATCAGGTGGGTCTCGGTCGGGCCGTACTGGTTTTCCAGCACGGTGCCCGGTAATCCGGCGCAGAGCTTCCTGATCTCGCCGGTCACGCGGAGTTGCTCGCCCGAAGAGATGATCACGCGCAGCGCCCGCGGACGGAGGCCCAGGCTGTCGACGGTCTCGGCGAGTTGCTGGAGCGCCACGTAGGGCATGAAGACCCGTTCCACCTCTTCGCGATCCAGCAACCGCGCCAGCGCCACCGGGTCCCGCCGATCCTCCTCCGTGATGATCTGCAGCGTGCCGCCGCCGCTCAGCGTGGAAAAGATCTCCTGGAACGACACGTCGAAACTGGGCGGGGCGAACTGGAGCGTCTTTCCGCCGACCGCGCCACTCGCGGACGCCAGTTGCCACTCCAGGTAGTAGGCGAACAACCGGTGCGGCAGCTCCGCCCCTTTCGGCCGCCCGGTCGAACCCGAGGTGAACAGGATGCACGCGGTGTCCTCAGGGGACACCTCGGGCAAAGGTCCGTCGTATTCGTCCACAGAGGACGATTTGCCGAGGAACGGTTCGATCGGTTCGATCAGCGAAGGGTCGGCGACCAGGCCGGCGCGATGGCCGTGCGCCAGAATTCGCAGTGGTGAAGCCACCTTCGTCATCAGGGCGAGCCGTTCCGGTGGATAGGTCACGTCGAGCGGCACGCAGGCCGCACCGGCGCGAACGATGCCCAGCACGGCCGCGACCATCTCGGGCGAGCGATCCAGGACGAACCCCACGCACTGCCGGTTGTCCGCTCCCAGGGCGATCAGCCGCCGCGCGATGCGCTCGGAGACCTCACCGAGCCTGCGGTAGGTCCATCGCTGTCCGCCCGCGGCGACGGCGACCGCCTCCGGCCTCGCCGCGACCATTTCGGCGAAGCGGCTGACCGCGTGCCGTGGCGGGACCGCCGCCGGGGCGACTTCGCGCGGCGGGGCGGCCAGGAAATCGTGTCCCGGCACCTCGCCCGGATGCTCCACGATCCGGGAAAGCACCGCGAAGAAGGTACGCGCCACGACACCTGCCTGACCGTGGGTGAAGATCCGGCCGTCGCCGTCGACTCGCAGGCGCATCCGGCCGGTGACCGGGTCGACGATCACGTGCACGACCAGTTCGAAGTTGGTCTCCTCGAAGACCTGGAAGTCACGGAATTCGACGCCGTCCGCACGCAGCACCGGCTCCAGCACGTGCAGATGGACGTAGTTGAACGCGGTCTCCACCACGGAACTGCCGCGATCGTTTTTGATGGCGCTCAGCGGATACCAGCGATGGGGCAGTGCCTCCCGTTCCTGCCGCACCACCTCGTGGACCACGCTCAGCCAACTCGGCCGGCTGCCGGAAAGCCTGAGCGGCAGGGTGTTCAGGAACAGACCGGCGATCCGCTCGGCGCCAGGGCGTTCGGGACGGCCATGCGTGAACAGGCCCGTCGTGATGTCGCTCGCCCCCGAAAGAATCCTGAGCATCGAACAGTGCGCCGTCAGATAGACGGACCGGACCGGCACGGTCTGTTCATGGGCGAACCGGCGCACCGCCTGCTCGAGCCCGTCCGGCAGATCGAACCACCGGATGATCGTTTCCTCGGGCCCCGGCGGCTCGTGTGGCGCGTATCCCTCGAGTCGTGCCGGGGCCGAGCCGTCGAGAGCCTCTCGCCAGAACTTCGCGGAATGGCCGTGTTCCAGCGCTTCCCGTTCCAGACGCACGTACTCCGCCGCTGAGGGCAGCTCCACCGCCGGCACCGGGTCCACGTCGGCCCCGAGGCCGTGCAGGTAGTCGGAGAACAGTTCGGAGATCAGGATCGCGGCGCTCCAGCCGTCGATGATCGCGTGGTGGAAACTGAACACCAGGTCCAGCGCGCCTGGCCGCACGAAGGCCCTGAACCGGCACAGCGGCGGCCGCGCGAAGTCGTAGCCCCGCACACGCCGCTCGTCGATATAGGCCCGAATTCGTTCCTCGGCAGCGGGGTCCCCCACTCCCGTCAGGTCCTCAATGGACAGTGGTGAGGCTACTTGCCGATGGACGACCTGCAACGGCTCGGCGTAGTCCGCCAGGTCGAAGGACGTGCGCAGCGCCGGATGGCGTGCGACCAGCCGGTCGAGCGCCCAACGGAAGGCGTGCTCGTCCCACTCGATGCCGAAGCTGTAGCGGAAAACGTCATGATAGACGGCCGTTCCCTGCCTTTCCCGGCTGTGAAACAGCAAACCTAGTTGCAGGCGCGTGGCCGGGTAGGCGTCCTCTGCCCAGGCGAGCCGGGCGCGATCGGGTCCGGGCACCAACTCGAAGCGCTCCAGCGGACGGTCGGACTCGGTCACCGGGACCGCGTGCGCGGCCAGTTCCGCCACGGTCGGATGGGCGGCGATGTCGGCCAGCGAGATGCCCAGCCCTTGCCGGGCGGCCTCGGCCCGGATCCGCAGCATGAGGATCGAGTCGCCGCCAAGGGTGTAGTAGTCGTCGTGTGGTCCGATGTCGACACCGAGCACGTCGGACCACACCGCCGCCAGCACGGCCTCGGCCGGTGTCCGGCCAGGGGCGGGTGTTCCTTCGTGCGCGGGTTCGGGAAGCGCTCGGCGGTCGGCCTTTCCGTTGGGCGTGAGCGGGATCGCGTCGATCCGCACGAACCACGCCGGAATCAGGTACTCGGGCAGGCTTTCCGCCAGATGCGCGCGGATCCGGGCAGGCTCGATCACCTCGTCGGCGACGTAGTAGCCCACCAGGTGCTCGCCCCGGTCCGGAGACCGCCGGCTGACCACGACCGCGTCGCGCACACCCGGCAGCGTGACGAGCGAGTGCCGGACCTCGCCAGGCTCCACCCGGTTGCCGCGAATCTTCACCTGCTCGTCGGCGCGGCCCAGGAACTCCAACTCGCCGTCGGCGAGCCGGCGCGCGAGGTCGCCCGTGCGGTACATCCTCGCGCCCGCGACGAACGGGTCGGCGACGAACTTTTCCTTCGTCGCGTCGTCCCTTCCGAGGTAGCCGCGAGCCACGCCCACGCCGGAGACGCACAACTCCCCCACCGCGCCGACCGGTTGCGGCTGATCGTCAGCTCCCAGCACGTAGAGCCGGATGTTGTCGATGGGCCTGCCGATGGGCACCCGATCCACCGGACGGCGCGGACAGTCGAAAAAGGACACGTCCACCGTGGCCTCGGTGGGGCCGTACAGGTTGACCAGAGCGGGCCCGTTCTCACCGAAGACACGCGCGAACCGCGCCACCAGATCCGGTGGCAGCGCTTCACCACTGCAGAACACACGGCGCAGCGACGCCGTGGGTGTGCCGGGAGCCTCCTCCACCGCGTCGAGAAAAGGTCCCAGCATCGACGGGACAAAGTGGATGGTCGTCACGCGGAACCGTTCGACGGCGGTGAGAATTTCCCGTGGGTCGCGTTCCGCACCGGGTGGGAGCAGTGCGAGCCGGGCACCGGTCTGTCCCCACCAGAACAGTTCCCACACCGATACGTCGAAGGTCACCGGCGTCTTTTGGAGAAGCACGTCGTCCTCGCCGAGGGGATAACGCCGTTGCATCCAGTGCAGCCGGTTGACCACGGACCGGTGTTCGACGGTCACACCCTTCGGCTGCCCGGTCGAGCCCGACGTGTAGATCACGTACGCGAGATCGCGATCCGACGCGACGGCCAGAAGTGGGTTCACCTCACCGGTGAGCGGGAGGTCGGCCCGGCGCACCCGCGCCCCGGCGGGCGGTGCCGCCGCATCGGTCACGACGACCTTGGCGCCGCTGTCCTCCACCAGAAACCGGATGCGTTCCTCGGGATGGCCGGGGTCCACGGGCACGTAGGCACCGCCCGCCTTCAGCACCGCCAGAATCGCGACCAGCATCCGGGGCCCGCGCTCCAGCATGACCACGACCGGGTCATCCGGGCCGACCCCGTCACCGCGCAGCGCTCCCGCGAGCCTGGTGGCCTCGGTGTCGAGTTCGGCGTAGGTGAACGAGTCGTCCGACGTGACCAGCGCGATCCGTTCCGGCGTCCGGGCGGCCTGTTCCTCGAACAGAGCGGGCAGCGTCTTGCCGGCCGGGAACTCCGCCTCCGTCGCGTTGGGGGCGTCGACGACGTTCCGCCACTCGTCGTCGTCGAGCATCGAGATCTCGCCGAGCGGGCGGTCGGGAGCGTCCATGCCCCGGACGAGCAGGTTCCGCACGTGCCGGGCCAGTGCGCCGATCGGGAAGTCCTGGTCGAAGACATCGAGGGCGTAGTCGAGGTTCACCCGCACGTCACCGCTGTCACCGAGTTCGTCGCACACCACCGCGAGGACCTCGTGGTCGTGCGCCCTGGTGCCGGTCACGGTGGTCTGCGCCAGGCCCGGGAGCGCCCCGGCGGCCGGCCACTGGTTGTAGGCCAGCGTCACGTCGAACAACCCGCGCGCCGCGCCGCCTCGATCGCGGAGGATGTCTCCGATCCCGATCCGCTCGTGGCGTTGCAGTTCGCGGACGCCCTCACCAACCCGCGCCACGAGTTCCCGCATCGAGCCGCGCCCGGGATCGCGCAGGACCAGCGGCAGTGTGTTGACGAAATGCCCGACCGTCCGGCGTTCGGCGTCGCCCCTCCGGTTGAACAGCGGAATGCCAAGCACCACGTCACCGTTCGGGTGCGCGGCGCGGTGAATTCGGTCGAGGTAGGCGGTGAAAGCCGCCGCGATCACCGCGAACGGTGACTCCCCCCTTGCCCGGATTCGCTCGACCCGCGTCCGCGGAATCACGAAGGAATACCGCCCCGTGCGCCGGGCCCCACTCGGTGCCCCGCGCTCGAACAACGCGGGCTCCACGCCGTCGAGTGTGGCCCGGAAATACTCTCGATCCGCTTGGTATCGCGGGGAATCCCGGTATTCGTCCTCCGCCACGGCGAAATCGAGGTAGGACGGTGCGCCGGGTGGTGCACCGCCCTCGCTCCCACCCGTCAACCTCCGGTAGTCGGTCTGGATCTGGTCGAACAGGAGGTTCATGCTCCAGCCGTCGGCCACGATATGGTGCGCCTTGAGGTGAAGGTGCCACGCGGAAGCGCTTTCCACCAGGATCGCCACTTCGACCGCGGGCCCGCTACCCAGGTCGACCGGACGCTCGAAGGCGTCCGCGATCCACGCCTCACACGCGGCCTTCGGACTGTCCGAAGAGGACAGATCGAGCATCCGCACCTCAGGCGCGATTTCGCTCACCCATTGACAGGGAGCACCCCCGTCCTCACCGAAACGGAGCCGCAGCGCGTCGTTACGCCGCACCGCACGCTCCACACATTCCCGGAACACCCCCACGTCCCCGGTTCCCTCGTACCGCCGCGAAGCGAAGACGGTGAACTGAGGAAGGTGCGGAAAGCGCGCGTGCGCGACCCAGATGTCACGCTGCGGCGCCGTGAGCGCTGTCCGAGGCGTCCGAGACGTTCGGGTCGATGGGATCACGTTCACCACCCCCTGATGCCGAAGATCCGGTTCTCCAGTCTGGCCAGCCGGTTCCCGGATCACATCCGCACAGAGTGGTATCAACGTCTACGACCTGTGGCTCATCCTCCTACGCCGGTAGGGTGCGGTCATCAGTGACGGAAGAGGAAGACCCCATGCCCAGTCTCGAAAACAGCTATCGCGGCTACCTCACCTGCCTGAACGAACGCCGCTTCGATGATCTCCCCGAGTTCGCGCACGACCCCGTGACGCACAACGACCGGCTACTCCGCATCACCGAGTTCCAGGACATGCTGCGCCGCGACGCGGCCGAGATTCCCGACCTGTACTACGCGATCGAGCGACTCGTGATCCAAGACGACCAGGTGGCGTGCCGCATCCGGTTCGACTGCACGCCGGTGGCGGACTTCCGCGGGATTCCCCCCACCGGACGGCGGATCTCCTTCGTGGAGCACGTCTTCTACCGCTACCAGGACGGGAAGATCGCGGAGATGTGGTCCCTGATCGACTTCGAGGCGATCCGCGAACAGCTCACCCGCGAAGACGGCGGCCGTTTCACACGTCGGTGACTCGCTCGGCCTGGAGTTCGGCCGGGACACGGCGACGGCCGCGGGCCAGGCTGATCACCACGACGATCGCGGCGACGAGCAGGCTCAGCAACAACTGCGTGCGTGCCTCGGGGTCGATGAGCATGCCGATGAGCAGGGCGGCCATGGCGACGATCGTCGCCCAGGTCAGATAGGGGTAGCCCCACATGCGCAGGGTCAGCTTCTCCGGGTTCTCGCGCTCCAGCCTGCGTCGCATCCGCAACTGGGAGAAGGCGATCGCGAGCCAGACGAAGACGGCCACCGCGCCGGAGGAGTTCACCAGGAACAGGAACACCGTGTCCGGCGAAAGATAGTTGAGGATGACCGTGACGAAACCGACCACTGTGGACACCAGGACCGCGCTGATCGGCACACCACGCCGGGATACCTTGCCCAGCGGGCGCGGCGCTTCCCCACGGCGGGCCAGCGAGAACGCCATCCGCGAGGCCGTGAACAGGCCCGAGTTCAGGCACGACAACACCGAGGTCACGACCACGGCGTCCATCACGCCCGCGGCGCCGGGCAAACCGATCGTGTCGAGCACGGCGACGTACGGGCTCTTCGCGACGCTGGCGTCGTTCCACGGGATGAGGGTGACCACCACGGCGATCGACCCGATGTAGAACACCAGGATCCGCCCCACCACCGAACGCACCGCGGCGCGGACCGCGTGCACCGGGTCGTCGGACTCCCCCGCCGCGACGGTGGCGATCTCCGCGCCGAAGAAGGAAAAGACGACCACCAGCATCGCGGAGAAGATCGGACCCGGCCCGTGCGGGAAGAAGCCCCCGTGCCCGGTGAGGTTCGCCAGCCCGGGTGCGTGCGCACCGGGCAGCAGGCCCGCGATGGCCAGCACGCCCACCACCAGGAACACCGTGATCGCCGCGACCTTGATGCCCGCGAACCAGAACTCGAACTCTCCGTACGAGCGCACCGAGTACAGGTTGGTCAGCGTCAGCAACGCCATCAGCACCAGGGCCCAGACCCACTGGGGCACCGCGGGCACCCAGCGGTGCACGATCGCCGCGCCCGCGGTCGCCTCGACGCCGACCACCACGACCCAGAACCACCAGTAAAGCCAGCCGATGCTGAACCCGGCCCACGGTCCGAGCGCGCGCTCGGCGTAGGCGGAGAAGCTGCCGGTGTCCGGGTTGGCCGCGGACATCTCGCCGAGCATCCGCATCACCAGCACCACCACCAGGCCGGTGGCCGCGTAGGACACCAGCACACCCGGTCCCGAGGTGCCGATCGCCGCGCCGCTGCCGACGAACAGGCCGGCCCCGATCACGCCCGCGATCGCGATCATGCTGAGATGCCGCTTGCGGAGCGAGGGCCTCAGTTCCTGCGCCACGTGCCACCCCTTTCGCCGCCGGCCGCACCGATCCGCCGCCGGTCACGGGCCATCGATCATGGTCACCATGACCATGCCGGCCAGGAGTTGTCAACGGTCAGTCAGCGTCCGGTCACCGACGTGCACTTCCGGGCAGCCGGACGGCGATGCCGTCGAGCAGGAACTCCAGGCCGAGCGCGAACCGTTCGTCGGCCGAGGGACCGGCGGGGCGGGTGAGCCAGCGTGCGAGCAGCGGGAAACGGCCACCGGCCGCGGCCAGATCACGGACCTGCGCCATCGCGGCGGTCATCGTGGCCGCGTCGTCGAGACCATGCCGCTGATCGAAGCGTGCCTCCTCGTTCTCCTGCATGCCGCTGCCGAGGATGTGCCGGTCGATCAGCGCGGCGTAGGTCATCGCGTCGTTGAGGGCGGCACCCTGCGCGGTCAGCACCGTGAGCATGAACTCCAGCCTGAACATCATGTTGGGGCCCGACGGCGGGCGGGTGTGCATCAACGGCGCGTACCAGGGGTGGCGGACCAGCATGCGCCGGGTCTCGAAGGCGAGATCGGCCAGATCGCCACGCCAGTCCCGGCCGACCACCGCCGGGACGGGGACCTCGGCGGTGACCGCGTCGAGCATGAGGTCGATGAGCCCTTCCTTGCTGTGCACGTACCGGTACAGCGACATGGGCGAGTACGGGCCCAGCCACGCGGCGACCGCCTTCATGGTCAGCGCTTCGGCGCCGACCTCGTCCGCGAGCGCGATCGCGGCGGCCACGATCTCGTCGCGGCCCAGCGAGCGCTGCCGGGGTGGCGGCGGGGGCAGGGTCCAGATCGGCGGTGCGGGGGGCTTGGACATACGCTGAGTTTAGCGCATACACTCTTGTGTATCACGTAAACTTTCCGTCTGGGGAAGGACTTCCATGTCCACTGTGCGCGACAAGGACGTACCCGATAAGGCCGCGCCGGAAGCCGCCGAACTGCCGGGATTCCGGCTCGGGGTCGTCCGCGGTGTCAGCTACGGCCTGTTCGGCGAACCCGGCGAGTTCATGCCGCAGGTCCGCACCCTCGGCGCCGGTCTGGTGCGCGCCTACCTGTACTGGGGTCAGATCGAGCCCGAGCCCGGCCGCTACACCTGGGATGTGGTCGACGCGCTGCTGAAACAGTGCGACGGCGACGAAGAACTGTGGATCACCGTCTGCTCCAGCTCGCCATGGGCCACCCGGCAACCCACCGACTTCCTGCCGCCCTCACCGGCACACGACACGCGCACCTACGGGGAGTTCGTAGGACGCCTGGTGCGCCACTGCGACGGACGGGTCAAGTACTGGCAATGCGATAACGAGCCCAGCAACGCGGGCCTGCTCTGGGCGGGCACCGCCGAGGAGTACGTCACGCACCTGAAGGTCATGTACCGCGAGGTCAAGGACGCCGACCCGAAGGCACTGGTGGTGCTGGGCGGCTGCGGTCACGACGTGTTCAGCGCCGGGGAGGACAGCGAGCCCCGGCGGTTCTTCGATCATCTCGCCTCAGCCGGCCGCGGCTTCTTCGATCTGTTCAGCGTCAACCTTTACGGCGATCCCGCCGAGGTTCCGCGATGCCTGGAAACGGCTGAGGGATTCATGCGCGCACACGGTTACACCAGGCCCATCGTGGTCGGCGAATACGGCGGTCCGATGCTGTTCGAGTTTCCCGAAGTGAACGCGGTCGTCGAACAGATAATGGTGGAGTCCTTCTCCGAGACGCCCGAAAGCCAGAGCACCAGCGAGCTACAGGAACGCGCGAAGCAGGACACTCCCGAGCGCCGCGCGATGGCGAAACTGTACGAACGTATGCCCGGCCTGCCGCCGAGACTGCGGATGTTCATGGAGAACTGTCCGGACGACCTGGAAGCCAAACGGCATCGCATCGCGGCCCGGCAGCTCGTCATGCGCACCCTGCTCGCCATGTCCGCGGGAGTCCGCCGCAGCGCCTTCTGGAGTCTCGCGCCCGAAGTTCCCGGCCCGGCCGATCCGCTCCAGATGATGCACCTGCTCGTCGGCAAGCTTTCGCTGCTCGGTTACCAGGACGAGGCGCTCACCGTCCGGTATCCCGCCGCGGACACGTTCGCACTGCTCGCGGCCGAACTCGCCGGTGCGGAAACCGTGCGACGCCTCGACGCCGTGGAACCGTCCACTGTGTACGCCTTCCGCGTCGACCGCACGGACCGCGAACCGTTGTACGTCTTCTGGGACCACCGCGACACGTTCGACGGCGAAACCCAGCCGCCGGTCACGGTGTCCTGGCCATGGCCGTTCCCGGCCGCGACGGCCGTCGACGCGCTCGGCGGCACGCCGGACGTCGAGACCGGGAACGGCGAACTACGACTGTCCCTTTCGGACACACCGGTGCTGGTCACCGCCGGCCGGCGGAACAGCACGGCGAAAGATCAGATCCGCCGGGCGTTGTGAAACGGCATCCACTTCATCGCCGAGATCTTGACGTTCTGGCCTGCCGTGGGCGCGTTGAGGACGTTGCCGCCGCCGACGTAGATCCCGACGTGGCTGACCGGAGTGTAGAAGAACACGAGGTCACCGGGCTGAAGGTCGGCCTGCGCGACCGGACGGCCGACCAGCGACTGCGCCGCCGCGACGCGCGGCAGATTCACGCCGACCTGTTTGTAGGCCCACTGCACGAGACCGGAGCAGTCGTAGGCGTTCGGGCCCGTGGCGCCCCACACATAAGGCTTTCCCTGCTGGGTCAGGGCGAACCGCAGGGCTTGGACGCCGATGCTGTTGCCGGTGACCGACGCCGGGGAGACCGCCGGGACCGCGGTGGCCGGCGCGGCCAGTGCCGGGCCCGCCGTGCCGGCGAGGGCCGCGACCGCGATCGCCGCCGTCGCGGCCACCCTGGCCGCCCTGCCGGACTTCGTCCTGAGTCGATGACGTCCCACTTCTCCGGTTCTCCTTTTCGCTCGCACCACCTCGTCCGGCGGCGCCCACGGCCGCTGATCCGGAAAAGATCGCTGGTCACCGCAAAATCTCGAAGAGGTTAAGAACGAAAAACGACGAAGTCACTAGAAGCGTGACGACGGGCACAGATCAACAATTCCGGTAATCGTTCGCATGCGGATAGTCGTCCGATGTGGACAAGAAAGGAGAATAAATCACGACGCGGTTTTTCCG
The DNA here is from genome assembly GCF_042684065.1 of Amycolatopsis pigmentata. Lineage (NCBI taxonomy): Bacteria > Bacillati > Actinomycetota > Actinomycetes > Pseudonocardiales > Pseudonocardiaceae > Amycolatopsis > Amycolatopsis pigmentata. Next base: position 80,247 of record NZ_JBHUKR010000021.1, on the reverse strand, counting down.
ATCGTGCCAGCGCGACCCGGGCGAGGAGGCCGCACGCCCCGCGGCCGCCGACGGCCCGGTCGAAATTCGCGTACCACTCCGGTGAACCGGGACTTGCCCCCTGCGGGGTGTGGGGGCCGTGCCCCCACTGACAGGGGGTCTGGGGGCTTGCCCCCAGCGGGGGTGTGGGGGCCGTGCCCCCGCTGAACATGGTCACCGAGGGATCGCTGCCTTATGATCACCCGGTCATGTCTGCCGACCCACCCCTGCCGTCTCGCCGGCTACGCGTCGTGCTCCCGTTGGCCGCGCTGGTCCTCGCGGTCGACCAGGGCACGAAGCTCTGGGCCGAATCCGCGCTCGCCGACCGCATGCCGATCCCGGTCATCGACGGCTTCCTCCGGTTGCGCCTGCTGCGCAACCCCGGCGCCGCCTTTTCTCTCGGTACCGGTTCGACCTGGGTCTTCACCATCCTCGCGGCGGCGGCCGTGGTCGTGATCTTCACCTTCGCCCTGCGGCCCCAGCCCACCGGCCGCGCGGTGGCGCTGGGCCTGCTCCTCGGTGGCGCCACCACGCACCTGCTCGACCGGTTGTTCCGTGCCCCCGGTTTCGGGCGGGGAGCGGTCGTCGACTTCATCGACTACAACGGGTGGTTCGTCGGTAACGTCGCCGACATCGCCCTCACCGTCGGTGCCGTTCTCCTGATCGTGCTCGGCTTCTCCGGCAACGGGGACGAGCAACTCGGCGAAGACTGATTCCTACGGGCGCGAGGCCTGGTGGCGCTCCCTCGGGCGAGTCGAACCGGGGTAGATACCGTCCCTGATCGGCAGCCGCACCCGGCCGCGCCGGGCGGCCGAAGGCGCGAGTGCGACCACCTCGCCGAAGCCCTCCCGCAGGCATTCGGCGAAGTCACCGGCGTCCGGGACGGCGTTGCTGTCGAGGTTCACCCCGATGTGGCAGGCGCCCGCGTAGGACAACAGCGTGAGGTTGGCCGAACATCCCATGGTGGGACCGAACGCGCAGTAGGCGGCCACCTCGGCGCCCGCGATCCAGGCGGTGCGGGGCAGGCCGATCACATCGCTGGCCAGGAAGTCGACACGCTTGAGCATGCCGCCGACGACGGCCGTGGGCAGCAGGTTCAGCCCGCCGGCGATGGCGTCGGTGAACCCGAGCGACCGCTGGTCCCGCGCTCGCCGCGCACTCTGCCCGATCAGCGTCATCCGGACAGCCGGATCCGGCTCGGCGACCGGAAGGGCGAATCGCATGAGCGTGATCCGGTTGCTCGCCATCGGGTCCGTCTCGGTGCGGATGCTGATCGGCATGGTGACCCGCAGGTGCCCCGGCCTGCTCCCGTACTGCTGGTGATACCGCCGCAGCCCTCCGGTCACCCCGGCCAGGAAGGCATCGTTCACGCTCGCGTCGGCGGCCGCCGCGGCGCGCTTGAGATCCTCGAGATCGACCGTGACCAGTTCGAACACGCGGCCAGGACCTCGCGCCCGCATCACCGGCGACAGCGTCTCGAACACCGGCGCGACCGTTTGCCCGATGGACCGCGTGGTGTCGGCGACACCACGCAGAACCCCCAGCGGATCACCGAGAACGCGCAGGCCGGCCGGAATGGCGGACCGGACCGCGCTCACCGCCAGGCCGGTGAACCGGCGCACGTCGTAGGCGAGGCTCGCGAGCATCAGCGCCCCTCGTTCCGGCTCGGGCGGCGGCGGGAGGACACGCCGAACGGGCGACGGGGTCTGGTCGAACAGCAGCGGTGCGAGCTTGATCGCGCCCTGACCGTCGGTGAGCGAATGGTGCACCTTCAGGATCAGCGCGGACCGGTCGTGCGCGAGGTTTTCGACCAGCGTGCACACCCACAGCGGGCGGGCACGGTCGAACCCGGTCATCGCCTCGACCCTGGCCAGTTCCAGCACCTCGGCGGGGGTGCGGGGTGCCGGCGCGTCGACCCGGCGCAGGTGCCAGGACAGGTCGAAGTTCTCGTCGATCACCCATCGCGGTGGAGCCAGGCGGGCGGGCGGCTCCTCGACCCGCTGCCGGAAACGGGACACGAGACGGCTCGCGGCCTCCAGCCTGGTGCGCAATATCTCCCAGTCCGGCCTGCCCTCCAGCCACGCCACCCCGACAATGGTCGCGCGCATCGCCGGGTCCGCCTCCTGATACCAGGAAAACGCGTCGCTGGGTCGCATGAACTCGCCGTCGCGCTCAGTCATACCCCACTAAAGGGCCGTTCGGACCGTCGTCGAAAGAGGCGAGCGACCCCGGCACCAGGGCCGTCGGTCCCCGGTCAATAGCGGTAACGGGCAGCGAGCACGACAATCTCATTGTCCGTGACGAGGTACACGAGGCGGTGTTCCTCGTCGATTCGCCGTGACCATGCTCCGGGCAGGTGGTACTTCAACGGTTCCGGCTTGCCGATACCGGTGAAGGGATCGCGGCGGATGTCCTCGAGCAGTTTGTTGGTCCGAGCGAGCGGTTTGCGATCATTCTTGAGCCAGGACACGTAATCCTCCCAGCCCTGGTCCTCGAAGACGAGCCTCACGCGGAGCCGCTCGCGGGGCCGGCCGCGTCCGGGTCTATCAGTTCATGTTCGGCGATATCGCGGCCGCTCAGGGCGTTTTCGTAGGCCTTGAGCAGACGGCGGGCGTTCGCGGGCGAACGCAGCAGGTAGGCGCCTTCACGCAGAGCGTCATAATCCTCGGCGGACACCAGCACGGCGTTGCCGTGCTTGGAGACGATCTCGATGGCGTCGTGATCCTCGTTGACCTTCTTGATCAGCGGAAACAGGCTCTTGCGGGCCTCGCTGGCAGAGATGGACATGGCAGGACACCCCTCCGTAACTGGTACCAAATATCGTACCACTCAACGCGGGCCATGCCCAGGCGAAGGATCGTCACGGCCGCGCCCTCGCCGACCGGGAGTGGTGAACAAATTTGCCCTCGACGCACTGGTACGCAATTGTCACCAACGTGCGCTCGGCATACTCGGCCACGCACTGTGTTCCGATAATTCCCGGCACTGAGCCGTGATCTATTTGCGGAAAGCCGCCGAAAAGCTGCGACAGTACGGGCACGAGCGGTCATAATTTTTGTCAACCTGTGTCTGTCGTCACCCTGTCGTGACTTTTCCTGTTTTCCTTTCGTAATCTTCTCGCGCTTATGCGGTGACCTGCGATCCGGACGTGGATCAGCGGCCGCGGGCCACCGCCGGAAATACTTCGGGCGCACATTTCCGATCTTGGCTGCCGGAAACCGGCAGTCCTGGCCGGCCTGTGCCCGGAACGCGGTGCGAACGAAAGGACCTTGCGAGAGTGGGCACTCACAGCAAGCCGAACAGCGCCAGGAACGTCCTCAAACGCGCCGGCGCGGCGGCCGCGATCGCCGGCGCCCTGGCGGGTGGCATCAGCCTCGGCACCGGCACCGCCGACGCCTTCCCCGGACAGGCCGGGCTGATCAGGTGTGAGAGCGGTGGCAACCCGGCCGCCGTCAACAACACCCCGGCGGGGCAGGCCGCCGGCCGTCCGGCCGGCCTGTTCCAGATCGTCACCGGCACCTGGCTCGCCTACGGTGGTGGCCAGTTCGCCCCGACCGCCGACCGGGCCACCCCGGGACAGCAGCAGATCGTGGCCGACCGGATCTACGCCGCGCGGGGCGCGGCCCCATGGGAGTGCAAGCCCGGTTCCTGACCGGCGCGGTTCACCTCCTTCCGGTGACCGTCCCCGCCCAAGCCCCCGCCCCGAACCGGCGCCCGCCTCGTCCCCCGCGAAGGCGTACGCCGAAAACCTTGATCGTGGAATCGGCTCCTGACGGTGTCGGTGACAACGCAATCGGCGCGGCGCCGGGTTCGCCCGGTGCCGCGCCGATGTCATGCCGTCGACATGAAAGATCCATGACCGAAACCGGCTATCGCACGGAAATATTTCGCGCACCGGGCTCCGGTCTTCCCGGCCGGAAACCGTTGAGGCGGCGACAGATCCGGCGCCGTTCCGGCGCGAAGTCACCGTTCACGCGCCGAATACCCACTACGGGGACTAATCGCGAACCGATCCCTCGATCGCAGGTTTCCTGAATTAACTTCGACATTCCTCAAAATCGTGCCGGAACGCGCCTCGACTGTTACTGGATGTAGTTCAACACATCCAGTAGTTTGACCTTCATCCAGAGTACAAGATCCTTCGGCGTGGCGCTCGGTAATCGGAGGAGGCATTCAATCCCCCGATACGGTGACGCCCGCCTGCCGCGGCCCGGCCGCATTCCCGTCCACCGTAACGACGCACCAAGGACAATCATGAAACCGCAAACCGAAGCGACGCCGAGGGGCCGGCGCCGCGGGCAGGCCGTGCTCACCAGGTTGCGCTCGACCGACGATTTCACGAACCGGGGCCGACTCGACATCGACGAGCGCCGGTTGATTTTGTTCCTCGTGACCGTTTTGGCCGACGACGAAGGGCGCTTGACCGAAAGCTATCGCGCTCTCCTGCTCGCTCATGCCCACGACAATCGCCATTGGACCCACGGCAAGACGCTGAAGAGCCTGCAAAGCCGGGCCAGTAAATACCTCGGCCGGTCCGCCGAACGCATCCCGGCGTGGGACAAGATCGTCGACATCCTGCGCGTGGCCGTCCCGCACCCGGACCTGGACATCGTGCTCGCCGACGCGGCCGGACTCTACTGCCGTGCCATCGGGGCCGACCGGCCCGCCGAGGACTACCGGGGCGAACTCGGCCTTCCCATCTGGGCCGAAGCCGACCCGGTCACCGTCGACATGGTGCAGGCCGGGCTTCGTGCCTCCCGGTGGCTGCGCGACGAATGCCCCGTGCCCACCTACGCTCCCCTGCCCCGCACCCCGGTCGACGGCAAGGAGGCCGAGAAAGATTACCGCGCTCTCCTGGAAGTCCTGATCCGGGCGTTCCGGCACCTCGACGCGCAGATCCACGACTACCAAGAGGATCAAGACACGCAAGAGGATCAGGAGGTGAGCACGCTGCGCGCCGAAATCGCGAAGCTGCGTGAGCAGAACCGGATTCTCACCCGGAAGAACCAGCAACTGACCAGCCGGAACATGCGGCTCGCCCGGGTCGCCGTGGAGGCCAAGGCGCCCGAGGAGGCCTCGCGCCTGATCGAGCAGGGCAAGGCCAAACGCCTCATAGAGATGTTTCCCGCCGCGCGGGACGCTCCCTCGGCACGCCTCGGCTGAGGCAGGCCGAACACAGCGGAAAAGCTCCGAGGCGCCCATCAGGCGGGCCCCGGAGCCTTTCCGTACTACTTGTTACTTGCCGCCGGCGTACTGTGCCGTTCTTTACCAATCCGACTACAGTCACGGCGGAAACGGTTCTATACCAACAGCCTGGCTGCGGACCGTATCCGCCTACTTTCGGTCGGATTGGTAAAGTGCGGCCACTTCGGTGTCGGACAACGCACGGTCGTAGAGGTGCGCCTGGTCGACCGCGCCGTCGAGGAAGTCGACCGGGTTGCCGCCGTACTGGCCGCGGCCGATCACCGTGTGGCCCGGCGCCGCGTCGGCGAGGCACACGCTCTTCGTCGCGGCGAGGCGTCCGTCGACGTACAGCTTGATCGTGCCCGCCGCCGCGTCCCGGACGCCGACCAGGTGGTACCAGCGGCCCGCCTCGGGGGCGTCGGACGCGAGCGCCCGCTGCCCGACGAAGCTGAACGCCAGCCGGTGGTCCCCGCCCGAATACTGCAGGTAGAACCCGCTGTGGTCGCCGCCGTCCTGGCTGAGCGCGGTCTGGAACCCGTCGCCGAGCTGGTTGAACTTCACCCACGCGGCCACGCTGTAGTTCCCTTCGGTGTTCAGCAGCGAGGCGCCGGTGTCGGCGAACTGCTGGGAACCGTTGGTGGCCAAGGCGGATCCACTCTCCCCAGCCGTCCACGAAGCGCCGTTGAGCAGGGTCGCGTCGTGGCCGCCGACGATGTCCTTGGCGACGGTGCCCGTGTTCTCGTCGAACGGGTACGCGGCGATCCCGTCCATGCCGGGGGTGCCCGGTGAGACGGCGGGCCCGGCCACCGGTTTCCCGGTCGCGCCCTTGATCACCGCCAGGTTCGCCGCCCGCGCCGCGGTGAAGTCCATCTTCTTCACCCGCCGGTCATAGGTGAGGAAGCCGTTGACCTCCTTCTCGACGTCGGTGGTCTGCGTGTAGACCCCGGCCGAGACACCGCATCGCTGTGCCACCAGCAGCAGGCGCTGCTGCAGTTCCCCGTACCGGCGGGTCAGCGTCGCGCTGTCCGGTTCCATTTCGTAGGCGAAGCTTCCCGCCGGATCGAACTGATGTCCGTCCACTTTGTACCCGAGCCCACCGAACTCACCGTCGACCGCCGCGCGGTTTCCGGTCTGTACCGGCGTTCCGGGGCCGGTGTAGTCGTGGTCGTCGTAGATATCACCGCGGCCACTGTCCGGTTCGGACCGGCAACAGTTCACTCCGGACTCCGCGTTCACCAGCCGGCTCGGGTCCCACGCCTTCACCTCATCGGCGATCCGGCCGACATCGTAGTCGCCCCAGCCTTCGTTGAACGGCACCCAGGCCACGATCGACGGGAAACTCCGGTGCCCGTCGATCATCCGGTGCAGTTCGGATTCGAAGTTCACCTGAGCGGCCGGGGTGGCCTCGACGTCGTCCTTCATCGCGGGCATGTCCTGCCACACCATCAGACCGAGCTTGTCGGCGTAGTAGTACCACCGGTCGGGCTCGACCTTGATGTGCTTGCGCACCATGTTGAAGCCGAGCGCCTTCTCCTGCTCCAGGTCGAACTTCAGGGCCGCGTCGGTCGGCGCGGTGTAGATGCCGTCGGGCCAGAACCCCTGGTCCAGCGGGCCGAGCTGCATGACGAACCGGCCGTTGAGCAGCATCCGCTGCTTGCCGTCCTCGGTCTTGCCGACACTGATCGACCGCATGCCGAAGTACGAACCGGCCTCGTCACCGCCGGAAAGCCGGACTCTCAGGTCGTAGAGGAACGGGTCGTCCGGTGACCACGGATGCGGGTGGGCGACGAAGAGCTTCACCGGCTGGTTCGCCTCGCCGGCCGCGCGGCCGACCAACCGTCCGTGGTCGTAGGCGAAGACCTCCACGCGCTGCCGCACCGGGCCCCCGACCAGGGCGTTCACCGAGACGGAACTGGTCGCCAGGTCGGGCGTGACGTCCAGGCGGTCGATGTGCTGCGGCGCCACCGGTTCCATCCAGACGGTCTGCCAGATACCCGAAGTCGGCGTGTAGAAGATGCCGTCGCCGGGCGCACGCTGCTTGCCCAGTGGCTGGCCGCCCTGGTCGTTCGGGTCGCTGACGCCGACCACGATCTCCTGGTCCCGGGCGGTGGTCAGCGCGTCGGTGACGTCCACCGAGAACGCGTCGTAGCCACCCGTGTGCCGGGCCACGGTACGGCCGTTGACGATGATCGTGGCGTCGTAGTCGACCGCCTGGAAGTGCAGCAGCAGCCGCTGCCCCCGGCCGACGAACCAGTTCGACGGCACCGTGAACGTCCGCCGGTACCACATCTGGGTCTCGTGCCGCATGATCCCCGAAAGGGCGGACTCGACCGGGTACGGGACGAGGATCCTCTCGGGCAGGCTCTTGCCCACCGGCGCGGCGTCACCCGCCTTGGCCGCGGCGAACTCCCAGACACCGTTGAGGTTCTGCCACCTGTCGCGCGTCAGCTGGGGGCGCGGATACTCCGGCAGGGCGTTGTCCGGCGAGACCTGGTCCGTCCACGGTGTACTCAACGGCGGCGTGAGCCGGTGCCACTGCGGGGCGGGATCGGCGCTCGCGGCCGGCACCGCGAGCCCGAGGACCGCGGTCGCGATCGCGGCCACCGCCGCCCACCAGCGTTGTCGGGGCATGGTTGAGACCTCCTCCACGACGGGAACACGACGGGAAACGGACTCGGCTGGGCATGCGGTATCCAAGGCCCTGTCGGACCCGGTGTCGACTCGGTATCGGCTCGGTGCCGGGCGCGCTTTCGGCGGTTTTCACCCATTGAGCGATCTGTGTCACCTGATGACCTTGATCCTTTTCTACCGCGTGGCCGCGGTGGTGTAAACCCACCGAAGGTGGGAGGCGAAGATGGGGATTCTGGTTGGCGAGTGAAGTTCCTAGGGTGTAGGTCCACGGCACGCGCAGGCGCCTCGATGGCAGTACGGCGTGCTTGTATTGGCCTGCTGATTCGCGTCGGCGTCAGTGCCGGGTCAGAACGGGTCTGCTGAGGGCCGATCACACGGGAGGTAGCGGGGATGGCGGAGACTCAACTCAGCGCGGACGACCTTCGGAGGGCCGCGGACCGGATCGGCGGCATCATGAGCGATGACGTGATGTCGGTGTTCACCAGTCTGGAGGATGACGCACCGACGGCGGGAACGTTTCCGACGGCGACGTGGCTGCATGACCGGGTGGGGGACCGCGTGAGGGCGGTGAAGCAGCAGGCCAAGATCTTGAAGCTGGCGCTCGACGATATCTGCACGGGGCTGCACACGGTCGCGGACGAGTTGAGCAGCACTGACGCGAACAATGGCGACAGGCTGCTGAAGGATTTCGACGACATCGAACGCAAGGTCGCCGCCGACACCTCCTCGGTGTCCAGCTCGGGTTCCGGCAGCGGTTCTGGTTCGGGTTCCGGCTCCGGTTCGGGCAGCGGTTCGGGTTCCGGCTCTGGCTCTGGCAGCGGCTCTGGCAGCGGATCCGGCTCTGGCAGCGGCTCTGGCTCGGGCAGCGGATCCGGCTCCGGTTCCGGCACTAAGCCAGGCCCGGTGGCCTACACCGACAGCTTCACGGGCGTCTCGTACGACGCCAACGGCAACCCCGTCTACCCCAGCAAGGACTCCCCCGGCCCTAAGCCAGGCCCGGTGGCCTACACCGACAGCTTCACCGGCGTCTCGTACGACGCCAACGGCAACGTCGTCAGCTGACGACGGCAACGCCGTTCGCCCACTCGCCAAGCGATGGACGAACGGCCCGCCGGAAAAGCCGGAACGCTACACCGGGTCCGTATACATCTCCACGGTGCCGCCCGGGGTGCTCGCGGTGAGCGCGCACAACAGCTTTTCGCTCGCCAGTTCGGAGTCGAGCGCCAGATCCGCCTTCGTGGCGCCGTCGATCGCGACGTAGATCTTCGCCCCGTCCTTGCCGGTGATCTCGTGATCCCACTGGTACTGCGAGGAAACCGGCGCGCCAGGGGCCCATTCGGGTGGCTGACAGGTCATCGTCGACCCGGCGGTGTGTGAACCGGTGATCCGCGGCTCGCCGAGCGGCATCGGAGCGAGCACGGGGCGCGGTCGCGTGAGCCAGTCATGGAACACAGCCGCGTCGGCGAACCCGTCCGCGTAGCCGTCCTCGCCACACTTCTTGCCGAGGACCTCACCGGCGAAGCTCGCGAACCCGACCACTTCCCGGCCCAGCAGGGTGTCGTGGACGAGAGGGCCGCCGCTGTCGCCCGCGCAGATCGTCGTCGCCGGTGCCTGAGTGCACAAGACCGAAGGCCCGTCGACGATTCCGGCGAGCTGACTGTTACAGCTCTTGTCGTCGATCACCTTCAGGTCGCCGCGCTGCAGCACATCACCGAACGCGGACAGCGGATCCGGCGGCGCCGGCTGCTTCGTCAGACCGTGGCCGTAGATCTCGACCGGTGCCCCCACTTCGGGCGTCCGATGCGCGACCGGGAGGAACGGCGTTCCCCACTGCGGCTCGGCGAGCTGGATGATCGCGACATCATCGGCGACGGCCGAGGAGTGGGGGAGTTCCGGAGCGACCCCTGACGGGATCAGGCGAAAGCCCTGGTGCACCGCGAAACCCTTGATTTTGACCATCTTGCCGGGATGCGCCGACAGCGTGGAGCTCCCGAGATAGACCTCCCAACGGGTCGGATCGCCATGGTCCAGACAATGACCCGCGGTCGCGATCCGGTCCGGCGCGATGAGCACACCACCGCAGAAGGCCCGCAGGGTCAACGGGTCGTCTCCGACGGATGCGATGGTCGCCATCCACGGCGCGGCCGCCGGGTCGGGCACCGGCGTCCCTCCGGAGACCGCCGCGGCGGGCACCGTTCCGGCCAGCACCGCCGCCACGGCCGCGAGTCCCACGACACTCTTTCTCAACACGATTTTCCTCCCTCTGGACGCGGGGAATCAGCGTGCGTTCTGGTACGCGTACGGCTTTCCGAACGCGAACCACGCGATGCTTCCCAGCAGTGGGGCCGCCCACACGACGCAGAACCACACGATCTTCATCCCACAGGGCTGCGGGGCTCTGAGCACGCTGACCATCGCGGCGAAAGCGAGCACGACAAAGGCGACGATCCCGGCGATCAGCACGCCACCGCCCAGCAAGTGAATTCCGTTCGACATCGGCTCCCACATCCTCGGTTTCTGTGGCGCCGATGCTATCCACGGCCCGGCCGCGCGATCATCAGTCCGAGGGAGGAAGCGCTGTCCGACCCCAGTAGGGGTTCAGACCATCTCGGACGGTGAGGGTGATCAACCGTCGGGCGGACCAGACCGGATACGGGGGAAGGATCAGATGTCCAGCATACGGGTGTAAAGCTCCAGGTAGTCGGTGAGTTCGCGGCTCACGAGGAAGCGCTCGCGGCAGTCCCGTCGGGCGGCCCTGCCCAGTTCGGCCGCGTAGCCGGGGCGCCGCAGCAACTCGTCCAGCGCCTTGCCGAACGCCGGATAGTCGAGCGGATCGACCAGGATGCCGGTGGACTTGTCCCGTATCTGCACGAGCAGGCCGCCGACCCCGGAAACGACCAAGGGACGGGCCTTCCACATCGCTTCGGTGACCGTGAGCCCGAAGCCTTCCTCCAGGCTCTTCTGCGCGACGATCGTGGAGCGCCGCTGAACCGCGTTGACGGCCAGTCCGTTGAGCGTGAGGTCCCGCAGGCTCAACATGACCAGGTGCACCCGGGCGCGCGCGTCCGGTGGCAAGGTCTCCCAGGTGCGCCGCACCTCGGCGAAGACGGCCGCCCCTTCGGGGTCGTCCGCGACATCGTCCGGATCCGGTCCCGCCAGCAGCAGATGCGCGCGCGAGTACAGCGCGAGGTCCTCGGTGAAGGTGCGGAGCACGCCGAGCATGTCCTTGAGCGGATCCCAGCGCGAAACCTGGGTCACCACCGGCACGTCGTGGGGCAACGGCTCGTCCTGAATGGTGTAGCCGATCGGCTCGTCACCATTCGACGAATCGGGAATCAGCCCGATCCGGGCGAGGAGCGCCCGTTGCTGCTCCGCGGAGAGTTCCCGGTTCTTCGGCGAGCCGGGATCGATGGAGGGCGTGATCACCGAACGCCGGGCCGCCGGCAGGTAATCCGGCGCGAAGGCGGCGTCGGTGAACACGCCGTGCGGCACGTTTTCCAGGTAGGGGCGAAGGAATTCCCAGGTGGCGCCGAGCGCGCCGCCCCCACCGTGCGTGCCGACGTGACACCGCCACGCGATCCGCACGCCTGCCTCGACCAGCGACGGCACGGCTCCCGCTGTCTGCGGGTCGTGCAGCAGCGCGAGATCGCCGGGAGCGACGTGCTCCGCCAGCCGCGCGGCGGAGCGGGCGGTCACCGAACGGTAGAACTCCTCGTCCTCCGGCGTGAAAGCCGGAATGCGGTGACCGTGCAGACCATGGTGAATCCGTTTGGTGAGCCGGAAGAACTCCGGTTCGGCCTCCGTGACCAGCCAGTGCGCGGGCAGCCCCAGCACGCGCTGGTAGGCGATCGAGGACCAGAGCAGTTCGGCGACGCCCCCACCGGTCGCCGTGCTGCTCACATGCCAGATCCGTGTGGTGCCGAGCCGTTCGGCCAGCATCGTGGCCCGCTGCCGCAGCGCGGGCCCGAGTACCTCACCCGGGATTTCCGCTCCCTGGCCGTTTTCCGGTATTTCGACGCGGGTGACGCCGTAGCCGGACCTCACGCCACATCCGGCATTGTTTCGCGCAACACCTCGGTGTGCTCCTTAGTTCTTCGCCCGGCCGCCACCAGGCTCGAACCAACGCTACGCGGCACCTCACCGGCGCCACAGCCACCGAATGTCCGCTTTCGCGACCGGAAACTCTGCTCGTTTCGGCGGTGTCGGAAAGTTTTCCTGCTTCGTGTTGCGAACGCGCAAATGCCCGTTTCACGAATTCGCCTTCCTGGTCGCGCCGGAATTCAGGTGCCAAAACGTTTCGCAGTCGCGCCCGGCAGGCTCCCCGCCCGGTTCGCCCGGGCGGGGAGCCTGCCGATCTCGCTCAGCCCGACGGCGCGAGCACGACGGCCGTGTTGTGGCCGCCCATGCCCAGCGACGACTTCAGCGTGAGCCCGCCGGTGATCGGCGTACGGCCGCTGATCAGCCGCGGGTGACCGGGCGCGACGCGTGGCGGGGCGGGCAGGTAACCACGGTCATAGGCCATCGCGGCGACCGCGACCTCCACACCCGAGGCCGCACCCTGGCAGTGCCCCACCAGCGGCTTGATCGAGTAGATGCCGGTGTCCGGGCGGAAGAACTCCTCCAGCATCGTCGATTCCGCGTGGTCGCACTGCCGCGTCCCGGGACCGTGCGCGTTGACGTAGGCGATCTCCTCCGCCGGCACACCGGCGTCGGCGAGCGCGTCCCGGTAGCAGACGCGAAGCTGCTCCATGCCCTGATCGATGGAAATGGCGTGATAGGCATCGTGCGTCATCGCGCCGCCCAGCAGCCGCGCGTACGGCCGTGACCCGCGCTTCGACAACACCATCGCCACCGACGCCTCGGCCATCGTGAAGCCACGGCTGCCCTCCTGGAAGGGACGGCAGGCGTCGGGCGGCTCGGTGTCGGTGACGACCACGCCCAGCTTCGCGAAATGCCAGACGTTCTGCGGTGTCGTGGACAGATCGGTGGCCACGAGCACCACGTCGTCGACGACGCCCGCGTCCAGCCACGCCTTCGCTGTGAGGAGACCGGCGTTGCCCGAGGCGCACATCGCGCCGACGCTGAGCACCGGGCCGTGGAAGCCGAACTCCCGCATGAACATGGCCGGCGCGGTCGAAGGCATCATCGCCAGGTAGTCGCGACCGCGCACGTGCCGGTCGTTGGCGTAGAAGTCCTCCCAAAGGTCGGTGTCCCGCAAAACTTCCGCGTGCACCATGCCGACCCGGGGACCGGGCCGCCAGCCGCGCTCACGGGCGTCGAGGACCGCTTCGCGCGCGGTGGCGCGAACCGCCCTGGCGAACCGGCTCGCTCCGTCGGCGGGCTCGCCGCCGTCGGGGACCCGGATGACCCAGGCCGTCTCGTCACGGTCGCGCCCGAAGCCGCCTTCCAGACGGGCCGCGTGCTTGCCCGAATCGAGTCCTTCCCACAACTGTTCGCGGCCCCAGCCGTAGCCGGTGACCGCGCCGATCCCGGAGATCGAGATTTCCTGTGCGCTCATCGCACTCGTTCCTTTCCGGAGTGTTACCATTTGGTCCATTCCGGGTGAATGGACCTATCGAGGGAAACGAGTGTTGACGGAATGGCGATGCCGTTTTCCGGATGACGATCGGGATCGGCTACCCGGAGTATCCACACTGGACAGTTCGGCTACACCGCGTCGCGAACGGGGCGATGGTCCTCAGGGTGCGGGCCGAACGGCTCTTCAGCGACATCGGCCACGGACGTCACGCTGGGGAATCCACCGTCACAGGAGGAGAAACAGCGATGACGGAGCCGACCGCGAAACGGATCGCGAAGCTGATCGAACCGTTGCGGGTGACGCCGGGCTCGAAGGTGAAACTCCCCCATGATTTCGATCCCGGCTACAAGGACGATTTCCTGAGCAAGGAAGACGGCCGGGAACTGCTCCGCACGACCACGGCGTCGCTCGCCGACCATCAGCGGCGGCTGGCCGCACAGAACACCCACGGGATGCTGGTCTGCCTCCAGGGCCTCGACGCCTCGGGCAAGGACGGGACCATCCGTCACGTGATGAGCGGCGTGAACCCGCAGGGCGTGCGCGTGAGCAACTTCAAGGTGCCCTCCGCCGAGGAACTCGATCACGACTACCTGTGGCGGTACACCCTCCGCCTGCCCGAGCGGGGCGCGATCGGGATCTTCAACCGCTCCCATTACGAAGAGGTCCTGGTGGTCCGGGTCCATCCGGAGAACCTGGACCGGCAGAAGCTGCCCGCCGAGGCCAAGGGCGCCGATGTGTGGAAGCGCCGTTACCGCGAAATCAACGACTGGGAACGCTACCTCTCCGACAACGGATTCCGCGTGGTCAAGCTCTTTCTGAACCTCTCCCGGGAGGAACAGCGCATTCGTTTCCTCAAAAGGATCGACGTGCCCGAACGGAACTGGAAGTTCTCCGCGGCGGACGTTCGCGAGCGCGCGTACTGGGACGACTATCAGCGCGCCTATGCCGAAATGCTTTCGGCGACCAGCACCCCGTGGGCGCCGTGGTATGTCATCCCGGCCGACCACAAATGGTTCGCGCGTCTGGCCGTCGGCGCGGTGATGGCGCACACGCTGCTCGACATCGGCCCGCGCTATCCGGAAAGGGGCGAGCACACCCGCGAGGAACTGCTCCAGGTCAAACGGGATCTCGAAGACGAGGCACCGCCCGGAGAACCCGCCGACCCGTTCGAAGAATCCTAGGTCCGGCTTCCGCCCCTGGCATAGACGACCAGCCCCGCGACGGCCAGGACGGCCGCGGTCACGGCCGCCGTGGTGTCCTCCGGAGGTTGCGAAGGCCAGGTGGCCACGCGCAGGATCACCGGTTGCGCCATCGGCGGGACGACCGCCGCGAGACCACCCCAGGTCACCGGCAACGTCCAGGCGAGATGGTGACCGAACGCGGCGGCGGCCAGCGTCCCCAGACCGGCGAGTCCCGCCGCGTCGCGGAGAAGCAGCCCGGCGGGAACGTGCGTCGCGACGAAGGCGGTGCCGAACACCAGCGCGGTGATCGCGATGGCGTGGCCCGCGCGCCAGCGGACCCAGTTCAGCGCGGCGGTGCGGTCGAGTTCGCCGCTGGGGCCGCCCAGGCCGGGACCCGCCACGGCGACCCCGAGCACCAACCCGAGGATCGCGAAGATCACGCTGCGACTGGGGTGGCGCTGGTCGTCACCGAGCAGCGTGACGGCCAGGACTCCGGCCAGTGCCAGCGGAAACGCCACCGGCACCTGGCGCGACCGCAGATACAACCCCAGAAACCGCACCATCGCTCCGTTCTTGACTGTCCATAGTGTACTTCCTGTCAAGACGCACCTCCGGCGAGCGCCGCTCGCAGGTCACCCTGGCAGGTGAACCCTGCCCGGCGCACGGCCGCGATCCGCCTCACCTGCTCCGGCTCGGGCAGTGCCTTCAACTGCCGCCAGGCATCGGCTTCTTCGGGACTCACCCGGGCATTCCCCGGTCCTGACTGGCCCGGCGCCGGATAAGCGCCATACAGCCACGCGGCGGCGAGACGGCGGACTCGGTAATCGTCCGCGATGCCGGTGCCATCGGGCCGGTCACAGAGCCGTGTTCCCGCGCCCGCGAGCATCCGGACGACCACCTGGTCGTCGCTTTCCCCCTGGGAGACCGCGAAGTTGTCACTGTGTACCCAGATTTCGCCCGCCGGTTGCGCACCGGCCCGGTAGCTGGTCACCTCGTGCACCGATGTCGGGGCATCCGGCAGGACGGCCAGGAGCTTCAGCGCCCGGCGGGCAGGCCCGGTCATCCGGGACAGGCCCTGGGCGTGCACGCTGGTCATGCAGACTGCCGGCCCCCCGTCGGTAGTGCAGACCTCGGCCGCGGCGCCCGGATCGGCCACGATCCCGTCGGCGGGCGCGCCGCTGAGCATCGTCGAAGCCGCCACCAGCCCGGCCACCGCGGGAACCACGGCGACGAGCGCACCGCGCCGCGTGAGCATGAACAGCAACAGCCCGCTCACCGCCAGCGCCCCGAACCACACGGCTTGCGCCAGGCTCACCGATCCGGAAATGGTCGAATATTCGTCGAGTTTCTTGCTCAGATTGGGTACGAGCAGCCCCAGGGCGCCGGGTGAACCCGTCTTGCCGAACTGGATGGGTGCCATCAACACCAGGAAACCCGCCACGACCAGTAGCGGTGGCGTGTAGCCCGACGGCAGGAGCCGTCCGATCCCCATGCCCAGCCAGGAGGCCGCCACCAACGAGAGCGCCCCGACACCGGCGATCGGCAGCCAGTCCAACTGCTGATAGGCGGTGTTGCCCGCGACCCTGACCGCGCCGGCGGCCAGGATCAGCAGGTAGCCCAGGACCACGCAGATCGCCATCGCCGCCGCGCTCGAGAGGACCCGCAGCGGGACCGGCCGGGGTGTGGTCGCCAGCAGTTCGACCATCCGGCTCCGGCGATCGCGGCGTGCCTGCCACGCACCCGCGCCGAGCGAGAGCGGCCAGAGCAGGACGAGCATGATGCGCTCGAAGGTGACCAGCAAGGTCCACTGAGTGTCCCAGAGATCGCCCTGATGAGTGGTGAACAGCAGGTACAACCCGGCGACCCCGAGCAGTGCCACCAGGCCACCCACGGCGGAAGCGGACGAGCGGCGCAGTTCGATCCGCAGGATGCGCGGGTTCAGCGCGGACATGGGCGCGGACATCACCGGCCCACCCGCCCGCGGCGACCCCACGGACCCCGCCGGTGAAACGTTCTGTTCGGTCCACAAAGGACTCATGACCCACCTCCGGTGAGCGCCGCGGTCAGATTATTGGGGCAGGTGAACCCCGCCCGGCGAACGGCCGCGATCCGCTTCACCTGCTCCGGCTCGGGTAGCGCCTTCAACTGCTTCCAGTCGGCATCGGCCTCCGGCCAGGCCGCGGGGCCGAAGCTTCGCCGTTCGCCCGGTGCAGGGTAGACGCCGTACAGCCACGCCGCGGCGATGCTGCGGACGAGACGATAATTGGCGTCGGAAACATCGCGGTATGCGCACTCCCGCGTTCCCGCGCCGGCCAGGATGCTCACGACCAGTTCGTCGTCGTCCGCCTTCCGCGTAACGGTGAGGCTGTTCGTGTTCAGCCAGGCTTCACCGGCCGGTTGCGGGCCGGGCCGAAAATCGGTCACCTCATGCACCGACGTCGGAGCATCCGGCAGGACGGCCAGGAGCTTCAGTGCCCGGCGGGCCGGACCCACCATCCGGCTGAGGCCCCGCGCGTGCGCCCGGGTCATGCAGACCACCGGCTCCCCGTCAGTGGTACAAATCTCCGCGGCGGCAACCGGGTCGGCCACGACCCCGTCGGCAGGCGCGCCGCTCGCGATCGGCAACGCCACCACCAGCCCGGCCAGGGCGGGAACCACGGCGACAAGTGCACCGCGTCGCGTGAGCATGAACAGCAGCAACCCGCTCGCCGCCAGCGCGCTGAACCACACGGTTTGCGCCAGGCTCATCGATCCCGCGATGGTCGAATATTCGTTGAATTGGAGACGCAGGTTGGGCATGAACAACCCCAGGGCACCTGGGGACTCCGTCCTGCTGAGTTCGATGGGCGCCAGCAACACCAGGAAGCCCGCCACGACCAGCAACGGCGGGGTGTAGACCGACGGCATCAACCGGCCGATCCCCATGCCCAGCCAGGCGCCCGCCACCAACGAGAGCGCCCCGACGCCCACGATCGGCAGCCAGTTCATGGCCCCGTAGTCGGTGTGGCCCGTGACTCCCACCGCGACGGCGGCGAGGATCAGCAGGTAGGCGAGGACCAGGGAGATCGCCATCGCGGCCGCGCCAGGCGGAACCCGCAGCCGGACGGGCCGGGGGGTGGTCGCCAGGAGTTCGTCCATCCGGCTCCGGCGATCGCGGCGAGAGTGCCACGCACCACCGCCGAGCGCGAGCGGCCAGATCACGACGAGCATGATGCGCTCGAAGGTGACCAGCACGGGGAACCACCGGCCGTCCAAGCCGTCCCCCTGGTGAGTGGCGACCAGCGGGTACAGTCCGGCCACGCCGGCCAGAAAAAGCAGGCCACCCACTACGAGCGCGGACGAACGGCGCAGTTCGATGCGCAGGATGCGCGGGTTCAGCGCGGACATGGGCGCGGACATCACTTGCTCACGCGCCTACGGTGCCGGGCGAGCAGAGCGGTGTAGCCGCGCTCGATCGGGTTGTCCCCCGCGTCGTCGGCACCCCCGAAGGACGCCACCTCGGCCGGCGTTCCCTGATACACCAACCGGCCTTCGTCCATGAGCACCACGGTGGTGCACGCGGCGGCGACATCCTCGACCAGATGGGTGGACACGAGCACGCACGCGTGCGTGCCGAGTTCGCGCAGCAGCGCGCGGAACTCGAGGCGCTGCGCGGGATCAAGGCCGACGGTGGGCTCGTCCAGCAACAGCACATCCGGGTCGTTGACGATCGCCTGCGCGATTCCGGCGCGGCGCAGCATTCCGCCGGAAAGCGTTTTCATCCGGTCACCGGCCCGATCGGCGAGGCCGACCCGTTCGATCGCCCGTTCCACCGCGCCCGGCACGTCGGCGGAGGCCATTTCCTTGAGCCAGGCCATGTACTCGACGAATTCGCGCACCGTGAATCTGGCGTAGTAGCCGAATTCCTGCGGCAGATAGCCGATCCCGCGGCGCAGGCCGCGCAGGTCCGCGCGACCGCCGATCGCCTGACCCATCAACTCGAGCTTCCCGTCGGCGGGGCGGAGCACCGTGGCCAGCGCCCGGATCAACGTCGTCTTGCCCGCCCCGTTGGGGCCGAGCAGGCCGTGGACCCCGTCGCCGAGACGCAGATCGAGCCCGGCGACGGCCAGGCGGCGACCCGCCCGCACATGCAGGTTCTCTGCCTGGATCTGCCACGCGTAGGTGGTCGGCGCCAGCTCCGCGGAGCGCACCGTTCTCATCATCTCGTCCCTTTCTTCACTTCGTTCTCAATGCTTGGTGGGCGGAACCGTCGCGAAAGCGTGGCCGCGGACCGTGGTGGCGACCGCGACGAGCACGACGGCCAAGGCCCAGAACGGGAGACTCGCCGGGGCCAGCAGGACGGACAGCCGTGCGGTCAGCAGGCTTGGCGCGACGACCACAGCGACCCACAACACGCCCAGCGCCAGCGCCGCCCTGCCGACGCCGAGCACCGTGCCCAGTGCGAGCGAACCGAGGGTGAACGCCAAACAGGGCACCAGGCACAGCACCGGCTGCTGACCCGTGATCCACCCTGCCACGACGAGCAGCGGTGTCATGACCACCAGCACCGCGGCGGTACGACGCAGCACGAGTGCCAGGCCCGCGCGTGGCGTGGCCGCGGTCAGTTCCCCCATGGGGTCCAGTTCGCGGCTCCAGGCCGCGGCCACCCCGAACAGCGGCGCGATCGGGGCCACCAGCAACACCAGTGAGGGAAGCCGGTGCGTTGTCTGAAAGAGATCCAAACTCAGCGCGGTGAGCGTGACCAGCACGCTCATCAACAGCCACGGCACCAGTGAAGGCGGTGCCCAGGTGCGCAGCCATCGCGACACCTTCGAGCCCACCGGCGCCGGGCGGCCCACCGCGGCCGCGTCCACCCGCTCCCACACCTCGTCCAGCAGCGTGGACACCGCGGGCGCGTGCGAGGAAACCGCTTCCGCCACGCGCCGACGGCACGGCGCACAGCTCTCCAGGTGTCCTTCCAACGCCCACACCTCATCGGGCGGCAGCAGCGCGGGCTCGACGACATAGGCCATGATCAGACTGTTGTCGGCATGGCTCATGACTGTTCCTCCGCGAGTTTGCGCGCCCCCGCGACCGTGTCGACAGGGCGCTCCTTACTGGCGTCCGTCACGCAGTGCGGTTGGGCGCCCTGCCGCCCCGCTAGCGGAAAGAGCGGGCGCGCTCTGCGGTAACCTTGACAGCCGCGAGTTGGCACAAGACGGCTCATGACATCGCCCTCCGCATCGCCAGCCGGGCACTCCTGGCCCGGGTCTTCACCGTTCCCTCGGGGATGCCGAGCAACGCCGCGGTCTCGCGGACCGACAGCCCGTCGAGCACCATCGCCTGCAGCACCTCGCGCAGCTGCGGTGCCAGCGAAGCGAGTGCGGTGCCCACGTCACCGGACAAAGTGGACTCCAGCAACGTCTCGTCGGCACCGGGCGCGCCGGGCGTGACGTGGGAAGCCACGGCATCGACACGCGCACGATGGCGTCCTTCACGGCGGAAGTGATCGACGAGCCGTCGCGCGGCGACCGCCCACAGCCAGCCGACCGCGGCGCCGTCGGCCGCTCCCGCGAAGGTGCCCGCGGCCCGCCACACGGTCAGGTAGGTGTCCTGGAGCACTTCCGCGACGAGCTGTTCGTCGGCGCAGCGCCGTTTCAGCCGCACCGCGAGCCACGGTGACGTGCGACGATAGAACTGGTCGAAGGCGCTACGGTCGCCTTTGGCGATCCGCCGCAGCAGGCGTTCCTCGTCGGGCTCGCCCGGCGCGGCCGGTTTGGTCCACACACTGACACGTCGTCCCCCACCACCCACCGGGTTCACAATGTGACCCACGCCACAATTGGGACGACCCCTCAGCGAGCGGCGATCCCAGCTTGTCCATTGTGGACAGATATGAAGGAGAGCCCGCAGCCACCGGTGCAGGCCATCGCCATCAGGTCGCCCGCGCGCACGTCGAGCGGCAGAGCGACCTCTACAGGCACGTCATCCACTCCCGCGTTCCTGCCGACGACGGTGACCTCACGCAGGACAGGACCCGCGTGGCGGCCGATCAACCGCGCGGTGCGAAGGCGCGCGTTGCCGCCCGTCCCGCCGTCGACGGTGACGAAAGTGCGGCCACCAGCGGATTCCCGCACCCCGAGGACGCGGTACAGCGTGACACCGGCTCGCGCGATCAGCGCCCGTCCGGGCTCGATGGCCACCTGTGGACGCGGAAGGCGATGCCGCTCGCATTCGTAACCGAGCGCGGCGCGCATCCGGCCGCCGAAACCGCCGAGATCGAATTCCGGATCGTGGGCGCGGTACGGCACGGCGTGCCCGCCACCGAGATTGAGCAGACCGAGAACGACCCCGTGCCGGTCGCGGATCCGCGCCAGCAAACCCAGCATCCGCCGGACGGCTTCCTCGTAAACGGCGACGCGGAGCACCTGCGAACCGAGATGGCAGTGCAGGCCGATCAGACGGAGGCCTCGCCGTGCCAGCACACGCCCCGCCGCCTCGGTGACGACATGGGCATCGGAGCCGGTGCCGACCCGGAGGAGCACCGGCTGCCCGTACGGCGCGATCGTGGCGACCTGCTCGATCTCGTCGAACGACTCGAGCGCGATGCGGCCCGCCCCGTATTCGATCGCGGCCTTGAGATCTTCCGCGGTGTTCGCGCCGGCGTGGAAGGTCACGCGCTCCCCCGGAAAATCCACGGACCGCGCCAGAGCCAGTTCCCCGGCCGACCACACGGCGAGCGAAAGGCCTTCCCGCTCGCACCACGACGCGACCGGACCGGTGAGCGACGCCTTCGCCGCATAGAAGATCTCCATCTCCGGAATCCGGCGTCGATAGTGCCGGCAGCGTGCGCGAAAATCCGCTTCGTCGATGACCAGGGTGGGTGTGCCGAATTTCGCCGCGATTTTCGTCAGGGACACGCCACCCATCACGACATCCCCGTTTTCACCGTTCACCGCGCCGGCGGGCCAGACCCGCCGGCTCAGTCTTCCCTGGCCGATCCTGGCGACGCTCGGTATCGACTCGCCCAGCGTCATGACCATCCCTCCTCGCGCGCGAGGGCGTGCCGCGCGAGCACACCGGGAGAGGGTCCGCGGAGATTGTTCGTCGACACGCCCGCTCCACGCGTACCACGATTCGCGCTCGATTCACCGATCCCGGGAGGGGAAATCACGAAACGGAGTAAAACGGTTTCCGAATCGGGATATGGCCGGCTCGCCAATTAACCTCCGCGACATTCACGTCGCCAATTGCGCACGCCTGGTTCCGAGCCGCACCAGGTAACGGCGAAGTTCGTCGGCGCCCCAGACGATGAACGGGTACGGCAGCAACAGCACCAGATAGCCGGGCGGCAGCGCGGCGGTGCCGAGCAGAGCCTGGAAAGGCGGCGCGTAGACGAAGATGCCGACGAGCGCGAGTTCGGCGGCGATGCCCGCCAGCAGGTGCCGGTTGGAGAACACACCGATCGAGCGCAGTGAGGCGTGCTGGGTGCGCACGGCGAACGCGGTGCCGATCTGGCCGAAGACCATGCCGAGGAAGGTCATGGTCGTGGCTTGCTGGTAGGCGTGGTGCAACGGCTGCCCGGGTCCGACCTGAGCTCCCGGGTGCCAGCCGGACCTCACGAGCACGTAGAAGAACCCGACCATCTGCAACACCGACACCAGCAGGCCGAGGAAAAGCCAGGTCCGGACGAGCATGGAACCGCGGATCACCCCTTCGCCGCGGGGCCGCGGCGGGCGGTCCATGAGCCCCGGTTCGGCGGGTTCACGGCTGATCGCCAGCGCGGGCAGCGTTTCGCTGCCGACGTCGAAGGCCAGCAGCTGCAGGATGGTCAACGGCAGCGGGATCGCGCCCCCGCTGAGCGCGAACACGAGGAACGCGACGATTTCCGGGGTGGCGTGGGAGAAAATGTAACTGATGAACTTGCGGACGTTGTCATAGATCCGGCGGCCGGCCTGCACCGCGGAAACGATCGAGGTGAAGTTGTCGTCGGTGAGGATCATCGTCGCCGCCTCGCGGGCCACGTCGGTCCCCGACTTCCCCATCGCGACGCCGATGTCGGCGCTGTGCAGCGCGGGAGCGTCGTTGACGCCGTCACCGGTCATGGCGACCACATGACCGTCTCCGCGCAGGGCTTCGGCGATGTGGAGCTTCGCCTCGGGTGAAGCGCGAGCGAAGATGATCTCGGGTTCGCGCCGGATCAGTTTCCCCAGTTCCGCTTCGCTGAGCCGTTCGAAGTCCTCGGCGGTGACCACGGTGGGGTCCGGGCCGGTAATGCCGACCCGCCGGGCGACGGCCGCCGCCGTGAGGGGGTGGTCGCCGGTGATCACGATGATGCGGATACCGGCGGTACGGCAGCGCGCGACCGCTTCGGCGACTCCCTCACGAGGCGGGTCGATCAAGGCGATCAGTCCGGCGAAACACAGTTCGCGCTCCGCGTCGTCCCGGCGCTGCGGCGGTTGCCCAGCGGGCAGCATCCGCTCGGCCAGCGCGAGTACACGCAACCCCTCCGAGGCGAAGGTGTCGACCTGAGCGGTGACGCGCTCGCGCCAGGCGTCGTCGAGAGGCACCGGCTCCCCGTCCTCACCCAGAATGCGCGTGCAGCGAGGCAGGACGCTTTCCGGCGCACCCTTGGTGTGCACGGACAGCACATCCCCGTCGTGGCCGTCGATGGTCGTCATCAGTTTGAGCTCGGGATCGAAGTGGAACTGGCGGCATCGCTCCGCTTCCCGGGCGGCGATACCGGCGTCGGCGCCGAGGCGAGTCGCCGCGAGCAGCAGCGCGATTTCGGTCGGGTCACCGGCCGCTTCGCTTTCTCCGTCAGGAAGTTCGGCGTTGTTGCACGCCGCCGCGATGCGCGCGACCGCCCGCAGGGCCGGGCTCGCCCCGGAACTCGCCCAGTCGAACTCCGCGCGGCCGCCCGCGCTCCAGGCCGCCGCGGGCCGCATCCGGTTCTCGGTCAGCGTGCCGGTCTTGTCGGTGCAGATCACGTCGGTGGAGCCGAGGGTTTCCACCGCGGACAGCCGTTTGACCAGCGCGCCGCGTGAAGCCAGAGCCCGCACCGCGACGGCGAGCGCCAGCGTGATCACCGGCAACAGGCCTTCCGGGACCATGCCGGCCAGCAGCCCCGCGGCGAACAGCACCGCGTTGGTCAACGACAGGTGCGCCCCGAACATCGCCACCGGGATGAAGGCCAGTGCCAGCAGCACCGACACCGCCGCGATCAGCCAGGCCACGCGGCGGACCTGCCGCTCCAACGGGCTGGGTTCCTGCTCGACCCGTTCCGACAGGGCGGCGATCCGGCCCAGTTCGGTGTGCATGCCGGTGGCGAACACGACCCCGCGTGCTTCGCCGCCGGTACAGTTCGTGCCGCTGAACGCCAGATCGTGAGCCCTCAGCACCGGCACGCGCACGTCCTGCATCGTCGCCGACCGCACGACGGGCACGGATTCGCCGGTCAGCGCGGACATGTCCACCTCGATGGCGCCGCCCAGCAGCCGGACGTCCGCGGCGATCCGGTCCCCTTCTTCGATCAGCACGATGTCACCGGGCACCAGTTCGACGGCGTCGACTTCACGGTGCGCGCCGTCACGCACCACCGTTGCGCGCTGCGGCAGGTACATCGCGAGCGCCTCCACCGCACGCTCGGCCTGCAACTCCTGCACGAAGGCGAACGCGGCGTTCAGCACGATGATCAGCACCACGGCCCCGGCCACCACCTGCGAGCCCACCATCAGCAGAAGCGCGGCGGCCAGCCACAGCAGCAACGCCAACGGGTGCGTGAACTGCCGGACCAGTTCCCCAGGCCACCGTCGTTTACCCCGGCGGCGCAACTCGTTCGGTCCGTACTGCACCAGCCTGCGGCCCGCTTCCCGGCCCGAAAGGCCGCCCCGCGAACTGCGCAGGTCACGCAGCAGCGCGTCGGCAGCCTCCTCGGGATCGAGTTCGGGTGGCCGCACCCACGCGTCGTGCTGACTCCGCATCTCGCCATCGTCACGCGCGAGGGTCACC
This sequence comes from Amycolatopsis pigmentata, assembly GCF_042684065.1. NCBI lineage: Bacteria > Bacillati > Actinomycetota > Actinomycetes > Pseudonocardiales > Pseudonocardiaceae > Amycolatopsis > Amycolatopsis pigmentata. Next base: position 55,704 of record NZ_JBHUKR010000021.1, on the reverse strand, counting down.
ACGGCGAGACCCGGCGGACCCCGCGGAAACGACGTTGTGCCCCTTGCCAGGACGGCACCTGCGCCCTACCTACCGCGAAAAGTCCGGCGATACGCCGTTGGCGACACACCGAGACAGGCGTGCAGATGCTGGCGGAGAGAGCCCGCGGTGCCGAAACCGGCTTCCTCCGCCACCCGGTCGACCGGCAGATCGCTTTCTTCGAGGAGCTCGCGGGCCCGTTCGAGCCTGCGCTGGGTCAGCCACTGCGCCGGCGACATGCCCGTCTCGTCGCGGAAACGGCGCGTGAAATTGCGGACGCTCATCGATTCCCGGGCCGCCAGTTCGCGGAGCGTCAGCGGGCGGCCGAGATGCGCCAGCGCCCAGGCCCGTGCCTTCGCGGTGGAGGACCGCGCGGCTTCCGCGACCGGCCGCCGGATGAACTGCGCCTGACCGCCGTCGCGGTGAGGAGGGACGACGGTGCCGCGCGCGACTTCGTTGGCCACCGACGCCCCGTGATCGCAGCGGATCATGTGCAGGCACAGGTCGATGCCGGACGCTTCGCCCGCCGACGTGAGCACCTCGCCCTCGTCGACGTAGAGGACGTTCTCGTCGAGTCGCACCTTCGGGAAAAGCGCGCGGAACAGCGGGGCCGACTTCCAGTGGGTGGTGGCACGGCGCCCGTCGAGCAGTCCGGCGCCGGCAAGCACGAAAGCGCCCGTACAGATCGACGCCACGCGCGTACCGCGCCGAATCCGTCGCAATGCCTGGGCCAGAGGCGCCGGGAGCTTCGCCGCCGGCGAGTAGTCCGCCTCGGCCGCCGGCACGATCACCGTGTCGGCCTCGGCGAGTGCTTCCGGGCCGTTGGCCACGTGGATGGCGAAATCGCCGGTCGTGCTCACCTCTCCGGGCTCGACCGCGCAGGTGAGGACTTCGTACAGGCGATCACCGCGGGCAGAAGTGGCCTGCCCGAACAATTGGTGCACGATGCCCAGTTCGAGCGGCAGCAACCGGGGACGGACCAGCACGGCGACCCGGTGACGGCCAGGCTGTGTGAAGGCGCCCATGGCCCGATCCTGACACATGTTGGCCATCAGGCCACTCGTGAGGCACGTCGAGCCGCCCCACGATCGGGGACATGAAGGAATTCTCGAAAACCCGCGTTCATCGCGCGTGGTGGATCGCCGCGGTGACCGGCCTGGTCATCGTGGTCACCGGCGCGTCGACCGGCATGCCCGACCTGCTGACCGATCCGCTCCAGCAGGATTTCGGCTGGTCACACCCCCTGCTCGGGGTCGCGTTCGGGATCGACATGGCGCTGTACGGGGTGGTCGCTCCGTTCGCGGCCGCGCTCATGGACTCCTTCGGTGTGCGCCGGGTGGTCGCGGCCGCCCTGGTCACGATCGCCGCGGGCACCGCGCTCACCGCCGTGATGACCGCGTCGTGGCAACTCGTGCTCGGCTGGGGGTTCCTGCTCGGGCTCGGCACCGGGTGCATGGCGCTCACCTTCGCCGCGACCGTGGCCACCCGGTGGTTCGTCGCGCGGCGCGGGCTGGTCAGTGGCGTCCTGACCTCGGCGAGCATGTTCGGCGGCATGGTCGTGCTGCCGCTGCTGGCCTGGGTCGTCAAGCAACACGGATGGCGCCCATCGGTGGTGGTCGTGGGCCTCGCCGCGCTTCTCCTCCTGCCTCCGGTGTGGCTGCTGCTGCGCGACCACCCCGCCGATCTCGGCCTGAAAGCCTATGGTGCCAAGGAATTCACGCCGAAACCCGCTCCGGTGCGAGGAGCCGCGCGGCACGCCCTCACCGTACTGCGCGACGCCGCGCGAACCGGTCCGTTCTGGTTGCTGGTCGGGTCCTACGGGATCTGCGGCGCCTCCACGAACGGCATCATGATGACCCATTTCGTGCCCGCCGCCCACGAAGGCGGTATGCCGATCACGGTCGCCGCGTCCTTGCTCGCCGTCATGGGCGTGTGCAACGTGGCGGGCGCGACCGGATCGGGCTGGCTCACCGACCGCTTCGACCCGCGCCGGCTTCTGGCGATCAGCTACTCGTCGCGTGGCGTGTCACTCGCCTTTCTCCCCATGGTGCTCGGCCCGGTCGTGCACCTGCCGCTCCTCGTCTTCGTGGTGGCCTACGGCCTGCTCGATCTGGCCACCGTGCCTCCCACGATCGCGCTGTGCCGCCGGTTCCACGGGGACGACGGCCCCGTGGTCTTCGGCTGGGTCAACGCCGCCCATCAGCTCGGGGCGGCGGCCGCGGCCTTCCTCGGTGGCGCCGCCCGCGCCGCGTCCGGCGGCTATGACATCGTCTGGCTCGGCGCGGCCGTCCTTTGTGGACTCGCGACCGGGTTGTCGATGGCGATCAGGCGAGCGGCCTCCCGGCAGGCTCAGGACCGGAAGCGGCCGCCGCCGATCTCATCGAGCAGGATGCGGACCTCGTCCCGGATCCGGCGGACGACGTCCTCCTCCCCGAGGCCCGCGCGGACCAGTTGCTGAGCCAGTGCGCCGAGGTAGTCGGCCGCGTGCACCACGCTCTGCAGGGCGTCGAGTTCGACGCCGGCCTGGAGTTGCGCGCGGACGGCGATGGCACCGCCGAGCACATGGCTGATTTCGTCGGAGATCTGCCGGCGGGACTCGTCGGGAAGATCCGAACGGGCCAGTTGCCGCAGGATGCGATTGGCCGCCGCGATGAGCGCGTTCAACAGGGCGAAGTCCTGCCGGGCGGGAATCTTGATGGCATCGAACCCACCCGCCTGCTGGCCCAGCGGATTCCCCGCGACGATGGCGCGGCTCTGCGCGCCGAAGTTCGCGTCGCTGAAAGCCTGGAGCTGGGTCGCCTTGCGGGCGTTGAGCGCCGGGCGGAAGCACGGATGGATGTGGAACTCGTTCTCGTGCGGCTGAACCGGCACGTTCGAAGTACTGGCGTAGGCGACCTCCGCGCCCCGGCGCACCCCGAGGAATCCCACGCCGTAAAGGATTTCGAGCGCGGTGTCCGCGTCGAGCCCCTCGGTGTAGCGCGGGAACCGTGTCCGCAGCGTTTCCTGGAACGGCTCGAAGGTGGCGGCCAGGGCCTTGCGCATCACCACGTAACCGGAATTCTGGAAAAGCGCGAAAAGCCGGTCCAGAAAAGGCAGTGTGACGCGATACTCCTTGGCCAGATCGAGCAGCTTCCACTGGGAGAACGTGCTCGTGGCCTCCTTCACGTCGGCGGCCGTGATCGTCTGGTGGCCGTGGTCGCGCGCGGTGTCACGACACTGGTTCAAGAACTGGATCGCGTCGCGAGGCCTTGGCAGCGCACGGGAGAAGAGGTACTCCGCGGTCGGCTCACCGTCCACACGCGCCGGGAACACACGGCTCCACAACTCGTCGTGGCTCAGGTCCCGCCCCAGGGAAACACGAGCGCGCAGCAGCGCCAGCGCCCGGAGCTTTTCGGTGGTCCAGTCGACCCGGACCTCGTCGCTGTGGAACTTGTCGGCGTCACCGAAATCGAGTGCGTCGTAAATGTCGGCCCGCAGGAAAAGAACGCACCGCATCGCCTCACGGTAATGGCGGGAGACGTGTTTGCCCGCGAGCAGCAGGCCGATGACGAGCTGCTCGCTTTCCGGGTCCGTGGACCACACCTGTTCCAGCTGGTCGACGAGCACGAGCAGCGGCGGGTGCGTGCCGGCGCAGCCCAGCGCGGTGAACGCCCGGGCGACTCCCGCTTCGAGCACTTCCAGCTGCCGCGATGCCCGCGCGCCCTCGGAGTTTCCCTTGTGGTCCACCGATGCCTTGACGCCGAAGGCCTCCAGCGACAGCGAGGTCTGCAACCCGCGTCCGCCCCGGACCACCCGGTCGTAGAAATTCCGGTCGTCGTCTTCGCCGTTGTTCCGCAGGAACCGGCGCAGCGTCCGGACCGGGGAGGAGAACCGGTTTCCGTGCGCGTCACGGGCGTGGCGGACCAGGTAACGCGCGGCCTGGACGGCGAACACGTAACGCCAGATCAGCGATTTCGCCATTTCGCCGGTCAGGCCCTGCAACTCGAACCGCCGGATCTCGTCACCCGCCGCGTCGTCCGGGGTGACCAGGCACGTCCGTCCCGCGTGCTCGGGTGAAAGAGTCAGCCGCATGCAGATGGCGCTCTTTCCCGACCCTTTGCGCCCGATGATCAACGTCTTCCGGCCCACCGACGCCTCTTCGAACGCCCTCGTCGGCAGAAAGCCGGTGCGCAGCAGTCCATCGGTGAAATCGTTCTCGGCATCGTCACGGCCGAAGAACAACCGGCTCACCACACCGTCGTCGGCCACCAGCTCTCCCTCCCCAGGAACCGCGAGCGTTCGGCGTCACTCCCGTAGGTCGTCCGGACCACCCGTCGCAGGCCAGTATCGCAGAACGGCAGGCGCGTTCGGAGAAAAATCAGGGGGATCGGCGAGCGCGTAGCCGCGAAGGCGCGGCAGGCGCCCCAGCGGTCAGCAGCCCGTCGGCCAGCGTGTGCATGGCCGCTTCGAGGCGCGCGATTTCGCCGCGCTCCAACAGGCGGAGGGTCGGCTCGGCGTGAAGGCCGGCCAAGAGCAGATCGGCCAGCAGGGGCGCGTCCAGGTCCGGCCGCTCCGCGGCGATCAGCGTGCTGACGTGATGGTGCCAGAACGGGTAGATCGGGTGCTCGTCGCAGTCGGGATGGGACGTCGGCGGCACTTCCTGGCCGAGAGCGCCCAGCAGGCCCTTGTTCCGGCCGACCATTTCGACCACCGCGGAGAGGAAGGCCCGCAGGCGTTCGCGCGGCGGAGCGCCAGGGCCCAGCGGCGGCGGATCGTTCTCCACGGCGTCGTTGAGGCCACGGGCACGCTCCCGCATCAGCGCGATCATCAGGCCCATCCGGTTGCCGAACCGGTGGAACACGGTGGCCTTGCCCACCCCGGCCGCCGCCGCGACCTGCTCGATGGTCACCTCGCCGGGGCGGTGGCGGCCCAGGAGTTCCTCGGCCGCGGCAAGGATCGCCCGCCGGTTGCGCGCTGCGTCGGCGCGCTCGCGCCGTTCTGCGGGCATGGTCTTCCCTCTCGACAACTGAACCAGCGGTCCAGTACGGTCAACTTGACCACTGGTCCACTTACTTTGAGGAGAATACCGTGCGACGGGTTCGTTACCACAGCTACGGCGGCCCGGAGGTACTCCGGATCGAAGACGCGGAACAGCCGGAGCCCGGGCCTGGTCAGGTGCGCCTGCGCACCGAGGTGATCGGGACGAACTTCATCGACAGCAAGCTCCGGCAAGGCTGGGGTGAACGGTACGGGCGCCCCATGCCGGCGACGCTGACCGGCGATGTCGTCGGCACCGTCGAGGCCGTCGGCCCCGACGGCGATCCCGCGCTGATCGGCCGCAGGTTCGCCGCGCTCAGCGAAGACGCCTACGCCGACCAGGTCGTGGCCGACACGCGGTGGCTCACTCCGGTTCCGGACGGACTCGACGACGGATCGGCCACCATGCTTTCGATGATCGCCCCCATCGCGCTCGGCACCCTGCGCTTCGGCCGGATCGCGCCGGGCGAGACGGTGCTGGTGCAGGCCGCCGCGGGGGCGATCGGGCATCTGACCGTGCAACTCGCCAAGATCCTCGGCGCGGGCCGGGTCATCGGTACCGCCGGATCACCGTCCAAACTGGACTTCGTTCGCGCGCGCGGAGCCGACGTCGCGATCGACTACACCGACGATGCCTGGCCGGAGCAGGTGCGTGCCGCCGCGCCGGAGGGAGTCGACCTGGTCCTCGACGGAGTCGGTGGCGAAGGAACGGCACGCGGTCTGGACCTCTTGGCACCCGGCGGCAGGATGGTCACCTATGGCTTCGCCGCGGGCGAACCCGAAGCAATTCCGGTACGCACGCTTTATTCACTGCGCTCGGTCATCGGATTTTCCCTCCTGGCGTGGCGTACGGCGCGACCGGACGAGGTGACCAAGACGGTCGCCGAGGTCACCGACCATTTCCTGGCGGGCCGTCTGCGCGGAACCGTCCACACGCGACTTCCCTTGACCGAGGCGGTGAAAGCGCACCAAATCCTCGACGACCGCGCTCAACTCGGCCGCGTCCTCCTCGTGCCCTGAGGCCGCCTGAACATTCACGGTGAGTCGTCCTGGTCGTCGGCCACCGACAGGCGTGCCGCGAGATCATCGGTGAAGCGCTGGAGCAGGCGGTAGAAGGTCTTGCGGTCTTCCGCCGACCATCCGTCCAGCGCTTCACCGATCCAGCCGAGCATGGTGCGCAGATACCGGTCGGCGATCTCGGCCCCTTCCGGAGTCGATTCGATCAGCCGCGCGCGCCGGTCGTCGGCATCGGCGAGCCTGCGCACGAGCCGTCTCCGTTCGAGCACCTGGACATGCCGCGTGACATGCGGTCCGGCGACCTGCATCCGCTCCGCGATCTCCCCGACGCGGAGGGCCCGGCCGCTCAAGCGCAGCGAGACGAGGATCGACACGGCCGGCCTGTCCAGCGTCGGAGCGGCCCGTTCCATGGCGCGTTCCATGAGACCGCTTCGGTTGAGCACGTTGCCCAACTGCATGATGCGGGGCAGGACGGGCCGCAGGTCGGGACCGTCGCCGGTGTCTGTGTCCGTCATCACACTCCACTTCGATACCTAACTTAGGTATATAGTTGCCCTGTCCGCGTCGGACCCGGGGGTGCGGCGCGGTCGTCATAAAGATACCTAAGTTAGCTATCAGTCGCGCACGGCGGGACCGTGCGCAGAGGAGTGACCATGAACACGCGAGCACCACGCACGATCTTGATCTCCGGGGCCGGGATCGCGGGCCCCGCGCTGGCCTTCTGGCTGCACCGGCACGGGTTCGCGGTGACCGTGGTGGAGCAGTCGGCCACCGTGCGCACCGGTGGTTACCCGATCGACCTTCGCGGCACGGCGGTGGAAGTCGCTCGGCGGATGGGGATCCTTCCCCGCCTTCAGGACCTGCATGTGCGCACTCGCCGCCTGGTCGCCCTCGACGCCGATGGCAGCCTGGTGGCCTCCCTGTCGTCACAGGTGACGGACGGCGACGGACATCAGCACCTCGAGGTGCGCCGAGGTGATCTGACCGAGACGCTGTACGGACTGGTCGAAGACACCGTCGAATTCGTCTTCAACGACTCCATCCACTCCCTCGACGAGCACGCGGACGGCGTCGACGTCGTCTTCGACAGCGGCGTCCGGCGCCCGTTCAGCCTGGTGATCGGCGCCGACGGCCTGCACTCCCGCACCCGTGGGCTGGTCTTCGGCCCGGAGAAGGACTTCCACCACTACCTCGGTTACTGCTTCGCCGGTTTCACCATGCCGAACTTCCTGGGGCTGTCCCATGAGGCCATGTTGTGGAGCAGTCCGGGCAAGGGAGCGGCCCTCTACGCCGTCAAGGACAGCGACGAGGTCCACGGGTTCCTCAACTTCGTCAGACCGGACGCGCCGCTCGAGGCTTTCCGGGACCCTGAGGCGCAACGGGAACTGGTCGCCGAAACCTTCGCCGGCGAGGGGTGGGAGATTCCCCGCATGGTCGCCGCGATGAACCAGGCCGACGACCTGTTCTTCGACGTGGTCAGCCAGATCCGCATGCCACACTGGTCGAGCGGACGGGTCTCGCTCATCGGCGACGCCGGCTACGCGACGTCGTTCCTGACCGGCCAGGGGACCAGTCTCGCGCTGGTCGGCGCCTACATGCTCGCCCATGCGCTGGCCACCCATTCCGACCACACCGCGGCCTTCGCCGCCTACGAGCGCGATACCCGCGACTTCGTCACGCTCAACCAAGGACTGGTCACCGAAGGCAAGGCGACGATGTTCCCGGCCACACCGGAGGCACTCGCGGAACGCAACGCCATGCTCCGCCGACTCGACTTCCTGCCCACCGAAATGGTGCGGCCGGAACATTCGGCGCTCACCCTGCCGGACTGATTCACCGGTCCCGGTGGATTCGAATACAAGCGGATAACGATCGGCCCCCGCGCTTCGAATCCGCGTCGACGAGAGAGACCCTGGCACGATGACCGACAAGCACCATTCCGCGCGGGTGCGCATCGTCCGTCCCTTCGCGACGGTGGCCTCCGTGGCGCTTCTTGTCTTCACCGGCTTGGGAATCAGCGCGTTCGTCGGTCCGGCGGCCGCGAACAGCGCGACCAGGGCCGCGCCGAGTCCGGGGAGTCTCGGCGCGGCCGAGGCCGTCGTGCGGGAAAAGGGTTACCGGCCGTACTCCAACGCGGGCTGGGACGGCCCGAGCACGTTGAAAGTCATTCTCGGTACCGTGAGCATTTCGGTGGACGGTTATTCGAACCGCGCCTTTTTCTTCGCCAACGGGAACTTCGTGGGTACCGACACGTCGACCGACAGCGCGGGCATCACGGCGCTCGGGGCGGTCGGCGACACGGTCACGCTCTCCTACCAGTTGTACAACCCCGCCGACCCGATGTGCTGTCCCACCGCGAGTACCGCGACGGTGCGCTATCACTGGACCGGCAGCGGTCTCGTGCCCCTGGACAAGGTCCCCTCCCCCGACTGGGCCGCCATACCGAGCCGCCGCTGAGACCACACCCCTCGTCCTTGCCCGCGATCCGCCCTCCCCCACCCATAGCCGGTTCCGTATAGTAGGTTCCGACTATGGGGGTGCGGATGGCGAAGCGGAAGATCACCAACACCTTGGCGCTGGCCGTGCTCGGCCTGCTGCGGGAGCAGCCGATGCACCCGTACGAGATGGCGTCCACGCTGCGAGAGCGACACAAGGACAGCAGTTTCAAGATCAATTCCGGCTCGCTGTACGACACGGTCGAAGCGCTGGCCCGGCAGGGCTGGATCGAACCGGTCGAGACGGCGCGCGACGGCAGACGGCCGGAGCGGACCGTCTACGCCACCACCGAAACCGGCCAGGCCGAGTTCGTGCGGTGGATCGACGAACTGATCCGCACGCCTGTCGCGGAATACCCCAAGTTCATGGCCGCGGTGTCCTACCTCGGTGCCCTGGGTCCGGACGCCGCGGCGGACGCGTTGGCCGAGCGGGAGTCGCGCCTGAACCGGCGGATCGAGGAGACCAAGGCCGTACTGGCCGGCACGGTCGGCTCCGGGCAGGTCCCCCGGCTGTTCATGATCGAGGTCGAGTGCGCGCTGCACGCCTGGACGGCCGAATTGGACTGGACCAGAAAGACGATCGAGGAGATCCGCACCGGCAGCCTGTACTGGCCGGAAATCGAACGGACCGAAACCGGATGGACCTGGTCCGCGCCCACGGACCGGAAAGGGAGTTCCCGGTGACCGAGGTCCTGATCGTCGGCGCCGGGCCGGCCGGCCTGATGCTCGCCGGTGAACTCCGGCTCGCCGGTATCGAAACGACCGTGGTCGAACGCCATCCGCGCCGTCCGGACTTCTGCAGGGGCTTCAACGTGAACGCCCGCGCGCTGGACCTCCTGGCACGGCGGGGGTTGCCGACCGGTTGGTGCGCGAGGGAAGGCAGGTCCCGCACGCGGCGTTCTCCGGCCTTCCGGTCACTCTCGGCCTGGCGGGGGCGCACACCGACCACCCGTACTCGCTGGGCATCCCGCAAACCCGGGTCGAGGAAATCCTCGAGGAACACGCGGTCGAACTCGGTGCCGAGGTCCGGCGTGGTCACGAATTGCGTGCCCTGCGCCAGAATCCCGACTCGGTCGTCGCCACCATTACCACCTCTGACGGCGATTACCGCCTTCGTACCGCCTTTCTGGCCGGCTGCGACGGCGGTCGCAGCACCGTGCGAAAACAGGCCGGCATCGACTTCCCCGGCACCGCGGCGACCCGCTTCACGCTCCTGGGCGATGTCGAACTGGCCGAGCCCGGGGCGTTGCCGTTCGGCGCCAGCGAAGGGCCGGGCGGCACGGTCTTCGTCATTCCCCGCCCCGGTTACGTCAGAATCCTCACCGCCGACCGGGAACCGCCCGCGGACAAGGACACCCCGGTCACCCTCGACGTCCTGCAAAGCGCCGTGAACCGGGCGCTCGGGCGGGAAGTCGGACTGTGCTCACCGCGTTGGCTGACCCGTTTCGGCAACGCGGCCCGCCAGGCCGCCGAATACCGTCGCGGCAGGGTTTTACTGGCCGGGGACGCCGCGCATATCCACCCACCGGCCGGGGCGATCGGAGTCAACGTCGCTCTCGACGACGCGTTCAACCTCGGCTGGAAACTCGCCGCCACCGTGCGCGGCATCGCCACGCCGCAGGTGCTCGACAGCTATCACACCGAACGCCACGCGGCCGGTGCTCACGTGCTGGCCAACACCCAGGCGCAGGTCCACCTCGGCGAGGCGGGGCCGGGACCGCTCGTCGACCTGCTGACCCGCGTGGCCACGCATCCCGGCGGCAACCGGGCCTTCGCCGAGACGATCACCGGCCTGGACACCCGGTACGAAACGCATCCCGTCGGCACGCATCCCTGGCTCGGCCGCCTTGTCCCCAACCTGGCCCTGTCGACCAGCGCCGGTGACACGGACGTCGCCACGCTGCTGGCGACGGGCCGCTGGCTCCTGCTCGACCTTTCCGGGAAACACGACCTCCGTGAGGTGGCCGTGGGCTGGTCCGACCGAGTCGACATCGTCGACGCGACTTGTCCAGACCAGTCAGAGCTTCGGGCGATCCTGCTGCGGCCGGACGGCCACACCGCGTGGCTGAGCACCGCCGGCCCGGACGGTCTCCACGAGGCGCTACAGCATTGGCACGGTCCCGCGAACGTCGCCGCGGCGGTCTGACTGGTCTGTCCGAAGTGGACTCAGCGGTTGAACACGTCGAGGCCGAAGGTGCGCACTCCGGGCGAAGCCGCGTAACCGAGCCGTGGCAACCCGAACGCGTTCTCGATGCTGCCCAGCAGTGAGTAGTGGTTGTATGGCGTGTCGTTCCAGGTGTTCGGCGCGGTGAACGGAGACAGCACGAGAGCGCCGACCCGCCCACCGCCGAGTCCGGTGATGCCGGGCAACGGGGTGTCGGGTCCCGGTCCTTCGCCACAGCAGGCGGAGGAATCCGAGTCCGCGCCGTCGGATTCGTCGAAGGTGATCACCAGCATGCCGTCGTGCCGGAACGCGGGCGAGCCGGTGATCCGCGGTACCCACTGGCGCAGCCAGGCATCCGCCGACGCCAGGCCACCGGGCCGGCCGTCCACGCACGGCGAGTCATGGCCGTCGTGGCACAGGTTCGGCGTGATGTAGGCGATTTCGGGCGTGGTCCGCTCGCTCGCCAGATCGGCCGGGAGCGCGGACAGGTCGACATCGCCGGCCGAGCAGGCCGGGCTGTCGATGATCGAGTGGAAGTAGACGAACGGGTTGTGGCGAGCGGCGTACTGGTCGCCCACCCGGGCCTTCTGCGTGGTGTCGACGGTCCCGATCGCGGGGTGGCGACAGGGCGTGCCCATGTCCTCCAGATACCCCTTCCAACCGCGCCCCGTGGCCGACAACTGCCCGGGCAGCGTCGGCACGGACGCCGGGTACACGCACCCTTGACCGACGGCCTGGCCGGGCGCGACGGTACCGAGTTGGGCGAATTCGCCGTAGATCGGGCAGTCCGCCTGGGTCCCGAGATTGGGTCCCTGTCCGGAAACCTGGGCGATGTAGTTGTCGAGACTGTTGTGCCCGATCCCGTAGTACTGCGACAGCAACACGCCCTGGGCACGCAGCGTCCGGCTGAGGTAGGGCGCCGCGGAGCCGGTTCCCCAGGTTTCGTCGTATCCCTTGTTCTCCAGGTTGATCACGAAGACGTGGCCGACCGACGGCAGGGATTCGCCCGAGGCCACGGCGGACGAGCCGGCCACACCGAGCCCGGCCGCGACGGCCGCGGCGATCAGCGCGGCGCCGATACGGCGCCTGACCGAGGTCATCACAGTGCCCATCCGTGCGACGTCGCGAGGCGCTGCAAGGTCGTCCACTGTTCGTAGTCCACGTACTGGCTGACCATGCAGGGCAGCCCGACGACCGTGGGCACCTGCCAGCGTGGCGCGGTGAGATTCGGCGGAGCGGCGAAGTCGAGCACCTCGGCGATGTTGCGGGCGGCGGCGTCGCGCGGGGTCAGCGGCGGCAGGTTCCAGCGCCACTCGATGGTCTTGAGGATCGACGTGTGGTCGTAGACGCCGTGCGCCACATGACCGCGCCGGGCGCGAGGCGAGATCACCAGGCAGGGCACGCGGAAACCGCGCAGCCCCCAGTCCGGGTTGGCGTCGGGCGCCGTGCCGGGCGGGACGTGGTCGAAGAAACCGCCCCACTCGTCGTAGTTGATGATCAACAGCGTGCGTTCCCACGCGGGCCCGCTGGTGACCGCCTCATAGACCTGGTTGAGGAACGACTGCCCGGCGCGGATGTCGGCGTGCGGGTGGTCGTCGGCGGAACTGCCGGTGTCCTCGTCAAGGAACTTGGGGTCCACAAAGGACACATGCGGCAGGGTGCCGGTCGCGCAGAGGGTCAGGAACTCGAGGTACGGCCGGCTGATCGGCAGGTACTTGGCGCCCCACAACGCGGTGAACGGCGCGTCGGAGAAGAAGTAGCGGCCGGTGAGTCCGGCGTCGGAGAGCCGGTCCCAGATGGTCGGCAGGGTGGAGATCGTGCTGGAGTTGTGGATGCGGTCGGTCTGGGCGGCGTGCTGGTAGAACCGGTTGGGGTAGGTCTCGGCCATGATCGCCGAGAAGTACCGGTCGCACACCGTCCAGTACGGCGCCGCCTGCCCGTACAGGGCGAGATCCTTGGCTTCGTAGTAGCCGATGGAGAACTCGTCGTTCTGGCCTGCTCTCAGCCAGCCGTCGCAGGCACCGTTGTTGTACTCGACCCGGCCGCCCTCGAAGCTGTGGTCCGGGTCCGGATGCGCGCAGCCCTGGTAGTCCGTCAGATGATGGGTCGAGTGCCGCATGCCGTCGCTCGCGACGTAGCTCAGGCCGGCCTGCCTGCCGTCCGCTCCGGGCAACCAGCCCAGGAAGTGGTCGAACGAGCGGTTCTCCATCATCACCACGACGATGTGGTCGATACCGGACTTCTCCGGCGGCGGGAGCGCGGCGGCGGACGCCTCGGTGTGCGTCAGGAGCGAGGAGCCAAGGGCCGCCGATGCGGCACCGGCCAGGAACTGGCGTCGGTTCGCGGTCACGCCCATGTTCTAGCAAAGGAAGCTACTCGCCGGTAGCCGACATACGGACTATTCACCTCGCGGCCAACACCCGCTCACGCCGCGCCCTCCGTTTTGGAAGCAAGGAGTGTTTACTAGGGACTATCCGTAGTAAACACTCCTTGCTCCAGTTCAGAGGCCTCAGGCGCCCCGGGGCGCGTACATGATGACGACGACGCCGAGCAGGCAGATCCCGGCGCCGATGAGGTCGTAGCGGTCGGGCCGGAACCCGTCCGCGACGACGCCCCAGAGCAGCGAACCGGCCACGAACACGCCACCGTAGGCGGCCAGGATGCGGCCGAAGTGGGCGTCGGGCTGGAGCGTCGCGACGAAGCCGTAGACCCCGAGCGCGAGAACCCCGGCCCCGGCGAAGATCAGGCCTCGGTGTTCGCGGACGCCCTGCCAGACGAGCCAGGCACCCCCGATCTCACACAGCGCGGCGAGGACGAACAGGGCGATCGAACGAACGACGAGCACGGGCGGCCTTCCGGGTTCAGGTGATTTCCGCCAGCCGCCCGCCGGCGAGCCGGAGGCGGCGGCCGACGTTGACGGCGGTGAGGAACGATTCGTCGTGGCTGACCACCACGAAGGCACCGTGGTAGGCGTTCAGCGCGCTCTCCACCTGGGCGACGCTGACCAGATCCAGATTGTTGGTCGGCTCGTCCAGCAACAGGAGCTGGGGCGCGGGCTCGGCGAACAGGACGCACGCGAGGGTCGCGCGCAACAACTCGCCACCGGACAGCGCGCCGACGGGCAGCTGCGCTCGCGAGCCACGGAACAGGAACCGGGCCAGCAGGGTCCTCCGCTGCGACGGGGGCAGCGCGGGCGCGAACGCGGCGAAGTTGTCCGCCACGGTGCGGGCCGGGTCGAGCAGGTCGAGTCGCTGTGACAGGTAGGCGGTGCGGCCGGTGTTGCGGGTGATCCGGCCGTCGTCCGGCCTGAGGTCACCGTTGAGGATGCGCAGCAACGTGGACTTGCCGGCGCCGTTGGACCCGGTCAGGGCGATCCGCTCCGGGCCGCGGATCGTCAGGTCGACGCCGTCTCCGGCGAACAGCGCGCGGTCACCGTGCCCGAGCCGCAGCCCCTCGGCGACGAGGACCGTGCGCCCGGCGGGAACGGTGGTTCCGGGAAGCTCCACGGTGATCGTCCGGTCGTCGCGCAGGGCTCGTTCGGCGTCGTCCAGGCGTGCCTTCGCCGCACCGACCCGGGCGGCGTGCGTCTCGTTCGCCCGGCCCGCCGACTCCTGCGCGCCGCGCTTCATGCCACCGGCGACGATCTTGGGCAGCCCGGCGCTGCCCAGGTTTCGCGCGGCGTTGCCCGCCCGCCGCTGCGCGCGCTCGCGGGCCTGCTGCATCTCCCGTTTCTCCCGCTTGACCTCCTGCTCGGCATCGCGGACGTTCTTCTCCGCCACTTCGCGCTCCGCCTGGACGGTCTGTTCGTAGTCCGTGAAGTTCCCGCCGTGGAAGCGGATCTCACCACGGCCGAGTTCGGCGATGCGGTCCATGCGGTCCAGCAAGGCCCGATCGTGACTGACCAGCAGCAGACAGCCCGGCCAGTCGTCGAGCACGGTGTAGAGCTTGTGACGCGCGTCGAGGTCCAGGTTGTTGGTCGGCTCGTCCAGCAACAGGACATCGGGCCGCTTCAGCAACTGCGCCGCCAACCCGAGTGAGACGACCTGCCCGCCGCTGAGCGTGTCGAGTCGTCGAGTGAATCCGAATCCGCCGAGCCCGAGCCGTTCGAGTTGCGCGTGCGTGCGTTCCTCGATGTCCCAATCGGATCCGATCGTGGTGAAGTGCTCCTCCCCCACGTCCCCGGACTCGACTGCCTCGATCGCCGCGAGCACCGGGGCTATCCCGAGCACCTCGGCCACCGTCAGATCCCCGGTCAGGGGCAGGTTCTGCGGCAGATACCCCAGAACTCCGCCGGCGGAAACGGTCCCAGCGCCGGGGCGTAGCTCACCGGCGATCAGTTTGAGCAGCGTGCTCTTTCCCGCCCCGTTCGGCGCGACCAGTCCGGTGCGCCCGGAGGGCACGGTGAACGACAGATCCCGGAACACCTCGGTGGCGTCCGGCCAGGAAAAAGACAGGTTCGAACAGACAACGCACGACATCGACGAAACCTCGACAGACGGGAAGGGTGAAAGGACGACAGGGCCCACGACGGCGTCCTGCGCCGGGGGCGAATCCGGGGCTCACCCGGAGATGTCGTCTTCACCTGCCATGTCGAACTCCCTGTGTCGGGGTCTGTCCCCGCATGCTAGCAGGATTCAGCGGCCGCCCGGCCCGGGCGCGGTCGCGCGGCGGGTGGTCGATCGCCGCTCGATCGCTTCCTCGACCTCGCTGATCGCCTGCCGGATCAGCGCGCCGTACTCGTCGTTTCCGAGAGTGTGTTCCTGGTCGCGGGCGGCGGTGAGGTGGTCTCGCGCCACCGTGAACGATCCGAGCCTGCGGAAGTCGTCGGCGAGATTGAGGTGCAGCGAGGGAAAGAAGCCGGCGACGCGCAGGCTGTCGTGATAGCGCTGAGCCCGGTCGTCGGTAAGCGCTTTCGCGGCGTCGAGCGCGCGGACATCCCAGACGAGGGCCTCCGCCGGATCGTCGTAGAGGTCGGCGAGGTAGTGGGCGAGAGTACAACGGTGAAGCGCGTCTCCCACCGGGCCGATCCGCTCCCACAACTCTCCGAGCAGGAGGCGCGCGGTGTCGGTCTCTCCCGCGCGGCCGAGGGTGACGGCGGCGGTGATGTCGGCCATGCTGTGCCGTTCGTTACCAATCCGACGGCAGCCACGGCGGAAACGGATCGATCCCAGCAGTCGGCTGCGGACCCGTATCCGCCTACTTTCGGTCGGATTGGTAACGGGATCCGGGGTCATCGTGCGGGTCCTTCCGGTGAAACGGGCATTGCCAGGGTCGTGAAGTCGCCGTCGTCGGCGGAGCGGACGACGACGGGCTGGTCGTTTCCCGCGAGCTCGAGCATCACGTCCGGGCCGACCGCCGAACTGATCGCCGGGTGCAGGGTGGAGACGGCGAACTCGATCCCGAGCGCCGGGCCCGTGACGACGGCGGTGACCGGCCTTCCCTTCGACGACACGGTCAGCGCGCTGTCGCGTATGTGAAGCCGAACCCGCTGATCGTGTTGTTCTTCGAGAGCCCGTAACAGCGCGTTGCGGGAGATCAGGACCCGAGTGCGGGTTTCGGGCAGGGAGGCGAGCATCAGCCGGTAATCCGGGAAGGGTTCCGCCAGCGTCCGGCACTCGCGAGTGGTGCCGTCGCCGCGGAAAGAGATGCTTCCGGTCCGGACGCTCATCAGCAGGTCGTGCCGGCGACGGGTCCACGGCATCGCGAGCCGGAGTTCGTCGGCGTCGGCCGTCGCCGACCAGGTCACGTCGTCACCCGGGCTCCGGACCAGGGTGCGGGTCGCCAGCCGGTACCGATCGGTCGCGGTGAGCACGACTTCACCGGCGGACACTTCGATGTGCACGCCGTTGAGCACGGGAAGGTCCGGCTCGTGAATCGTCGCGGTGAGAACCTGTTCGGCCGCGGCCGTGAACACCGATCCGTTCACCCGCACGGAGCGCGATCGCGGCGACGAGCCCAGCGCGGCCTTGACCGCGGCGGCCGTCTCACGTGCTTGGTGCGCGCGATGCGCGAGGTCCGCCACGTGGTCGTCGATGAGCCGAACGGCTTCGGCCGGGCCGGAATCGAGGACCTCGGCGATCCGTTCCAGGGGCATGTCGATCTCGCGCAGACGGCGGATCGTCACCGCACGGCCGACCTGATCCCGCGCGTAGTAGCGGTACCCGGAGGTCCCGTCCACCCTCGCCGGCCGCAGCAGGCCCGAATCCGCGTAGAACCGCAGTGCGCTGGCGGTCAGTCGGGCGGCGCGGGCGAAAGCGCCGATGGTGAGGAGTTCGGGGTCGGGCACCCGCCCATCTTCAAGCTTCAAGCCACCTGAAGGTCAACCCCGGGAGACCCCCGATGCGGAGCAAGGAGTGTTTACTACGGACTATTCGTAGTAAACACTCCTTGCTCCCATAAAAACCCGGGCCGGCCGGCGGGTGGTCGGCCCGGGGCGGGGGTCAGGCGACGAGGTCGAACCGGTCGAGGTTCATGACCTTGTCCCACGCGGCCACGAAGTCGCGGACGAACTTCTCCCGCGCGTCGTCGCTCGCGTAGACCTCGGCGAGGGCACGCAGCTCGGAGTTCGAGCCGAAGACCAGGTCGACCCGGCTGCCGGTCCACTTGACGTCACCGGTGGCGACGTCGTGGGCCTCGAACGTCTCGGCGTCTTCGGAGACCGGCTTCCATTCGATTCCCATGTCGAGCAGGTTGACGAAGAAGTCGTTGGTCAGCGAGCCGGGCGTCGAGGTCAGGACACCGACCGAAGACTGCTGGTGGTTCGCGCCGAGCACCCGCAGGCCGCCCACCAGGACGGTCATCTCGGGCGCGCTCAGGTTCAGCAGGTTCGCGCGGTCGATCAGCAGGTACTCCGACGGCAGCCGGTTGCCCTTGCCGCGGTAGTTACGGAAGCCGTCCGCGACCGGCTCCAGCGGAGCGAAGGACTCCACGTCGGTCTGCTCCTGCGTCGCGTCCGTACGGCCCGGTGTGAAGGGGACCTCCACGTCGTGACCGGCGTCCTTCGCGGCGCGCTCCACGGCGGCGCATCCGCCGAGGACGATCAGGTCGGCGAGCGAGACCTTCTTGCCACCGGTCTGCGAGCTGTTGAAGGACGCCTGGATTCCCTCCAGCGTCCGCAGCACGGTCGCGAGCGTCTCCGGGTTGTTGACCTCCCACTCGCGCTGGGGCGCGAGGCGGATGCGCGCACCGTTCGCGCCGCCGCGCTTGTCACTGCCGCGGAACGTCGAAGCCGACGCCCAAGCGGTCGAGACGAGGTCGGCCACCGACAGCCCGGAAGCGAGGATCTGCTCCTTGAGGCTCGCGATCTCCGCAGCGCCGATCAGCTCGTGGTCCACGGCGGGAACCGGGTCCTGCCAGATCAGCGTCTCCTGCGGGACCAGCGGGCCGAGGTAGCGCTGGACCGGGCCCATGTCGCGGTGCGTCAGCTTGAACCACGCCCGCGCGAACGCGTCCGCGAACTCGGCCGGGTTCTCCGCGAAGCGCCGCGAGATGGGCTCGTAGATCGGGTCGAACCGCAGCGCGAGGTCCGCGGTCAGCATCGTCGGCTGGTGCGTCCGCGAAGGGTCGTGGGCGTCCGGCACGGTACCGGCCCCGGCGCCGTCCTTCGGCCGCCACTGCCACGCACCGGCCGGGCTCTTGACCTTCTCCCACTCGTAGGCGAACAGCGTCTCGAAGTAGCCGTTGTCCCACTGGATCGGGGTGGGCGTCCAGGTGCCCTCGAGCCCGCTGGTGATGGTGTCGCCACCCTTGCCGGTGCCGAAGCTGTTCTTCCAGCCCAGGCCCTGCATTTCGAGGGGAGCGCCCTCGGGCTCGGCGCCGACGTAGGCGTCCGCGTCGGCCGCGCCGTGGGTCTTGCCGAACGAGTGCCCGCCCGCGATCAGCGCGACCGTCTCCTCGTCGTTCATCGCCATGCGCCGGAACGTCTCGCGGATGTCCCTGGCCGAGGCGAGCGGGTCGGGGTTGCCGTTCGGGCCCTCCGGGTTGACGTAGATCAGGCCCATCTGCACCGCGGCCAGCGGTGCCTCCAGCTGCCGGTTACCGGTGTAGCGCTCGTCGCCGAGCCAGGTGCGCTCGGGGCCCCAGTAGACGTCCTCGTCCGGCTCCCAGACATCCGCCCGGCCACCGGCGAAGCCGAAGGTCTTGAAGCCCATCGTCTCCAGCGCGCGGTTGCCCGCGAAGATCATCAGGTCGGCCCACGAGATCTTGCGGCCGTACTTCTTCTTCACCGGCCAGAGCAGGCGGCGCGCCTTGTCGAGGTTCGCGTTGTCGGGCCAGCTGTTCAGCGGCGCGAAGCGCTGCATGCCCGCACCCGCGCCGCCGCGGCCGTCGTCGATCCGGTAGGTGCCCGCGCTGTGCCAGGCCATCCGGATGATGAACGGTCCGTAGTGGCCGAAGTCGGCGGGCCACCATTCCTGCGAGGTCGTCAGCACCTGGTCGACGTCGCTTGCCAGCGCGTCGAGGTCCAGGGTCTGGAATTCCTTGGCGTAGTCGAAGTCGGCGTCCATCGGGTCGGCCACCGGGGAGTGCTTCCGGAGAATGGCCAGGTTGAGCTGGTTCGGCCACCAGTCACGGTTGCTCCCACCCTCGGTCGGGTGGCTGAAGCGACCGGTCGAGACCGGGCACCCGCCTGCGCTCTCCTCGTTCATCTCACCAACAACGGCGTCAGGCTTTTCAGACACGGGAATCCTTCCGGGTTTGCAGGGTTGTGTTGTGCTCAGGAACTGACCGCGACCGAACAGTCGGGGCACAGGCCCCAGTAGATGACCTCGGCTTCGTCGATGGTGAAGCCGTGATCGTCGGAGGCGGTCAAGCAGGGGGTGTCGCCGACGGCGCAGTCGACATCGGCGATGACACCACAGGACCGGCACACGACGTGATGGTGGTTGTCCCCCACCCTGGCCTCGTAGCGGGCGACGGAACCCGGCGGCTGGATGCGCCGCAACAGGCCCGCGTTGGTCAACGCCCGCAGTACGTCGTAGACCGCTTGATGGGAGACTTCGCCAAGATCCGCGCGCACGGCACCGATGAGCGACTCCGTGTCGGCGTGTGGACGGCCGTGCACGGCGGCCAGCACCGCGACCCGAGGGCGCGTCACGCGCAGCTCCGCCCCGCGCAACATGCGCTCGAAGTCCGATGTCGTGGGCACATCGCGAGTCTGCCCGAATTTCTGGATTCAATCAAGAATCGAAGGCCGTTCCTCACTCATGCGGGTTACTCCACTACCAAGTGTAGCCGACCTCACGCGTCGTCACCGGCCGGCCTGACGCTCCACTGTGGACGGAACCGCCGGCGAGGTCACGGCGGCCGGAAGCGTCGATCGGTTGCCAGGGCACGATATCGGGACCGGACGGGCACCGGCGGCCGGTCACGTACGCGAGACCGATCACATGGCGAGGTGCTGTGCCGTTCGTTACCAATCCGACGGCAGCCACGGCGGAAGGGTCGCCTACGAGCAGATCGGCTCGGAACGTACCGCCTACTTTCGGTCGGATTGGTAACGTGGCCGGTTGTGGCAACGGTGTTGGTGGTGGAAGACGATCCAGCCGTCAGAGCCGGGCTGGTTCGGCATCTTTCGGCGGCGGGCCACGCGGTCCGTAGTGTCGACGCCGCACTGCCTGCCCTCCGCGAGGTGACGAAGGTCGGCTGTGACATCGTGGTCCTCGACCTCGGCCTGCCCGACCTCGACGGGGTCGAGGCGTTGCGGATGATCCGCGGGGTCAGTGACGTTCCGGTGATCGTCGCGAGCGCGCGGGACGACGAACCCGGGATCGTGCGGCTGCTGCACATCGGGGCCGACGACTACCTGGTGAAACCGTTTTCGCCCGAGCACCTGACGGCCAGGGTCACCGCGGTGCTGCGGCGCGTCGCCGGTTCGCCGGACGAGCCGGACGCGCTGCGCGTCGGAGGCCTTCGCGTCGATCCGCGGCGTCGTGAGGCCGAACTGGACGGAATCCGCCTGGACCTCACCCGCCGGGAATTCGATCTGCTCGCCTATCTGATGACGCGGCCCGGGCAGGTCGTGGGGAAGAAGGAGTTGCTGGCCACGGTGTGGCAGCAGGCCTACGGCGGTGACCAGACGATCGACGTGCACCTGTCCTGGCTACGGCGGAAGATGGGCGAAACCGCGGCCCGGCCACGATATCTGCACACGGTGCGTGGGGTGGGCGTGAAGCTGCAGGCGCCCGAACCGTCCTGAGCTATGTGGTCTGGACCTGTGGCGGATGTCCGTTCCAGGTCACGAAGCACGACGAGGTGGTCGTGCCATTGCTGAAATCGACGCGCAGCCACCCGTCGGCCTGCCAGTTCTGCATGGTCCACCCGGGATTCGGGGTGGCGGAGATCAGACGGGCCCAAGTGTCCCCGAGTTCCAGCACGACCTGCCCACCGGTCAACGGGAAACCGCGTGCGGATCCGGTCGTGCTGCTGGTCGTGGCGGGCGCGGAAGGCGAATCGGAGGCCGATCGGGAAGTGGCCGCGGTGCTTTGCGGCGTGGTGGTGCGTGTGGTCGTCTCCGGCACGGTGGTCGTCGACGGCGGGGGCGGTGCCGAGGTCGTGGGCCGGGGAACGGGAATCACCGGTTGCGGCAAGCCGAAGGAATCGGCCGCGAGCACGCTGTGCACCCCGAGCCAGGACACCCCGGTGGCGGCCGCGGTCGCCACGACCCAGGCGGACACGTGGAGCAGGATTCGCTTCATCGGTGTTCATGATGCCATCGCCGTGAACGTGCGGATGGCCTACGGTAGCGCGCTGTGAGAGTGGTCTTGTTCGAGCTTTCCTTCTCCGGCGGGGAAACGCCGGCCGTCTCGTGAGACGTGCGCTGATCGGCGTCGCCCTCGCGGTGACCAGCATGGTGGCCCTGGCCTTCCTGGTACCACTGGGATTGCTCGTCCAGGCGACGGCCGACAAGGGGGTGCATGCCGCGGCCGAACGGCAGGCCGCCGAACTGGTTCCGGCCCTGGCCATCACCACCGACCGCGCCGCGCTGGAAAAGGCGTTGGCCAGCACCCGTGCCGGGACCGACGGCACGGCCGCGGTGCGCCTTCCCCTCGCCGGAGACGACTGGACCAGCATCGGTCCCGCCCGTGCCGCACCGGCGCAGTTGAGCGAGGCGATCCGGGCCGGTCGGTCCTCAGTGGTCGCCGTGGCGGAGGGATCCGTGCTCCTGCAACCGGTCGCCATGGAGGGCGGCCGGGTCGCGATGATCGAGGTGTTCATCCCCGGATCGGCCTTCGGGCGGGGCGTGGTCACCGCGTGGCTGATCCTCGGCGGCGTCGCCGTCACCCTGGTGCTGCTCTCGGTGCTGGTCGCCGACCGCCTGGGCAGCCGGATCGTCCGTACCACGCGAGGATTGGCCGCCGCCGCCCGTGATCTGGGCACGGGTGATCTCGACGCGCGTGCGCCGGTGCGCGATCCGGAAGCACCGCCCGAACTCCGGGAAGCCGCCGCCGCGTTCAACGGGATGGCCGAGAAGATCCAGCGACTGCTGGCGGCGGAACGCGAACTGGCCGCGGATCTGTCCCACCGGCTGCGGACACCGCTGACCGCTTTGCGGCTCAACACGGCCGGCTTGGGGGACACCGACGCCGCCGAGCGGACCCGGCACGCGGTCGAGCAACTGGAACGCGAGGTCGACCAGATCATCCGGGCGGCGCGCAGCCGTGGCGCCGACCAGACCGTCGTGCTCGGCTGCGATCCGGCGGAAGTGGTGCGGGAACGGGCCGGCTTCTGGTCGGCGCTGGCCGAGGACCAGGGCCGCAACTGGCGGCTCTACGGCGTCCGGCGGGCCAGTCTGGTGCCGGTTTCGCGGAACGAACTGGCGCTGGCCCTGGATGCGGTGCTGGGCAACGTGTTCCGGCACACCGCGGAGGGCGCGGGCTTCACCATCGACGTCCGGAGCACGGATCAGGCCGTGCGGATCCGGGTCTCCGACGAGGGTTCCGGCTTCGACGACCCTACCGCCGCGTTGGACCGGGGCACCGGAAGCGGGGGCGCGGGATCCACCGGTCTCGGCCTCGACATCGCGCGGCGCGTCGCCGAATCGACCGGCGGTGAGGTGACCGTGGCGCGGTCACGGTCCGGCGGTGCCGAGGTCACCATCCATTTGCGGACAATGCTTTCCGTGTTCTCCGCGCCCGAACCTTAAGCCTTCCTTAAGTGAGTTTCTACGCTGTCTCAAGGCCGGTCCAGCGGGTGAGGCGCGCTCCTAATGTTCTGCGCGCCGACAAATACCCCAGGAGGTCTGGACCATGTCGTACAAAGGCAGACACCGCCGTCCCAGCGTCCGCGCCATCTCCGGCGCGGCCGCCGCCGTGATCGTGATCGCCGGAGTGATCTCGGTGGCCGCCGCGCTGCCGGGAACCTCCTCGGCCGAAGGCGTGCATCAGGCGGCCACGGCCCCGGCGGCCACCGGGTCCGGTCGCTTCGCGCCCTATGTGGACACTTCGTTGTATCCGCCCTTCGATCTCGTCTCGACCGCGCAGAGCACGGGCGTCAAGAACTTCACCCTCGCGTTCATCGTCTCCGGCGGCGGGTGCACGCCGAAGTGGGGTGGCGTCAGCGATCTCAACAACGACGGCGTGCCGGGCCAGATAGCGCAGTTGCGTGGCCTCGGCGGTGACGTGCGGGCGTCCTTCGGCGGCGCCGCCGGTATCGAACTGGCGCTGGCCTGCCAGGACGCCGACAGCCTCGCCGGCGCGTACGGGAAGGCGATCGACACCTACGGTTTGACCAAAGTGGACTTCGACGTCGAGGGCAGCGCCCTGCCCAACGCCGACGCCAACACCCGTCGTGCCCAGGCCATCGCCAAACTCCAGCAGAAGGCCGCGGCCGCGGGCAAGCCGCTGGACGTCTCCTTCACGCTGCCCGTGCTCCCCAGCGGGCTCACCCAGGACGGCGTGAACTTCCTGCGGAACGCGAAGAGCAACGGGGTGGACGTGTCCGCGGTGAACGTCATGGCCATGGACTACGGCGACGGTGCGGCGCCCAATCCCAGTGGCAAGATGGGCCAGTTCGCCATCGACGCCGCCACCGCGACGCAGTCACAGGTCAAGGACGCGCTCGGGCTCTCCGACAGCGATGCCTGGCAGCACGTGGCGGTCACGCCGATGATCGGCGTCAACGACACCTCGACCGAGGTGTTCACGCTCGCCGACGCCAAGCAGCTCGTGGACTTCGCGACGAGCAAGTCGCTCGCCGGGCTGTCGATGTGGTCGGCCACCCGCGACAAGGCGTGCCCCGGCGGCTCGACCGGTTCCGCGCAGCCGACCTGCAGCAGCATCGACCAGCAGGACTTCGACTTCACCAAAGCATTCGGCACCTTCTGAGCGACAAGAGAAGGAGGAATCATGGCAAACCGCAGGACCGTCCTCAAAGGACTGGCGGCCGGACTGGTCGGCGCCCCGTTCGGCGCCGCGCTGATGGCCGCGCAAACCTCGGGCAAGGGGGCGAGCGCCGCGACCAACGGCCTGCCGCTGACCATCGTCAACAACACGGGCCGCTATTCCAACGCGCAGATCTCCTACGCCATCGTGGGCACCGATCTGTCCACCGGCAAGCAGGCGTTCGCCACCGCGGACGGCACGCTGACCCCGGTGTCGCCGTCCACCGGCGCGAGCGACATGATCATTCCCCTGGCCGGCAGCGGCGACACCGCCTCGGCCATCCCGGCGAACATGTCCGGCCGGATCTACTTCTCCGTGGTGGACAAGCTGAAATTCCCCGTGGTCACCGACGGGAACGGCAACGCCGCCCTGCAGT
The DNA here is from genome assembly GCF_042684065.1 of Amycolatopsis pigmentata. NCBI lineage: Bacteria > Bacillati > Actinomycetota > Actinomycetes > Pseudonocardiales > Pseudonocardiaceae > Amycolatopsis > Amycolatopsis pigmentata. Next base: position 31,239 of record NZ_JBHUKR010000021.1, on the reverse strand, counting down.
ATCCGGCGGGCTGGGTACCCAACGACCCGAGCTTTCCGATCGTGCACGACTTCGTCGAGTTCACGCACAATTCGGCCGGGATGTTCTGTAACACCACCATGGTCGACATGTTCAGCATCCCGCTCGCGATCGGTTTGGCCGGAAGCGCCTCACAGAACACCGGACGGCTCGTCCCCGGCGGCCGGGAGAAAATCTTTTCCGCGATCAAGGCCAATCCGGATTTCGCCCCGCTCGTCGTCGAGGACACCCGGGTCATCGCGCCCGGACACGGCATCGACACCGGTGTGTTCCCCGCGACCTATTTCGATTCGGCGATCAATCAGGTCTGGGACCGGTACTCGTCGACCGCGATGACCGTCAACGTCGGTTCCGCGGTGCGCACCGGGCGCGTTTCCGGCGGGCTCTTCTCGTTCGACGGCGGGGTGGCGCCGTTCCGCAAGCCCAGCACCGCGGACGTGCTCTACTGCAACGGCGCGCTCGCCGCCCCGAACGACGGCGTCACCGGCCCGGTCGCCGCGGTGCTGGCCGCCGGCTTCAACCGCTCCGTGCTCCTGAGCAGCGCGAACCAGCCCGGCGCCGACCCGGCGACGTTCTACCGGGACGCGGTGACCAACCATTACGCGAAGGCCCTTCACGACAACACCCAGGACGGCAAGGCGTACGGGTTCGCGTTCGACGACGTGGCCGGTTTCGCCTCCTACATCCAGGACAGCGCACCCCGGTCGATCACGGTGGAACTGACGCCATTTTACTAATCCGGCCCAAAAGTAGGCGGAGACGGTCCGCGGCCAATCTACTCGTAGACAGCCATCTCCGCCGTGACTGTGACCGGATTGGTAACGATCGACACAGTAGTGCGGAAGAGTGACGAGCCCCCGTGCGGCCCAATCCCTGATCAAAAAGTCGCACTAAGTAGTCCTTTGTAGACGAAGAGAAACCATTACCGGTCCGCGCCTGGACGAATACCCGGCACGGTCGTGAATATCCGACACCGATGCCGGCACGGAACGGCATTCGCGGCGAATCCCCGCTATTCTCGCATCCGTGACGTGGCCTTCCGGAATTCGCGGCCTCGCCGTACGGATCGGCGGTGTCGCCGTCGTGTACTACCTCGGCGCGCTGGTGGGCCTCAGACTCGCTCTGGTGGGCGGTCAGGTGACGCCGCTGTGGCCGCCCACCGGGGTCGCGCTGGCGGCCCTGCTCGTGTTCGGCGTCCGGGTGTGGCCGGGCATCATGCTGGGCGCACTGGCGGTCAACATCCCGCTCGGACCGACGCCCCTCGCGGTCGGGATGATCAGCGTGGGGAACACCCTCGCGCCGCTGTGCGCGTATCTGCTCCTCACCCTGGTCGATTTCCGGAGCGACCTCGCCCGGCTGAAGGACTCGGTGGCGCTGGTCTTCCTCGGCGCGTTCACCGGCATGCTGGTCAGCAGCACCATCGGCGCCGCGGCCCTGGTTCTCGGCGGTGACGTACCCGGATCCCACTTCCTGGCCACCTGGTCGGTGTGGTGGACCGGCGACGCGATGGGCGTGCTCCTCATCGCCCCGCTGTTGCTCATCGCGAGAAACGCGCGCCTGCCGAAACGGATCTCGCCCGTGCGGGCCGCCGAAGCGGTGGCGCTGATCGGCGGCACGTTCGCGGTCACCACCCTCGGCACGAACACCGTGGTGCACCTGCTCTTCCTGCCCTTCCCGTTCCTGATCTGGGGAGGGCTGCGCTTCCGTCAGGCCGGCGCGCTGCTGGCCGCGCTCACCGCGAGCATCGTGGCCATCCTCTCGGTCGCCCGCGGTAGCGACGCCTTCGCCGTGCTCAACCTGACCGACACGATGATCGGCCTGCAGGCGTTCAACATGTGCGTGGCGCTGACCGCGTTGATCCACGCCACGATCGCCACCCAGCGCGATATGGCGCGCCGGGAGATCGAGGTGGCGTGTGCCCAGCTCACCGAATCCCTGACCATGCTGGCCGACCCGTTGTCCCACGGCCGCATTCTCGAGATCGCGCAACGCTTCCCGCGCGACTCCGTCGCCACGACGAAGCGGGAGAATTACCTCACGGGTGGTGAAGGCGCCGATCAGTAGTCATCGTGGCCGGTGAACTTCCGTTCCAGTTCGTCACCCGCACCGGCGAGCAGTTCGAGCGGATCGCTGAACTCGTTGTAGTCGAGGTTGACCAGGGGCAGCGAATGCCGCAGCACCACATAGTCGCCCATGATGACCACGCCACCGACCACGGTGGTGGTGGCGATCTCCTCCAGCACCTCCGCCAGGTCGACCTGATCGACCACGGCGAACGGGGTGGCCAGTTGCACCCACTCCGAGCCGTCGTCGAGCACCTCCCTGGCCACGACGACCGTCTGCACCCGGCTGTCCTGATCCTCGGGGTCGCTACCGTAGCGCACCAGGATGCGCACCTCGTCCGGCTCGAAACGGACGACTTCGTAAACCCGCCGGATGAACGTCATCAGGTCCCGCCACGCCGCCACCTGTGATCCCTTTCCCCGGCGCCACCACCATCGCACTCGATCGCACCACCGGAGCGGCCCTCAAGACACCGCCATCAGAGGGTGCACGAGCGGTTACTTCCTCACGAGGTGGAGGGAGGACGGTTGACGAGCACCGTCGACGCCTGCGGTAGCGGCGCCGCTTTCGGTGGCGGTGGCGGAGGGGGTGCGCTCTCCTTCGCCGCCGCACTGGACACGCGGAGCAGGAGCGCGAGGATGAGGTAGTTCGAGAGCAGGGACGAACCGCCGTAGGACAGGAAGGGCATGGTCATGCCGGCCAGCGGGATCAGGCCGGTGACCCCGCCGACGACGACGAAGACCTGGAGGGCCAGCGAACAGGACAGCCCCGCGGCGAGGAGCTTGCCGTACGAGTCCTCCACGAGCATCGCGGCGCGCAGCCCGCGCATGGTGACCATCAGATACAGCAGCAGCATGACGAGGAGGCCGACCGTGCCGAGTTCCTCCCCGATCGCCCCGCTGATGAAGTCGGTGCTGGAGAAGGGGACGAGATCGGGGCGGCCCTGGCCGAGACCGGTGCCGGTGAGGCCACCGGTGCCGAGCCCGAACAGCGACTGGGACACCTGATACCCGCCGCCGGGCCGGTCGTAGGTGCCCAGCGGGTCCGCCCAGGTCGAAACCCGCTGCCGGATGTGCCCGAACAGGTAGTAGGCCGCGACACAGCCGACGACGAACAGCGCCAGTCCGACCAGGATCCACGAGACCCGCTGGGTCGCGATGTAGATCATGAACAGCGCTACGCCGAAGAACAGCAGCGCCGCGCCGAGTTCCTTCTCGAAGGTCACCACGGAAACCGAAGCCAGCCAGGTCACCAGCAGGGGACCGAGATCTCGCGCGCGGGGCAGTTCCATGCCGAGAAAGCGCTTACCGGCACTGGCGAAGAGGTGGTGTTTGGCGACCAGGAAACCGCTGGCGAAGACGATGATGAGGATCTTGGAGAACTCGCCGGGCTGCAGCGAAAACGGGCCGAGCCGCAGCCACAGTTTGGCGCCGTTGACCTCGGACAGGCTGGCGGGAAGCACCCCGGGAAGCACCAGGAGGCCGAGCCCCAGCACGCCCGCGACATAGGTGTAGTTCGACAGTTTGCGGTGGTCGCGGACCTTGAACAGGACCAGCGCGAACATGACGATCGCGACCGCGACCCAGATCAGTTGCCGCGGCGCGTCCTGGCCCGGTATGGGTTCGCCGTCCTGTTTCGCGTCGTAGGCATAGGCCTGGTCGATCCGGTGGATCATGATCAGGCCGATCCCGTTGAGCAGGGCCACGCACGGCAACGGCAACGGGTCGGCGTCCGGTGCGAAGAACCGGATGGCCACGTGCGCGGCGCCGCACAGCACCGCGAACACCACGACCAGGAGCAGGCCGGAACCCACCAGGTCGCCGGGCTCGTGCGAGTCGGTCAGGACCATCCCGGCCGTGATCACCACGAGCGCGAAGCCCAGCAAGGCCAACTCGGTCCGGCGTGGCGGGCCGCTCAGCAATCTCACGTCGTCCACCCTCGGGTAAGAGTCGATAATGCCATCGGAAATGGACCGCCTGCCGAGTGGAATCAACCGATTCGTACGATTTGATCCCATTCCGGCCCCGTGGCGGTTCCACCATTCTCGGCTATCACTGTGAAGATCCTGAGAAGGCCACCCTCCTCGGCGCGTTGCCGGCCGGAGCGCGCGGCGCCTACCACAGGCGGGACGCTCCGTCCAGTTTCATGAGAGAACGATGAATTTTTCCCACATTCCGTTAAGGTTCGTTGTGATCTCGAGAGCGACCTGACAAACCGCGCGTTCGGGTCCGGACGGCATCTTCGTGTCATTTTGGAGCATATTTTGCGCACCTTGTGACCACATGTCGAAATGGGATTTGGCGCACCGGAGACAAGACCTCTCGCCGGTCGGGTTCATTTCACACGCGGTTAACACGGCTGGTAATTACATGTGCGAGCACCTGTCCGGGTGCCACTCCGCCGATTCACGGCGGAGATCTCTCTGGAGGGAATATGGTTCCGAGAAGGGGATCGGTCGCGTCCGTGGCGCCCCCGGTCACCGACTCGAAGCGATGGAGCACGGATATTCCGGATGTGCCGCCGGTACGGTGGCTGCACCAGGTCTTCGAGATGTCCTGTGATGTACGGCCCGACGCGGTGGCGCTCGAATGCGACGGCGCGCCGCTCACTTATCGCGAACTCGACGCGCGGGCGAACCTGCTGGCAGCGCGGTTACGCGAGCGCGGAATCGGTTTTTCCTCCCGGGTCGGGATCCTGTTGCCGCGATCCGTCCAGACCTATGTCGCGTTGCTGGCGGTGGGCAAGGCGAGCGCGACCTTCGTGCCGATCGACCCGGCCTCCCCGCCCGACCGGATCGCCTACATCACCTCCGACGCCGGAGTCGACCTCATCCTGACCTGCGCCGAACTCGCCGGTGGTCTGGACGATGTGGACTGCGCGTTCATCGAGGTCGACGACCGGTCGATCGGGCTGACCACGCGCCCGGCACTCGACGACGGAAACGGCGATCCCACCGCGTACGTGATGTACACCTCCGGCTCCAGCGGCCGGCCCAAGGGCGTCGAGATCGCCCAGTCGAGCATCCGCAACTTCCTGGACGTGGTGCCTTCGATCTACGACGTGCGCCCGGACGACCGCGTCTACCAGGGCATGACGATCTCCTTCGACTTCTCCATCGAGGAGATCTGGCCCACCTGGTCGGTCGGCGCGACCCTGGTCGCGGGTCCGACCGACGCCCGCAGGCTGGGCGCGGAACTGGCGGATTTCCTGGAAGAGCAGGAGATTTCCGTCCTCTACTGCGTGCCAACCCTGCTCGCCACGATTCCGCGTGACCTCCCCCGGATCCGGAGCCTGCTCGTCGGCGGGGAAGCCTGCCCGGCACCACTGGTCGCGCGCTGGAGCAAGCCCGGCCGCAGGATGCTCAACACCTACGGCCCCACCGAGGCCACGGTCACCGCGACCTGGGGCGAACTTCTGCCCGGCCACGCGGTGACCATCGGCAAACCGCTGCCGACGTACTCGGTCGTGCTGCTCGACGAAGACCTCGATGCCGTGCCCGACGGCGAAATCGGCGAGATCTGCATCGGCGGGCCCGGCGTGGCACGGGGTTACGTCGGCAGGCCGGAGTTGACCGCGGAGCGGTTCGTCCACCATCCGCTGGCGCCCTCCGGCAGCCGTCTGTACCGCACCGGCGACCTCGGCCGGTTCACCCCCGACGGCGAGATCGAGTATCTGGGCCGCGCGGACGCCGAGGTCAAGATCCGCGGTCACCGGGTCGACCTCGGTGAGATCGACAACGTGCTGCTGGAGGACCCGGGCGTGGCCGAAGCGGTCGCGGCGATGGGACCGGCACCGGGTGATCCGGACACGAAGGAACTGGCCGCCTACGTGGTGCGAGTTCCGGACGGTTCCGAGCACGAGGACGAACTGGCGCAACGCGTGCACGAGCGGCTCAAGCGCCGCGTTCCGGGTTACATGGTTCCGGTGTTCTTCGACGTGCTCGACGCGTTGCCGACCATGCCCAGCGGAAAGGTCGATCGGAAGAAGCTGCCTCCGCCCAGCGGCAGGCGTCTCGCCGACGGCGGCCCCGTGGTGGCCCCGGCGAACGCCCTGGAGGAACGGATCCGGGGCGCGTGGGCCGAGGCGTTCGGACTGCCCGAGGAATCACTTTCGGTCGAGGCGGACTTCTTCACCGACCTCGGCGGCCACTCGCTGGTGGCGGCCAAGACCGTCTCCCTGTTGCGGCAGCACGAAATCGGCGGCCAGCCCGCGGTTCGCGACCTGTACGAGAACCCGAGCGTGCGGGCGCTCGCCGAGCACCTCGCCGTCGCGACCGCGCCGGCCGCCGCTCTGCCACCCCGGCCCGCGCCGCTCCGGCACAAGACGCGGCGCATCGCCCGAGCCGGCGTGGCCCAGGCCTTCGTCCTCTATCTGCTCATGCTCGTGATCACCCTGCCGGTGTCCTATGTGTACACCCAGAACGACGGCCAGGTCTCGGTTTCGGTGCTGGTTCAGCTGATGACCGCGATCCTGGTCAGTTACCTGGGGGTGCGATGGCTGGTGCCGGTGTTCGTGGCCCGCTTGCTGGCGGCCGGAATCCGCCCGGGCCGCTACAAACTGTGGGGCCTGACCTATCTGAGGCTGTGGACGCTGGACCTGTTCCTGGCGGTCGGCGCGCTGCCGGTGGTCAGTGGCTCACCGATGATGGGGCTCTACCTCCGGCTGCTGGGCGGGAAGACCCGTGCCCGCGCGATCATCGCGAGCAGTGCGATCAGCCTGCCCGGCTTCGTCCACATCGGACGCGACGCCGCGGTCGGCTACGGCGCCACGCTCCGGCCGTGGAAGGTGGAGGACGGCTGGGTGACCGTCGCGCCGATCACCGTGGGCGATGGCGCGTTCGTCGGCGCGAACGCGGTGCTCGAACCGGGATCGTCGGTCGGGGACGGTGCCGCTCTCGGTGAGCAATCGGTGCTGGGCCAGGGGGAAGCGGTCCCGGCCGGTGCGCGGTGGGCGGGTTCGCCGCCGCGGCCGCTGGACGCGCTGACGCCTTCGGTGGAGATGATGATGTCCGCCGACGAACCCGTCCGGCGCTGGTCGGTAGCCCAGATCATGGCCGCCTTCGTCGGCCTGTGCTGGCTGGAAGTGATCGCCATCGCGATGATCGTGCCCAGCGTGGCGCTGGTGTGGTGGGCGCTGCTGAGCTGGGGCGTGCTCGCCGGCCTGGTCGCGACCCTGGCGGCCGGACCGGTGTTCGTGGTGACCGTGTGCGTGGTCGTGGCCGTGGGCAAGAAACTCGTCCTGCCGAGGGTTCCGGTGGGCATTCATCCCGCGCGGTCCTGGCTGGCGCTGCGCAAATGGGTCGTCGACAAACTGCTGGAATTCAGCCTCGAGTTCACGAACTCGCTTTACGCGACCCTCTACACGGTCGGCTGGCTGCGCCTGCTCGGCGCGAAGGTCGGCCGGGGCGCCGAGGTGTCCACGGCCGGTCACCTCGACCCCGATCTGCTCACCCTGGGCCGCGAGAGTTTCGTGGCCGACATGGCAAGCGTCGGCTCGGCCGCCTTCGCCAATGGGCGGGTGGCCTTCCTGCCCACGGAAATCGGCTCCCGCGCGTTCGTCGGCAACGCGGCCGTGGTCCCGGCCGGTTCCCGGCTGGGTTCCGGCTCACTGGTGGGCGTCAGCACCGTTCCCCCAGAGGCAGGGGTCCCGGAGGACACCTCCTGGCTCGGCTCCCCCGCCATCCACCTGCCGAACCGGCAGGACAGCGGATCCTTCGCGGAAAGCGAGACCTTCAGGCCGCCCCGCAAGGTGATCGTCCACCGGCTGACCATCGAGTTCTTCCGGGCCACCCTGCCCGCGTCGGTGCTGGGCTTGAGCTTCTACCTCTATCTGCTGGCCCTGTCCAGCCTCGCGCAGGGCCGGGACCTTCCGGTGCCGGGCCTGGTATCGCCCCTGGTCGCCATCGGCGCGGGCGCCGGCGTGGCCGGCTTCTGCGCGGCGGTGAAGCGCAACCTGATCGGGGCCTACCGTCCACGGGTGGAACCGTTGTGGAGCACGTTCGTGCGCCGCACCGAGTTCGTCACCGGGCTCTTCGAGGCGGCCGCGGTGCCCGCCGGTGTCGGGATGCTGGTGGGCACTCCGTTCCTGCCCGTCGTGCTGCGCTGGTACGGGGCCAGGATCGGGCGCCGGACGTGGATCGGCACCACCTACCTGACCGAGTTCGATCTCGTCGAGATCGGCGACGACGCGACCGTCGGCACCGAAGTGTCGTTGCAGACCCACCTTTTCGAGGACAGAGTGATGAAGATGTCCGTGGTCCGGGTAGAGGCGGGCGCCACCATCGGCACGCGATCCGTCGTGCTCTACGACTCGGTGGTCGGCGCCGACGTCTCGCTCGGCTCGCTTTCCCTGCTGATGAAGGGCGAACAGTTGACCCCCGGAACCCGGTGGCGCGGCATTCCGGCGGGAGCGGTCGCGTGATCGCGCTGGTTTACCGCGGGCCTGCTGCCGTGAAGGGTTGTCCGGAGGCGGTCGCGGAGTTGCTCGCCGCGAGCCGATGGGGATTCGACGTGCGTTATGTCGGCCCGGACGGAGAAGGAAAACTCAGCGAGAAAGCGCTTTCCAAGGCGGTCTTGTACGCGCAGCCAGGCGGAGGGTCCCTTTCCCACGGCTACAAGCACATGCGCCGTCACCGGGACGCGATCCGGGAATTCGTCTCCTCCGGCGGCCGGTATCTCGGCTTCTGCCTCGGCGGCTACCTCGCCGGGGCGACGCCGGGTTTCGCGCTGCTTCCCGGAGACACCGACCAGTACATCGCCTCCTCCCATGCCGAACTCGACACCGAAGACGACGCGTTGATCGACATCACCTGGCGGGGCGAGGAACGGCGGGTCTACTTCCAGGACGGGCCGTACTTCCACGTGCGGAAGGGAGCCGAGGTGGACGTGCTCGCCACCTACGCCAACGGCCGCATCGCGGCGCTGGTCACAGAGTTCGGCGGCGGGCGTGTCGGCGTCGTGGGCCCGCACCCGGAAGCCACCGACGACTGGTACACCGACGCCGGACTGCTCAGCGAACGGAAGGCGGGCAAGGTCGTCGCACGGGCGCGTCAGCTCGGCCTCGACCTCGTGGACACGGTGATGGCGCGATGACCGTAGCCCTGGAAACCGCAGAAACCGCTGAAACCACGGAAATCGCGGTCGCCCCGGAGACGACCGGGGCGCCGACCGTCGCGGACGCCATCCGGTCCGCGCGGCTCGGGGGCATCGACGCCGCCCGCGGGATCGCGCTGCTGGGCATCATGGCGGTGCACGCCCTGGCCGACACCCGCCCGGACGGTCAGCCCAGCTGGGACTTCGCCATCTTCGCCGGGCGGGCCGCGGCGGCGTTCGCGGTGCTCGCCGGTGTCGGGATCGCGTTCCTGAGCGGCCGCAAGCGGGTCGGGATCGCCGACGCGCGCGGCACCGTCGTCGCACTGGCCGCGCGAGCGCTGGTGATCGGCGCGATCGGCCTGTGCTTCGGTTACACCGACGGCGCGATCGGCGTGATGATCCTGCCCTACTACGCGGTGCTGTTCCTGCTCGCGATCCCGTTGGTCTTCCTGCCCACCTGGCTGATCGCGGTCACCGGTGTGCTTTTCGCCGGCGGAGCGCCCCTGCTCAGTTTCGTCGTCCTGCCCCATCTGCCGGTCGTCACGGCCGCGCACAACCCTGGTTTCTCCTTTGTGTTCCACCATCCCCTCGGCATGCTCTACGAAATGACCTTCACCGGCGAATACCCGGCCGTGCCGTGGGTGACCTACATCTGCGCGGGCCTGGTGGCCGGACGGCTGAACCTTTCCCGGGTACGGGTGGCCGTGGGGCTGCTCGTGACCGGAACCGCGCTGGCCGTCGCGTCCCACGCCACTTCCTGGTACCTGCTGGACAAGGCGGGCGGGCTGCCGCGCATCTGGCAAGCGCAGCCCGGAAGCAATCTCACCCTGCCCGAGACCTCGGAAATGCTCGCCTTCGGCGGCGACGGCAGCGTTCCTTCCTCCACGCGGTGGTGGCTCGCGGTCGACGCCCCGCACACCAGCACACCGTTCGATCTGGCCGGTACCACCGGAACGGCACTGGCACTGCTGGGTCTCATGCTGCTGGTCTGGCGGACCCACCGGGTCGTCCGATGGGTCCTCGGCCCGATCGCCGCCGCGGGCGCGATGACGCTGACGATCTACTGCCTCCACATTTGGTTCCTCAATTCCGATTACGACGTCTACAGTCCGAACACCGGCTATGCGCTGCAAGTCGCCGGTGTGCTGATGTTCGCGTTCGCCTGGCGCATGACCGCCGGGCGCGGTCCCCTCGAGGGTCTCGCGACATCGGTGACCAGACGAGCGCGGCGATGGGCGGGGAGGCGAACGTGATCAGCCGTCGACGTCTGATGATCGGTGGCGCCGGCGCGGTCGCGGCGGGCGGTCTGGGCTGGCTCGGGGTGTCCACCCTGACCGGTGGTGGCCGGCAACCGCTCGCGCTCGTCTATCGCGGCCCGGCGTCCACCTCGGGCTGTCCGGAAGCCGTCGCCACGCTCCTGCGGAGCACGCCGAGCCGGTTCCGGGTGGAGTTCTGCGGCCCACACGAGAATGTGCGGCTCTCCCGGGAATCGCTCGCGAAGGCCGTCGTCTACGCCCAACCCGGCGGTGGCGAGCTGAAACCCGCGTGGCGCCACATGCGCGAGTACGCCACCGACATCCAGGACTGGGTGCGGGCCGGCGGCAACTACCTCGGTTTCTGCCTCGGTGGCTACCTCGCCGGTGCCGGCCCGGGCTTCGGGTTGCTGCCCGGCGGCACGGACCAGTACATCAGCACGCCGGACGCGTCCGTGACCGATGACGACGACACCGTCATCGGTGTGCGGTGGCGGCAGAACCCCGTCAGGATGTACTTCCAGGACGGCCCGCTCTTCCGCCTCGATCCTCGGGGCCCCGCCACCGTGCTCGCCACCTACGACACCGGCCAGCCCGCCGCCGTCGTCGCGCCCTGCGGGTCCGGCCGGATCGGTGTGGTCGGGCCCCATCCCGAAGCCGACACGACCTGGTTCACCACCGCACGGCTGGACGCTTCCGGCAACCTGCATCCCGAACTCGGCTACGACCTGATCGAGACGACCGTCCACAAAGGATAGTCCTGTTCAGGTGCCGAGCGGCCGGCTGTGCGTGCCGCCCGGATCGTCGAGCCACACGAACTCCCCGCGTCGAGCGGCGCAACGATGCGCCCACCATCAGCGAGCTGTTCGATCCAGGCGGCCGGAATCCGGGTGATCGCGCACGTGGCCAGGATCCGGTCATACGGACCGTGCTCCGCCCACCCGACGGCGCCGCCCCCAGCGACCAGCCGCGGTGCGAAGCCCACCTCAGCGAGATGTGCACTGGCCGTACCGACCAACCCGGAGTCGATGTCGATCGAGAACACCTGCTCGTCACCGAGCCGATGACACAATATCGCCGTGTTGTACCCGGTACCAGGTGCCTATTTCAGAGGGGTTGAACGAACTGGTCACCCGGCTGCGTAATGGCGGAAACCGCCTGGCGGTGGCGGATCGCCGCCGGGCGTCCCCACCGGACGCGGCTCGGTGTCGCCGTCACCCCCGGCGGGCAATCGTCCTGGCTCGACCGACCGGGCAACGTCGTCCGACGGAATTGTCGGACCCTTCCGCCATAGTGTCCCGCATGGAATGGACACCATGGCTGCGTCGCTGGAGCGAGGAGTGGATCAGCACGAGCGAGCCGGGCGAGCTCGACCCGGCCGTGCTGCGTGACCGGTGGCTGGGGTTCGCACCGGCCACCGAGGAGCAGGTCGCGGCGGCTGAGGCCCGGCTCGGTGCGCGGCTGCCTCCGTCCTATCGGGAATTCCTCCTCACCACCAACGGCTGGCGTGACGCCGGCGGTTTCGTGTGGCGGATGCGGGACACCGAGAACGTCGGCTGGCTGCGTGACCTCGATCCGGACTGGGAGGTCTGGGACGAGGGCATCGAGGAGGAGGAGAACCCCGATCCCGAGCAGGGCAACCGGTTCACTCGCGGGCTGCTGCTGTTCCTGGAGGCCGACGCCGGCATTCTGTTCCTCGACCCCGGAGATGTCGACGAAGCCGGTGAGTGGGCGGCCTACCACTTGTTCTCGTGGCAGGCCGCGCCGCCGGTCCGGTTCGGCTCGTTCTGGGAGTTGATGGAGGCCCTCTACGCCGAGTTCCACATGCTCCACCAGCCCGAGGGGGAAACGCGGGACTTCTGGGACGCCCAGGTCGAGCAAGCCAGGCTGGACGCGCTCGCCGGCTCTGTCGACGAGGCCGCCGCGGTGCTGGCGCGTGCCGAGGACTTCGGGCGGAGCCGGGCGACCATGCTGCGCGCCCAGATTCTGCTGCTCCTCGGCCGGGAGGACGAGGCCAAGGAGCTGCTCGGACAGTTGCTGAACCCGTCCTTCACGCCCGACGACTTCCTCACGGACCCGTTGTTCACCGAGGAGTTCGTGCCCTACCTGTTCGACGACGACGCCCGCACCAACCGGCCCGCTCACCTGTCCACGCTCGCGGCCGCGACGATCGGCGAACGCCCGGAAATCATGCGGATGATCGCCGAGCACCGGCCGCGGTTCCAGGCGCGGGTGCCGGAAATGACCTACGGCAACCCGGAATTCGACGAGCCGGTTCGCCGCGCCCGAGCCGCGCACGCGGACGACGGCGACGCGCTGTGGGCGGCGATCCGGGACGCCATGTCCTCGTGGCGGCCCCGCACCACCGACCACATCGCTCCGGTGGCCCTGCTCGCCGACCCTGTCGTGAAGGCCGCGATCACTCCGGAACGGGGCCGTGAACTGCTGACGGCGCCGAGAGGACGTCCCTGACCGGGCCCAGGCTCACTGCCCCGCGGGCTGGAACAACTCGACCGGATTCCCGGACGGGTCGTCCAGCACGATCTGCTTGCCACCGGGGCCGGAGACGATGTCGCTGCGGAACCGCATTCCCGCCTCCCGAAGCCGAGCCACCTCCGCGTCGATGTCCTCGACGATCAGGTGGATCCGGTTCCACCCGCCGGGGCCGGGTTTGGTGCCGTCGGGCATCGGACGGCCGGCGGAACTGGCCGGGCCGCTCAACAGCAACCGCAGATGGCCCCGCGTCACGTCGGCGAACGCGGGGGCCGCGCTGGTACGCACGGTGAACCCGAAGTACCTGGTGTAGAAGTCGATCGAAGCCTCGACATCGGTCACCAGGTACCGCACGTTCACCATGTCCGACAGGTCAATGGTCATCTCGGTTCACCCCGTTCTCGTTCGTGGCAGCGCCGCCCGATGCGGCCATGCCGGGCAACAGGTAGCGGATCCGGCCGTCCAGCTCCGCGGCCGTCCGGCGGAACGCCGGCCAGGTCGCGGCGTCGATGTCGCCTTCCCGCGCCGGGTCGGGAATGCTCCAATGCACCAGATCGGGGCCGCCGGGGAACTCCGGGCAGACTTCCCGGACCCGGTCGCACAAACTGATCACCAGGTGGAACCGGCGCCGCCGCACGGTGTCCAGATGCGCGGGCTCGTGGACGAGCGTGATGCCGTACTCGGCCATCGCGCGCACCGCGTTGGGGTGCAACGGTTTCGGATGACTGCCCACGCTGGCGACCTCCACCGTGCCGCCGGTCCGGTGCCGGAGCAGCGCCTCGGCCATCGGCGAGCGTCCGCTGTTCCCGGTGCACAGGAACAGCACCCGGGACCTGCCCGGCATCGGCACGACGGGCTCGGGCGGTCCGGCCCGCAGACCGGGGTGCAGGGCCACACCGGCCTCCGCCCACGCCAGGGCGCACCGGTCCAGCTCCAGGTGGTAGTAGGTGTCCCGGCCGTCGAAACTGCTGCGCCGGGCCGTCACCAGCTCCGCCGCGCGCAACCTCCGCAGGTGATAGGAGACCAGGCTCTGCGGCTGGCCCACGACATCGACCAGTTCACGCACGCGGCGATCACTGTGCGCCAGTTCGCGCAACAACCGCCAGCGCACCGGATCGCCCGCGAGCCGGACGAACGACGGCGGCGAATCGGGTACGGCAGTGGACGGCACGAGCCGATGATACATCAATCTGGATTGATGTATATCGCTATTCGCGGTCCAGGGCCGTGGCCAGCGGACCCATTCCGGCGGTGAGCGCCGCGGGCATGCTCTGGTAGCTGCTCAATGGGGCGGTGACGAGCATGACGACGATGTAGGGCGCGCCGGTGCCGATCGTGCCGGTGGTGTTGTAGTAGGCGTCGTTCCCGCTGCTGCCCCATCCCTGCTTGACCGCCCAGACGTGGTGCGGCAGCCCGTCGGGAATGCCGAAGTACTGATCACTGCCGTCGGCGGCCGTTCGCGGGGTGACGGCCATCGCCTGGTACAAGAAGTCGCGGTCGGACCGCGGAATACTGTTGCTCAGGTACCGGTAGACGGTGACCATGTCCCGCGCGGTGACGCGGGTGTCGCCCCATTCCCCAGGGTCGTCCGGCGGTTCGGTCGCGGTCAGGCCCATCAGCGCGGCGGTCCGCGTGATGATCTCCGGGCCGCCGTCGGTGCCCCACAGGTCGTCGGCGACGGCGTCGTCACTGTCGGAGATCATCCTCGTCAACTGGTCGCGGGTGTCCTGGTCGGGCAGTGTCCAGGCGTTGCGGCGCAGCGCGTCCACCGCGATGAAGATCTTGGCCACCGACATCGCGGCGAACTGCTGGTCCGCGTTCACGCTGCTCACCACCTGACCGGCCTGCTGATCGAAGACCTCGACGCCCGCCTGCGCGCCGCCGACGTGGTCCTGCACGGCTTCCCGCATCTGTTCGGCCAGCCCCGACGGCAGTTGCGGCCGGGCGCTCGAAGTCGTCGTGACGCTGGGCGAACCGGTAGCCACGGCGTCGGACGGCGTGGCCGGTTCCGTCGTCGCCCGGGCGCCGACCCGCTCGACCGCGGCCTGGTTGCCGGGCGCCTCGGCGTAGGTGTTCACGGTCACCATCGCGCCGATGGCTCCGACCAGTGCCGCGACGAAGACGGCCGTCGTCGGGGCTCTCACGACGCGACCGCCCGGTGGCGCCGAGGCGAAGCGGCACTGACCGGATTCCGGCGTGAACGCGGCATGACCCACTCCCTGCCTCGCGAGACCTGTGAACAAAGGGAACGTACGGTCGCCGGCTGGGGAAGTCCTGTCAGTCGCGTGAAAAGCCGCTGAGAAGCACGGGACTTCCCGTTACGGTTCTGTGTCGGTCAACGGTCGCCGGACGCGTGAGTCCGTCATCGTCCACCACGATCGTCTCCGGCCCATCAGTCGTGGACCACGAAAAGGCCGGTGACGTCGAGCGTCACCGGCCTTTTCCCGGGTGGATCACCGCTTGTTGGTGTGGCTCATGAAATCCTGGGTGAGGTCACGCAGCAGTGATCCCACCAGCGTCGCCACCCCGTACGGGGCGGTGTGCGCCTGACCGTCGACGGGGCCGGGCACGGGATAGACCTTGTCCTCGCCGATGATGGGCACCCCGGGGCAGGTCGCGTTCCCCGGGCGCGAATTGTTCAGCAGGAAGACGTTGACCATGCCGTCCACG
Organism: Amycolatopsis pigmentata; assembly: GCF_042684065.1. Lineage (NCBI taxonomy): Bacteria > Bacillati > Actinomycetota > Actinomycetes > Pseudonocardiales > Pseudonocardiaceae > Amycolatopsis > Amycolatopsis pigmentata. Next base: position 15,650 of record NZ_JBHUKR010000021.1, on the reverse strand, counting down.
CACGGGTTTCCACTGATCGCGTACTGGCCGTGGAAGCCCGAGTCGTCGACCGAAACGAGGCTGACCCCGGGCGCCGCCTGGACCGCGGCCTTGGCCTGGTCGTAGCCGGTCTGCGGATCGAACTCACCCTGGACCACCAGGACGTTGCCGGCCACCCGCGCGGGCAGGTCCGGCAGCGTGTGGGTCGGCGCGTCGGACCAGAACGCGCACGGCTCGGAGAGCCCGTAAGCCCAGCCGAACAACGGATACTCGGGGCCTTGCCGGTCGCTGAGTGAGCGGTACCACGCGGCGGACCGGGTGGGCTGGTCACCGCAGGCCACGGCGTACCGCGTCTCTCCCTTCGGGGTGTAGTCCGAGGTCGCCGCCACGACGGCCTGCTGGGGTGTCAGTTTCGACGCCGCGACACCGGCGGTCCCGCGCGCCTGGGCGTCGAGTGCCGCGGTGACCTCGGGCGACACGGCGGTCGGCAGCGGAATGCCGGACTCCTTCGACGCTCCCACGAGGAACACCAGTCCCCCGAGCAGCCACCTGATCTTGCTGCCCATGCCGACGAAAACCTGATCGAAATTGTCCGGGGCCGTACCGTTGGCCGCGTAGTACCGGCGGACCTTCTCGTAGGTCGCCTTGGCTTCGGGGAGGGTCTTGCCGACCAGGGCGGGGTACTGGCGGACCAGCCACGGCAGGAACATCTTCTCGAACTGGCCCTGATCGATGACCGGGAAGTCCTCGAAATCGGCCTGAAGCCTGCCCTGCCAGTTCACACTGGAGTCCAGCACGACCTTGCCCGCCTGGTCCGGGAAGAGGGACGTGTACTTGGCGCCCAGCCAGGTCCCGTAGGAATAGCCGAGGTAGTTCAGTTTCGGCTCGCCCAGGAGCCGCCGGATCAGCTCCATGTCGTGCGCGGTCTGCCAGGTCGTCAGATACGGGGCGAGCGCGTCGCTCTGGCAGGCCTCGGCCACCGCACGAGGTGCCTTCTGGTGTTCGGCGATGCTCTTCGCCGAGCGATCACGGGCGTCGAGATCGTTGCCCTGCGGCAGACGGCTCGACGGGACCTGGCACGCCACCGGCTGCAGTGCGGGATCCTTCGCGCCTTCTTGCCCGGTGCCACGCGGGTCCATGCCGACGATGTCGTACTGCTGATTCAGCGCGGGCTCCAGGCCGGCGAGCTCTGAGGCGAAGCCGGTGCCTTGGCCGCCCGGCCCGCCGGGATTGACAAAAATCATCCCCTTGTGTTCACCGGTCGCGGCCACCCGGTTGATCGAAACCTTCAGATCGTGCCCGGACGAGGGCGCGGTCCAGTCCCGGGGCACGGTGATCACCGCGCACTGCGCGGCCTTGGCCCCGTCCGTCAGCTTGTAGGGACAGCTGGTCCAGTCCACTCGCTGGTTCTGGTAACCGGCGAACGGGTCGGCCTCGGCCGCCGCGACGCCGGGCACGCCGGACAGCGCGAGCGCGCACGCGGTCGCGGCGAGCGCGGGTTTCTTCCATCGGGATCGGCGCACTGTCGTCCTTTCCGTGAACTTTTCGTGCGCCGATGTTCCGTGCGATCGCCGGCCCCGCACATCGGCCGGAAGAACGAAATGAGCGTTCCAGTGTCGTTCCCGCGGAGGAGCCGGTCGGCCGAAAGTACGGTTTCCGATTGTTCTCGTTTGCCCGCTGTCCCGGCCCGGGTAACAACGGCTCATGATTACCGAAACCGGCACCCCTTCCCGTCCTACCACCATTACCGCGTCCTTCTTCGGCTACCTCCTGTCCACGCTCGCGTCGGTGATCGCCGGAGTGATCCTCCTGGGTTCCCGGCAGCAACTGGTGGACGCCCTGCGCAAGGCCAACGACACCAACACCGGCAACCGGTTGACCGAGGACCAGATCCAGCACGCCGCGTCCCTGGGGCAGACCACCGCCATCGTCGTGGTCGTGCTGTTCGCGTTGGTCTATCTCCTGCTGGCGTTCCGCCTGCGGGCGGGCCGCAACTGGGCCAGGATCGTGCTGACCGTCTTCGTCGCCTTCCAGGTGATCTCCTTGGTGACACTGCAAGGAACTTCGGCCGTCAGCTACATCAGCACCGGCATCTCGGTCATCGCGACGGTTCTGGCCTACCTGCCGGATTCGAACGCCTACCTCCGAGGTGTTAAGCGGGCCCAGTGACGAGGGCACCGAAGGCAACGGCATCCTCATCACCGTGACCACGGTTCGCGACCCCGCACCGCCGAATCGGCGGGGGATTCTCGTGGCCGAGGTCGCGGTGCTCGTTCTGGTCGGCCTGGCCGACGCCGTGCTGGTGTTCAGGATGAAGCACAGCACGGGACTCGTGCCGGGACTGCTGGGTCCACTGGTGCCCTCGGCGGGCGAGGGCACCGCGGTGCTGGCGGTCCTCCGGCGCCGCTTCCCCGACCGGGTCTTCGTCCTCGGGTCGGCTGTCGCGGCGCTGTCCCTGGCCAGTACCGGGGCCAGCGCCGCGATCGCCATCGCGCACCAGGGATCCTGGGCCTATCCGGGCGCCACCGAGGTGGTGGCGATGGCCTTGCTGACCGGTGCCGCGACCCGTCGCCTGCCCGCCCGCCACGCGGCGGGTGTCGCACTGGCCGGCGTCGTCGCGATGGTGGCGACACCCGTGGTGCGGTACGGCATCGGCTCGCCCGTCGCCCTGCTCGCCGTCCCGGCCGCGCTGCTGTGGGGAGCCGCCGTCGCCGTCGGACTGATCCTGCGCGACGCCGACCGGCGGCACCTGAGCGAACTGGCCGATGTCCGGGCAGGCGAACGCCTGCAACTGGCCAGGGAACTGCACGACCTGATCGCGCACCACGTCAGCGGCATCGTGGTCCGGGCACAGGCCGCCAAGGCGATCGCGGAGAACCCGTCGGCCACGGCGCAGGACCCGGTAATGGTCTATACCGAGATCGAGCAGGCGGGCACCGAGGCGCTCACCGCCACCCGGCGGTTGGTCGGGATGTTGCGCGCGAGCGAACCCGTGGCGGTGATGCCCGGTTCCGGGGTCGGCGACGCCGTCCGCGCCGCCGTCGACGATCACGGCGCGCTCGAACCCGCGCTGGACATCGACATCGCCGACGAACTGGACGGACCCGCGGCTCCCCCGGAACTGGTGATCACGGTGCACCGCCTCGTTCTGGAAGCGCTTACCAATGTGCGCAGACACGCTCCCAACGCGACACGGGTCACGCTGGGCGCCACCGTGGACACCTGTGATCTCGTCCTGGACATCCACAACGACGGCGCCGGAGCGCGGCCGGGAAACCGCGCTGGATCGGGCTACGGCCTGGTGGGGATGGCCGAGCGGGTGGCCGCGCTGGGCGGAACCCTGCGCGCCGGCCCGGAACGCGGCCGCTCCTGGCGGCTGACCGCGCGACTTCCGTTGGAACGCACCGGTATGCTCACCGAGCGTCCGAAGGGAACCCGTTGAGCATCCGCGTCCTCATCGCCGACGACCAGACCTTGGTCCGTACCGGCTTCCGGCTCATTCTCGACGCGGAACCCGACATCGAGGTGGTCGGCGAGGCCGCGGACGGCGAGTCCGCCGTGCGCCTGGCCCGGAAGCTCCGGCCGGACGTGACGCTGATGGACATCCGGATGCCGAAGATCGACGGCATCCGGGCGACCGCGTTGCTGGCCGGAGACGGCGTGCCCGACCCGTTGCGGGTGGTCGTCGTGACCATCTACGACCTGGACGACAACGTCTTCTCCGCACTGCGTGCCGGGGCGTGCGGGTTCCTGCTCAAGGACGCGGGACCCCGGCTGCTCGTGGAGGCGGTTCACGCCGCCGCGGACGGTGAGTCGATGGTCTCGCCGTCGGTCACCACGCGGCTGCTGGCGCACTTCACGGCCCGGAGCCGCCGGCAGGCCGCCGAGCCCACGCCGGCCTTGACCGCCCGCGAAATCGATGTCGTGCTCGCCGTCGCCAAGGGTCGCACCAACGCCGAAGTGGCCAAGGAACTGACCGTCTCACTGTCCACAGTGAAGACCCACCTCTCCAGTGTCCAGACCAAACTCGGCGCCAGAAACCGCACCGAGATCGCGATCTGGGCGTGGGAAAAAGGACTCGTCACCTGACCCGCACCACGAGCGTGCGCGCCACGATGTCCCCGAGCCGCTGGTGCCGCGGCGTCACCGCGATGATGACCGCGCCCAGCAGGCCGAAACACTGACCGTCGACGCAATTGAGCAACCAGCGCAGCAGATAGTCGCGGAGCCTCGGCGACTCGCCGTCGATTTTGACGATCCGCAGTCCGAGCCAGCGCATGGCCAGGGTCGCCCCGCCGCGCTTGTGCGGCAACCACACTTCGTTGAGCAGGGTGCAACCGAGCCCGGCCACAATTGCCACGGCCACCGGCACGTACAGCACTTGCCGCGGCCATCCCGCTCCGAGCGCCTTCAGCGCGAGGAACAGACCACCTACCAGCAAGAGCAGCACGGCGATCATCAGCAGCAGGAAATCAAGGGCATACTGGGCATAACGGCGAAGGACGACAGCGGTCGTGGGCACGTCATCGACGGACACAACGGATATCATTCCAAGGATCGCCCGGGTCCGCTCGGCGGTGCGCGTGTGCCGGCCGGCCGTTCGGGTGCCCGCTCAGGCGTCCAACCGCCGAGTCGCAGCCAGCAGCAGCGCACCGAAGTTTTCGTAGCGATCATCATCAGGGCTGCTGCCGTCGCCGGTGAACCACTCGTACGCGGCCCACTCACCATCCTGGCCTGCCTCGGCGGGATACAGCAGCCAGCACACGCCGGGACCACCGTCGTCTCGTGCGATCAACAAGCTCCGCTCGAACATATCGGCATACTCGTCCGTGGCGTCGCTCCAGGCATCCACGAGGACGGGATCGCGTTCGGAAAGCCACCCGATCTCCTCCACGTTGAGCAGATCGACATGGTCGACATAGCCAAAGCCGTTACTGGCCAGCAGGAAGTTCCGGTACGTCGGCGGCAGTCGAACGCCGAGCCGGTCTTCAGCGGCCACGACAGCGTCCTCGCTCGCCGGCTCGTAGCCGATCCACCCCTCACGTTGGAGGTGACTCCGGACGTAATTTCCGGCCCCGTTCTTCTCGATCACACGCAACAATTTCGAGTTGTCCAGGAACTTCGCACTGTAGTCACGCAGGAACGTGCGCCACTCGGTAATGGTAAAGGACTGAAGGTCCACGTTTGAGTCCCTTTCGCGAGAGCATGCTCGGCCCGACATGTTCTTTGCCGGACGAGCCACAGTATCTTGTCCCGCAGGGACTCCGCGGCCAGGTCAGGCATAGCCGGATTCCAGAGAGGCGTCCGCCGGAGGTCCTTCGCCGACGAGCACGCGTTCGAAAAGGGCGATGTACTGCAACAACGACCGCGTCCCGAGATAGCCGCCCCGCACGCGCCGGTACGCCTCCTCCCCCATCGACGCCGCATACCCGGGATCGTCGAGCAGGCCGCGTACGGCCTCGCCGTACCCGGCCGGATCCCGCGGACGGACCAGCCTCCCCGACCGGCCGTCGACGATCTGGTCCTGGATCCCGCCGATCCGGCTGGCCACCACCGGCCGCCGTTTCCACATCGCCTCGGCCACGGTGAGCCCGAAGCCTTCGGCGATCGACTTCTGCACCACCACCTGAGCGCGGCGCTGCAGCGCGTTGACGATCGCGGCGTTCTCCTCGAAGTCCGCCATCGGAAGCGTCGCGAGGTGGAGGCGTTCGCGGTCCCGGGAAGGCAGCGAGGCGAAGCGCGCACTCGCCTCTTCGAGCACCCCTTTGCCCTCGGGATCGTCGGCGACCGACTCGACGGAGGGGCCGGCGTAGACGAGGTGCGCGGTGGAGCGGGGAAGCACGTAGCGCACGAACCCGTCGATCACCCCGAGCGGGTCCTTGAGCCGGTCCCAGCGCGAAACCTGCAGCACCACCGTGTCGTCCGGCCGGAGGCGCCGCCATTCGTCCACCTCGGCGTGCCGTTCCACCCGCCCCGGTGAGCCGTCCATGCGCACGAACGAAGGGTCACCGGCCGCGACGGCCTCCTGCAGACCGGCGGCCGCGAGAATGCCGGCGACCTGGGAGCCGGACAGTTCCTGGTTCTTCGGGGAAAAGGCGTCGATCGACGGCGCGATGAGCACGGTCTTACCGGGATCGAGGTCTTCCCAGACGTACTGCTCACGCGAGAAGACATAGGCGTCGGCCTGGCGGAGATAATCCCTCAAGAAATTCCGCGCGGTGCTCATCAGCGAATTCGAACCGTCGGCACCGACGTGGCACCGCCAGACCACGGGCACGCCGCGTCGCTTGAGCGCCGGGATCATGCCCACGGTCTGCGGATCGTGGAGCAGGACGATGTCGCCGGGAGCGACCCGGCTCGCCAGTTCCTCGCCCGCGGCGTGCGTCACCGATTCGTAGCGTTCACGCGCCGCTTGGTCGAGGGGCAGGCCGTCACCCTCTTCGCCGTGCAACTGGTTGTGAATACGTTTGGTGACCCTGAAGAAGGGCTCGTCACCCTCGATGACCTCCCACCGGCCGTCGATGCCCGCTCCCCGGGCGTAGGCGAGCAGGGAGACCAGCATTTCGGCCACGCCCCCGCCGCGCGAGGTCGAATTGATGTTCCACATCGCGTGGCCACCGAGAAGATCGCGGGCCCGCGCGAAACGCTCGGTGAGACGGCGGTAGGCCGCTGGGCCGATCAGCGGCTCGAACCGGTCCGGCGGCACCGCCGCTATCGGGACCGAACTCAACAACGCCACAGTGTGCACGATAGGCGATTTCCACCGGTTTCGTTACGGTGTCGTCCGTTGCCGTCCCGTGCTGTCCGGTGACGGTCGCGGGTGGCACCGGAGGGGACCCCGCGTGAAAAGCACAAAGCATTGACCACTAGCGGCTCAGTTTTCCCCGGCTCCCCGTTCGAGTGAATTCACCGGCATTCGAGTGACCAGGCACGATGGCGCGAAACGGTTGATCGCCCGGCCACGATCCTGAAACGCAGCAGGGCACAAAGGAGTGTTCCTGCCCGATCCGGAACTGGAGGGAACGGCTTTCCGCGCTGAATTTCGCGCGGTCAGGAACATATCCCGTGATCAATCTCCATCCATGATGGGAGAGTTCGTTCATGCATGCCGAAAATCGTTTGACACCATCCCGGAAAAGGTGGTTCTTCGTCCTGTTGGCGGGATTGCTCGCGACCTTGTCGATGGCCCTGCCGACGGCCACGGCGAACGCGGCCCCGGGTTCGAGCATCGAAGTCTCCGTCGGCTACGCGGACAATCTCCGGGCGAATCCGGACCACTTCCCCACGCCGTGGGACGGGGCACCCGGTGTCGTCTTCGCGGGCTGTCACGCGAACTGCACGTTCGACGCCGGCGCGGTGCGCTTCGTGAACAACGCACCGGTCGCGGTGACCGTCGACTCGGTCAAGGTCAAACTGAGCACCTGCACCTTCGACATGTGGCCGCACGGCACGGTGCTGCAACCGGGCCAGCAGCTCATCATCACCCAGACCGCCAGTGGCGCGGCGGACGGGTGCACCGGCGACCAAGGTTTCTTCGACACGTCCGACATCGGGCCGAACGGCGCCGGATGGTCGGGCCATTGCGACAATTCCGGCGTCATCCCGGAAATCGACGCTTCGATCGACGGGGTGCCGAACGTGTTCACCGACTCCGGCCAGGTGCTGAACACGGGCGGCATCGATCTCGCGTCGTGCCCCAGCGGCTCCAACGAATCCGAACAGTGGACCGACATCGGCAGCGTGCCGTGCCCCGGTTCCACGCTGACCCTGGCGCCGCCGACGCAGACGGCGGACATCGGTTCGCAGGCGACCGTGAAGGCGACCTTCGCGAATTCGTGCGGTCAGGGCATTCAGGGCGCGCCGATCACCTTCGCGGTCGGTTCCGGGCCCAACGCGGGCACCACCGGGACGGCGACCACGGACAGCGACGGGGTGGCCAGTTTCTCCTACGGTGGGTCGTCCACCGGCACGGACACCGTCGGGGCGTCCACCAGCAACCCGGCCGGGACGATCAGTTCGAACACGGTCACCGTGGTCTGGCAGCAACGGCAGGCACAGCTGACCATCACCGGCGGGGCGACGACCAGTGATTTCAACGACCCGGCCACGGTCGCCGCGGTACTGACCGACAGCCGGGGACCGGTGGCGGGAGCGCCCGTCGTGTTCACGCTCAACGGCGCGGAAACCTGCACGGGCACGACCAACGCGAGCGGGGTGGCGTCGTGTTCGCTGACGCCGGGCGAACCGGCGGGCACCTACCCGCTGGTGGCGAGTTTCGCGGGTAACGCCACCGACCTCGGCTCCTCCGCGACGGCCGACTTCGTGGTCACCCGTGAGGAAACCACCCTCACCTACACCGGGTCCACGAAGGCCGCGAACGGCCAGCCGTACACGGCCTCCGGTGTGCTGCGGGAGGACGGTGTCACCCCGATCGCCGGCCGGACGGTGACCTTCACGCTGGGTTCGGGCGGTTCCGCCCAGTCCTGTGCCGGGACGACGGATGCCACCGGCCAGGCTTCCTGCACGATCGCGACGGTGAACCAGCCGGCCGGGGCCACTTCCCAGCCGGTGACCGCGGTCTTCGCGGGCGACGCGTTCTACCAGCCCGCGTCGGCGAGCGGCACGGTGAATTTCCTGTACCTGACCGGCCGGGCGTTCGGCCTGGAGTCGAGTGGCCTGGTGGGGATTTCGCCGACGCCGGACACCGGCCAGGTGGCCACCTCGGGTGCCGGCACCGTCGCCCCGCCGTGCGTGGCGACGCTGTCGGGTCTGATCAGCGCGCACACCTTGTGCGCCAAGGTGGTGACCACGGTCGACCCGGGTACCTCCACGGCCACCGCGTCGGTGCAGGACGCGACCATCGGTGTGCTCGGGCTGCCGGTGATCCGGGTCGGGCTGGTGCAGTCGTCGTCCGCGACGTCCTGCTCCGGTTCCACCGGTGACACCAGCGTCGCCTCGATCACGGTCGGCGGGATCCCGGTGAACGTCAACGTGCACCCGGGCCCCAACACCACGGTGAACATCCTGGGCATCACGCTCGTCCTCAACGAGCAGAAGCCCGTACCGGGTGCCGACCACGGGCTGACCGTGAACGCGGTGCACATCAAGGCCGCCGGCCTGCTCGATGTGGTCATCGCGTCCGCGACCAGCGACATCCACAACTGCTGATCGCACGCTCTGAACCGGAGCAAGGAGTGTTTGCTCGGCCGGAGGCGGCAACATTGCCGCCTCCGGAACGAGTTGTCCGCCGGAGGCCGCCGCACGCGGCCGGACACGCTTTTCGTCCGGCCGCCGATCGATACGGATGATCCGTAGTAAACACTCCTTGCTCCCAAACGAGCAGTTCGGCGCGTAACGGCGGGGACGCGCTGGGCGATGGAGCGCATGACTGCGAGGCTTAGGGGTCGGTAGATGGCGGGTTCGTTGGATCGCGTGGCGCGCAAGGCCGCCGCGCTGGCGCCGGCGGGTTTGGTGCAGTTGGCCGTGCGAGTGCGCGAGGTGGTGGCGCCTCAGCCGTGGCCGTGGGACGAGGCCGCCGTCCGCCTGCACCGGATGGAAAAGCGCGGACGTGGCGCCCTGCCCTACCCTCCGTACCTGTACGGCCTGGTCACCGCGGCCCGCACCGCGCGAGCCATCGGCGCGGACGAGTTCACCGCGCTGGAATTCGGGGTGGCCGGCGGCAACGGACTGTGCGCCCTGGAGGACTACGCCGAGGACATCCGGCGGTGGTACGGCGTCGGTATCCGGGTGGTCGGTCTCGACTCCGGTGCCGGGCTGCTGCCGGCGACCGATCCGCGCGACTGCGCGCACGCCCTGCACTCGGGCGCGTTCGCGATGAACGAGCAGGCGCTGCGAGCCCGGCTGCGGCACGCCGATCTGGTGATCGGCGACGTGCGCGACACCAGTGGTCCGTTGATGGGCCGCATCGACTCCGGTGACCTGCCGCCGCTGGGCTTCGTCTCCCACGACCTCGACGTCTACACCGGCACGCTCGCCGCGCTGGAGGCCATGGCGGCCCTCGGCCCCGAACGAGCGTTGCCCCGGGTCCCCATGTATTTCGACGATCTCACCGGTTACCCCTACACCACCGAAACAGGCGAGCGCGCCGCGATCGACGCCTTCAACGCCAAGCACGAGACCCGCCGCATCGGTCAGGTGGAAAACCTCGAGAAAACCCTCGGCGGCAGCTCACGCTTCGCCACCTGGCCTCGGCACATCTTCGTCATGCACACCTTCGATCACCCGCGTTACAACGAACCCGAGGCCATCGAACTGCCCGACCTCAGCCTCCGCACCGATCCCCGCGATCCCAGCTGACCGGTCTCGGCGAAGGTTCGTTCCGCTTAACCGAATTTCCGCTTTGAAACAAAGGATCTGCCCCGGCGAACAGGGAAAAGTGGCAAAGCGGGCAAAGCGCGGGGGCTTCACATCGCTCCTTTTTCGTTTCGGTATCGTCGGTCGCCAGACCAGACCAAACGATCAAGGAGTCGGTACATCGTGCGCAAGGTATCGATCGTCGGCTTGGCGGCCGCGGTCCTGACCGGAGTCGTCTTCGCCGCTTCGACGCTGATGTCGGATTCCGGCTCGGCCGGCGCGGTCGCCAAGGGAGCGGACGCCGGCCAAGGCCAGTTTCCCTACTCGGTGAAGCTCACCATGACCGGCATCCCGAGGACGGACGGCACCACCTACGACAGCAGTTGCTCCGCGGGGCTGGTCAACCCGCGCTACATCGTCACCGCGGGCCACTGTTTCCATGACGCGGCCCGCAATCCGGTCAGCGGCCCGCCGCAGTACAAGTCCACCAAGGCGACGATCGGCGTGGTCGACCTCACCACCGGCGGCGGGACGACCGTCGATGTGGTGGACGTCCAGCAGTCGCCGAAGAACGACATCGCCGTGGCCAAGCTGAGCAGGCCCGTGACCGCCAGCAAGTACCTCCACATCGGCCAGGCGAAGCCCACCGTCGGCCAGCAGCTCGTGATCGCGGGCTGGGGTGACACGGACGCGAACGGCACGGCGTCCCCCAAGCTGCAGTGGGGCAAGTTCCAGGTCAGTGCCGTCCAGTCCACCGAGCTCAACGCGCACGGCGTGTGGCCGGAGGCCGACACCAGCGCGTGCCCCCACGACTCCGGCGCTCCCTACTTCTCGCTGCCCGAGACGGGTGACGCCACGCTGGTCGCGGTCGAACACGACGGGCCCGACTGCCCCCACACCACCGACGAGACCATCGAACGGGTCGACGTCGCCGCGGACTGGATCAACAAGCAGATCGCCAAGTAGAACGGTCCACAAAGGACTCCCGAGGCCCACCGGCCTCGGGAGTCCTTTGTTGTCCACCGGTTTCCGCCACAGCGTGGCCGGTCATCCGTGTGGCGGGATGAACGTCCCCAGGCTGCGTGCCGAGATCACCACCATCAGCATTCCGTACTTCCCGATCGTAAAAGGGTAGCCGAAAGGTGGTGAAAGGTGACTCACCACGGCATAGGTCGAATTCGCGTAGCTCAGCGCGGTGACCAATGCCTCGGTCCGCCGTCCGGCGTCCAGGAGAGCTTCTTCGCCGAAACCTCCGGCATATTCGGAATTGGCGTAGAACTCCGGCTGGGCGTACAGGAGATGGTTTGCCAGCGACGTGGCGAGCCGTCCTTCGACGGCGAACCAGGGCTGCTCGTAGGCCTTCGTGGGCGATGACCAGTCCGGCAGATCCTGCTGAGGAACATTGGCTACCGTCTCGGCCATCCGGTAGCCGGTTACCACGGTCGTGACGCTGCCACTGGCGTTCGTGGCGGTCGCCGGAGCGTCGAGGACCGCGGTTCCGTTCGGCAATATGTCCGTGATCGTCGCGCCGAGAGGAACACCGGGAGACCCGCTGGAAATGGAGGATTTCACATCCGTGGGAAGAAATGATCCGGTCAGCCGGTTGGAGCCGGCCACCATCCCGACCGGGGACACCGTGCGACCCGGGTTCGTGTAGTCCCACCAGGTGTGGATGAAGCCCTGGATCTCATCCGCGAAGCGCTCGGCGAGCCGGCTGATGTCGGGATGACCCGGGATGATCTGACGCGGTCCGAAAAGGTACGCGGCCGCACGAAGACCCGTGTAGACCTCGGTGCAGTCCTCCAGGAGAGTGGAGTTGTAGAGTCCGTTCGGCAGCGCGAGGAACTGGGAATCGGTCTGCCGTGTGGTCACCAGGGCCATCAGGGCCGCCACCGCACCATGTTCGAAGTTCCTGATCCGTTCATAATCCCGCGTCGACTGGAAACCCTGATACAAGGCCAGGAGGAACAAGGCGGCATAGGCATCGGTCGAGTCCTGCTGTTGCGGAGCCCGCACGACCCATTGCCCGGCCGGTCCGTAGGTCAGGATGTTGTAGATCTGCGGAATGGTCACCGCACTTGTCGTGCCGGACAACTGAACCTGGGTGGTGGAGAGGTACGCCCCGATCGTCACCGTCCCGCTCAAGCCGGCTCCGGCGATCGGGCTACCGACATCGGACGGGGTGAACTGCGCCTGCGCCGGTGAGGTGAGCACTCCGGTCGAATTGATGGTGCCGTCCCGGAACTGACGGTTTGCCCAGACGTAGTCGTGGGTGTAGCCGTTCCCGTCCATGTCGGCCTGGAATGCCTCCATCGCGTTCCAGGCCGTCTCCGTGTAGTCCTTCACATTGAGCAGGTGGCCCGCCCGGAACATGCCGATGATGCCGTAGTAGGCGTCATAGGGCCGGATGTTCAACGGCGGTGTGTCGGTCGGCTGCCACGAAAGCATGCCGTGGAAACGGAGTTGGCCCGTGCTGACGACGCCGGTCGACTGGATCTGCTTCGCCAAGGTGTCGAGCGGCCCCGAAGGCGTAAGATCCAAAATCTGGTTGGCCATGGTGGTGGTCCTCCTCAGGCGCGCGGCGCCACGACCGTGCCGGTCACGTCGGCGCTGATCGCCACGACCAACTGGCCTGCCTTGTCCACCGTGAACGGGTAGCCGTAGGACGCCGCCTTCACCGTGTTGAACGTCGAGTTGGCGTAGCTGACCGCGTCGACCAGCGCCTCGGTGGGACGGCCCGCCATCTGCAGCGTCCACTCGCCGGCGCCTCCGCCGTATCCGGTGTCGGAATAGAAGTTGGGCTGCGTCGCCAGGAAGTGATTCACCTGCGAGGTCGCCAGCCGGCGCTCGATGACTCCCCACATGGTCGGCCAGAGTTGCGCGTAGGCGTTGTTGAGGTTCACCCAGTCCGGCGTCGTCTGCTGCGGAACGTTGTCGATGTTCTGGGTCGTGCGGAAGCCGGGCACGACCGTGGTGACGGTGGAGGCCGCGTTGGTGGCCGTGGCCGGCCGGTCCAGCACCGCCGTACCGCCCGAGAGGACAGCGGTGATGCTGGCACCGAGAGGCACTCCCAGAGTGCCGGTCGATATCGCCGCGCCGACATCGGTCGCCACGAAGGCTCCCGTGAGCTGGCTGGATCCCGACACCATCCCGACCCCGGAAAGCGTGCGGCCGGGATTCGTGTAATCCCACAGGGTCCGGATGAATCCTTCGAGCCGGTCCGCGTAGCGCTGGGCGAGTTGACTCGCGTCCGAAAAACCGGGAATGATCTGCCGCGGGCCGAGCAGGTAGGCCGCGGCGCGGCAGCCCGCGCACGCCTCAGCCTGATCCTGCAGCGTCGCGGTGTTGGTCAGGCCCGCCGTGTTCGTCAGTCCGTCCGGAAGGACCACGAACATGCTGTTCGGCTGCTTCGTGGTCGTGAGGGCCGTCAGCGCACCGATGACGCCTGGGGTGAAGCTCTGCACACGGGCGAAGTCACGGGTGGACTGCCACCCGGCGTAGAGCGCGTTGAGGAACATGCCCGCGTTGGCGGGAACGGAGTCGGTGGAAAGAAGGTTCTGGGCCCGGGTCACCCACTGACCGGTCGTGCTGAAGGACAGGATGTCGTAGATCTGGGGCGTCGTGACGACACTCGTGGTTCCGGTGAGTTGCACCTGAGTCGGGGAGAGGTAGGACGAGATCGTGACCGTGCCGGTCAGCCCGGTACCGATGATCTGGCTCCCCACGTCCGCCGGCGTGAACTGCGCCTGCGTCGGCGAGGTGAGCACCTTCGTCGCGCTGATCGTGCCGTCCTTGAACTGACGGTTCGCCCACACGTAGTCGTGCGTATAACCGTTGGCGTCCATGTCCACCATCAGCGCGTCGAGGGCATTCCACGCGGTCACCGTGAAATCAGGGATGTTGAGAAGATATCCGGCCCGGAATGCGCCGATTATTCCGTAGTAGGCGTTGTACGGCCGGATGTTGAGGGGAGGGTTGTCGGTCGGCTGCAATGAGAGCATTCCGCGGAATCGGAGCTGACCGGTATTGACCACGGCTTTCTGGATCTGGTTCGCCACCAGGTTGAGCGGACCGGACGGAGTCAGATCGAGAATCTGGTTGGCCATGATTTTTCCTCGCAGTCCCGGGAGGAAATGGCAGTCGGCCAATTCGGCTTCGTGTCCGCCCGTGACCCGAGTTTCCTGCGAACAGTCCTCGCTTACTAGGGCTGATCGGGGCCACTCCGGGGGCCTAACGGGTGACTCGGGAATTCGCTTCGGTATTGCCTGGCGTACAACTACGAAGCGATGAAGGCGCGGGTCTTTTCCGGGTCGTAGATCCATTCCTCGAACAACGGCGGGTGGTTGAATCCGTTGGCGAAGGCCTTGGCCACCTTTTCGTTCGTCTGGCCCGCGCCGAGGGCCTCCTGCACGTGCGGAGGCGGCGGCGCCAGCAGCGCGGTGGTGATCTTGACGACGTACTGAGCGTACTCCCAGAACCGTTCGAAGGTGGCCTCCATCCACTCCGGATCGAAGGGCTTCTCACCGCGTTCCAGGATGCTGTTCAAATAGGATTCGGCGCATTTGGCGGCGCTGTTGGAGCCCTGACCGGTGACGGGGTCGTTGATGACGACGACGTCGGCCATGCCGAGTACGTAGGCGCCGGAGGGCAGGCGGCCGACGGGTTTGCGCACCGTGGGCGTCACGGCGCCGGAGAGGACGCCGCGGGAGTCGGTCAGTTCGGCGTTGCGGCAACGCTCGTATTCCCACGGAAGGTACTGCTGAAAGAGTTCCAGTTGACGTCGCAACTGTTCATCGGCCGCCGGCCGGTCGCCGAAGATGTCGAAGGGGCCGCCGGGAATCGCGGAGAGGTAGAGGATGTCGCAGGCGCCGGACTTGGTGTAGCCCGGGATATTGATCAGCTCACCCACGCCGGGCACCATGTTCATCCAGACATCGGGACCCGGCCGCTCCGGGCGGAATTCGACACCGTGCACGTAGGTCGCCGCGACCGTCCGCTGCGGGGTCGAGTGCACCGACCGCTCCGTGTCGCGGTCGAAGAGCTGGGCGATTTCGCCTTTGCCCGCGGCGACGATCACCAGGTCGTACAGTGCCGCGAGGCCATTGAGATCGGCCGTGGTCGCACCGTGGATGACGACCTTGCCACCGCGTTCTTCGAACAACTCCAGCCAGACCGCCATCTTGACCCGCTGGTCGACCGACTGCGCCGGACCACCGTCCCAGTCGCCGATCCAGTTCAACGCCCGGCTGCCGTCCGGCCCGGCGAGTGACATTCCCTGCCCACGGATCGCGGGCGCCACCTGGTCGAAGAAGTTGAGGCCGTGGTTGCGTTCGAGGGTGAGGGCGTTGTGGAACATG